>JBIKTM010000007.1:0-78879 GCA_044348085.1 Methylacidiphilales bacterium | reverse complement strand
CTTTCCCTGCGCCCTCATCCACTTCCTCCCAGTCCAATCATCGGGGTGGGGCCATCATCACCGATCAGGTTGAGTTGAAAGGCTCCCTCGCCTTCGACGGGAATCTTGAATTTAACGGCCACTTTGAGGGTGAAATCATCTCTGGTGGAACCCTCATCATCGGCGCGGATGCCATCCTCAAGGGCGATATTCAGGCCAATAAGGTAATCCTTCACGGCAAGATGCATGGGAACATTTCCGCCACGGAATCTATCGAAGTCTGTGATCAGGCCCAACTTTTTGGAGATGTTCGGACCGAAAAGTTTATCGTCGCCGAAAGTGCAAGCTTCCGCGGCCGCTCTGAGCCTCTTGATGGCAAAGCCACTTCCCCCAGCTTCATCCCCACCTTCCGCCACTTGAGTTCAAAATTGGCCTAAAGCTTGTTCTTCCTAAATCCCCTCCGCCGGAAAGTCTACTTTTCGACTCCGTATCCACGGATCAACAAAAATTCCCCAGCTCTGCCCGTTACTTCCCACTCTTTGGGATCAAACTCCTCCCGAAATACTTGCCTCAAGGTAATTCCCTCCACTTTTTGACCTGCCGTCAATCCTTGCTTCAAATCACCTGGTTTCTCAAATAGTCGACCCTCCGCCTCAATCGACGGTTTCACGACAACATCCGCATCCGCTCGACTGATCCACACTTTTCGATCCGTCACGAAAAGCAAACCTGCCGCCCGCGCCCGATAAATAAAGAGACGCTCAGGTTGATGGTGATTCGCTAACTTCGCTAAGGAGCAAACACTTGCCTGCCTTCCCAAAAGATCATTGATCCGCTCCATCTCCCAGCTCGCTCCATGCCATAAAAAGATCGCCACTCCCGCAACCCAACCCACTTTCGCCAGTACATCCCCCCTTCTAATTTTGATCCCCCAAACCAAAACCAGAATGATCGCCAAAAGTGTCGCACCCAAAAGATAGCCCGGAGAAGGTGTCACCTCGGCCGCTTCGCTCCAAACATAACGCACACACCAAAGCATCGGCCCGAGCACCCCCAAGGAAATCAGCGCAAATCCCCAACCTGTTTTTTCGTAGCGGGAACAAACCTGCCCACTCAACCAAATCGCCAGTGCCAACGCCAAAGGCGGATAGATCGGAAGAATATACGTCAGCAGCTTCGATCCACTGCAACTCACCACTACAAACGGAATCACGATCGCCGCCCCAACGCCCCACAAGACCGGGGACAATGTCTTGCCCTTAATCTTGATCAAGGACTGTCGAATGAGACCTAGCAAAAATCCGGTCCACGGCACCGTCCCAATCAGCAGGATAGGAAGAAAAAACCACCATGGCTTCGAACGCCCATGCGTCGTGCTGGCAAATCTCTCAACCAGTTCATACCCAAGAAAATATTTCCATAATTCGGGATACCTCCAGCACACCGTGACGAACCAACTCATCGCCACCCCAAAGGTCATCGGAATCCCCAATCCCCAAGGCAGATCCAGCTTTTCCCCTTTTCGTTTAGCCATTCCACCCCAAACAAGGGCAGCCGAAAGCGGAACGACCCATGCCATCGGCCCTTTAGCCAAAAATCCCAACCCCATGCAGACAAAGAAAAGGTACCCCGCCCATCTACGCCGGCTTCCCACTCCCACCTCAACCAGACAGGCCAGCGCCGCAGTGATCCAAAAAGTCAGACTCATATCCAAAGTGATCTGACGCCCCAACGCATAAGGCTCCACCATCGACCCAAGAATCAACGCGGCCATCCACCCGACTTTTCGTCCCCTCAAACGCCAACCCATCCATCCGGTCAGCCAAATGACCCCGGCAAAGGCCAACGCTGAAGGCAATCGAGCCGTCCACTCCGATACGCCAAACACCCTATACCCAACAGCAGAGATCCAGTAAACCAGAGGAGGTTTATAAAACTGCTCAATCCCATTCAACCGTGGGACGAGAAAATCGCCAGTTGCAGCCATCTCCCGCCCGATCTGCGCAAATCTACCCTCATCAGGCTCCAAAAGACCAAACGAACCCAAAAAAGGAAATGCCACGACCAACGCAAGAGCGAGAAGCAGAATCCGATCTTTCCGATGCACCTGATTTTCCACCCCTCGATCCTGCCTCGATTCACGAAATCATCCAAGCTCGAGCCTTGAATCAACACCCACTTCAGTCGATTCTACTCACCTATGTGCGGCATTGCAGGATTTACCACTCACCGTCACGCCCCGGAAAAACCGGAGCTCGCCCTATCCAAAATGACCGACGCCCTAACCCACCGAGGTCCTGATGCACACGGAGCTTACTCCGACCCCGCTGTCCGGCTTGGCCACCGTCGACTCAGTATTTTGGATCTTTCTGGCGGCGCCCAACCCATGTCCTCGGCCGATGGTCGTTGGCACCTTGTCTTTAACGGAGAAATCTACAACTACCTGGAACTTCGTCGCGACCTCGAAACTCGCGGAGCCACCTTTCGCACCCAATCCGACACGGAAGTCCTCCTTCAAGCGTGGGCTGAAGATGGAGCCTCCTGCCTGTCTCGTCTCAACGGAATGTTCGCCTTTGCCATCTGGGATTCTGCTGAAAAACGTCTCACCCTCGTCCGTGACCCCCTTGGGATCAAACCCCTCTACTATGCCAACCACCGTGGCGAGCTCCTCTTTGCTTCTGAACTTCGCTCTCTTCTCCGATTTCCCGATTTCCGACCTGGCTTGGACCCCGCTTCGGTCAACAAGTACCTCGCCCTCGGTTATATTCCCGCCCCCTCAACAGCCTATGCGGGAGTTCGAAAACTAGAGCCTGGCCAGCTTCTCTCCTGGTCTCCAGCCAGCCGCCGAACCGAATATTTTTATGATCTGCCGATCGAGGATAATCCCGTCGGGGCAGGAACGTTTGATGAGTCCGCCCAAACAACTCGCGAGCTTCTTCGCGAAGCTGTCCGCTACCAACTCCGAAGTGATGTAGAAGTCGGAATCCTTCTCAGCGGAGGAATCGACTCCAGCGCCGTAGCCGCCCTTGCCGCTCCTTTGGCTCAAAAGAAACTTCACTCCTTCTCGATCGGTTTTCAGGAGGCCTCCTACAACGAACTTCCCTTCGCTGAAATGGTCGCTCGCAAGGTGGGCACCGAACACCACCACCAGACCCTTACTGCGAAAGACGTTGCCGGAGCCATCCCTGCCATCTACCGCGGTCTGGATGAACCTTTGGGAGATGCCTCCCTAGTGCCGACATGGTTTCTGGCCCGTTTGGCCGCTGGAAAGGTGAAGACCGTTCTAGGCGGGGATGGCGGAGATGAACTTTTTGCAGGATACCCCAGCTTTCAAGCCCATCTTCTCGTCGAGCGCCTCTCCTTTCTTCCAGTAGGCGTCCGCGTTGCCATCAACCATCTCATCCAGCGCCTTCCCGTCTCCCACAACTACAAAAGCCTTCCTTTTCTCATGGCCCAGTTCCTCAAAGGACTCGGTCTGCCCGCTGAAATTCGTTTCCTTCTCTGGATGGGAGCCTGTGGCAACAGCGAACGGCACGACCTTCTCTCCCCCGACGCCCGCATCCAACTCCAACGCCATAACGCGTTTGAGGATGTGACTCGTCTCGTCTACCGAAGCGGCCTCTCAGGCGGACTCGAACGTATTTTCTACCTTTGCACAAAACTTTACCTTCAAGAGTGTGTCCTTACAAAAGTCGACCGTGCCAGCATGGCCCACTCTCTCGAGGTCCGAGTCCCATTTCTGGACCCTGATCTCGTGACCCACGCCTTCTCCCTTCGTTCCGACTACAAAATGCGCGGGCGCCAGACAAAACTGATTCTTCGGGAAGCCCTAAAAAACGATCTCCCCCAAGAGATTCTTCACCGCAAAAAAGCCGGTTTTGCTATGCCTGTCGCTTCTTGGCTTCAACAGGATCTTCGGGAATGGGCTCAGGATCTCACCCAACCTTCTCTTGTGGCTTCAACAGGGATTCTCGATCCAGCAACCGTTCACAGAATGACCCAAGAACATTTAAGCCACAAAGCCGATCATCGCCGCTCCCTTTGGTCTGTTCTGGCATTCCTCGCTTGGTGGCGCGAGGCCAAGAATTCCTAATCCCAATTCTCGGTTAGGATCGATCGCCAAACCATCTCCCTAGCGAATACTCCCTGCTCGAATCACTGTATCTTTGGGCGCCTTCAGTAGCTTTGGATAATCCGCGTTGGCATTGAGCCCCCGGCTCTCTTTGCGTGCTAGAGAAGATTCCACAATCAAAGCCGCGCAGAGCGCCAAGTTTCTAAGCTCCAAAAGATCCCCAGTGACACGGAAGTTCCAGTAAAACTCCTGTACCTCCTCCAGAAGTAGCCGCAAGCGCGATTGGGCTCTCCTCAATCGTTTGGTCGTTCTCGCAATTCCCACATAGTCCCACATCAACTGACGAATCTCTTTCCAGTTGTGCGTGATGACAACCATCTCATCCGCGTCGTGAGCCTGACCCTCTTTCCAAATCGGAATAGAAATCTTAACCAGACTCTTCTTAAGGTAGTGGGGCAGATTTTCTGCGGCACGATGCGCCATCACAAGTGCTTCGAGAAGGGAGTTACTCGCGAGTCGGTTCGCCCCATGTAACCCCGTACACGCCACTTCCCCTAAGGCCCACAACCCCTGCAGTTCCGTCGTCCCGTTCAACTCGGCAGGAATCCCTCCGCACTGGTAGTGAGCCGCAGGCACCACGGGAATGGGCTGTTTCGGTGGATCGATCCCCAGTTCCCGCAGGGTCGAGGTGATGGCGGGAAATCGTTTCTCAAGAAAATCCGATCCCTTGGAACGAATATCCAAATACACACAGACCGCACCACTCTCTTTCATCTCTTCGTCAATGGCTCTGGCCACAATATCTCGCGGGGCCAAGGATCCGCGCGGGTCCGTCTTTTTTGTGAAGTCCTCACCTTTGGCATTCACCACTAAGCCACCCTCGCCCCGCAGAGCTTCCGATATCAGAAAGCTTGGTGCGGACGGATGAAAAAGACAGGTGGGGTGAAACTGGACAAACTCCATATTCGCAATCGCCACACCTGCCCGATAAGCCATCGCCACGCCGTCCCCCGTCGCAATCCCTGGATTGGTCGTATACAGATAACACTTTCCACAACCCCCCGTTGCCAAGACCACCACTTTCGCAGAAATCGCAACAACCCTCTGCGTCGCACAGTCCAACACATACAGCCCTACAACACGGTTGGGCCCCTTCATCTTCATCTTTTTCGTAGTGACCAAGTCGATCGCAACAATGTCTTCCCGAACTCGGATTTGAGGCGAGGCCCGAACAGCCGCCAATAAGGCCTTTTCCAACTCCCGCCCCGTAATATCACCCGCATGCAGCACGCGTCTCTTGCTGTGCCCTGCCTCTTTTCCTAAATCAGGTTCCTGATGAGATCCATTTTTTCTCTCGGTAAACTTCACCCCTAGCGCAACCAACTCTGCCACTCGCGCCGGACCATCCTGCACGACCTCCCGCACGACCCTCTCTCTGCACAAACCGGCTCCCGATTCCATCGTGTCCCGAATGTGAAGCTCAGCCGAATCCTCCGATGAGGTCACACACGCAATCCCCCCCTGCGCGTAGTTGGTGTTCGACTCCGCCGCGTTCTTTTTCGTTAAAAGAAGCACCCGGGCATGCTCCGCTGCTTTCAAGGCAAAGCTCAGCCCTGCAATTCCACTCCCCACCACCACGACTTCTGCCTCAAATTCCTGACTTGGTCTCCCCGCCATCGTAGGTATCTTTCTTACTGAATTGGAGCTGTAGCTCAATTGGTTAGAGCACCGCCCTGTCACGGCGGGGGTTGCGGGTTCGAGCCCCGTCAGCTCCGAGGTTTTTCACGTAAGACTCCTCGTAGCGAAGCAGGCTGAATTCGCTCATCCTGAAGTTCCCCATCATAAAAGATTTGCCACGTATATCCGACATACGTTCCGCCTACCCCCACCTTCGGCTCACACGTCACCACCCTCAAACCATCAGCCTCCTTCAACGGTGGGCCCTTCACCCATCGCACCATGCCCGATTCACTTTTTTTCAAAAGTCCATCCGGGCCCCTTTCAAAAAACTGCACCCTCACCCCCACCTTGCGAGAATCGAGCACCTCAACTCCCCGAATCGCACGCACACTCCAATCCACACGCTTTCCTCCTTCTACACTACTTTCCTCAACTCCCACCAAAGCCATCTTTCGGGGGTGTTTCGCCAATGTCTCCTCCCGTTGCTGCGTCACCTGCTCCAACCTCACCCGCTCCTGCAAGATTTTCGACCGTGCCAAAGCTAAGTTGCGCACCGCTCCCCCCGCTTCACTTCCTTGAATCAAATTCCGCCACCGCTCCAAGGCCACTTTCGAATCCCCCCTCGCCTCTGCCAAAAGAGCCGATGCCACCCTCACCCGTTGATGCTTTGGATCCTGCAAACGCGCTTGCTCCAGCAACTTCTCCGCCAAATCCAACTGGCCTCGATTTTGCAGATTCCTCGCCTGCTCTAAAAGATCCTCCACCTGCGGGGCCGCCGCCTTAGCCGCCGACACACTCAATCGCACGGTTCCCTCAGGCATCGGTAGGTTTTGTAAAGCCTCACGAAACTCCTTCTCCCCCTTGGCCTCCGCCACCGCGGCCTCAGGATCAAAGGCCCACTCCTTTCCTCTCTCAGCTTCGCCTCGCCGCATCTCCAACAACCCAAACAAACCCACGACCTGAATGACTACCAGCACAACCGCAGCCCAAATCCATGTCCTCCGCTTTCCTCCGCTCATGGACTTTTCGTGGGTGCGTTCGTTGCATTCGTAGTTCCACCACCCTTCCAGGGAAGCCCCAAATGCATTCGCGACTGAAGAAAACGAGTCAAGTTACCCATCCACTCACCCGCCTTTTCCCTTTCACTTTGAATAATTCCTTCAGGCGTCTTGGCATTCACATAGGGTCGCAAAACAAATACCGAAAGACAGAACAGGACCTGAAGCAAAAGGATTCCAGCTACCAAATAGAGAGCGAACCCATACATTTTGGGCCTCACCCGGGACTGGTCCCGCTTGGCTTGATCTTTTAGCGATTCACCCACATCGCTAGCTTAACCGAAATCGTCGGCGCGTCACCTCTGAGGTGACTTTTCCCCTGCCCCGCCAGGATCTTGCCGCAACCCTGCTACAACACTTCGATCCACAACCCCCACCCAATCCTGACCGTCTACTCGGATCCAAGCCCCTCCTTCCGGTTTCCCTTTCAAAGCAAAAATCCTCAACTTCTTGCCCCCTTTCCCCTCCAATACAATCTCCACCTCGCTTTTACTCAACTCTGCCTTGCCAGGGAGCGACATCCATCGAGTCACTTCCAACTGATCCAAACGCGCTACATACTCCGCTAAACTAGGCGTCTCTTTCCCATCCCCCTTCCATCGGCCATCCGCCCCTACTCGATACTCTTTTCTAGCACTCCCGACGGCCCAGATTAACCCCTCAATCGGACCAAAGTCTGCAGGCACCACTTTTTTGGGTAACCAACCTAGCGGTGATTCTGGAATGCTGCGTGCCAAAGACACAGGCACCACCATGGCCCCTGAAGTAGTTGAACCCCTGACAAATACCTCCTCCTTGGTTTCGTCCCCTAACTGAATCGTCTCCAACTGATTGGTTTTTCCTGACCCCTTAAGGCTGATCGTTTGCCTAGGCTTACTTAGACCCATGCGAGCGGGATCCTCCGTAGGCAAGAAACGGTTCGCTCGAACTTCCATCAAGGACTCAAGCCACTTTTGCACAGCCACCCCATCCGCAGAGAAGCTGTTTTTCCCGAAAACAAGTTTCCATCCTCCGCCTGCACCACTCTTCTCCAAGCGATACTCTCCACCCTTTCCACTCATTTCGACCCCATCGATCTCCCCGATCTGACCTAATGTCACCAATCGCTTGTCCCTTACCCGATCCGAAAGTTTTCCCAACCCATCAACTGCCAAACGAGGCAAAAGAAAAACGGAAGCCTGATCCGACACTTTCGCAAATACCTGATTGGTATCCTTTGGGCTCGTTAATCCAATTTGTAAAATCCGGTTCGTCGCTTTTGTCCTAACCTCGAACGACTGCGTCGGTGCATTCAATCCAAAGAGAGCCAGATCCCCGCCAGAATCCGAGACAAATTCAGCCGCCTTAAGAGCGGAGATTTCACCCAACACACCCTGAATAGCCGTCGGATCCGCAGGTGCCTCCACAGGTTTAGTAATCAACCACCCGCTCTCCTTTTTCTTTACCTCCACCTCCAACGTCCCTTGATGCATGAGGAGTTCCTGCACCTCAGGAACGACCAATGGCAGTACTCTCTTTTCTCTCCACCCCGTTAAATCTTTATCCATCGCCTCCGTAAGCTGATTCTGCACTACTGCGATTCGCTCCACCTGCCCTCCCGATCGAACCCGCGTGTACACACCCCCCGCCACAGGCGTCTCTCTTCCGACTTCAATCTTACACTCTCCCTCTTTCGTCCCGATGACCAAGGTTCGCGACGGTTGACCCAAACCGAAACTTTGTAACAACGACTCCTCTTTCTTTCCCTCAGGCAAGGTCTGAAGACTTTCCACAAACTGCACCTCCGAGAGTAATCGTCCTACCGTTGCCCCATCCGCAGCACCCTGAATCGGCTTTTCCAACTGCCAATCTCCACCCTCCTTTTTGCGAAAAACGAATTCCCCTTTAGGCCCCTTCAGATCAATCCAGTTCGCCTCACGAACAGGCAGATCCGTGATTCGGCGCGACTCCTTCGCCATCCGCTCTGTGCCAGGGACCTTTTTCTGCAGAAAACTCAACGCCCCCAACATCACCACCATCAAACCAACGGACACCAAAAGGGACCGCGTACTCATCTCAAAATCCGACTTAGCTCCGTCGCCGCCACCACACCAGAAAACCTAAAATTCCCGTGACCACAGGAATTCCCAAAAGCGTGGACAGCATAATCATTCGTTGCTGCCCCTCATCCATCGACACTGAAAAATCTTTCGGTGTCTTGGGCGAGATTCCCAACGCATCACTTCGCCCCAAAGTCCACTGAATCGCGTTCACCATGAAATCCACCTCCAGAGGAGAAATATTCTGATTCGCAAAAGCCGAGGCTGATCCCACCACCACCGCTCGAAGTGCAGGACTCTCCTTACCCCGATCTCCGGGCACAGTCCCATCCACCACCGCCGCCACAGTAAATGGCCCCTTGCGGTCTTCTCCTTCGACAAAGTCACTCTTTTTTCCAGCCGTTAAAGGCCAAGGCTTGGCCCAGTACCGATCCGAGGTCTCTACCAACATTTCCGCCTTCACGGGATTCGCCGCTACCACAGGCTTGATCGTGATCGAACGAGCGGATCCAAAACGCAACGATCCACCCACAGCCTCAATCCAGCGAATCGCAGGATGCCCTGAATACCGTGTGCCCACCGTCTCCTCATTCACCCCTTGGGTTAACCCCGCCGTGCTTAAAACTGCCACCTTACGAAAGATTTTATCCGCATCCACCACCACCCCATGCTCCGCAAAGAGCCCTTCTAAACCTGTCGGAACCCCAGGATCCAACAGAAGCAATAGCCTGCCAGGCTTACCCACATACGCCTGCAAAGCCGCAACGGAAGGTGCAGGAAACTGAAATTTCGGTCCTGCCACCATCACCGCATCCGCATCCGCAGGAACTCCCTCCTGCTCCCCTAATTTCAAGGGCAACAGCTCCACATTCTGGGAAGCCAATCGTGCAGACAACAACGAGTACCCTGCCGGATCTTTGTCGGAAGAGTTTAAATTGTACTCCCCAGATCCTGCAGTCACATAAACCTTCGCCGGCTTACCCTGAACTAGTCCACTGATGGCAGAGGAAATCTTTTCCTCGGCCGCAAAGGATTTCACCCGCGCCGCACCCCCCGACATCATCGCCCCAGGATCAATCTCGGCCATATCCGCCACTTTTAAGATCCGTGACCGATCCGCATACTGCACCAAGATCACATTCTCATTACTCGTAAGCTTAAACTTCTCGGCCAGTTTTTGTGCCGCCTGAAAATCCAGATACGGTTGCACCTGCTCCACCTTAACCTTGCCACCGCTCCGATACTTGTACTCCTCCAGCAACTTCTGCACGTCCTCTTGGATCAGACTTCCCGAGGTATCTTGTTCAGGAGCCAAAAAGGCGGTCAAGGTCACCTCTCCAGGCAGATTTTTTAGGAGATTGAGGGTCTGCCCCGATAATTTCTGAAACTGATTCAGCGAAAAATCTGCACGATGATAATGCCTCCAACTGATGTAGTTCGCCCCAGCAAAGAGGAAGATAAGGATCGGCAGGAAAATCCACTGATTGATCGACTGGGTGCGCCGTTCCCGACGTAAGGCAGAAAGAGGAGGAGGGATAGGTCGGCTCATCGGTTTACCCATTCAATCGCCGGCCTGTCATCACCTGCCGGGTTAAAATAAGAAAGAATGCAGTTCCACTCAGGTAAAACACCACAGGCCGGGAATCAAACAGCCCCGCACTAAAGGAGCGCATCTGCTCGAGGGTGAAAATATAATTCAACACCTCACGCCATCCTGGATCCCTCACCAAATAACTCAGAAATCCCGCGAAGAAGAGCAGGGCGATCATTGTGAAGGAGATCATCGCCGCCACTGCTTGGTTTCGTGTCAAAACGGACGCAAATAACCCAATGGAGAGGTAGAGCATTCCCACCAAAGTCACCATCAGGTAAGAAAACCCTAGGGGAATCCAAGCCACAGGCACCGCCTGATGGGTAACCAACTGGAAAATCGCCAACCCCAAAAGCGAGGGAATCCAAAGCAGAAGATAAAAGAAAAGTACTCCAAAGAACTTGGCCAAAATCACATCCCCATCCTTCACAGGCGCCGTCAGCAACATTTCTATCGTTCCTGTCTTATACTCCTCCGAGAAAAGCCTCATCGTCAGAATCGGCACCAAAATAATCAGCAGAAACCAGAAATGGAAAATATAGAAGTAGATCTGCATGACCGTGAACTCCTTCACGCCCTGCCCCAAATACGCCACACACTGGCTAAAGCTAAACCCGTTGATCAGCGACATGCAGGTCAACAAGACCCACGCAATGGGTGAGTGCAGGATCGCTCCCACCTCCCTTTTCCAAAGAATCCATAAAGCACGCGTCATAAATTAATCCTGAGTCAGCTCCACAAACACATCCTCTAATCTCGCCTTCTCGCGCCGAAACTCCCGCAACGGCCACTGCTCCCGCTTGATCAAGCCGTCCACTTCACCTCGGATATCCTTACCGGGTGCGGCCGTTACCTCAAAGGAGATCCAATCCCCGGCCCGATTCAACTCTGCCACCACACTCACCTCGGCAATTTTACCCAGCTTCTCTTTCGCCGCAGCGGGGTCAGCCTTCACCTCAATCTGCAAGGCCCCTGCTTGCACCCGCTTCTCCAAATTCGCCAAGGTGTCCGACGCCTCGATCTTGCCTTTATTAATGATAATCGCTCTCCCACAAACCATCTCCACCTCGGACAAAATATGGGTGGAAAGCAGAATGGTCCTATCTTTCCCCAGCTCTTTGATGAGCTCCCGAAACGATCGGATCTGATGTGGATCCAATCCCGCAGTCGGCTCATCCAAAATCAAAAGCATTGGATTATGCACCAGCGCATCCGCCAGCCCCACCCTTTGACGAAATCCCTTGGAAAGCGAACCAATGATCTTTTTTCGGACATCGGTCAGCCCGCACTGATCCAACACCAACCCGACCCGATGCGAAATCTCACCACGAGAGACTCGTTTCAATCGTCCTCGATACTCCAAAAACTCTTCCACCCTCATCTCAGGGTATAAAGGCACATTTTCAGGCATGTAACCGATTCTCTGCCTCACTAGAAGACTCTCCTGCGGTAACTTAGCTCCAGCCACTTCGATCCGACCATCCGTCGGGGGCAGGTATCCTGTTAACATTCGCATTGTAGTCGATTTTCCTGCCCCATTCGGCCCCAAAAAACCCACCACCTCCCCTTTTTCTACCGAAAAAGTAATCCCCCTGACCGCCTCCCCCCCCGCATATCTCTTGATTAAATTTTCAACTTGGATCATAGCGAGTTTCAAATTTTATAAACCTTATCCCAAAGGTCAAGTGAACCATTCGGGAAATCCTCTCGACATGGAGAGCTGCCCTCGTTTCCCTTAAGTGTGCGCATAGTTGCCGTTGTGAATCAAAAAGGGGGCGTGGGAAAGACCACCACCGCCATTCATCTGGCCGCAGGGGCAGCCGAGGCGGGTCGTCGAGTTCTCCTGGTCGACCTTGATCCCCAAGCCAATGCCACCAGCGGGCTGGGTCTTGAGCACATCCCCGGGAAAAGCCTCTATCCTGTTCTTCTCGGACAAGCTCGTGCCTTGGATATGCTTCAACCCTCACGTCACGCCAACCTCCAGATTCTGGCCTCTGAACTAGACCTTGCAGGGGCCGAGATGGATCTCGCAGGAATGGAAAACCCGCTCATCCACGTCCGCCAGGCTCTCGATCCCCTGCGTCTGGATCCCGCATTCGATCTGGTCATCCTCGACTGCCCGCCCAGCGTTGGCCTCCTCATGACCAGCGCCCTCGTCGCTGCAGAAAAGATTCTCGTACCCGTCCAGTGCGAATACTTCGCTTTGGAGGGGGTTGGAAAAATTCTCAACCTCGTGGAGCGAATCAAGCAAGGAGGCCAAAATCCTAATCTGTCTGTTCTCGGAATCGTTCTGACTATGTACGATGCTCGCACACGCCTCAGTGAGCACGTCAGCCAAGATTTGCGTGGCCACCTAGGCGATCAAGTTCTTCAAACCATCATTCCAAGGTCCGTCCGCTTAGCCGAAGCCCCCAGCCACGGGAAAACCATCTACGAATACGACAACTCGGGCGCCGCCGCAGCCAGTTACCGGCAACTCACCACCGAATTCCTGTCACGCTTATAAACTGTTCCACCCCTTGGGGAGTTCCAACCAAGAGAAGATCCGCACGACGTTTTCCAAACACACCTGCACAGATCACTCCAGGAATTTCTTCCAGTTCCTTCTCTTTTTTTACGGGATCGGAAACATTCCATCCGTGCACATCTAGAATCTCCCCTCCGTTATCCGTAATAAAATTCTTCCGCCATACCGGCCGACCCCCCCTCCTGCGAATCTCCTTCGCCACCTGATCCCTCGCCATCGGCACAACTTCCAATGGCACAGGAAATTTTCCTAACCGCTTCACCAACTTCGACTCATCCACGATGCAGATGAACTTTTTCGCCGCAGTGGCAATGATCTTCTCCCTCGTCAACGCCCCCCCACCCCCCTTGATCAGCCTCAGCTTCGGATCCACCTCATCTGCTCCATCCACATAAAGACTCACCCTTTTGGCCTGATTCAAATCCAACACCCGAATCCCTTTTTTGCGTAAGGCTCTTTCAGTCTCTTTCGAGCTCGGCACCGCCCCCCGCACCCACCCTTTTTTTAATCCTTCGATGAAATACATCGTCGTCGAACCCGTCCCCACCCCCAGCACACAACCCTTAGGCACATAGGCTAAGGCCGCTTTCGCCGCCTCTTTTTTGAATACCTTCTGATCCACCCTTCTTTTCTGTGATTTTTCCACGAATGCGTCAATCTATCCTGAATCATGCCCGCTACCCATCTCCATCTCGATTGTCCCTCCGGAATCAGCGGAGACATGTTTGCCGCCGCCCTCCTCGACCTCGGCGTGCCCCTCTCTCTCTTTCAAGACGCTATCCAAGGCCTTCACCTCCCGGAAAAAGTGATCCTGAAAACGGAGCGATCTCTCCGAGGTGGCCTCGCCGGTACACGCTTCCTTATAGAAACCCCTCACGAACACAATTCCCATCATCACTCTCACCCTCACGATCACTCCCATGAGCACGAACACGGTCGCTCTTGGGCTCAGATCCGTACCCTCCTGCAAAACTCCCACCTCACTCCCCCCGTCAAAGAGACCGCCCTCAAGATCTTTCACCGCGTCGCCGAAGCCGAGGCTCGTCTTCACGGAAAACTGGTCGACGAAGTACATTTTCACGAGGTCGGTGCAGTCGATTCGATCGTGGATATCGTCGTAGCTGCCATCGGCTTCCATCACCTTGGCCTTCCCCACGTCACCGCCTCCGTTCCAGTTGAAGGGACGGGCACAATCCAGTGTGCCCACGGCTCCTTCCCCCTCCCCGCTCCCGCTACCGCCGAGATTCTGAGGGGAATCCCAATTCGGCAGATCGATGTTTCCGCTGAACTTACGACTCCCACCGGCGCCGCAATTCTCGCCCAACTTGTTCGCCATTTCGGACCCCTCGAAAACTTTGCCGCGGAAAAAATCGGGTACGGACTCGGCACCCGCGACCTACCCGGCCGTCCAAACGTCCTTCGTGCCTTCCTGGGACACACCTCAAACTCACTCTCCTCTTCCCACGAATCGATTATCGAAATCCGAACTCATTTGGATGATATCACGGGCGAACACCTCGCCCACGCCATCGATCGCTTGATGGAAGCGGGAGCGCTCGACGCCTCCGCCCTCCCCCTCCTGATGAAAAAAGGCCGCCCCGGATATCTCCTCACCGTCCTCGCCCTTCCCAAAGATTCGGAACACCTTGCCTCTTTGGTTCTCCGTGAAACCACCGCCTTTGGTCTTCGCCTCGAACGGGTTGAACGTCGAACCCTCCGCCGCGAAGAAAAAACCGTCTCCACCCCCTATGGCCCCATCCTCGTCAAACTGGGCTACCTCGGAGATTCCCTAGTCCAGATTCATCCCTCCGATGACGATTGCCGAAAGTCCGCCATCTCCGCTTCCGTCTCCCATGCCGATGTTGCCGCAGCCGCCCGCTCCGCCGCCCGTTCTGCCTAACCTTCTCTTGCCGCCCCCTCCTCAGGCAGGAGAATAAATCCCGTCTTTCGATCGCCGATGACCTCGCTCCGCTTCCCGAGGTACATCCAGTGCCACATCCCGATCAATGCGCAAAAAAGGGCATCCGTTCGATCCTCCACAGGCTTGCTCCATTTTTGTCTGAGCAGATTCCTCGTTTCTTGATTGAGCGTAAGGCGAGGAAAACGCCGTTTCATGAGTTTTCGCATCAACCCTTGCAATCTTTTAAACTCCTTCCTCCTTTCCGCCACACTTCCTTTCTTGTACTTGATGATTCTAGGCAACCCGAACATTCGAACCATGGCAGGATGCGGATAAACCTCGGCAGCCGTTTTTTTTGCCTTTCCTACCTCCCACCCAATGCAGAAACCTTTTCGGGCAAGCAATCGGGCAACTCGGGTCGGACGAGGACACCGACTGGTGTTGGCAGGATGACATGCCGCGTGTTGGCGATGAAACATTCGGTGCGTCAACCGATCCACAGGCCTTGTTCCTGTTCGATTCGGGCAAACGATCGGGGCATCCACCGTCACAAACACGTTTTGGTAATTCCGACTCGTTTCCCCAAGCAACTTCATCAATTCCCGATCCCCTTGTGGATATCCAAACCCCAGTACTTTCCCTCGTTTTCCTGTCGATTCCAGAAAACAGACTCCGTCATGTTTTTTCTCTCCCCAAGCGAGATCCACCCCAATAAGTAAAACCTTCATTATTTCATTCTCTCACCCGTTTTTTGAGATCGAAAGCTAGAACGACCGATTCCCGCCTCGCATTTTGGAGTTCAATTCCCTTAAGATAAATCATCATGCAAACCGGTTCTCTCTGGATCGCTTTCGGACTAACACTCTTTGCAGGTATGGCCACCGGAATTGGTAGCGCCATTGCCTTCCTTGCCAAGCAGACGAACCATCGCTTTCTCTCTGTATCCACCGGTTTTTCCGCAGGAGTTATGCTCTACGTATCTTTTGTTGAAATTTTTCAGAAAGGTGCCGCCTCCCTAACCCAAGCCTACGGGCCGGTCCAAGGAGTCTGGATGAATGTGGGTTTCTTCTTTTTCGGAATTCTTCTCGTTGGCCTGATCGATAATTTCATCCCTGAGAAACAGAATCCTCATGAGCAACCACCCGCATCTGCCTTAGCTCCCCTTCACGCCACCCACGCCACTATCCCGCACCGAAACCATAAGAAACTCCTACGCATGGCAATGTTCACGGCATTCGCCATCGCTCTTCATAATTTTCCAGAGGGTCTAGCCACTTTTCTCGCTGCCCTTGAAAATCCAAAAGTGGGCGTGGCCATTGCCATCGCGATCGCTCTGCACAACATTCCCGAAGGAATTAGCGTCTCCGTTCCCCTCTTCTATGCCACGGGAAGCCGGGCCAAGGCTTTCACCTACTCTTTTCTCAGTGGGCTTGCCGAACCTGTAGGTGCCGCCATCGGTTACTTTGGCCTGCGCTGGATTACGGGGGGCGAAATTACTTCCCAAGTCATGGGCGCCTGCTTTGCCGGAGTCGCTGGAATTATGGTTTACATCAGCCTCGACGAGCTTCTCCCAACCAGCCGTGCCTATGGCAAGGGTCACGATAGCCTTCTCGGCCTTGTCGCCGGCATGGTGGTCATGGCGATCAGCCTCCTGCTGATCAAGTAAAAAGGGTTTAGGGTTTCGGCTTACTAAGCTCTTTTCCAATCCTGTCGGAACCAAAAATCGAACGCAGAGTCTCTGGAATGGTGACTCCACCCTCTTGAGTCTGATACGTCTCCACCAGTGCAATAAATAGCCGAGCCAAGGCCGTTCCTGAACCATTTAACGTGTGGCACGGGCGGTTCTTTCCGTCCGCCCCCTTAAACCTCAATCCCATCCGCCTCGCCTGAAAATCCATAAAGTTACTGCAAGACGACACCTCCAGAAACTGCCCCATGCCAGGCGCCCAAACTTCCAAATCATAACACCGCGCCGCACCAAACCCGATATCCCCCGTGCAAAGCTCAATCTTTCGATAGTGCAATCCCAACTTCTGCAGGACCGATTCCGCATGCTGACAAAGCTCTTCGAGCGCCTTCATCGACCGATCCGGATGCTCGATCCAAACCAGTTCCACTTTATCAAACTGATGCATCCTGCCTAATCCGCGAGTCTCCTTGCCCGCACTTCCCGCCTCCCTCCGAAAACAGGGCGTGTAAGCTGCATATTTTTTCGGGAGATCCCCCTCGGTCAAAATCTCTTCCCGATGTAAATTGGTCACAGGAACCTCTGCGGTGGGCACTAAAAAAAGCTCTCCCCCTTCCACCGCATACATGTCCTCACGAAACTTAGGAAGCTGGCCCGTCCCCACCATGCTCGACTCTCGGACCAAAAACGGCGGTGAAACCTCAGTATATCCGTGCTCCCCGCTATGTAGATTCAACATCCAACTAATCAAACTCCTCTCCAACCGGGCACCCTCCCCCCGATACACTGCAAACCCACTTCCCGAAACTTTGGCCGAAGCCGCAAAATCCAAGATTCCCAGCGACTCTCCTAAAGCCACATGATCCTTCGGTTTAAAATCAAACTTCTTGGGTTCACCCCATGTCGAAACCACAGGGTTCTCTGCCGCCGTACTTCCCCTCGGGCACCCCTCCCAAGGAAGATTCGGGATCGAAAGCAACAAACCCTCCTGCTTCGCCTCCACTTCCGCCGCCTGCTTGTCCAACTCCGCAATCCGATCCGACTTCTCCTTCATTCCCGCCAAAAGATCATCCGCTGATTCCTTCTTTGCCTTGCGAACACCCACCTCTTTGCTGATCGCATTTCGTTCCGCCTTCAACTTTTCCACTTCTCCCAAAAGTCGTCGCCGCTCCTCATCCACCTCCAAAACTTTGTCTAAACCGTCCGCTGCACCCTTTCCGCGGGTGAGCAATCGTTGACGGACAGCCTCCGACTCCTTTCGAATCAGTCCAATATCGAGCATCCTTCCATTCAACCTATTCCCAGCCCGTCCGTCGAGACTCGGCAAAGGCTTTGCCGTCCGACATAGAAACGGCTTTAACCTACGTGTGGCTAATCTCCCTTTCCGCGGCGCCGTGCTCGACCTTGGCTCCAACACTTTCAAACTTCTCCTTGCCGAACAGACCAACTCCATCTTGCGGATTCATCATGAAAAGGCGTATCCCGTACGCCTCGGGGAGGGAGTGGCCCTGTCTGGGCGCCTTCAACCCTTAGCTCGAAGCCGTGCCCTGTCCGTTCTTCGCCAGCTTGAGCGTAAAATACGTGCCTTTCACCCCCACCAAACTCTGGCCGTCGGCACGGGAACCCTCCGCCGTGCAAAGAACTCGAAATCCTTCATCCTTCCTGCATCTAAGATTCTAAAAAATCCGATTCGGCTTCTGAGCGGTCACGAGGAAGGTCGCGTCATCGCGCTCGCCGCCCGTACCCTCTCCTCCACCCTTAGCCCTCGTTTTCATATCGATCTGGGCGGCGGGAGCATCGAGATCATCGACTCCCTTCGTCCTACTCGCCCGAAGATTTTCAGCCTGAACCTCGGCTGTGTAGCCGTTCGCGACACTCTTCTCTCTCAACACCCCCCTTCCCCCCACCAATGGATCAAAGCATTTCATTCCATCCGCAACGCCTTAAAAAAGATTCCAGTCCCAACTCGAAAATCTCATGCCACTTTTTCGGGTGGAACAGGTCACGCCTACGCCTGCCTTATCCGACGTAAAAACATGAAAGCTCGGAAACTCGAGGGATTCTCCCTCTCCCTTTCCACTCTCGAATCCCTCATCCTCCGACTGCTTCCTCTCTCCCTCCCCCAACTTCGCGCCCTGCCCGGTATGCCCACCGATCGCGCCTCTCTCGCCTTGCCCGCTTTTCTCGTCCTACGCGAAACAATGCTTCGTCTCCGTCTTTCCCGCGTCCAACTCACCACTCACGGACTACGGTATGGCGTCTGGCTCGACTCCCTCGCTCCCTGCCCTATCCGTAAAATTGTTCGATGATTCCCAATACCCCCATCACCCGCCAAGCCACAGCCCTAATGGAGCGACTTGAGAGAGAACCTCAGCACGTACGCCATGTCACCTTATGGTCTATTTTCCTTTTTGAAAAACTCGCCTCCCTTCATCAACTTTCAAAACAGGAGCTCGAGCTTCTGGTTGCGGGTTCCCTTCTCCACGACATCGGTTGGTCCACGGCCACCGAAGAGCGCGCCCACCACAAGGAATCTGCCCGACTCATCCGCGAACACAGATGGAAAGATCTTCCCCATTCTCAAACCGATTTCATTGCCCTACTCGCCCGCTACCACCGTAAAAGCATTCCCTCCCCAACCCACCGCCGGTATGTGAACCTTCCAAAAACGAAAAAGAATCACCTTCATTTTCTTGCGGGTATCCTTCGCGTGGCCGATGCACTCGATCGTTCCCATCGCCAAAGCCTTCACCCTGCCGATCTTGAAATTCGCCCAGGAGTCTGCCTGATTCATGTTACGGGCAAAGACACAGGGGAGGCCCAATTCGGAATCGAGCGTAAAGGAGACCTCTTCCAACAAGCTTTTGGACGCCAACCCTTCCTCAAACCTCTCTCGTAGCGGAATGGCACGCCGGCCCAGTTCTGCTTAACTATTTCCATGGGCACAAAACGTTGGAGACCTCAACTGATCGCCTTGAGCATCTTGCTCGCCTTCGTTGGCTTCTCCTACAGCTACGTCCGCTACTTCGTTCGAGCCCGCACCCATAGCGTAATTGTCTTTTTTGTTCCTGGCGCCAGCTCCGAACTTCTCGCCTTAGCCCAAGCCCGCGATCCTAATCGCACGCTTGCAGGTTTAGACCGCGCAGACGGTATGGCATTTGTAGAAAGCCAATCCTCCGATCAACTTACGGGCGACGCCGCCGCTCTCGCCTCCTTTCTTGCCACAGGCCAATCAAGCCCTGCAGGGCGCTTAAGCCTTAGATATGATGGAAAACCTGCCGACACTCTTCTTTACGAAGCTCAACGACGTGGCCGTGCAGTCGGAATCGTATCCTCAGGCCCCATCACCTCGCCTGGAGTTGCTGCATTCTACTCCCACCAACCCGATGCTTCGGTCTCTGGAACGGTTGCGCAACAGCTTCTCGATACCACACGCATCGATCTCATCCTTGGTGGAGGGCGTGAGATTTTCACTTCAGAAAAAAAGGCAGGTCGTCGTGACCTTGAAAAAGAGGCCGAAAAACTCGACTACACCCTGGTCTTCGACCGTGCGGGGCTTGAAAGTTTCCCAGCTTGGAATACACGCCGACTTCTCGGCCTTGTCGCCTCGGACTCCCTCCCACTTGCCACTGCAGGAGGAGAAGCAGGCACAATCCAGCTTGCCGACCTTGTCCGTCGCTCGATTGAAACGTTGGCCTATAACTTACTCGGATACTTTCTCGTGGTAGATCATCCCCTCGTGGCTGCCGCAGCGGGTCAAAATCAGGCTGAACTTGCAGTCAGACAACTTCATGAACTCGATCGGGCGGTGGAAACCGCAAGAAAATATGCAGGAAAAAATACCCTGATTCTGGTCTACTGTCCCTATGCCATTGGCGGATTTCAGTTTCTTGAGAAACCAAAAGAAAAAACCAGCGGCTCTCGCCGACTCTCTCCTCTCTCTTGGCACAATGGACCAGGTAAAAAAGGCTCCGATCCTACCGCCTACACCACAGGCCGTGCCGCATCACCTTCGGCCGGCTTTGGTTGGGTCATCGCCTTTGGGCGCGGGTCGGAAAAGATTTCTGGCATCATGAACCCCGGCGAACTTCACGCCATTTTGAGTCGCCAGCTCTGAACACAACTCAGATCCGCGAAATTCTGGCCACCCGCGGCCTTCGCCCCCTTCGGCAACTCGGACAAAATTTCCTAGCTGAGCCCGCCTTGGCGACAGTCATCGCTCATGCCCTCCCAAAAACCAAAACAGAACCCATTCAAGAGGTCGGGCCTGGTCTCGGCGCCCTAACGCGAGCTCTTCTAACGCTGGGACACTCCGTGGAGGCTTTCGAGATCGACCAAGGCCTCATCACTTGGCTTCGCGAAGAGTTTAAAGACGAACCACGATTTCGTTTGATCGAGGGGGATGCCCTAAAAACCCTACCCTCTCATCCCCCCCGCTCTCTGGTTTGCGGGAATCTTCCCTACTCAATCTCGACACCGCTTCTTGTCCAACTCGCATTACGATCCCCACCTCCAGCCACCATTGTCGTCACCCTGCAGAAGGAGGTGGCGGATCGGTACTGTGCTCTTCCGCGCACCAGCGCATACGGGGCTGTCTCCGTTCTTCTTCAATCCGTTTTTTCGATCGAAAAAATTCGCAATCTGCCACCCGAAGTTTTTTACCCCCGCCCTCAAGTTGACTCTGCCGTTCTACGTCTCACTCGACATCCCACCCTTTCGACCAATCTTGCCCCCTTCTACGCATTCATCAAAAAGGGGTTTTCTCAAAGAAGGAAAAAGCTGAAAGGATTACTTCCCGTGAACCTCGACCTTCGGGCCGAGGAACTCGACCCCTCTCAATGGCGCGACCTTTATGAATCCACCCGAAGAGATCTTTGATATCGTCGATAGCAACGATCGCGTCATCGGGATGGCTACCCGATCTGAGATCCATGCCAGAGGTTTACTTCATCGAGCCGTACATCTTTGGATCTTTCATCCAGACGGTCGTCTCCTTCTTCAAAAAAGATCCCTCAGGAAGGATAGAGAGCCCGGACGTTGGACTTCTAGTGTCAGTGGCCACGTGAATTCCCAAGAGGATTATGACAACGCCATGCATCGCGAAATTCCCGAGGAGATTGGTGTTCCTGCTTCTACCTGCAAAGATTTTAAGAAGGTGAAACAGTTCCCCGCGTCCCAAGAGACTGATCAAGAGTTCGTTTGGCTCTACCAAGCGGTTCACCCAGGCCCCTTTCAACCCGATCCTCATGAAGTCGCCAGCTTGGATTGGTTTTTCCCTACTCAAATTGATCAGATGCTACGGGATCAACCTTCGACGTTCTCCTCCTGCCTTCGATTACTGTGGAATCAACGCCCCCGATGAATCGGCTTTCCGGAAAACGTGCCGTGGTGATTGGCGGGGGCATTGGCGGCCTCGCCACCGCTCTACGACTTCGAAAAGCAGGCGCCCATGTGGTTCTGTTGGAAAAAAACGACTCTTTAGGCGGTAAAGTCTCTGAACGAAGGGTCAACGGGTTTCGATGGGACCTTGGCCCCTCCCTCTTCACCATGCCCCAAATCCTTGACCGCCTCTTTGACGATTTGGGCGAAAAAAGGGAGGAACACCTCACTCTCGAACCTCTCTCACCCACCTGTCGCTATCGCTGGGCCGATGGCTACCAGTTTGATGAAAACGAGTTTTTCTGGTCCCGCCCCGACTCGGCCCGTCTACTCCGCTATGCTGAAGGGCTCTACAAACTTTCAGCCCCCGCGTTCCTTGAAAGTGATCCATCCGAAATTTGGAAAAAAGTCCTCAATCCTACCCTTCTACCACTACTCCGGTTTCTTCCCGCCATGAGCCCCTTTCGCTCCCTTGCCTCTGCCTCACGCCACTTCTACTCCGATACCCACCTCCAGCAGTTCCTTCAGAGGTTTGCCACTTATAACGGAAGCGATCCCGAACTTACCCCCGCTACCTTTGCCGTAATTCCCTACGTTCAGGCACACTACGGGGGATGGTACATACGAGGCGGAATTCGCCGACTTGCGGATACTCTTGTTCAGCTGGCTCAGAAACATGGAGTCGAAATTCAGACCTCAGCACCAGTTCACTCGATCGACGCTTCCGGAGTCACACTTGCATCGGGTAAGAAAATTCAAGCCGACCTCCTTTTCCATAACGGGGACGTTTTAGCTGCCTATCAAAAACTGATTCAACACCCTCAATCTGCGCAAGTGGCATCGAAGATGGCCAAACCTGATCGAGCAATATCCGGATTCGTTGTTCTTTTAGGAGTAAAAGGAAAAGATCCATCCCTAGCCCACCACAACATCTTCTTCTCCGACAACTACCCTCTGGAGTTCCAACAGATGTTTCGGGAGAAACGACCTGCGGAAAACCCCACCATTTATCTTTGCCTTAGTTCTATAACTGACCCCGCTTCCGCACCCCCTGAACACGATAACTACTTCCTCCTCGTCAATGCACCCGCCAACACCACCACAATCGATTGGACCAAGGAGTCTCCAAAATATGCCGATCAAATCATTCGGATTTTAGATCAAAAGTTTTTGCCAGGGCTAAAGGACAAAATCGTCCATCAAGAGACAATCTCACCCGCAGATTTTGAGTCCCGCGATGGAGTCGTAGGGGGTTCCCTGTACGGCTGGGCCTCCCACGGAATGAAAAGTTCGTTTCTACGTCCCCCCATCCACTCCACCCTCATTCCAAATCTATACTTTGTGGGAGGAACCACTCATCCTGGAGGAGGTCTACCCCTCGTTCTTCTATCCGCCGAAATAGCCGTTCGCTTGGCGAATCGATCGTCTTAAAGTTTTTCCGGACTCTCCAGTAACTCGGCCACGCGGGCCAAAAGTCGCCCTGCCGCCCCACCGTCGATCACCCGATGATCAAAACTTAACGTCAAAGGTGCCACAGTCTTGGGCTGAAACGATTGTGTCTTCTCATCCCACTCAGGAACTTTCTTTCCCGCCCCCAAACCCAAGACCAAACTTTGCTCGGGCAACGGAATCGGAGTCGCCCAATCCAAACCGAACGTTCCGTAGTTTGTCACCACTGCTACAGACCCTCCCAACCCCTCAGCCGGAATTTTACGCTCCTTCGCCTGCTTCATTCTTTCAGCATAAAGCGCCGCCAGCGTGTTTAAGTCTGTTTCATTCACTCTCCGAAGGACAGGAACGAGAACCCCATCCTCCGCTTCAACAGCAAAGGCAATGTCGATCGACCCTGGATGCACGATCCGACTGCCCACCAACCGCCCCGCAGGCAAACTGTTCTCCGCTAAAGCAATTCCTAGCGCCCGCACGGCGTACAGAGTAGGCCCCGGTTTTGCAGGGTGTTTTTTTCGATGAGCCAGCAAAGCATCCATTCCCGCCGTTCTTCCAACCGTGGCCAAGGGACGTAACCAGCTTCTTCGCATCGCATCTGCCACCGCTACCCGCATTGAGGAGGCAGGAGTCAGTTTCTGTTTCTCTAAATCCAACATGAACCTTTCAAAATCCTCAATCGTCACTCTCCCCTTAGCTCCGCTTGGCGCTAAACCCGCTAAATCCGCCGCATGCAACCCCAACTCCTCAATTCGCGCCTTCATTCGGGGCGATAGATAACTGGCCCCTGCCGCACGTGCAGGGACGGGTAACCCCTGGATAGTCGGCAATACTCCCTTTCCATTTCCATTTTCTCCATTCGAGTGAATTTTCTTTTTACCCTCTTTTTCTTTCGGTTGAACCTTCCGGCCTCCATCTGGGCTCTTTTTAATTCCTTTCGACTCTTCCCGGCCCGCCACCTCCACGTAACCCAAAACAGTTCCCACGGGATAACTTTGCCCCTCCTTAGCTTTCCACTCTTTCCAGACACCCCCGTAGCTCGTCGTTACACTCATGACTGCTTTACTCGTCTCAACCTCTGCCACCTCCTGATCCGCTTCAACCGTTTCGCCTGGCTTTACCTTGAGTCGCAATAAAGTCGCCTCGGCGATCGACTCCCCTAACTGAGGCATAGAGATGGCGAACTGTCCCATAGTCTTCCCACCAACAATACCCACCTCGGGTTGGGCGAACAATGCCGAGGGCAGCCGATCCGGCTCTTCCCCTTCATCAGGGGATCCGGATCGGCCGCGCCCCAGCGCAGCCGTTCCTCAGGCGGCTGCTTTATTTTCCAGAGTCCGGATACTGGAAAAGAAGATGCGAATGAGAATATCCACCTCCTCCAACGCCGTTCTCACCGCCTGCCCATCACAGGGCAGTCCCGCCTTAGCCAAGAGCTGGAGTGCGCGTCGGGAAACACGCAACTCGGCTAAGCAAGCGCGGAACTTTTCCGCAAACTCCTTTGCCGAGGGCGATCCCTCCGCCTCCCCATGCCGGAAGTAAGCTGCTGTGCCCGAGCGAAGAAGTTCCTCCGCCAGATGCCCAGCCGCCCGATCTTCAGGCAGGCTTCCTGCCAACCCCAGTAGGTTGGAGGTGAAGGAGAGCAAACGGTCAGACAAGTCCGGCCCCTTTCTCTCCTCTTGAGCCGAAGGCCCCCCGCGGGGAGAGCTTCCAGCGTTGCGATCTTGTGATTTCCATCGTGTGTCTTGTGTGGTTGTCTTCATACAGGATTAAACTGCTGCCAACAAAAAAGGGTTCGGTCTTTTTTTAATTTTTTTACTCCCCCGATTCCCACCAGCATAAAAATCATCCCACTTTCCCGGGATTGTAGGACAATCAAATCCAGCTACTCACTCTATGAACTACTCCCTTGGCTTCTGGATCTTCGCTCGGATCACCGGTCTGGCCTACCTCTGCGCTTTCCTCTCCCTTCTACCCCAAATCCCAGGACTCCTCGGCCCAAACGGTATTCTCCCCGCGGAAAACCTCCTCACCCGCGTGACAGAGTTCATCGGCCCAGACTTCGCCCCACTCTCACTTCCCTCCCTCACTTGGTTCTTCGGCTCCTCCGATCTCTCCCTTCGCCTCATCGCTCTACTTGGAATCGCTGGCGCCCTCGCCCTCACCGCCGGCTTGCTTCGACCCCTCTCCGCCATCCTCCCGTGGCTCTGTTGGCTCTCGTTCGTAAATATCGGCCAGGTTTTCCTCTCCTTCCAGTGGGATACCCTCCTCCTCGAAGTTGGTTTTCTCCTCATCTTTCTCGAAAAACCCGGCATTCGCCCCCGCCCGCCTGGCCTCGATATTCCGCCCCTCCTCATCCGACTTGCCCTCACCTTCCTTCTCGCACGTCTCATCTTCAGCTCAGGAATCGTCAAAATCCTAAGTGGCGACCCCACCTGGACTGATCTTTCCGCCATGACCTATCACTTCGAAACCCAACCCATTCCCAACCCCCTCGCCTGGTTCATTCATCAACTCCCTCACCCGCTTCTCAAGCTCTCCACCATTTTTACCTTTATCGTCGAACTCCTTCTCCCTTTCACCCTTCTCTTTACCCAACCCAAAGTCCGCCTCACCGCATCTCTTGGCTTCCTCTCCCTCATGCTCCTCATCGCCCTCACCGGCAACTACGCCTTCTTTAACCTCCTCACCATCGCCCTCTGTCTCACTCTTATCGATAACCGCTTCTTTTCCACCTCCCTTCTTCCCAAAACAGTTCCTCTTCCGTGGACCCCCGTTCCTTGGCGCCACCTCGCCTCCCTCGCCGCCCTCCTCCAACTCTCGCTCGCTATCCCCATCCTTCTTTCCACTCTGCAACTTCTCCCCCGCGCCTCCCAATCCACATGGCAAAATTCTTTCGCCCCCTGGCATCTCACCTCCGGCTACGGACTCTTCGCCGTTATGACCACCCGTCGCCCCGAACTCATACTCGAACGCAGTTCCGACGGAATCCAGTGGCAGCCCATCCAGTTTTCCTACAAAGCAGGCCCGCCCGATCGTCTCCCTCCCCAAATCGCCCCCTTCCAACCCCGACTCGACTGGCAAATGTGGTTCGCCGCCCTATCCGCTGAACGCGGCCAACTCCCAGGTTGGTTCACTCCTTTCCTCAAAAAACTCCAAAAAGGCGACCCAGAAGTCTGGAGTCTTCTACCCTCGCAGCCCCACTCCTCTGAAAACGATTACCTCCGCCTTCGGCTCGACCAGTACAACTTCACCACTCCCTCCGAACGGTCCTCCACAGGAAACTGGTGGCGAATCACCCCCGGCCCCGTTCTGCTTGTTCTCCCTCCAGAAACTTCTCGTTAAGTCGTCTCGTCCAACTTTAACTTAAAGCCAATGCCTCATCTCCGCGTCTCCGTCTCCGCCCAACGCCTCGATATCATTGCCGATGACGGCTCCGTCTCCCGCTCTTTCCCGGTCTCCACCGCAAAGAAAGGAACGGGCTCGGAACCGAACAGCAACAAGACCCCTCTCGGCTGGCATCGGATCTGTCAAAAGATCGGCGACAACGCCGAATCCGGCACCCAATTCGTCGGACGCAAACCCAACGGCCGTGTCTGGAAATCCTCAGATCCGGTGGAAGAAAAGAATCTGGTCCTCACCCGCATTCTCTGGCTCGACGGGGAGGAAGATCACAACAAAACGAGCAAAGACCGCTACATCTACATCCACGGCACGAATCGCGAAGACCTGATCGGGCAACCCAGCAGCGCCGGCTGTGTCTGTCTACGTAATGCCGACGTGATCCAGCTCTACGACCTCATTCCCATCGGCACCCGAGTCGAAATCACCGCTTAAACCTGAAACCCTCCATAGCTCCTCCCGAGTCTACGAGGTTAGGAGCAGCGGAGGGTCAACCAACCGTCCCCAACGATTATGTAGGGCGGGCATCATGCCCGCCCTACATTTCGCTCCATTTTCAGTTTTTATCGGTTTTTTGCCCTCGTAGTTATGGCAGGTGGACTCGATCGTAGATGGTATCCAGCAAGGAGGTAGCCCCACTGGTTACATCCTCGCTTAGCTCCCAGAACATCAATCCTCCTAAGCCGACTTGGTTGGCGTAGTTGGCCTTCACCCGCATCGACTCGGAATCATCATAGGTGATGAACCGCTTCGCTGTGGCCGAGTAGAGATAAGGAACCTGAGCCGCAGCATTCCAGTAGCGCTTGTATCCGCCTGCTCCGGCATAGACTCCGTTGCTGTAGGTTAGGGCCCCGGTGCTGAACAGGGAGTTGTAGGGAAACTCGGTTTCCCCCAGACCGGGCGAAGTTGCTTCGTAGCCAGCTTGACCCAGACCGTCTCCATTCGGCCCCGCCTGCACTCCATCCCAACCCCGGCCATAGAACGGAACGCCTAAGACAAGTTGAGCCGCAGGCACTCCACCCTTCCCATTCAATCCGTTGAGATAGATCTGTGTCGCCCCTTGGACCGACCAGTTGGCGCGACCGGCACTCGGATCGACATTCACCATCGGCGCGTTGATCCCGGTGTACGAATCCCACCCGCCGTGGAAGTCGTAGGTCATGATGTTGATCCAGTCCGCGACTTGGGAAATCGCCTTCGGATCCATATTGGCGATTTTTTCATCCCCTCCAGGGCCTGCGATGGAAAGATAGTACTTCTTTCCATCGATTGCCGTCTGACGGTTCATTTCGTCCCGGATCGCCTTCAAGAGGAGGTTGTAGTTGGCACCGTCGCTCGTCGAAGCTACGCCACTACCATCCAACCCTCCCCCGCCTGGGTATTCCCAATCCACGTCGATGCCATCAAACCCGTACTTCACCATGACGTAGACGGACGATTTCGCAAAATCTGCCCGCTTCTGTGCATCCCTCGAAATCGAGTAGAGCGGAGCCGACAAGGTCCATCCGCCAATGGAAATCATCGTCTTCAACTTCGGATACTTAGCCTTTAAGGCCTGCAGTTGCCCGAAGTTACTGCTGGGCGTGTAGGCGGGAGCCATCGTCAACGCCTCCCCCGCACTGTTCGCGCCTGCATCCGCATACTCGTCAAACAGGCCAATGCCTGCCGTCAAAGTCGTTCCTGGAGGCTGCTGCATGTAAGCGGCGTAGTTGCTGTACTTCCACCCACGATAGGTGGATACGGTCTTATCCCACGCGGTCGGCATCGTGCGATCGAGCGGAATCAGGAACGCGTAGTTGATCACATTGATCCGATCTCCCCGGATCTTGGTCACGGGGAAACCTTTCTGATAAATTCCCCAATTCGGGTAGTAGCCGACGATCTTTCGCTGTTCGACCGTGGGCATCTTGTCATATCCAGCGACAACAACCGGAGCCGCTGCGACGATCGTAATCGTGAGGCTGCTTGTCCCAGATCCGGCCGCATTGCTTGCCCTGAGGGTGACAGCCGAGGTTGCGACTGCTGTGGGTATTCCGGAGATTACACCGCTGGTCGCATTCACCGTCAGACCAGCGGGTAGTCCGGTCGCGCTGTAGGAAGTCGGACTTCCCGATGCTGCGATCTGGTAACTAAACGCCGTACCCACCACTCCACTGGCCGTGGCCGCACTGGAGATCACAGGTGCTACTGCGACTGGAGCGGCCGCCACGGTGATCGTCAGGATCCTTGTCGCAGAACCCACAGAGTTAGTCGCCCTGAGGGTGACAGCCGAGGTTGCGGCTGCCGTGGGCGTTCCCGAGATTCTACCACTGGTCGCATTCACAGTCAGTCCAGCGGGTAGTCCGGTCGCGCTATAGGAAGTCGGACTTCCCGAAGCCACGATCTGGTAACTAAACGCGGTGCCCACCGTTCCACTTGCGGTAGCCGCGCTCGAGATCACAGGAGCGACTCCAGTGCCTCCACCTGTCGTTCCGCCCGCCGCTGTTCCGTTGATTAGAAAAGCAGTGGGGATCTTGTTAGTGGTTCCGGGGGCTCCGTTGTAACCAAACGTCACCGATCCGCCTGCAGGAATGGTGCTAGTCCAAGCAACCGGACTGACCACCCACTTGGTTCCCACCTGGGAGGCAACAGCTGCGCTCCAGATTTCAGGAATCTTTCCGTCAAAGGTGAATCCCAGACTCCAGTTGCTCACTGCCGCGCTTGTTGGATTGCTGATCACGACTTGGGCCGTGAAGCCAGTTCCCCAATCATTCTGGATCGTCTGCACCACCGTCAGATTTCCTGTTGCAGGAGTCGCCGCCGACACTGTCACGATAAGACTCTTCGTCCCAGTTCCACCCGCATTCGTTGCCCTCAAGGTAACGGTCGAGGTTGCGACTGTTGTGGGTGTCCCCGAGATCACACCACTGGTCGCATTGACCGTTAGACCAGCTGGTAATCCGGTCGCGCTGTAGGAAGTGGGACTTCCCGAAGCCGCGATCTGATAACTAAACGCAGTGCCCACCTTTCCAGTGGCTGTGGCCGCACTGGAGATCACGGGTGCTGTGACTACCACAGGCGCAGCTGTGACGGTGATCGTCAGTGTCTTGGTTGCAGATCCGCCGGCATTGGTTGCCCGGAGGGTCACGGTCGAGTTTGCGGCTGCTGTGGGCGTTCCCGAGATCACACCGCTAGTCGCATTCACGGCCAGACCAGCAGGTAATCCGGTTGCACTGTAGGAAGTCGGACTTCCCGAAGCGACGATCTGGTAACTAAACGCCGTGCCCACCCTTCCACTGGCTGTGGTCGCACTGGATATCACGGGTGCTGTGACGACCACAGGCGCAGCTGCGACGGTGATCGTGAGTGCCTTCGCGCCAGAACCTCCGGCATTCGCGGCATTCATGGTTACAGTAGAGGTAGCCGCACTGGTCGGTGTTCCAGAGATCAGTCCGCTGGTCGTATTCACAGTCAGTCCAGCGGGCAGTCCGGTCGCGCTGTAGGAAGTCGGACTTCCCGAAGCCACGATCTGGTAACTAAACGCCGTACCCACGGTTCCACTCGCCGTTGCCGAGCTCGAGATAATAGGAGCCGCGGGCAGAACGACTGCCGAAGGTTGGATCAACCCCGCTCCAGTTCCATCTGCAATCGTGGCACCTGAGACGTTGCTGAGCTGAATGGAGAACTGCTTATTTGCAGCCAACGTCTGCCCTGGCACGACCACCGAGATCGTCTTCATGGTTTCCCCGGGAGCAAAGGAGAGCATTCCCGAGGTAGCTGTGTAATTCGTCCCTGCCGCGGCCGTTCCGTCCACCGTGGCATAGGCCACGCTGACAACGGCCGAGGCAGGTGCGGATAGAGTCACCGCAAAGTTCATCGTCTGCGAAGTCACTCCACTTCCTGTCGCCACTCCGATCAATGGAGCCAGGCTCCCTTGGATGTAGGACATCCGGAGACTGTTCACTGTGGTCCAGTCATCATTCAGGATTCCACCCGTATCTCCGCTGTTGGGATTCAGGCTCCAGTAGGTCCAACTCATCCCCTTCTGGTTTCCAGTAAGATCCTTGACGCCATCGAGGTTCAAATCTCCATCGATGTAGTCGGTCAACTTATCCATCCACTGCTGATCACTCGTCGTCAGCAACCTGCTTCCAAACTCACCTAAGAGAAGCGGAGCTGTCTGATTCTTGAAGATGTAACCCCAGTGCGCATACCACACATCATCCAAATTGTTCGGGTAGGTCGCATCCGAGAACCAGCTCTGAGCGAACACGCTCGCCGGATAATCATGCATCGAATAGACCAGCTTGCTTGGATTTGTCAGCACCACGGGATAGGTGGCCACTCCCTTGAGGTTGCCTCCCCACCAAGTGGTCTGACCATTGTACTGTTCCGTACCCTCGACAATGATCAGCCAGTTCGGGTTGGCCGCGAGAACGGCGTTACCGGCCCGCTCCGCTGCTTTATTCCAATCGGTCGCTGGAGAAGAATTTCCCCAAGTCGCGCTCTTCTTGGGCTCGTTAAAGAGATCCGCACCGATGACCGTTGCATTACCGGAGTACCGCTTGGCCAACATGACCCAATCCTCGATCCAGCGCTGCTCGGTGTAGTAGGCGTCTCCGGGGATGTACCAAACATCTTCCCCAGTAAACCCGTCCGCTTTGGCCGAGTGCCTATCTAGGATGACCTTGAGCCCGATTGATCCGGCATAGGCGATCACCTTGTCCATGCACTGGATCGGTGTCAGACCCTGCAGGTCGGGGTTCTGCGCGAAGTTGATGCTGGTAGTTACCGCATCACTCCGGAGCATCTCGTTCGAGAAAGGAATCCGCAGGGTGTTAAAGCCCAGTCCCTTCACCTGATCGAGCATCGGCTTGTAGCCCCGGGTCCACAACCCATGGAGCACCTTGTTGCCCGTTTCAAAGCCAAACCAGTTCACCCCGCTGATCCGCACAGGATTACCGGCCGCATCGACAATCTGATTCCCCGAAGCGGACAGATATCCGCTCGTGGTGACAGTGCCGGTCGAAGCCGACAAAGTCAGCGCCGCGTCCCCCACCGCCAAGGTGGGCAGAGTGATGGGAGGAGTGACAGGAGGAGTCACCGGGGGGGTGACCACGGGGGCCGCCGCCACGTTTAGTGTGAGGTATCGGGTGGCTGTGGCTGAAGTCGAATCCGTAACCATGACCTTGAAGGTGTAATTCCCCGCCAAAGTAGCCGTCCCGCTGACCACCCCCGAACTGGATAGGGTAAGTCCACTAGGACAAGCGCAGCAACTCGGCACCATCCAGGAATAAGGAGCCGTCCCTCCTGTTGCCACCAAGGTCTCCGAATAAGGCACCCCTTGGGTTGCGCTTTTAAGGACACCGCTACTCACGGCCAGAGCCGGCACCACACTGCTGCTTCCATTGAGAGAAAAACCAGTCGGGAGTGTTCCAGCCACGGAAAAGTTTGCCACCACACCCACGAGGACACTTCCGCCGGAGGGTATAACCGCGTTGTATGGCGCGTTTTTCACGAAGTAGTGATTGCCCACCTTGCTCACGAGAACCCCTTCCCAAATACTGGTAATATCCCCCGCCCAATCAAATTCCAGATTCCAACCGTTGATCGCTTGGGCAGAAGTATTCGTGATCTGGAAGTTGCCCTGCCCGCCACTTGTCCACTGGTTAGTGAATGAAAAAACAACCGTCCCTTCGCCCGATACAACCACTGGGGTGGTCGGAACTGTGGGCGTTGTTGGGGTAGTCGGGGTGGTGGGAGTCGTCGGAGGGGTCACCACCACTTCAGACCCGGGAGGCACAACAGGATTCGGAGTGGCACCGTAATTCACGCCCCCGAAATCCACATCGCTAGTGGAAAAGAAAACTTCCGCCCGGGGATCGATCCGCTGCCAGATCACATAGAGAACGTGCCGACCGATCCGGTTCGGGAGTTGTAAGGTCATGTAGTAGTTGTTTCCAGTCAACGTGACATTGTCCGCCCCTGGAACCTCCACTAGATCCGACCAGAGAAGAGGCTGAAGAGGATTATATCCGTCCCTTGTGATATAGGCTTTGAAGAAACTTGGTTCGTGCGGAGTCGGTGCGTAGTAGCGGCACAGCTTGGGTCCGGGAACAACCTTGGTGGCCGGCCAATCGGTGCGGAGCAGATTCAGCCCGGCATACTTGTCCCGTCCCGCCCCGGGAAGTTTCCCATCAGGAATCACCGCCGCATACTTGTAGTCGGGCACATTCAGGCTGACCTCCATCCAATCGTAAAACGCCTGCGTCCCGGCAACAGCGATCGCCGCCTTGGCCGCTTCGCTGGAGGGGGTCTGTGGGTTTTCCAGAAAAACCTCATACGACCGACTGATCGGATCAGCCATCGACCCGTGCCCGAAGGCACTGACCGCACCGAGAATCAACGCGAGGAAGAAACTTCCGATGGTTTTGATTTTTGTTTTTGTTTTCATAAAGGGAACGTAATCCTCGTTTTTACTCTTTTGTCCTAAAGTCGGCCAAAAGGACTGAAAACTCTTTGAAACAGGCCGGAAAAAGATTTAATCCGTTAACTAAAACTCTGAAATATTCTTCCCGACTAAAAATAAAATATCGTGATCGGCTTAACTTTGAAACAAAGCGCGAATCTCGGCCGTGTCGGGATAAACCAGTTTCTCACTCGGTCCACTCTGAAACACGCCGTTCTTGTAGAACGGAGTCTTCAGGGCGAGATCGATTTGGGGAGGAGAAGCAAATCCGCCCCAGAAACAAGGGAGTTTGCTCTGTTTTGGAGGGTGGAACACCCCACACGGCGCAAGCAGGCAATCCAACGTATCCACATCCCACCATCCTCCAGGTTCACCCAGATAGGCCGAGCCACGTCCTCCCCACAGAATAAGGCACTCATCAGAGACGGGATGCGTATGGGTAAAATCTGGTTCGTCCTGGCTGAAACAGAAATTAAAGCCGCCCGTGCGAGAACCTCCTCCGGGCCAAATTACAAAAACCGCTGGACTGCCCAAAGCTCCGAACGGTGTTCCTCGAAACATATTGAACAGGGCACCTTCCCTCCGTATATCGGCCAACGAGCGGTTCCAGGACCGTGCCGCTGATTCCGTCTCCCGGTATTTCAAAGCCAGCGGAGCCTTGAGTGTCCCCGTATCCGCATTCAGACCCGCATGAAAACAGGCCTCATGATTCATCACTCCCATCGAGACATCATAAAATCCCGCTTCAGTATAAAGATCGAACTGGGGCGGGGTGATTTGCGAAACCAACACCAGGTTCTCCTTGTTTCCTGACGAGTTTCGAACCGCATGCGATACTCCTTCCGGAAAATACGCGATATCCCCCGGCTCGACGGAAACCCACCGGCCCAGAAGAAACACTTCCCCCCGGCCGGCAGCACAAATCATAACTTCCTCCGCAATGGTATAGGCATAGGAGGCACTCTCCTCACCGGGCTTCAGCGTCAAAACATGCACGCTTTCCGTCTGAAAGCCGTTCCCTGGCCACGCGATCAGCCTCGTGTGAACCCCGTGCGTCTGGATGACCACCCCCTCATTGAGATTCCCGATCGCCCCATGGGCGCGAATTTGGCTGTAAGTGAAATACTTCGCCTGATGCTTGGGATCCGCCATTCCTTACTCGTAGAGCTTCCGACACAAGGTGTCGAATCTCATGAGCAGGAGGCAATTGATTCCTAGAGCATTCTTAAAGCCCCGAAAAACATTCGTGCTCGGAGATTACCAAATGTTTTGTCCTATCGAACGTTTTCGCCCACGCTTAACCCATGCTGGAGGCTCTTCGTAAGAATCTTTTTCACCCCCCACGCTTCTGGCGGATCAATTTGATCCTTTGGATGGGATTCGGCCTGATCGCCTTTCTCATCCGTTCGGTCATGCGGGAGGACTTTCTCCGAGCCCTCCAAATCACCTTTGCTGCCACTCTTCTAGGGTTTGTCCTTTCGGGAGGGCTACGCCGGATTTATCACCACTTCGGCCCCCTTCGCACACATCGCTCCAGTTTTGTTTTTCAAGCCCTCGTGATCACCGGCCTAAACGCTGCCCTCCACTCCGCCATCCTACAAGGCCTGATCTCCTTTCTCGATCTAACTTGGCCCACCACAGGTATCGGCCAAGCAGTTCCCCTCTGGCAACGATGGACCCTTTTTTCCGTCCTCATGTGGTTCGTCTACCTGACCTGGTCATTCGCCTATCTCTGGTTCAAGGCTGAACTCTTGGTTCAGAGCGAAAAAATCGAAGAGCTGCATGCCAAGTCGGAGGTTCAGAAGATGGAACTCCAGCTGATCCGATTCCAACTCGACCCCCATTTCCTTTTCAACTCCCTCAACGGCATCGCCGCCGAAATCCCCGCTCACCCGAAAATCGCATCCAACATGGTGGATGAACTGGCCACCTACCTGAAATACTCTCTCGATCACCGTCATGAACTGATCACACCGCTGTCCGTCGAACTCGATGCCACTGCCTCCTACCTCAGAATTCAAAAAGCCCGCTTCGGAAGCAAACTACAAACCCGAATCACCGCTCCCACAAGCACTCGAAACACTCTTGTCCCCAGCTTCATCCTGCAACCCATCGTGGAAAATGCTTTCAAATACGGTCCGGGTAAAAGTTCTGCCCGACTCACTCTCCTCATCACCGCCCAGATGAAAGCCGGCCATCTCATCCTCCAGGTTAAAAATTCAGGAAAACTCTCATCCTCCCAAAAAAGCTCGGGCCTGGGACTGGACGCAGTCCGCCGCCGTCTCGCCATACGGTATCCCAACCGTCACCGTTTCACGCTGACCGAAGATAATGGTTTCGTCGTGGCCACTCTCGATTTGAAGGGAGAACCATGCTCCGTGTAGTCCTCTGCGATGACGAGCGACTCGCCCTCCAACGCCTTCGTCAGCTTCTCGCTCCCCATCCCAATTTTCAGATCGTCGGCGAAGCCAGCAACAAATCCACCGCCATCAAACTCATCCGCAAGGAAAGACCTCACGCCCTTTTTCTCGATGTCCAGATGCCGGGTGCAACCGGCTTGGATCTCTTGAAAGCACTTCACCCGCCCCCCAAGACGGTTATGGTCACCGCCTACGCGAAATACGCAGTCCAGGCGTTCGATCTTGAGGCGGTTGATTATCTGATCAAACCGGTCAATCCACAACGGTTCGCCCAAGCCCTCCATCGATTGGAAAATGCCTGTTCCAAGAAAAAATCTGTCTCCAAAACCCCTTATTCCTCTGGAGACCGAATCTGTCTTCACACTCCCCATCAATCGATGGTCGTTCCCGTTGATTCCATTCCACTGCTCCAAGCCGACGGGGATTTCACTCGGATTCATATCCCGAACTCAGCCCCCCTAATGATCTGCCAGACCTTGGGTAGTTACGAAAAGATCCTACCGTTCCCACCCTTCGCCAGGATCGATCGCTCCCATATCATCAACGTGAATCACATAACCCGTCTGGAACGGAAATCCCGGGATGAGGCCAACCTCGTCCTGGAAGGCGTAAATGATAAAATCCCCATCGGCCGGGCCGCCCAACTCCGACTTAAAGACCAGCTTCCAAAAGGCTGAGAAAATCAGGCCGAGAGCGTGGTGCCGGCCCGTTCCTGACCCTTCACCACATTCGTCAACGTCCCCGCTACCCGACCATCCACAAACTCAACTTTCTTCAACCCCTGCACCAGCGCCGAAGCAGCCGACCGACACTTCGGAATCATCCCCCCGCCGATCACTCCCTCCTTCTCCAATTTCTCCAACTCCTCAGCTCGGATCTCCCGAATCAAACTCCTAGGATCCTTCAAATCTTTCATCAAGCCCGGCACATCAGACAAAAAGATCATCTGCTCTGCCTGCAAAGCCCCCGCCAACGCCGCCGCCGCCACATCCGCATTGAGATTCATCGCACCCCCGTCATTTCCCTGGCCAACCGGACTCACCACTGCCGTCTCTTTCGTATCCAGACACCGCTTCACTTCGCCCACTTCACACCGCTCCACCTCGCCCACCCGTCCCAAATCTACTCCACCAGCTTTCGGCGCCTTCTTAGCATGAAAAACCTTCCGCCCGCTGATTCCGCGGCTCTTGCCACCCAACTCATTTAGCTTTTTCACAATCCCGGGATTCACTCTCTGATCCAAAACTTCCTCTACCACAGCCATTGCCGCTTCATCCGTCACCCGAAAACCTTGGGCAAAGACCGCCTTCAATCCCCTCCGGTCCATCTCCCCACTAATCTCTTTTCCTCCCCCGTGCACCAAGACCACGGGAAAACCCTCCTTCGCCAGACCGGCAATCTCTTGTAAAATTTCCGATACCTTGGCGGGATTCTCCATCGCGCTCCCTCCATACTTCACCACGATCACCCCCGACATCGTTATTCCCCCAGATTAATCCGAACGTACTTTTCCGAAAGATCGGTCGTCAGCATCCGATACTCCCCCTTGCCCAAGTTTAGGTTCACCTGAATCGCCACCCGCGATCTGCGAGCCGCTGCCTTTAACCGTCCCACAGGAGTCGCTGTCGCCACCCCGCCCCTAACCGCCGCCACCCCGTCATAATGAATATCCACCAGCTCCTCCCTCAATCTTGCCCCCGATGCACCAATCGCCCCCATGATTCTCCCCCAGTTCGGATCTCCCCCCGTCCATGAGGTCTTCACAAGCGGAGACCTCACCACTGCCTCAGCCATCTTTTTTGCATCCGCTTCGGTACTCGCCCCATGGACGGTCAGTTCAATCACCCGCGTCATCCCTTCCCCGTCGCCCACAATCTTTTTAGCCATCTCCTGCATCAGCCCTTTTAACGCAGCACTGAATTTCCCCAGATCGGCATCATAACTTTTTAGGGGAGTGTTTCCCGCCGCGCCGTTCGCCAACACCAACACGGTGTCGTTTGTGCTCATGTCCCCATCCACGCTGATCCGATTAAAACTATGCTCCACCGCCTCACTGGTCACCCGCTCGAGGGTTTTCCGATCCACCGCCGCATCGGTCGTCACCACACAAAGCATCGTCGCCATGTTGGGATGGATCATTCCTGCCCCCTTGGCCATCGCACCGATCGTGACTCTTCGCCCACCCAACGTCAGTCGGACAGCCGCCTCTTTCCTGACGGTATCGGAGGTCATGATGGCGCGAGCCGCCAACGACCCGCGACCCACCCCCAATTTCTTGGCTAACAACCGAATTCCCCTCACGACTTTGCGGATCGGCAAAGGCACCCCAATCCGACCGGTGGAACACACCAGAATCTCTTGCGGCTTACTCTTGAGTGCGAGCGCCGTTTCCGAAGTCATTTTTTTTGCGTCTGCGATACCCCTTACGCCCGTACAAGCATTAGCATTTCCGCTATTTAAAATCACAGCCCGAACTTTCCCATTTTTCAAATGTTGCTGACTGACCCGAACGGGACCCGCCTTCACCTGATTGGTTGTAAATGCACCTGCCGCATCGGCGGGAAGTAGCGAAACCAGAAGAGCCATGTCCTTCTCTCTCCCAGGCTTGATCCCCGCGTGAATTGCAGCCGCCAGAAAACCCTTGGGCGAGGTTACATTACCGCCACGAACCCAACTCGCTGCCTTGCTCACAAATTCAGTCCCTCCCCTTCCACTAACCCATGCCGGATGTTGAAACACTGTACTGCCTGACCCGCCGCCCCTTTCCCCAAATTATCAATCGCCACCACCACCAGGGCCCGACCCGTCCACTCATCCACCCGCACCGCCAACTCCGCCCCATGCCTCCCCATCACCCTCTTTGTCTCCGGTAAAGCATCCCCCGTTAACACCCGAACCGCCGCCTCGTTGTGGTAAAATTTCTGATACTCCTTTTCCAAGGATGCACTGGTCGTTCCTTTTTTTACGGGGAACGAAATGGAAGTCAGCATACCCCGGTTTAACGGAGCCAAATGGGGAATGAAGGAGATTTTCACGCCCGCCCCCGCCACCGAAGAAAGCTCCTGCTCAATCTCAGGCCGATGCCTGTGATGCGGAATTCCATATGCTCTCAGGTTCTCGTTACACTCCGCGAAGAGATATCCCGCCTCCAGTTTTTTCCCTGCACCGGACACTCCGCTCATGGAGGAAATCACAATGCCCTCTCCCGCAACTAGACCCCCCTTGAAAGCCGGAGCCAAACCCAGGATCGCCGTGGTCGGATAACATCCCGGACACGCCACCAGATCCGCCTGTTTGATCTTCTCCCGGTAAATTTCCGGCAATCCATAGACCGCTTCGGCCAACCGAGTCGGCACAGGATGGGCCGCCCCGTACGTCTTTTCGTAAAGTTTCGGATCCTTCAGCCGAAAGTCTGCACTGAGATCAAAAACCTTTTTCCCTGCGGCCCTCAGCTCTCCACCGATCTCCGCCGATACCCCGTGCGGAAGGGCCAAGAAAAACACCTCCGCCTTCTTCGCCACCTCATCGGTTGATAAATCCTCAAACTTGATCGCACCAGCCGTCCCTCCAATCGCCAGAGTCTCCTCCAAAGTTTTGCCCTTCAGCTGCCGCGAGGTGATCGCCGCCACCTTCATTCCAGGATGCCGGACGCAAATGCGCACGAGTTCCTCGCCGGTGTACCCGGATGCACCCAAAATGGCGATGGAGACAGGTGATTTCATGAATACGGCACAATAAAGCCGTGGGAACTTGGACTTCCACTCCCAATCGGCCAAAAAACGCCGATCGGTGAACAACTCAATGGATCAGCGTTTCGAGAACTGGAAGCGTTTCCGCGCTCCAGGTTGACCCGGCTTCTTCCGTTCCCGCTTGCGGGGATCTCGGGTCATTAAACCAGCCTTTTTGAGAGGAGAACGGAAACTAGGCGAACACTTGTTCAAGGCACGTGCGATGGCCAGGCTGGCCGCACCGGCTTGGCCCGTTAATCCACCCCCACTGGTCTTAATCCGAACATCAAACTTCTTCTCCTCCTTGATCGTCACCAAGGGTTTCATCAGCTCAATTCGCCGAAAAGGAATCGGGAAATACTCATCAAAGGCCCGACCGTTCACTGTGATCACGCCCGTTCCCCGCTGGATCGTGGCTTGCGCCACGGCCGTCTTTCTCCGCCCTATTCCGAAATATCCTTCACTCATGCTTCTTACCCGCGCTTGCGGACCTCCACTTTTTCAGGCTGTTGCGCCACGTGCGGATGATCCGCCCCACCATACACAAATAATTTTTTCAAGATCACCCGGCCCAACCGATTATGCATCACCATCCCCTTAACCGCAGACTGGATCAGCAACTCCGGCCTCCGAGCCCGCCGAGCCTGCACGGTCTCCGACTTGTGCCCTCCGATATAACCAGAAAAGGACATATAGCTTTTCATCGTCTCTTTTTTACCAGTAAAGACGGCCTTGGCTGCGTTGATCACGATCACATGGTCTCCAGTATCTACGTGGGGGGTGAAGATCGGCTTATTTTTGCCCCGAATGATGTTCGCAGCCTGTACGGCTACCTGACCAACCACCTGTTTGTCGGCGTCGATCAGATACCACCGGCGGGCGACATCCTTAGCTTTTGCAGAAATCGTTCTCACTGGAACTGAATAGCATAAAAAAGAAACACCCTGCCGTCAATTGTGAATTCCTTCACCTCCCAGCCTTGCTCACCCCTCCCTGTCACCTATTCTAACGAGTCATGGGTTACCTCGTTCTCGCTCGCAAATATCGGCCTCGCACCTTTGCCGAGCTCGTCGGCCAAGAACACGTTGTCCGCACCCTCTCCAACTCCATTTCAGAGGGACGCCTTGCCCATGCGTTTCTTTTTGTCGGGCCCCGCGGGATAGGAAAAACCTCTACCGCCCGCATCCTCGCCAAAGCTCTCAACTGCCCCAAAGGACCGAAAGCCGATTTCAATCCGGATGACGATATTTGTAAGGAAATTGAGGAAGGCAGGAGCCTTGATGTCCTTGAGATCGACGGTGCCTCCAATCGGGGCATTGAAAGTATCAAGGAACTTCGGGAAAGCGTTCCCTACGCCCCAGCCCGTGGAAAATTCAAAATCTATATCATCGACGAAGTTCATATGCTCACAACCGAGGCCTTCAATGCTCTTCTCAAAACCCTTGAAGAACCTCCCGCCCACGTAAAATTTATCTTCGCCACAACGGAGGTTCAGAAACTTCCCGCCACGATTCTCTCCCGTTGCCAACGCTTCGATCTTCGCCGCATTCCCGATCCATTGATCTGCTCCCACCTCCAAAAAATTGCCGAAGCGGAAAAAATCAAGATTTCGGATGAAGCCCTAGTCCTCTTAGCCCGCCAGGCAGAGGGCGGTCTTCGGGACGCCGAATCTGCTCTCGAACAACTTGTCAGTTTTGCAGGCAAAAATATCACCCTCGACCACGTCCTCGAGGTCTTTGGTCTGGCCGGACCGATTGAAACCCGCGCCCTTGCCTCTGCTATTTTGGCTGGAGATAGCGCGAACGCTCTTGCGAAAGTCCATGAGTTTCGTGCCCGCCATCGTGACCCCATCCGTGTCGCCCAAGACCTAGCCCGGCACTTTCGAAATCTCCTTCTTCTTCAAATCGCCCCTACTGAGGCCGAGGCCGAACTTGGAAAACTGGAAAAACAAACCCTGTTAGCTCTCGGAAATCCCCCCGATCAGACTCACCTCCTCTCCCTTCTGGAACAACTTCTGGAATCTGAACATCATCTCCGCCTCTCCCTCGCTCGGGAAGTAGCCCTCGAAATTCTCGTTCTTCGCCTTTGTGAGATGCGCGAAAGGGTAAGCCTCGAAACGATTCTTAAAAAGCTGGCGGTCCCAGGTGCCGAGACCCGGGCCGAATCTGCCGCATCCCGCCCTGCGCCCTCACCCACTCCAAAGGTCTCCTCGATTCCGGCTCCTTCTCCCGCAAAGACCCCCTTCGCAAAAAGTTCATCTCCATCCGCCCCCTCTTCTGTTGCATCCAACAAAGAGACTTTTTTGAACGACCCAGCTATTCAAGCCGCCCTCAAAGGGTTTGGCGGTCGAATCATTGATTCGTAATGGCTGATTACCCACCCGCCGCCCTCCGCCTCGTCGCCGCTCTTCGAAAGCTCCCCGGAATCGGCCCGCGTTCAGCAGAACGACTCGCCCTCCATCTTCTCTCGGCACCTCCCGGTGCAGCCAAAGAGCTAGCCCATGCTCTCCAGGAAGCGCGAAACCAGATTCATCCCTGTCCCGAATGTGGATTCTTTTCGGAGGACGGCCTATGCGAAATCTGCCGCGATAAAAACCGGGACTCTTCTCTTCTCTGTGTGGTGGAACATGCTCCCGATGTTCTTAACTTCGAGCGATCAGCCGCTTTTAAGGGCAAATACCATGTCCTTGGCGGACTTCTCTCGCCTCTAGATGGGATCGGTCCCGACGAGTTAAAGATTCCCACCCTTCTCAAACGAACCAAAGAAAGCAAAGTTCACGAGGTGATCCTCGGCTTCGGAACCGACGCTCGGGGGGAGACAACAGCGATCTATTTGGCCAAAGAACTCTCGGCACTAGGCGTAAAAATCACCCGCCTTGCCACGGGAGTCGCCGCTGGCTCAGGCCTCGAATTCGTCGACTCGATCACCCTCGGGCATGCGTTATCTCATCGCAGATCGATTGAACATTAAAAACTCTGCGCCGTAGAGGACTTGAACCTCTAACCTTCTGATCCGAAGTCAGATGCTCTATCCAATTGAGCTAACAGCGCGACTTCTGTGCCAATATAGCTTCACGGAATACTTTTTCCAATGCGGATCGTCGGTCACCGCGGTTCCCCCGATCTCCACTGTCTGCGCGATCAACCTCCTGCCAACTGTCGCCCCATTGCCAAATCAAGCTTTCCACTAGCTAAGATCGGAATCTCCTTCACCCGCTTGTACTTTTTCGGAATCCACAACGCAGGCAAACCCCGGTCTCGCAACGCCCTTTCCGCTACTATTTCATCCATATCGCAGGAGTGCAGCACCACCAACGCCTCCCCCTTCTTTTCATCTGTCACAGCCGTCACCATCACCTCACATCGTCCCTCCTTCACGCTGCCTACTTCATGCAACCACTCATTCAGTTGCTCCTCCACCACCCCGTGGGGCACCATCTCACCCCCAATTTTTGAAAATCGCGCCCTTCGCCCCTCAATCGTTACAAATCCGTCCTCGTCGATCCGACCAAAGTCAGCCGAGTGATACCATCCCCCCCTCAACACCTTCTCCGTCAAATCAGGCCGACCCAAATACCCTGGAAAAATATTCTTCCCCCGAAACTCCAAAATTCCCGCCTCTCCCCTCGCCAACACTTTTCCTGTTTCCTCATCCACCGTTCTCATCTCCAGTCCTCGCACCAACCTGCCCACCGTTCCCGCTTTCTCGGCTCCCGGTCGATTCACCGCAATGACAGGCGAACCCTCCGTCATCCCGTACCCCTCATAGACAGAGATCCCAATCTTCTGCGCAAACTCTTCCCGCAAAGCCGAAGGGAGCTTTTCCGCTCCCGTGACCACCATCTTTAATCCCCCCAGCTTCTCTTTTCCTCCCTTGCGCATCAGGCTTCTTAAAAAAGTGGGTGTCGTCACCAAGAGATCAACCCGATAGCTCGAAATTACGTCCCCGAGTGCGTGCACTTCCAGCGGACTTGGATAGGTCACCACTCTCGGCCCCCCCGTCAAAGGCCACCATAATGTCACTGTGAATCCAAAACTATGAAATAAAGGCAGACATCCCAAAACAGACCCTAACTTCAAATCTCCCAAAACCTCCTCAATTTGACTCAAATTCGATAAAAGATTTTGGTGTGTCAGCACCACCCCCTTGGGTTCTCCAGTACTTCCACTTGTAAAGAGCAACCCTGCCTCTCGATCCCCTCCCTCTCGTGGCACTTTCGCCAACCAAGCCAAACACCACACAGGCAGAATAAAAGCCAAGACCGACCACATCACGGCCCAAGGTTTCTCATCCTGTAAAAGCTTTGCCAAATCCACCCTTCGTCCTGCGTCGGGAAAATGCTCCCCCAACTTCTCCTCCATTCTTTTGGCGGTGATCACCATCCTTAACCCCGACTGCCGAGCTGCTGAATCAGAGGCCGCCCGACCCGATGTGAAATTTAAGTTTACGGGCGTTTTTCCTGCCAACACACAAGCAAGATTAGCAATCGTTCCCCCAGCCCCTGGAGGCAACACCACTCCCACCCGAGGACCAGACTCCTCCCTTCGGATTCTTTGGGCTAAAGCCAATCCAGCACCCAGCAACAGCCCCGCCTTGATCTGCCGTCCTCCCATTCCCGCATCCACCAAAGCCACTCGGGCCCCACCTCTGGCCAATCCCCGCAGACAAGCCATGCCTAGAGACTCGCTCATAAACCCCCGAGCCTCAGCGCGCCTAAAGTCAAAATAACTTTATTTAAAGAGATTCTGAAGGAAGCCTGCTGCCTCATTCAACACGTCGGAAGGAACTCCAAATCCATCCGCTATTTTCGAGGCATCCATTCCCATTTGCTCAGCTAGTTGCGCCATGTTTCGAATGACTGCACCCGTACAACGGGAAGCAATCTCATTGGAAACTTGTGCCGCGATGTCAGAGGCCGTCGCTCCCGTGGAACCCCCAAGACTGTTCATCCGTATATCCCCCAAACTCAGATTCCCCACTTTCACGATTCCCGCCATCCGAACATCCACCTGGACGTTGCGAAGTACAAACGAGTCGATCCGAAACTTCTTTGCCGTTTCGACCTTTGAACTCTGAGGTTTGGCCGAGCGTGAGTTAATCTGTGCTTTCAGCGCATTCATGTTGTTTCTCTTTCCGCTCCCCTCAAAAAGAATGCCCACGCCGCTCAAATCCACCGATTTGATCCTCACAACGGATGCGGTCACCGTCCCCGCATCCACCACCACCTTGCCCTCCTTAACCGAAATTAAATCCTCCCGGCTAAACCCCTTGGGGTTGCCCATGCGAAAATCCTTTAACACCCCCGCGCCCTTCAGAAGCTCGACCCTCAAACTTCCCAAATGCGCAGAAACTCCTGTCGCTTGCTCAACCGCTTTAACCACAGCACTTCGCAAAATCCAATCTTTGCTGTTATAAACAAACATAAGGCCAGCCACTGCCGCTATCGCGGCAAATACAATCAAGTAACGAGGTGATTTCATATTATTACCCTGCCCGAAGCTGACCCCATCCTCAACCTTAAACAATCCTCGCTCTCGCCATCCAACCTGCTAGTTTGAAATTTTTATGGTGAACCCCAAACTCAGAAATATTGCGATTATCGCCCACGTAGACCACGGCAAAACCACACTCGTGGATCAGCTGCTACGCCAAGCGGGCACGTTCCGTTCCAACCAGGTCGTGGCCGAGAGAATGATGGACTCCATGGACCTAGAACGGGAACGAGGCATCACCATCAAAGCCAAGAACGCTTCTTTCGAATATAAGGATATCCGCGTCAATATCGTCGACACCCCAGGCCATGCCGACTTTGGTGGAGAGGTCGAACGCATCCTGCGCATGATTGACGGAGTTCTCCTCGTGGTCGATGCAGCCGAAGGCCCCCAAGCCCAAACGAAGTTTGTTCTTCGGAAAGCTCTCGAGGTTGGTGCCAAGCCAATCGTCGTCCTCAACAAAATCGATCGTGAGAATGCGGACCCCAAAAAAGTCCTCGATCAAGTTTTCGATCTCTTTATTGAACTCCACGCCACGGACGCCCAGCTGGATTTTCCTGCCGTCTACGCCTCCGCTAAAGAAGGCTACGCGACAATGAAGTGGGACGGCAAAGTGACCCCAGAAATAAAAGCCGGAGGGATGACCGCACTTTTTGACACGATTCTCTCCGTTGTTCCCCCTCCTCAAGCCGATTTAGAAGCTCCTTTCGCACTACTCGTTGCGAACTTAGATCACTCCGACTTCGTCGGCCGTATCTCGATCGGTCGAATTGCCTCAGGAAGCATCAAGATGGGTGACCCTGTTGCGAGCTTGAATCCAGAGGGCAAACCCGAGACGGGTCGCGTCACAAAACTTTTTTCCCACCGTGGGATGGAGCGCATTGAGATCGAAAGCGCATCCGCGGGAGACATAGTCGGTCTTGCAGGACTAGCTTCCCCTGAAATCAGCACCACCATCGCTGACAAACCCGATCGCGCTCCCCTTCCCTTTGTCGCGATCGATCCCCCCACAATCCACATGCAGTTCTTGGTGAACGACTCACCCTTGGCAGGCCGCGAAGGAAAATTTCTAACCGCTCGTCACTTGCGTGAGCGCCTTGAAAAAGAAATCCGCACAAACGTAAGTCTTCGATTTGCAGACGGGGCCAATGCAGGCTCCTTTGAAGTACGGGCCCGAGGAGAAATGCAGATTGCGATTCTTCTCGAACAAATGCGTCGGGAAGGATTCGAAGTCCTTGTTTCTCGTCCAGAAGTCATCTTTCAAAAAGCCAGCGACGGCTCCGTGCTGGAACCGATCGAAACTTTATATGCGGAAATTCCCTCCTTCGCCTTGGGCGATATCATGGGCAATCTCGCAGGCCGAAAAGCCGAAATCGAGGACATGAAGCCCAACGGCGACAACACTTCCTTGGTGGCCGCCATTCCGACTCGCGGTTTGATCGGCTTTGAGACCGATCTCCAGAATTTGACCAAAGGTATGGGCATTATTTCCCACCTCTTCCGCGAATACGGCGCCTTTCGTGGCGAAATCCCTAGCAGGATCAACGGTGTACTCATTGCCCTGGAGGCAGGAACCTCCATGGCCTACTCCCTCGATAACTTACAGGAACGGGGCACCCTTTTCGTCGGACCTCAGGAAGATATTTATGCGGGCATGATTGTCGGCGAAAACACACGCCCTGCCGATATGGTTGTGAACCCCTGCAAAGCCAAGAATCTGACAAACATGCGATCTCAGGGGGACGGCAAAGGAATTACACTCACACCGCCTCTCAAACACAGCTTGGAGCGAGGCTTGGAATATCTGTCAGAAGACGAGTATCTCGAGGTCACCCCAAAAACACTTCGCTTCCGGAAAAAGATCCTCGATCACACCAAGCGCAAACGCTCGGAATAAAAGCACTCAGACTTGCTGTCTACTAGATCCAAAAACTCTCTCATAGGCGGCAACTTGGATCGCTGGGGCGATGGGCCAAAGAAAAGTCGCAAAGATTAGGCAGACAAGAAACCATAAGGAATTTGCCCCATAGATTTGCCAAAGCGTGGATGGACTAGCTGATCCCAGCCTCATTCCTTGCGAAATAATCAGAGTCGAGCCCACAAACAAAAGCAGAACCGGGATGATGGAGAGAAACCAACCCGCGAGCATCCATAGGCATACCGTAAGGTAACTTCCGCGAAGAGCCATCCGACTGGAACGGATGGCGGCCAAGATTCCCACTTTTCGAAAAACAACCAAGGGGAGGGCCAAATAAACTCCAAGATAAAAGCGAAATGACCTCAGGATGACTCCAATCAGAAACAAGAGCGGAATGACCCACGCCAAGTGTTCAACCGATAGATTCGCTACCCTTTTCCAAGGCAGTCTCAATAAACCCTCATCCATCATCGCACCGATGAAAAGAGCCATAAAACTGCCTAAAACAAAATAAAGAAAGAGCCAGGAAAGTAATGTATAGACGGTAATGCCCGTACGAATGGCCATTCTAGCCCCATCTTTGCGCAGGATTTCCTTCCATGAGATTGGCTCCCGGATTAGTAAAAGCATAAGAGCGTTCGCTAGTGGAGCCACCCCCAGCCATAGATAAGCTCCCCAAGTCTTTGTCATCGTCAGGGACATAAGAACCAGAAAAACCAAAGTACTAACTACCCAGTCTCCAATGCTCCACCGCCTAAGACTACGCCATACCTCGTGTGCAATGCCTTGGGCACCCAATTTGCCTTGAGCCATTCCTTTTGTTACAAGAATTCGTTCCTGGGCACCCAGAGATCGTATTTGCCTTCCCAACCAAAGAAGAACAGAACTTCTCATTTGTTTTTCCCCCTGAGATCAATTTCGTCGAGCTTCTGCTCTATATACTTTATCCTGTAACGTATGATTGACGGTTCCCACTCAGGATCCTTTTTTTTAATTGTTTCTAGCCCGTACAGACATCTGTCGTAGAGATGACGAGCCTTCTCTATCTCCTTTGCATGAAAATGACGGTCTGCCTCGTTAATCTTTTGATAGATGAGAAGATACTCGTCTTGAGGTGAGTACACAGATTCAGATCGGGGTCTCTCGTTTTCTTTAGCTATTTTCCTCGAAAAGTCCTGGGCCTTTCCCGATTCCCCTGCCCACTGCGCCACCCAAGCTGCCGTCTGTAGTGTCTGTATGTCCTGTGGACTTTCCTCAGCCGCACAGATAGCCCAGCGCAAAGTCTCCTCTTTATTCTCGAGATAACGGTGGATTTGCACGAGGCGGGAAATAGCTCTCGTTCTTGTGGAAGGCCGCTCCGTCAACCGCTCATAGAATGGCGCCAGCTGGTATGCCGAAAGCGACCCAGATCGCATCCACATATCGTAGAGCAACATAAGCCAGTCAGGTTTCATATTGAGTAAAAGGGGAATAAATAGTTTCATTCCGCTGGCCAACAGACCTGCATGAAACAATCCAGGTCCGCCGCCGTACCCAAAGCCAAACGAAATCTCACCCTTTTCATTCCCCCAAGGCAGTTTTCCATCGTTCATCAGACCCTGAAATATCTTGTTCCTACGTGCCTTCCCTTTTTCGATGATTACCTTTGCTATATCCTCTTGTTTTTCTTTTCCTGCATTGCCCTTTGCCGTCTTTGAAATATTGGCCGCATCTCTTATCGAATTCTCCGTTAGAATATTTTTCATCTCCTCTATTGCTTTTTCCTGTCCAGAAGTATCCCCCTCCTGCTTGGCAAGCATCGCTAACCCAACCCAAGCCGAGAAATTAGGGAATAGCTTCGTTGCCCTCTCAAAGCTTTCTTTTGCCTGGGAAGGATTCCTAAGATTTTGAGTGGCCCACAGATAATCGATTCCCTTTTTGGGGGAAGCAGTGGCAGCTCTGGCGAGTCTGGAATACCACCCCGTTGACTCTTCCTGCCATAACTTTAGGCCCCATCCAACCTGCCCCATAAACAGTGAAGCCCAACGTCTAGGTTCTGAGGGAGAAATAAAATCACTAACGAATGAAACATCTAAACCCAGTTGAGGATTTCCAATTTTACAATTGAATAATCCTAATCCGACCTGGGCGAATTCTGGCTTGAACCACCGACACCAATTTTCTGCATAATCAGAAACAAGAGCCACGCGATCAACATCTGAATTGGCCATTTCACAAAAACCAGCGAGAGTATACCACTCTGCTAGCTCCTCATCGGGCGTGCCCCATCTCGCGTTTGCAATTGCCTCTTGAACCATCTTTACCGCTTCGATCGGGTATCCGAAACTAAGCAGCTCACCCGCCAATCGCGCTGTCTCAGAATTTTCATTTTCCTCTCCTTTGACGACTTTTCTTTTCGCCAAAATCCCTCGCCTTGGATCTGCTCCTTCCCAAGTTTTTCTCATTTGAACATCGAGCCGATAAAGCTCCTCACCCGCACCTTTCACTCCAAAACTTTCGGCTGCCTGAAAGCACTTCGCTGCTAAAGAATAGTTATTTTCCCAAAAGGCGATGCCCCCCATTGCCATCAATCTTTTCTGTGCCCAGGAATTTTGCTTTTTTGCTGCCTGAATATACCACTTCAGCGCTTCATTTTCATCCTTCGTTACTCCATTTCCTGTTTCGTAGCACCAACCCACACTACCAAGGGCTTCACTATTTTCCTTATCTGCCGCTTTGCGGTACCACTCAAATGCTTTTTTGTAATCTTTCTCTACTCCAATCCCATTGACGTAACAGTTGCCTAATTTGTTCTGTGACCAGCCATTCCCTTTTTCTGCTGCCTTTCCATACCACTTGACTGCTTCCTTCTCATCTTTGGCCACCCCATTTCCTGTTTCATAGCACCAACCCACACTGCCCGTGGCAGATCCATCCCCCTGTTCGGCACCCTTGCGATACCACTCAAATGCTTTTTTATAATCTTTCTCCACTCCAATCCCATTGACGTAACAGTTGCCTAATTTGTTCTGTGACCATCCATTCCCTTTTTCTGCCGCCTTGCCATACCACTTCACCGCCTCCTTTTCATCTTTGGCCACCCCATTTCCTGTTTCGTAGCACCAACCCACACTGCCCGTGGCAGATCCATCCCCCTGTTCCGCACCCTTGTGAAACCACTCAATCGCTTTTTTATAATCTTTCTCTACCCCGCTCCCATTTGCATAACACCAGCCAAGATTGTTTTGTGCCGTGGCGTCCCCCTGATAACCTGCCTTCACATACCATTTCACCGCTTCCCTCTCGTCTTTCGCAACCCCAATACCATTCTCATAACACCAACCAAGAAGCCGCTGGCCTACCTCCTCCCCCTTCTCTGCCGACTTCGTGTACCACTTCACCGCTTCCTTCTCATCTTTCACAACTCCGCTCCCATTTACATAACACCAGCCAAGATTGTTTTGTGCCGTAGCGTCCCCCTGATCAGCTGCCTTCGCATACCATTTCACCGCTTCCTTCTCGTCTTTCACAATTCCGATGCCATCGCGAAACAACAAACCCAAGACCCTCCAATCGCTTGGATTGCCATTGATGGCATTTTTCTTAGCCATTTCGAACACTTCTTGACCTCGGTTTTTTGGATCAATCGTGGCCAAAGCTCGACACAGACTCCCCAAAGCATCCTCTTCCTTGTTTAAGCTCATTTTATGAAGCCGAGGCTCTATCTCCTGAAGTATCTTTCGCGCCTCTACCTCATTTTTGGAAAACCCACGAACTCCCAAAAATATACATCTCGCCTTCCATGCCAAGGCTCGGGGATCCCCCAAATCAGCTGCTTTCCGGTATAGTTCCCTGGCCCGAATCATGTCGATCTGACACCCCTCCCCCATAGCCAACTTTCTAGCCTCTAAATACAGAGCCCCCGCATCCTGACCCTGATTTTCCGCCAGAAGTGAGACGGTAAAAAACATGAACCCCAACCAGCAACTAATCCATCGAATCATACTTGAAATAATCCCCTGCTCATCACCGCGCACAAGCCAACACCCTTCTTACACAACTTTAGTACAGTGCTGAAATTTCCACCTTCTTGCGAATATAGGATACCTAGTTTCCGAGCTTGTTTTGAACCCAATTCCCCACATCAGACGAAGGAACCATCTCCATCGCACCCGTGCGACGACACTTCGCCTCCACACCCCCTTTCGCTACCGACTTAGCCCCAATCGTCACCCTCCAGGGAAATCCAAGCAAATCTGCGTCCTTGAACTTTACTCCCGGACGCTCGTCCCGGTCGTCCCACAGATAGTCGATCCCAGCCTTGTCCAAGGAAGCGATCACCGCCTCGGTCGCCGCCTTCACTTCCGGGTCCGCTAAATCGAGCGTCACCAACATTACGGTGTAAGGTGCCACCGAAGCTGGCCAACGAATCCCATCCTTGTCCTGATGCACCTCAATCACCGCCTGTAGCGTCCGCGTCACCCCAATCCCATAACAACCCATCACCGCAACCTGCTGCTTTCCCTGCGGATCCAAAAACTTTGCATCCAAAGCCTCACTATACTTCGTTCCCAATAAAAACGCATGGCCCACCTCGATCCCTCGACTCACCTTCAACCTCTTTCCACCCACAGAAAAATCCCCATCCCGAACTTTTCTCACATCCACCCACTGATCGACCTTCAGATCCTTCTCCACGTCGACTCCTTTGAAATGAAAACCGTTGTCGTTCGCCCCCGTCGCCATTCCTTTCTGCCCTTTCAATGCCAGATCCGCCACCACCAGTAGCTTTTTTCCATCCAATGTACTGCTCACTGCGCCCAAACTTCCGGGAGATGCCCCCATCGCTGCTTTGATCTCTGCATCCACGGCGACTCGGAAACCCGCGCCCAACACCTTCTGCACCTTGGCCTCCTGAGCCTCATCATCTCCCCGAACCAGCACCAACGCCGTCTCTTTTCCGTTTGTGAACACAAGCGTCTTTATCTGATCCTGACCCACTACCCCATGCTTCTTCTCTAAATCTACAATCGTTCGTATTCCAGGCGTGGGGAACTTTTCAAGTTTACCCTCCCCACCTTTTCTCTCCACAGGCCTCCCCACTGCTTTCTCAATCGCGGCCGCGTAACTTCCACCCTCCTCCGTGACTAACTCCCCCTCCCCAATATCCGCCACGACACAAAACTCATGCGAACTGGCTCCTCCCATTACCCCTGTATCAGCCTCCACCTGCATCGCCCCTAATCCAACCCTCTCAAAGATTTTTCGGTACGCCTGCGTCATCGCCTCATAACTTTTCTTCGCCGACTCCTCGTCCGCATCAAAGCTGTACGCATCCTTCATAATAAATTCTCGTGCCCGCATCAGCCCAAACCTCGGCCGAATCTCATCCCGATACTTGGTCTGAATCTGATACAAAGTCCGCGGCAGTTGCCGGTAACTTTGCACCTCCCCTGCCACCAACGCCGTCACCACCTCCTCATGCGTCGGCCCCAGAATCCAGCGCCGGTCCTGATGATCCTTCACATGAAATAAAACATCCGCTGCCGCCTCAATCCTTCCACTTCTCTCCCACAATTCGGGAGGCTGTAGTGCAGGCATTAAAATCTCCAATCCGCCCGCCCGATCCATCTCCTCCCTCACAATTTTTTCAACCTTCCGCAACGCTCTCAATCCCAACGGAAGAAAAGTGTACAGACCACTGGTAAGCTTCCTCGCTAGCCCCGCTCGCAGAAGCAGTTGATGACTCGCAATCTCCGCCTCGGCAGGAGCCTCACGCAACGTCGTTAGAAGGGTCTGGGTCCAGCGCATCGTCCCGTCACCCTACGCCACCGCCCGCTCCGCCTCAATCCCGACCTACTCAGCCCAAAACGATTTACCCAACGCCTCAGCCACCCCAGAGCGGGCCAGCTTCTTTCCGTGCCACGAAACCACCGGTTTGATGCCGATCCGCGCATTCGTCACAAATATCTCTTCCGCTCCATCCAACTCCTCCTGCTTCCATCTTCCCTCCTCCACTTTCTGACCGCTCCGCTCCAAAATCCACCTCCTCACCGTCCCCCCCCGGCAACCACACTCCCGCGCCGGAGTCTTTAACTTCCCCTCCTTGACCCAAAAAAGATTCGCCATCGAGGCCGACGCGATCTCCCCCTTCTCATTCAACATCACCACCTCCCCATCCGAGCTCGCTTCCCTTCGGCTCTGAATCCGACTCAAATAACTCAACGTCTTGTACTTCGCCTCCCACGAGCCCGACCACACCCCGATCGTCGCAAGTCGTAACTCATAGGCAGCCGGCGGCAACTCGATCCCCTCACTCCACCAGCTCCTTGTTCCGGTCTCAGTCACAAACCAACGCCAAAGTCCGAATCCTAAAGGAACCTTATCCAGTTCCTTCTCAGAAATCTTAAGACCTAGTACCTGAGCAGACTCCCGGATCGATTCGAGATGCCAATCTCGCCACCTCGCTTTTCCACCTTGCACACGCACGGTTTCAAATACGCCGACTCCGTGCCGGAATCCGGCATCTGAAATTGGAATTTCCAAAAGACTCACGCCCGCACCCGTTGCGCAGCCTGATACGCCGCCATCGCCTCGACCATGACCCGGGCTTTCGCCCTTGTCTCCTCAAACTCCGCCAACGGATCCGATCCAATGGTAATTCCGCTTCCTACCCCACATCGAACCCGATGAACCTCAATCTCCGCCATACGGATTCCCACAGCAAAACGAGCTGTTCCGTCATACCCAAAGTAACCCACAGCACCCGTATAAAATCCACGAGGCTCAGCCTCCAACTTACGTAAGATCTCCACCGCTTTTCGTTTGGGCGCTCCAGTCACCGAACCCCCAGGCAAACACTCTCTCACTGACTCCACCAACCCTAGTCCCGGCCGCAACACCCCTTGAATCGTCGAATACAAATGATGCACGTGGGAGTAGCTACGACTTCGCACCAAATCCCGTACTTCCACAGATCCAAATCGACAAATAGCACCTAAATCATTCCTCAATAGATCTGTGATCATCACCAACTCCGCTACCTCCTTTGGATCCGTTCCCAATTCCAATGCCGCTCTTTCGTCCACTTCCCGACTGAAACCACGAGGCCTCGTTCCTTTGATCGGCTGTGTGATTACTCTCTCCCCCTCAATCCCCAAAAAAAGCTCCATCGACGCTCCTGCCAACGCCTTATCGCCCATCTGATAAAAGAAACTGCGGGGCGCCTCACCCGTTCTCCACAACCACCGAAAGAATTCCCACGCGTCCATTCCCTCAACCTCACATCTTAAAAATCGCGCTAGGTTGACCTGATAAATCTCCCCTTTTCGAATCTCCTCCTGCGCCTGTCGAACCATCTCGGCGTACTCCATCGGACCCGTCTGACAACTCCAACTCTCCTCTGATGCCTGAAACCTCCCCTCCCCATCAGGCCAGAGATCACTTAACGGGCGTGCTTTAAGTTTGGAGAAAAACGAAAAGTGCCAATTCCCATCAAAATCAAACCCCCCAATCGCAGCACCAGGAGGATGCGGCTGATCCCACGAAATATTTTTTTGCCTTTGCCTCTCGACCTCCTGCTCAAGCTTTCCAATCTCCATCCCCCCCCCCGAGAGAACCTGATCGGGTTGATAACCCAAATAAACGACCCCAGGCCCATAATCCCCTCTCACGACTGCGGCCGTTGGATTCATGGTATCTCCTTACGCCACCGTAGCTTGAACCCGCTCAATCTTTTCAAACCATTTCTCTTTCTCTTTTTCAGGTAGAAAGCTCCCCTCAAAGGAGTTCCTCGCAAGTTGAATCAGATGCTTTTTCTCCAAGGCTAACTCCCGCAAACACCCCAACCAGTTATCCAATAGGTAACCTCCAAAATAAGGTGGATCGTCCGAGTTGGCAGTTACACTTACCCCTGCATCCAAAAGTTTTTTCAATGGGTGATCCGATAGTTTTTTATAAACACAAAGCCGAACGTTAGATAATGGGCACGTGGTAAGAGGAACCCTCTTCTTCGCCAGTTCCAGAACAAGTTCGGAATCCTCCACGCACCGTACCCCATGATCCACCCGAACAACCTTAAGCTTCTCCAAGGCCTCTCGAATCGAGGAAGCAGGCCCCTCTTCCCCGGCATGGGCCACGGCCAGAAGCCCAGACGCCCGAACCTCTTCAAAGACTTTCGCAAACTTTGAGGGCGGATTCCCCTTTTCGGATGAATCCAAGCCGATCGCTGAAAAATGCTCACGAAAAGGAAGCAGCTCTTTCCATGTTTGCCGGGCATCCTCCTCACTTAGGTGACGAAGAAAACAGGGAATCAATCTCCACGTAATCCCATGTTTTTTTTCTCCCTCTCGCAATCCGCTCAACACCCCCTCTACCACTTCCCGCATAGCTACTCCCCTTGCCGTATGCGTTTGAGGATCAAAAAACGGTTCTACATGCCAAACCCCATCTCGCGAAATCCGATCCATATAAGCCAGAGTCAGTTGATGGAAATCTTCCCGATCCCGAAGCACCCCTGCCCCCTCGTAGTATAGATCCAAGAAAGATTGAAGGTCTTGAAATTGATATGCTTTCCGCAAGGCCGAAGCGTTCGGGAATCTAAGTTTGACCCCGTGTTTTTTTGCCAGAAAGAAAACCATCTCAGGCTCAAGCGTGCCCTCCAGATGGACATGAAGCTCTGCTTTGGGCAACGCCCCTGCAAGACGTTCGAGACTCTTCATCCTTTTGCTAAAGGCAGGGCTGCCGACTGTAGCCTCGCCTCGCTCATCTCAGGTCCTGCCGCGGATACGCAGAGACGACCCGGTTGATAAATTTCTCGTGCCACATCTCGGACTGCGGCTGCGTTCACTTTCGCTAAACGCTCAATCGCCTCTTTAGGCTCGACCACCCGTCCCCGGGTCAACATCGCATCTCCCATCCAGAACATCTGCTGGCTCGTTCCCTCTAAACCCAAGGCAAATTGTCCCGTCACATAATCCTTGGCTCTCTTTAACTCTGCCGCTCCCGGGCCTCGCGTCGCCAAAGAGCGCAACTCCTCCGCAATCAATGCCAGCGCTTTGCCGAGATTGCCCGGCTCCAAACCTGCAGAAATATAAAACACTCCGTCATCCCTTTGAAGATGAGCCCCACTCGACACGGAATACACCAAACCTTGTTCCTCCCGAAGACGCTGAAAAAGCCGCGAGCTCATCGCCTCTCCCAAAATCACACTTAACATTCTCAATGCATGCCGCTTTGGGTCCATCCTTCCGACCGCATACATTCCCAGAGCTACATTGACCTGCTGCACAGGCTTTGCCACCGCCACCACCCGAAGACTCTTGCCTTTCACTCTGACAGCAGGAGTTGGCTTGATCCCGCATTCACGACCCGATTTGCCCAAAGCTTTTTTGGCTGTCTCCATCACCTCCTTGGCTCCAATCCCACCCGCAACCACGAGGATCGGTTGCACTTTCTGAATCCGCCTCTGCCAGTAACCCATCAAACCAGCCCTCGAGATACCACCTACGGTAGCAATCGATCCTGCAATCGGTCGCCCTACCGCTTGATTCGGCCACAGCAATGCATTCAGAGCCTCCCCAGCCACCATCGAGGGTTGATCCTCCATCATCCGTATCTCCTCGGTAATCACCCCCCGCTCCCGCTCGACTTCATCCGCAGGAAATGTTGATTCCAACGCCATCTCGGCCAATAGCGAGACCAGTCGAGATCCGTGGCCCGCCGGAACTCTGCCGTGAAGACAAAGCGTTTCTTCCCCCGTAAAAGCGTTCAGATCTCCACCACGACCTTCCACCTCACGACTCAACTCCTTACAGGACCGTTTTTTGGTTCCTTTAAAAAGAAGGTGTTCCACAAAATGAGCCGCCCCGTGCTCGTTCGAATTTTCCCATCGGGAACCCGCCGAGTAAAAAAGCCCCACCGCAACCCCAGGGGCCTCGTCCCGTGTCCTTAACACCACGGGAACTCCGGCTACCTTTTCCACAATTGCATAAGCCATCGTCGAACCCTATCCCTCTCCCGCAGGAGTTCCAATCCCAAGGTTACTCTTTTTCGCCCTCTCCACTTTTCCATCGCTTCACCAACTCATTGGATAAACCCAAATGGTCGAGAACCCTCGCCACAACCGTGTCCGCAACCTCCTCCACCGTTTTCGGTCTTCCGTAAAAAGATGGAATCGCAGGCAACATCACCGCGCCTGCCTCCAAAAGGGTCACCACATTTCGTGCCTGTACCAGATTCCATGGGGTTTCCCGAGGCACCAAAATCAACTTCCTCTTCTCCTTCAGAAAAACATCGGCGGAACGGGCAATCGTCCCATCACTGTACCCGTGGGCAATCCGTCCCAGCGTCCCCATCGAACAAGGAACGATGACCATCGCTTCAAACTTAGCCGACCCACTCGCAAACGGCACCTGCATTGTCTTGTCCCCATGCACTTTCATTCCCTTGGGAATTTGCAGGCCCTTGGCCCCTAACTCTGTCGCCGCCACTTCTGCGGCATGGGTGCTTAACACGACATGACATTCCTTCACCTGTTTTGAGCGATCGATCTCGTCTAGCAACCGTTGGGCGTAAATCGATCCACTTGCTCCCGTCACAGCAATCACGAGTTTCATCGGACCCCCTTTCTTGCCGTCCCCAACAAAGCCTTGGCCTTCATGGATGCCTCCGCAGTCGTGCGACACTCCTCTGGCCAACCTCTCCGATAACCCTCGCCTTCAAGTTTTCGAGTCGCATCAATTCCCACATGACTTCCTACATTAGGCAGGCTCGTGGCATGATCCAAACTGTCGCAGGGGCTTTTAATGAAAATCATATCTCGTTCCGGATCCACATTGGCTCCGAGGTAAAAAAGAACCTCACTCGTGTTGTGAACATTTACATGTTCATCCACGACTACAATGATTTTCGTAAACATCATCTGGCCCGCCCCCCACAAGCCATGCATCAGCTTGAAGGCCTGATAAGGATACTGTTTTTTCACGCTCACAAACGCCAAGTTGTGAAACACTCCCTCCGCAGGTAAGGCCAGATCGACCAACTCTGGAAAATTCATTTTTAAGACAGGCAAAAGAATCCGAACACTAGCCGATCCTAACCAAAAGTCTTCCATCGGCGGTTTTCCGACCACAGTCGCAGGATAGATGGCGTTTTTTCTGTGCGTAATCGCAGTGACACGAAAATGAGGATACCGGTCCATCGGGGTGTAAAATCCCGTGTGATCTCCAAAAGGTCCTTCATTCACGGGCTCTCCAGAAGGATCGACCGTACCCTCGATCACAAAATCTGCGTCCGCCGGAACCTGAATTGGTTGACTCACCGCCGGCACAAACGCAACCGATTTTCTGCGTAAAAAACCTGCAAACATGTACTCGTCGATCCCATCAGGCAAAGGAGCCGTTGCGGCAAATGCGTTCGCCGGATCTCCTCCTAATGCGACGGCCACAGGCATGGGTTTCCCCATCTCTCTATATTTTTTCCCATGCCGAGCTCCCACTTTGTGCAACTGCCAGTGCAACGCAGCATCCCAAGCCCCCAGCACCTGAATTCGATACATTCCCACATTTCTCTCCTTCGTTTCTGGATCCTCCGTAATCACCTGGGGCAGTGTGAAAAAAGGTCCTCCATCTTTCGGCCAAGTCTTTAGGACAGGAATCAAACCCAACCCATCCCCTCCATCCTCCGCCCGATGAACTACCTCTTGGCATGCACCGCTTCCTACTTTCACAGGGCGCGCATGCCGCAATTCCAAACCTCTTCGAAAAAGATCCCACGCCTCGCCCAAACCCGCAGGCGGCTTTGCTTTCACAAGAGCGCCCACTTCATCCCCGATCTGATCCACCCGATCTCTCCCTAAAGCCAAAGCCATTCGTCTTGCCGAACCATACCCGTTGATCAAAACAGGAAAATCGTAAAGCCGACCATCCGCTTTCACTGGCTTTTCAAACAAAAGGGCTTTTCCACCCATGGGTGACTTCGACTCCTCATCTGCTGCCGCTGCGATCACCAAATCAACAGACGCGGGTTCTCGAACCCGCAGAAGTTCCCCCTCCTTCTCCAGTCGCTCTACCCAACTGTCTGAATCTTCATATGCCATGAATCATAAATTCTGCCCGATTTTACTCCCCAAACAAGACCCCCTTCCCCTTTGCTTCGCCTTAAGAAATTCGAAAGATTGACCTATCCCGCCACATCCAGAGCATGTTTTCTTAAATCAGACAGCTTCACATGCTCCAGTGCCGACTCATGCGTAGACTCCAAAACCACCAACGGAGCTTTTCCCGCAACCCTCGCCTCCTCCCATCGTGCCGCACAAACACACCACCGATCTCCCTCCTTCAATCCCGGAAAAGCATATTCAGGTCTGGGAGTCGAAAGATCGTTCCCCATCTGTCGACTAAACTCCAAAAATTTTGCAGTCACTTGCGCACATACCGCATGACACCCGCGATCCGCCTCATGCCCCTCACAACTCCCCGACCTCGTAAACCCCGTCAAAGGATCCATCGAACAAGGCTTCAGATCACCCCCCAACACATTTCTCTGCTCTCTCCTCACTACTCAAAACTGCCCTAGAAAATGAAAAGGCAAAGCCTCCTTCTCTTTTTCATCTAAATTTAGCTTTTTTTGTAAGTATAAGTAATTCACCATAAATAGTTAGCATAATGTAATAATTTTCTAATCCATACTCGCCCAGACCCCTAATTTGTGGAATGATACCAGTTCATGGCCTCATCCAACGATCCTACTTCAAGTAGAGATTCCGCCCTAGACGTTCTAGATCGTTTAAACCCGAATCGTACCTCTTCCTCTCCATCCCCAGCCCTCGGTCGCATCGGGCACCCTGGCAACACCGCTTTTCTGGAGGAGCTGCACGAAGCCTGGAAAACAGATCCCTCAAGCGTCGACCCCACATGGCGCGCATTCTTTGAGGGATTTGAACTCGGCTGCCAACTCCGCCCCCCCCTCCGCTCCACCTCAGCCACCGTCAAGAATGGGCCGAGCCCCGAATTCGGAAACGTTCTGCCGCAAGCCAGAATCTACAACCTTCTCTTCGCGTACCGTGCCCTCGGCCACACCCTTGCTCACCTCGATCCTCTGGGTCTAACCCCAGAAGAAAATTCCGACCTCTCACTCTCCACCTTTCGCTTCACCGAGGCAGACCTCGATTCGATTTTCGACTCAGGCACGCTCGGCGGCGGCGGCCCCCGTACCCTCCGCGAGATTCTCTCATTCCTGAAACAAACCTACTGCGACCATATCGGGGTCGAATTCATGCATATCATGAACTTCGCCATCCGCCGCTGGCTTCGCGATCGAATGGAACGTACCCGCAACCAACCCTCCTTCTCCCCCGAACAGCAACGAAGAATTCTAGAAAAGATTATCGCAGCCGAGTCCCTCGAACGGTTTCTCCACACACGCTACGTTGGCCAAAAAAGATTTTCTCTTGAAGGTGGCGAAACCTTGATCGCTGTTCTCGATACACTGATCGAAGCCTGCCCCACCTCGGGAGTAGAGGAGGTCGTCATCGGCATGGCTCACCGGGGACGTCTCAACGTTCTCGTGAACACGCTCGGAAAATCACGTCGTAAACTGTTTACCGAATTTCACGAAAACTATGTTCCTGAAACCGTTCTGGGGGATGGAGACGTAAAATATCACCTCGGATATGAAAATGAGGTCTCCACCTCAACGGGCAAAAAAGTCCGCCTCTCCCTCGCCCCGAACCCCAGCCACTTAGAAGCCGTTAATCCTGTCGTCGAGGGCAAAGCCCGCGCCCGCCAGCGGCACCGGGACGACACGGTAAAGCGGGAAAAGGTTGTGCCAGTCCTTATTCACGGGGACGGGGCCTTCATCGGCCAAGGAATCGTTGCGGAAACCTTGAATCTCTCCCGCCTCGAAGGCTACCGAACGGGGGGCACGATCCACATCATCGTCAATAACCAGATCGCCTTCACTACCCTTCCAGATGACTCCCGCTCCAGCCGCTACTGCACCGCGCCAGGCAAAGCCTTTGGAATTCCTATTTTTCACGTCAACGGCGATGACCCCCTCGCCGCTGCCTCCATCATCCAACTCGCACTCGACTTTCGCCAAAAGTTTCACGAAGACATCATTATCGATATCGTCTGCTACCGTCGCCACGGCCATAACGAGGGAGATGAACCTAACTTCACACAACCCACTCTCTACTCAGAAATCGATGCCCATCCTCCCGTCAGTCGTCTCCTCGCCCGCAAGCTTCTGGATGCAGGCATCATTACAGAGGAAGAAATAGAAAAGATCCGCACGCAGATTAGCATCGTTTCGGAAGAGGCGCTTCAGGAGTCCCGCCAAGTCGTAAGCAAGATTCAACCCCGCCTCCACCCACCTCTATCCTGCCCCGAACTTCTTCAAGAAGTTCCCACCGCTGTTCCCGCCAAGAAAATCGCGGAACTTGGAGTCTCGATCTCGACCATCCCCTCCGATTTCCAGATCAATAACAAGATTCGCAAAGTTCTGGATACCCGTCGTGCCATGGCTGCTGGTACCACCCCGCTGGACTGGGGTTGTGCAGAGCATCTTGCATTTGCCTCCCTACTCACCTCAGGCACTCCGATCCGCCTGTCGGGCCAAGACAGTCGCCGCGGCACCTTCAGCCATCGCCACTCCGCCGTGTACGACCTCCGTACCCGCGCCCGATATATCCCACTAAAAAATCTCAGCAAAAACCAAGCTTCATTCTGTGTCTACAATTCGCCCCTATCCGAGGCCGCCGTGCTGGGCTTCGATTACGGCTACTCTCTCGACTGCCCCGAGATGCTGGTCATCTGGGAAGCGCAGTTCGGTGATTTTGCAAACGGGGCTCAAACACAGATCGATCAATACATAACTTCTTCCGAATCCAAGTGGGGCACCAGCTCCCGTCTCACTCTACTTCTTCCCCACGGCTACCACGGCCAAGGCCCTGAACACTCCAGCGCTCGACTAGAACGATTCCTTCAGCTTTGTGCGGAGGACAATATGGCCGTCACATATCCCACAACGCCCGCCAACTATTTTCACCTCATTCGTCGGCAAGCACTTCGCAAAATCATCAAACCCTTGATTGTAATGACTCCGAAAGGCCTCCTCCGGGATGCACGTGCCACCAGTCCTGTAACCGACCTCACCCGCGGCGCATTCCAAGAAATATTGCCCGACCCCGAGGTCACAAAAGGCGCCCAGCGCGTCATCCTTTGCTCAGGGAAAGTCTTTTACGATCTTCAAGATTACCAAAGAAAAAACAAAATTACCCACACTGCAATTGTTCGCTTGGAGCAGATTTACCCTCTCCACGCCAAGAAACTGACGGAGATTCTCTCCCGCCACTCCCCGGATGCAGAAATCATCTGGTGCCAAGAGGAGTCTGAAAACATGGGAGCCTGGGCTCATCTCGCACTTCGTCTACCCGCCGTGATTAAGAAACCCGTTCGATATGTCGGCCGGGATGCCTCCTCCTCTCCAGCCACAGGTTCGCTGATCATCCACACACTGGAACAAAACCAACTCGTCCATGAGGCTTTTGCAATCCAACCAAAAGCCCCAACTCCTTCCCAGAAAAAGACAGGAACACCTACTGCCGCTTCAAAATCCACCAACAAAAGGAAAAAGAAAAAATGAGCACCGCCACCACTCTCCTTCCCATTCGCGTTCCCTCCGTAGGTGAATCAATTACCTCAGGTGTTCTTGGGAGCTGGAAAAAGAAAAATGGCGACACGGTATCCTCAGGCGAGGCCCTCTTTGAGATCGAAACGGATAAAGTGACATCCGAAGTGTTTGCCGAGGCGGATGGCACAATCGAAATTCTCGTTCCAGAAGGCACAGAGGTGAAAGTGGGCCAGACGGTCGGCAACCTCCACCCAGGAAAAGCCCCCGCCCGAAAAACCACCCCTCCAGAGACTCCAAAGAAACAGCAGGACAATGCACCTGCCACGAAAACACCGACTCGGGAAACCTCCCCCGCTTCCATCCCTACGCTTGTTCATACTGAGGCGGACACCGCCGTCGTCTCCCACGATTCCTCACGCTCTGGCCGAGAAACACGAAAGAAGATGTCCCCCCTTCGTCGCAAGATCGCAGACCGCCTCGTTAGCGCCCAGCAAACAGCCGCGATTTTGACCACCTTCAACGAAGCCGATTTATCCAACTTGATTGCTCTTCGAACCGAAGTCCAACCCACATTCCAAGCACAGCACGGCGTTAAACTCGGCTTTATGAGCTTCTTCCTCCAAGCCGCCGTCCACGCGCTCAAAACAGTTCCTGCTCTGAATGCCCGAATTGAAGGAGACGAGATCGTCAACCAGCACTATTTCGATATCGGTGTCGCCGTAGGAACCGAAAAAGGTTTGGTAGTGCCTGTTTTAAGGGATTGCGACCAACTCGACCTCCCTGGCCTGGAAAAGGCCCTCGCCGCCGTCGCGACTCGCGCTCGTGAAGGCAAACTTTCCCTGCCTGACCTGATGGGCGGAGTCTTCACGATTTCCAATGGAGGGGTGTACGGCTCTGTTCTCTCCACACCAATCCTGAACCCACCCCAATCGGCTATCCTCGGTCTTCACGCTATTCAGCAACGCCCCGTCGCAATTGGAGATCAGGTAGAAATCCGCCCCATGATGAACCTCGCCCTCTCCTATGACCATCGCTTGATCGACGGCAAAGAGGCCGTCACCTTCCTCATCGCCATCAAAAAGTTTGTTGAGAACCCTGCCCTCGCTCTTCTCAATCTAAATCCAACTTCCTAGTCACCCGACCTGCTGACAACTCACAACCAGGCCAACGCCTGCGGGATCGATCGTCTCGCATCCAGATGCTCTTCCGCCACTTTTTCTGCCCCTCGACAATGCGCCGCATAATCTTTCTCTATCTCCTTCACCTTTTCCACCGCTTCATCCAAAGATCCAAAAGCCACCAACCCCGACCCCTCAGGCAACCACTTTGACCAACCCGTGTTCTGCAACAGAACAGGCCGACCTAACGAGAGGTAAAGCACACTTCGATCACTAAACCACCCCGTCTGGGCTGTGACATATCCTCCCTTCGCGGGAGAAAACTCGCCCCGACTCGACGCCAAGAAATTTCGATACTCCCTCCAGTCCGAACAGATACTTGCGGGATCTAAAAACTCCCAACCTGCTTTCTCAAACAAACTCCGTTCCTCCCCCGCCCCTAAATCCGTTACCACCCGCGGAGTCACTCCACTTCGTTTCGGCCAATCCCTCAACTTCTCAAATTCCGGGGCCTTATTGCTATACGACCTGCCCTCCCACTCCACCTCTGAGTATCCGTACCAGTGAGCCACTGTAGTCCAACAATTCTTTGCCAGATCTACCGAAACTCCTTGTAATTGTCCTGCCGCACTCCTGGTCCAGAAGCTTCGACAAACAGGAGGACACACCGCCTTCCAATCATGCCCCGTATCAGGCACGACAGCCCCCCTTCCCATTCCCAATCCCACACTCCAAAAAGCATTGTGCCCCGCAAAATTCATCGGGCTTTGATAGACCTTCGCCCAGATTTGGGTGAACGCAGGATCCAAATCGACATACACTCGGCTGGCTACTTTCTCCACTAAATCGGGCCTTTTAAAATGCCCCGAGAGATTCAGGAAAAGATCCGCTCCGGCGGCAAAATCCCGTATGGGTTGCTCTTCAGCCTGCTCCCCCTCGACCAGTAAAGTTGCCCGATCATCCCAACCGATCTCCTCTAAAATACGATTCCAATGAGACAAATTAACACTTTCGGCCAAACGCACATTTTCACCCTTCGAGTTTTTTAGCTCCTTGGCTTTGAGCGACTCGACCAACCACACCTCCCAACCCAACTCTCGCAATCCCAAACCCCACTGCAAAAAAGCCCATGCATTTCCCGCCGCTTTTTCAGGAAACCCTGCCACTCCCACCCCCACAACTGCCCGCTTCTTCATCGCGGATCAGCAATCCCTTCTTCTTTAAGAAAAACGCACGTCTTTTCCAGGATCCATCTCAAATTCCAAGACCTCGATTTTTTGCGCATTCGGTTTTAACACCTGCGCCTCAAACTGCTGGTAAAGCGGGTGGTCAAACGCGGCCGTCCGCTTAAGGCTGTTCTCAAACTCCAAAGCCAAAAAGAGATCGTGAGGAGTCTCCTCTTTGCCGGGAATTTTTTTTCCGCAGGCCAAGCTCAGCACATCCTGAATTTTTAAGATCCGAATCCGGCTTTCCACCATAACCTCCTCAACCCTCTCCTTGGGTAACCCGGGCTTTAAATGGATCAGCTTCAAGTGATGAATCATGTAAATGAGGTTGGGAGAAAGGCTTACCCAGTGTCAAGAATCCCAAAATGTCGCCCCAAAAAAACCTTTACAGCAGTAAACTTTTTCCATAAAACATAGTAATATGTTTAATAGAAATAATGGTCGTAAAGGCGAGACATTGGATGCCACATTCAGCTATCCTGAGACCCAGAATGAAAATGTGTCCAGAATCGATTCATCCTCACCTCGCACAGCCATGATCACCGATCAAGTGGAGATCAAAGGCACTCTCGCGTTCGATGGCGCCCTCGAATTTAACGGCACTTTTGAAGGAGAAATTATCTCCCAAGGCACTCTCACAATCGGCTCGGAAGCCGTGATCAAAGCCGAAATTCAAGCCGCAAAAGTAATCATCCGAGGCAAAGTTCAGGGAAACATCATCGCCACTGAATCCATCGAAGTGTGCGACAAAGCCGAACTCTTTGGCGATGTGCAGACTGCAAAATTTATTGTCGCTGAGTCCGCAATCTTCCGTGGCCGCTCCGATCCAATCGAAGGAAAAGCCTCTGCACCCGAATTTGCCCCTGTCTTCCGGCGCCTCGCTGCTACTTCGACTTCGAAGTCTCGCTAATCTCGTCCTCATTGGCGGGCTCTTTTCGAGCCTCAACAGGCTTTGCTTTGACCTCTCCATAACCGGAAAGTCTGCCTCCCAATTCGACGGTCAACTCTCCAAAAACGATTTTCTCTGCAACCACTCTTCCCCGTGGCCCCACACGGAGCATTCCTGCAATCGAAATAGTTTCGCACCTCAACTCCCCATCCACTTCTCCACTTTCAAAACTTAAAAGATCCCCTGCCTCCAGACTTGCCCCCTCCAGAATCGTAAGCTGGTTGCCTTTTCCACCCGATCGAATCTTTGCCTGTCCCTCCACTCTCAACCACTCCGCAGCCTCCAAAAACCCAGTCGCCCTCCCTTGTAAGACAATCCGTGCAGCTCTTGCTTTCGAACCACCAAAATTGCCTTTTGGCCCAATCTGTAATTCCCCCTCTAAACTCAGGTTTCCCAGATGCTCCCCCTCAATCAATCGATGCCCCAACTCCAAATGCCGACCACACTCCAAACAGGTGGAAGACTGAGCCTCCTCTGCCACCATCTGCACCGCTCCACAGTCTGCACAGGTTAGTTCTCTTTTCTGAATCGAAACACGATTCACTTTTCTCTTTTTGGACTGCCGGGCTAGGGACGATTTAAAGTAAAAGCTACAGCTCCTGCATACCGTGGAGATAAAGTTCTCCGACTCCAACTGCGCATGCCCACACTCGGGACACCGAACCTCAGTCTTGGGTACTGCCATTGTCACGAACTACTCTCCCACCTGCAGTTCACCATTGAAATCGGTGCCGGGATCAATCCTCAATGCTTTGGCCGCACAACGCGTTCGTAAAACCGACCCCGAAACCAACCATACCTGCCCAGAACCCTCGATCCCACCATCCACTCGCCCCTCCAAACGAACATCCCTTGCCCGGACTACCCCGGATACAACCGACTCCTTCGCAATCACAAGCTTACTAACAGAACGAATATCTCCTTTGACCGTCGCACGAATCACTCCGTCCTGATCCAATCCAATATTCCCCGAGATCTGCAGTCCCGATTGCGGAGTTTGGTTTTGGTTTTCCATAACCTTACCCTCCACTCCTCTTATCTCGGAGCTCATCTCGGATCTCCTCCAACAGCTTTTCAGAACGAGTCATCGGAACATCTCCCATCATGAGTGAAGGGAGTAATCGAAATCGCTCCAGCCAACGCACAGCGAGGAAAATACAAAAAGCCACAATCAGAAAATCCAGAACTGAACTTAAAAATGCACCGTAACAAAGAACAGGAGCACCCGCTTTTTTGGCTTCCGCCAGTGTCGAATACGATCCCGTTCCAAGAACCAGAAACAAGTTGGAGAAATCAACTTTTCCCATCAGCAAACCAATCGGCGGCAAAACAATATCGTTGACCAAGGAGGTAATAATTTTCCCGAAGGCACCCCCCACAACCACACCCACAGCCAAATCCAGTGCATTCCCTCGAATCGCAAATTTACGAAAATCATCCCAAAAACTCATAAAAAAACATCCTCTCTTGAATCGAGCAGTTCCCTTTCACGCCCTGAGAATGCCTGCACACACAAACTCCTCAATCGAGAACTCACCGTTTCTGAAGGCGTTGCAGGATAGCCTCTTTTCCGATATTCTTACCCCTTACGCCTCGGTAGCTCAGTTGGTAGAGCAGGTGACTCTTAATCACTTGGTCCTAGGTTCGAGTCCTAGCCGGGGCAAACCTTAACTTTGGTTTGAACCCTAGAGCAGCCCCGACTCCTGTCGGGGTTGGTCCTAGGTTCGAGTCCTAGCCGGGGCATCGTCTACCCACTTTTACCGAGAGAGCGGCTTGCTATCCCCTGCCAACAAAAGTGCCGCCACCACTAAACCCAAATGTATCCCTATGTCAGCCACCGTTGTGTGCCCGCCAATCAGCATCTGCCCAAACGCTAACGATACATAAAGGATTCCCGCCAAAACTAGCGGGCCACGATTTTTCCCCGCTACAAGAATTCCCGCCCCTAGGAGGATCTCAATGTAGGGCAAGCCACCTAAATACAGCTGAACCGACCACGCAGGCAGGATGGTTTTTTCTAAAAAGGGCTGGCTCAACGCAGGCATGACCTGATTGTAGAAGTGCTGAAAACTTAACCCCTGGGGGCCGTTAAACTTTCCTAAACCTGCAGCCAAAAAACGCAGCCCTAGAAAGATTTGAAGCAAAAAAAAGGCCCAATCGTAACTCCGCCACCGAATCCAAAATGGTCGCGGATCGATTCGATCCCCGCTCATCCTTTCCTCCCAAGCCGAAACTCTCGGTGAGCCGCCCGTACTGCACGAGCCCCCAGTGCCTCATCCACCACTACAGTAATCTTAATCTCACTCGTGCTGATCATCTGAATGTTCACCCCCGCCCTCGCCAACGCACGAAACAGCTGTGCCGCCACCCCGCTATGACTTCGCATTCCGATTCCCACCACGGAGAGCTTGGCGACCCCCTCACGGAATACGATCTGCCGGGCTCCACCCCCTCGGCGGAACGGTTCTAGAAACTTGCGAGTCTTGGCCAATTCCTCCCGTGGCACCGTAAAGGTGATATCCGTTTGTGCCTTGCTCTTTTTTCCACCCGTCGGCAGAGAAACGTTTTGAACGATCATGTCCAAATTGATTCCCGCCTTTGCGATTCCGGTAAAAAGCTTGGCCGCTACCCCGGGTCGATCTGCCACCCCCACCAACGTCACTTTGGCTTGGCTCTTTTCCAAACTCACGCCACGCACCACTACCCGCTCCATCGATTTAGCTTCTTCTTTCACTAGGGTTCCTCTCAACCCATTGAAACTCGATCTTACTTCAAAGACCACCCCGAACTTCTTTGCAAACTCAACCGAACGCGCCTGCATCACCTTCGCCCCCGTACTGGCTAGCTCCAACATCTCATCATACGAAATTTCCTTAATCTTGCGCGCATTCGGTTCGGTCCTTGGATCCGCCGTGTATACCCCGTCCACATCCGTATAAATTTCACACCTCTTAGCCTTGAGTACCGCCGCTAACGCAATCGCCGTCAGATCCGATCCCCCACGCCCCAACGTCGTAATTTGGCCCTGCATCGTCTGCCCCTGGAAACCGGCCACGATCACAACACGCCCCGCCTTCAGATGAGCCTGAACCGCCTGAGGGGTCACATTCGCAATCCTCGCCTTCGTATGCGTCCCATCCGTAACAATTCCTGCCTGCGCTCCCGTCATTGCCACCGCCTCAACCCCACGCCCTTGAAGCGCAATCGCGAGTAAGGCCGTCGTCGTCTGCTCACCTGTCGCAAGCAGTAGATCCATTTCCCGTTCGCTCGGCTCTTTGTGCAAATCCCGGGCCATCCGCAACAACCCATCCGTCACTCCGCTCATCGCCGAAACCACCACCACCAAGCGGTTCCCTTGACGACGAGACTCAGCCACACGATCCGCAACCCTCTGGATTCTTTCCAGATTGGCAACAGACGTTCCCCCATACTTTTGAACTAGGCATGCCATACCCAGACTCTGCCATTTTTTCACTCCGCCCGCACCCCCCGAATTTTGCCCATTTTTAAGTCTTCCGACTTTCTCAAAAACAGATTTTGGTTTATCTTAAGAATCTTCATGCCCGACCTCCGCAAAGCCACCCATCACACCTTCTCCTCATCGGGAAAATCTTACCAGTTCCACAGCTTGCCGAAGCTCGGCCAAGAACTGAAAGTCGACCTCTCACAACTCCCCATCTCACTACGGATTGTTCTCGAGTCGGTTCTACGCCACTGCGACGGCTTTACCGCCCGCCCCAAGGACGTTGAGAACCTTGCCCGCTGGAACGCCAAGAAACCAGGTACAGAGGAGATCCCTTTCACCGTGGCTCGTATCGTCCTTCAAGACTTCACAGGAGTCCCTCTCCTCGTGGACTTAGCCGCCATGCGGGATGCCGTGGCTCGCCTTAAAAAAGATCCCAAACTCATTGAACCCCTTGTACCCGTCGATCTCGTCGTCGATCACTCTGTTCAAGTCGACGTCAACGGCACGAAACAGGCGTTCATGCTTAACATGCAGTACGAATTCAAACGCAACCGGGAACGCTACGAATTCCTCAAATGGGGACAACAGGCCTTCGAGACATTTGGCGTTGTTCCCCCCGGTATCGGAATCGTTCATCAGGTTAACCTCGAATACCTCGCCCGTGGCGTCTTTACGAAAAAACAGGCGGATGGCTCCGTCATCGCCTACCCCGACTCCCTCGTTGGAACAGACTCCCACACCACGATGATTAACGGTCTTGGAATCGTTGGTTGGGGCGTCGGTGGAATTGAGGCCGAGGCTGGCATGCTCGGTCAACCCCTCACCTTCCTGACCCCTGAAGTCGTTGGATTCTACCTCACGGGGGAACTTCCTCCCGGCACGACCGCCACCGATCTGGCCCTCACCGTCACCCAGATCCTTCGGCAACACAAAGTCGTCGGTAAATTTGTCGAATTCTATGGCCCAGGGGCCGCAAAATTGACCCTCCCCGATCGCGCGACCATCGCCAACATGGCCCCAGAATACGGAGCAACGATGGGGTATTTCCCCGTCGACGAAGAAACTCTCGCCTACCTTCGCGGAACTGGACGCCCTGCCGAACTCGTACAACTCGTCGAGGACTACTACCGCGCCCAAAATCTTTTCGGAATCGCAACCCAGAAGGACTCCCTCACCTTCTCCTCCGTTGTCGAACTCGACCTAGCAACCATCCGCCCCAGCGTGGCTGGACCAAAACGTCCCCAAGACCGTATCGAACTTCCATCCCTCAAAAGTACGTTCGACTCTCTCCTCTCGAAACCACTGGCCGAGGGCGGTTACGGGAAAAACTCCCAGCAACTCACCCAAACCACAACGGTCGCGATGTCCATAGATGAACAGGAGATGATCTCGGACCGCCCCACCCCAGATCCTTTACCCAAAAGCTCCAAATCCAAAACTCCCAACCCGAAGTCCTCCACTCTCCGAAATGGATCGGTGGTGATCGCCGCCATCACCTCTTGCACCAACACCTCCAACCCCTCGGTCATGCTCGCTGCAGGTCTTCTCGCCAAAAAGGCGGTCGAACGGGGTCTCACTGTCGATCCCACCATCAAAGCCTCTCTAGCTCCTGGCTCTCGTGTCGTGTCCGACTACTTGAACGCTACGGGACTTCAACCTTACCTCGATAAGCTCGGCTTTAACCTAGTGGGCTACGGTTGTACCACCTGTATCGGAAACTCAGGCCCCCTCCCCTCCGCTGTTGAAAAAGCTGTTGTGGACCACGATCTGATCGCGGCCAGCGTTCTTTCAGGGAACCGCAATTTCGAGGCACGGGTGCACTCCTCGGTGAAAGCCAACTTCCTGATGTCCCCGCCCCTCGTCGTCGCTTTTGCCCTAGCGGGAAGGGTTGACCTCGATCTGGCCAAAGATTCGCTGGGACTGGGGAAAGATGGAAAAGCCGTTTACCTACGCGATCTTTGGCCGACGCGAGAAGAGATTGGCCAAGCAATGAAATCCGCACTTCAACCTGAAGTTTTCCAGAGGCTCTACCGAGATTTTTCAAAGCAGAATCCCGCATGGAACGAAATTCCTAGTAAACCAGGCCTTACCTACGCTTGGGATCGAAAAAGCACCTATATTCAAGAGCCTCCCTTCTTTGAAAACTTCTCCCTCCAACCCTCTCCCTTGTCGGGCATCCAATCGGCACGTTGCCTTGGAATTTTTGGCGACTCCGTCACCACCGACCACATCTCCCCGGCAGGAAATATTAAGAAAACCTCTCCCGCAGGCGCCTACCTCATCGAGCAGGGAGTCCCTGCAGAGGACTTCAACAGCTACGGGGCGCGCCGCGGAAACGACCGTGTGATGACACGCGGAACATTTGCGAATGTGCGCATCAAGAACCTCATGATTCCAGGCGTCGAAGGCGGAATGACCCTCAATCTTCTCGATCCCAAAAAGCCCCAACTATCCATTTTTGATGCAGCTGTAAATTACCGTAAATCAAATATCGCCTTGGTAATTCTGGCAGGGAAAGAGTATGGAACAGGTAGCTCTCGCGACTGGGCGGCTAAAGGTACCCGACTGCTCGGCGTTCGCGCCGTTGTAGCCGAAAGCTTCGAACGGATTCACCGCTCCAACTTGGTCGGAATGGGAGTCCTCCCCTGTACTTTTCCTGAAGGAGTCAATGCCCAGACCCTAAAACTCAACGGAACAGAAACTTTTTCGATCGAGGGGCTAAGCCAACCCCCCAAACCGCAGGAGAAGCTCACCCTACGAATCCAGCGGGAGAACGGCTCGGTCGAAAAAACAGAGATTCTCTCCCGCCTCGATACCCCCGTAGAGGTGGAATACTACCTCCACGGCGGCATTCTCCCTTACGTCCTCCGCCAAATCCTCTCCCGCTGACCGAAACAGTCGCGACCGAGATTTCTCGACTTAAATCTTAGCGAGAATCTTCTTCTCGAGCTTCACGATATCCGCAGAAAACAGCCGAATCCCCTCCGCCAACTTCTCCGTCGCCATCGCATCCTCGTTCAAAAGGAATCGGAAACTCTTCTCATCCAGCGGGAGCTTGGAAATCGGATCTTTCTTGGCTGTTTCCACATCCAGTTTTTTTGACACAGCTACCGCGGACGCCTTCAACTCACCCAATAGATTCGGGCTAATCGTTAGGAGATCACATCCCGCTAACTCCAGGATCTGGCCCATATTCCTGAAACTTGCACCCATGACTTGAGTCGGATATCCGAATTTTTTGTAGTACGCGTAGATCTGTTTGACCGATTTCACCCCAGGATCCTCGGCCCCCACATACTCCTTCCCCGTGCTCTTCTTGAACCAGTCGTAAATTCGTCCCACGAAAGGGGAAATCAGTCGAGCCCCCGCCTCCGCACATGCCACCGCCTGTGGAAGCGAGAACATCAAAGTCAAATTACACTGGATTCCCTCCTTCTGGACGATCTTTGCCGCCTGTGCCCCTTCCCACGTGGCCGCAATCTTGATCAAAATTCTCTCACGATCGATTCCTGCCGCCTTGTACATGCCGATCAGATGCCGTGCTTTCGCAACCGTCGCATCCACATCAAAGGAAAGCCTCGCATCCACTTCCGTCGAGACCCGACCCGGCACGATTTTCAGAATCTCGCACCCAAAGAGTATCAGAAGCCGATCGATAATCGCTTTTGCCCGCTCCTCCTTCGAGCCCGAGCCGCCCTTACCATCCGACACCGCTTTCTCCAGCAAGGCCTGATATGCAGGCATCTCCGTAGCCTTCTCAATCAAAGTCGGATTTGTCGTCGCATCCTGAGGGGCATACTCCTTCATCGAGGCAAAATCCCCTGTGTCTGCCACCACCGTGGTCAGCTTCTTCAACTGCTCTAATGCATTTGTGCTCATCGTTACTTTTCCCCCAGATGTTCCTGTAGGATCGGCATCAGCCTTTCCACAACGCGGTCTATCGTATCCATTTTGTCCGCTTCGACAAGCAGTCGCACGAGGTTCTCCGTGCCCGAATACCGAAGCAAAATCCGCCCCTTTGTTCCAAGCTCCTTCTCCACTTCCCGTACCGCACCCGCCACAGCAGGCACACTCTCCCACGCAGGTTTATGTCTTACCTTTAGATTGGTTAGCTTTTGGGGATATCGCCTCATTCCCCTCTTCAAATCCGCAACTCTTGCCCTCTTTCGCTGTACTCGATCCAGTACTTTCAGCGCAGAAAGCAACCCATCTCCCGCAGGCGACGCATCGTGAAACAGCAGATGCCCCGACTGCTCTCCGCCCACCAAATATCCACCCTTTCGCATGGCCTCCGCCACCGCACGATCCCCTATCGCCGTCCGAACGACCTTTCCCCCTTGCACCATGACCATCTCATCCAACCCTAAATTACTCATCTGGGTGACCACCACTGTCTTTTCAGGCAACTTTCCGCGCTCAATCGCATCCAATGCCACCATCCCAATCACCTCGTCCCCATCCACCCTCTCCCCAGCCTCATCAATCAAGACCATTCGATCCGCATCCCCATCATGAGCCAACCCGATCCATCCCTTCCTCTGCTTAACCGCTTCGATCAACTTCTCTGGATGCTCCGATCCACACTTCTCATTGATATTTTTCCCATCAGGTTGAGCAGACATCACCTCCACCTCTGCCCCCATCTCCCTTAAAATCTTTGGAGTGGTATACCAAGCCGCCCCATGCCCTGCATCCACCACGATTCGAATCCCTTTTAAAAAGGGTTCACTTCCAAAGATCTTCCGCAAACGCGCCTGATACAGATCGAAAGCCTCTTTCGTGCAGGTAAAATCTGGAGTGCCCGCAACCTTGACGTCAGGCGCAGGCTTCGTTCGGTCTAATCCTCTTTCAATCTCCATCTCCGACTCTTCCGTTAACTTGGCACCGTCCGATCCACAAAACTTCACCCCGTTGTCACTCGCTGGGTTGTGTGATGCACTTAGAATTGCTCCCGCACATGCCCCCTTTTCCTGCACCAACATCGCCAACGCCCCGCTTGGCAATACACCCACCGATTCAACCTCCAATCCCGCCTCTTTCAGTCCCGCACATAAAGCAGCCTCGAGCCGCGGTCCTGACTCCCTTGTATCCCGAGCCACAATAACCCGACCCCTAGGACTCTTCTTGGCAAAAAAACTTCCTGCCGCCCTTCCCAACGCCCAAACAAAATCCACCGTCATCGGCTCCGTTCCTACCCGCCCCCTCACTCCATCCGTCCCAAACCACCTCCTCTCCACTTATCGCCCCCCCGCCCGCATACCCGCCACCACCACCCCCATGATGCCCCACACCACCAGGGCCAGCCCCATACAGATCCCGATCCGAACCAAACGTCGCCCCAACGCCTTCGGTCCGACCGTAGGCCTCACAAAACCCCTTACCAATCCCTCTGCCCACGAAACCCCCTCCCCACCCACTAAAACCTCTGTCAACTTTTGCCTCAACCGATCCACCTCCAGTGGCCTATCCATCTTGCCCTGCTGACACAGTGTCAACTCACCTGTCTCCTCCGATAGCACCAGCACCACCGCATCACTCTCCTCACTCAACCCCAGCGCTGCTCTGTGACGTAACCCCAGGATCCGGCTCATTCCCTGCTGACTCACAGGCAAAATACAACCTGCCGCCACAATCTGGTCCCCACGTAAAACCACCGCCCCATCATGCAAAGGGGTCTGATTGAAAAAGATCGTGGCCAACAACTCCTCGGATACCTGCCCCCGGACCGGCACCCCTGAATCAATTAACCCCTGCGCCAAATCCGCCTGCTCAAAAACAATCAGTGCCCCATACTTCCTCTCTCGCAACGCCTCAATGGCTTTGATCACCTCCTCGATCACAAACGACTGCCGCTCTCCATGAATCGAAAATCCACCCGCTTTGCCAATTTCGGCTAAAGCCCGACGTATCTCAGGCTGAAACAGAATCAGAAACGCCAGCACCAGAACCGAAACAAAAGCCTGAAGCAAAAAACTCAAAACTCTTAATTCCAAAAAACGCGAAGCCACCAAAGCGACAAAGAATACGAGAAGAAATCCGCTCAACACCTTGGCCCCTTGGGTTCGTCTCAACAGCTTGTATCCATAGTAAAAAACAGCCGTCAGAATCAGGACCTCCAACGCCCCCTGCCAACGCAAATCCCGATAGGGCTCCCACCAGCTGTCGGGTATCATCATCAGACCAGCAGACCAGAAACCACCGAAAGTGTCGATGCGGAGTGTAAAAAATTACTTTGACCGCTTCGAAAACTCCACCCGATCCAGCTCCCGCCCCTTTCGACCTAAACTCACCACTTCAACAGACTTTTTTCTTAACGTTACGATATTCACGTAGTTCTCTTGAGCATAAGCCTTACGCATCGGGATGGACTCTTGGCAAGCCGCCTCCCTTGGTTCGACCCCAATCGACCCATTTCCCAATACCATGACCTTCCGCCCCCCCTTTCCCTCACTTTCCACTCTCTGCATATCATGATCGTGATGATTAAAAATCGCCGTAGCGTCCGACTTCTCGATCAGCGGAATCCACTCACTCCTTGCATATCCACTCATCGGCTGCGCGTTCCAGGTTCGTGCCGATGGATAACACGCGATATGCCATGAAACGAAGACCCACGGCACGCTCTTTCTCGCCGCCAGGTTTTTCTCCAACCACTCCGTCTGCCGCTCCATCGGTGTGATATGCCCCGTATCCAAAAGAAGAAGGGAAAGATAATTTCCAAAATCCATCCCGATAGGCTCATCCCTTTGATATAAACCACCAAATAAAGCAAAAAAGAATGGGGCCTTCTTTTTCATGTCCTCAAACGTTGCCCCCTCCTGCCAATACCCTCCTTGAACCTCATGATTCCCGATTCCGGGCACAAACGGGATTAACTTTCCATCCGTTCCATGGGCGACTCGATGCCACATCTCCCAAAATCGAATCTCTCTCGCAACATCCTTTCCGTCGCTATACGAAATATCACCTCCAAGACTAAAAAAGAGGGGGTTTTTCTGGCAGGCCAAAGTCAACATCTCCTCCGCAGCCTGGGTGGAGTCAGAATCTCCTCCCTCCGCAAAGATCAGCTCCTCTCCCATGTCCAAAGGGGCAGTTCGAAACTTCTGCTCCGGTGAATCCCCCACCTGGAATACATACTCTTTACCTGCTTCCAACCCCTCCCAACGGACTCTGGATAAACTCCACCTTGGCATTCCCATTTTTTGGGGATCAGGAAACTCGGTGCTCGTGCTCCTCACCACCTGCCACGTCGGATCTACTGCCTTTTTCCAGCGCACCTCCTCTCCTTTGCCCTTTTCGGGTCGATCCCCTAGTCCGGGCCCCCTCAACCACTGAGCCGTCATCGTTGTGCACGGATCCCCTTCCCATGTGAGATGCAAGGTCTTGGGAACTTCTCCAGCTTGTCCCAGACCACAAAGAAGCAGGAACCCAAAAATGACGAGGGAAAGATTCATCTGCTCTTTCTAGAGGCATAAATCCAAAAGCCAAATCGGTTACGCAACATTTCTGTGACACGAAATTTGTCGGCCTGCGTTAGCCCTGCGAAGCTCCTCCGCGCAGCGGGCTAGGAGCGAAGTAGGGCAAGTTGGTTTCAGGCCCGCTTTAGATTTACCAACTCTCCCCTTCGGCCCTTCGAAGCTCCTCCGCAAAGCGGGCTAGGAGCGAAGTAGGGCCGGGATTCACGCTTCGCTTGGTGGAAGGCGGGATGCTTGAGGTGGAAAGAAAGCTTTCAACCTTAGATCTTTAACTTCCCCTCCACCTTCCACCTGTCCCCTTACACCAGCCGCCAGGCCTAAGTACTACGGATTTTGTTGGGGATTGGTGGCGGACTGCGAAATGACTACTGCTCTTGACTTACTATCAGGAAAATAAATTTGCATAGCACGATCATCATCTCCTGTAATCAACCACGGATGTGTTACATACGTTTGCTGATTATGAACCTGATCTTTTTCTAAGACTTTATATAGTTTTCGATTGCCCGAGTAATCTAGCCAATAGATTTTTACTATTTTACCACTTTTATTCTCAAAACGGATACTTGTCGGAATATTCGCATGAATTGAATAAGTCCCTTTTTCCAGGATTTCCTTGGAGCTTCCTTCTGCAATGGTTTTCTTATTAGTAATACCATCTTTTGTCTCGGAACTCTCTGTCTTGGTAACTGCTTCTTTCTCTTTGCGTATTTTTTGCGAGGCCAACCAATTATCTGTGTTCCATAAATAGAAGCCATTCAAAGATCCGTACCAACACTCTACTTTGCCGGTTAAACGATTTCTACGAAATAGGTCTCCGTCTTTCTCTGAATAGTATTTAAAGGGGGTTGGAAAAACGAGCCACGACCATAATAGAACAAAAAAGAAGAGCAGCGTTCGCCAGTTTGTCTTTAAGAATGTTTCAATCATTTAATTAATTAAGCACCTCTCTACTAATTCCGCAATAACACTCTGCACTTCGCTTTTTCATAGCGTTTTCGAATATCCCTTCCTCACCCAGTACCCCTTTAACACCATCTTCTACGACCCTTTACAGCCCTTCTAAACTGTCCAGAACAGTCGGGTTTCACACCCGACTAACCCTATCGCCATAGGGCCACTAACCCACCCATTCAGCAGACTCAGGTCTTTTCGGTGGATACGAGTAGGCACGGCATGAAATACCGAAAAAGACCGCACGACAGCACTTGTAATCCATAGTTAGAATTCGCAGGATTGTACCCCATTCATGATGAGTAATTCGATCAAATACTGGGTTTATGGAACCCTCCCAGCGGCACTTCTTTTGATGGGCCTATTACCTGCGGTTCGTTCTGCTTGGTCAGTTCCCATCATCTTAGTTTATCTCCAACTTCCGATTTACATGTTGCACCAAGTTGAGGAGCACACATCCGACCGGTTTTTACGTTTTGTAAATCAGACCATCGGACATGGAAAAGAGATCATCACACTGACTGAGATTTTCTGGATAAATGTCCCAGGAGTTTGGGGATTGAATCTTCTCTCCTTTCTTTTGGCTTACACCTTCCATCTGGGCTTAGGCCTTATTTCTATCTACCTGTGCCTTGTTAATGCACTGACCCATCTGATTTTCAGTATAGTTCAGAAACAGTACAACCCTGGCCTGTTGACTGCGCTATTTTTGTTTCTACCAATCAGCACTTTCTCGCTGATGTCTATGATGCACCGACCCGAGGTAAATCTCTCGTTTCACATACTCGGAATCGGCTTAGCTATCCTTATCCAAGTATTTCTGATCATTTATTTTCGAAGGAAACTTCTTAAATTGCACTGCTCAAAGCTCAAATGAAAATAGCGGGCATTCAAGAAAGCGATTTATAGCCACTTCATTTCCTCGCTGATTCGTAGCTAACTGCATTTCCGGTGCTCCCAGCCGCTTCGCTTTGTAGGAAGGCAGGAGGTGGAAAGTGGAAGGTCGCGCTCTGTCTATGGTTTTTCACCTTCCACCTGCCCCCTTCAACCAGCATCCAGGATCATCGGGCCGCCGGGATTTGAATTCCTGTGCGAAGCACAAATCCAATTCATCGTGGAACGAGTAACTAGAATGGGCGGGGGCAGGTCTTAGGGGGCCAACCCGGGACCCCCATAAACCAACCCATTTAGCGGGTTGATGGCTGTTCGCTGCGAACTTAAAAATTGGGCCTGCTCAGACAACTTTTCGGGGTCGAGCAAAGCACCAGTCCAGACCCTAGCCGAGGCGTATCTTGAAATTCGCATCTTTTGTG
>JBIKTM010000058.1:0-3388 GCA_044348085.1 Methylacidiphilales bacterium | reverse complement strand
GCCACGACATCGATGCCGCCTGTGGCCAGTTAAGACTCCGCCAGGAAATGAAACAGCCGGAACCGACCTAACCCCACGATGTATGTTCTAGAAAGCCGCTGCCTCCTCACGATTCCTACCCACCTTCCCCACGCTCTCATCGAGCGAATCGGTCATCCCTCAGTTCTTCAAATTTACTCCCCAAAAGTCCTTCCCCTTCGACAGCTCCAAAAGACCTACGTAGGAAGAATTCGAAAAATCACCATTCGCTCCTCTTCTCCTTTTCAACTCCGAATCGGTCAACGACTCCTGATCACCAGTGATCACCGGATCGTATCCTCAAGAGATCGATCCATTCCCCGACTCAAGATTCGTGCAGGTCCCGCCTTTGGCTCCGGCGAACATGCCACAACTCATCTCTGCTTGCGCTATCTCACCCAATTCCTCTTTCATAATACCAAATCCAACCCAACGGTACTCGATCTAGGTTGCGGGTCGGGAATTCTTGCTCTCGCCTGTGCAAAGCTTGGCGTGCAAGCACTCGGTTGGGATCTTGATCCCTCCGCCATTCAAGAAGCCCAACGCAACGCAAAGGTGAATCGACTCACTTCTCGGCTTCTTTTTAAGATCAAGGACGCTCTACGCGCTCCCCTCCCAAAAGCAGATCTGATTGTCGCCAATCTCTACGATTCCCTTCTTCTTCATCTCTTGCCTCGCCTAGAGAAACACCGAAAAACCGGAACCACCCTCATTCTTTCAGGAATTCTCCAGGGCCAAGAAAATGCCGTCATCCGGACAGCCCGAAAACTAGGCTGGAAACTTCAGCGCCGGGGTCGCCTTGGTCGCTGGCACTGCTTGCAGTTCCAGCCGTAGATTCAATATCTCAGCACTTCCCTTAAGCCTGCCGCGATCCGCACTGCCGTTGGCCGATGCGCCGCCCAAAGATTCGGATGATACGGAATCGGCGTGTCCTTCGCATTCAGTCGCTTGGGAGGGGCATCCAACAACTCAAAACCCTCCGAAGCGACCCGTGCTACCACCTCCGCCGAGGCCCCGCCCCACGGCCACGACTCGCCCACAGCCAACAACCTGCCCGTCCTTGCGACGCTGGCCAAAATGGTGTCCGTATCCAACGGTTTGACCGTTCTTAGATCTACCACCTCCACCTCATACCCCTCCTCAGCTAACTCCTCTGCCGCCGCTACCGCTTCATGCACCATCGCACTATACGTCACGCACGTGATGTCACGCCCCGTGCGGACCACTCGTGCGCGAAATGCGGGAACTGCACTATCCGGCAAAGCTTCCGACTTTAAATGGTAGTACAGAAGTTTGTGTTCACAGAAAACAACAGGATCAGGCAACTCAATCGCCTCTAAAAGCATTGTGTACGCATCTTCAACCGTCGCAGGTGTCATTACCACAATTCCTGGATAGTGGGAGTAGATCGCCTCCATCGACTGACTATGAAAAGGCCCACTTCCCGGCGTCCCTCCCGACGGTAACCGCAACACCATCGGACACGGCTTGCCTGTTCGCCAAAAAGTCGTCGCCGCGTGATTTAACATCTGATTCAGCCCGACCGTCGAAAAATCAGCGAACTGCATCTCCACAATCGGCCTCATTCCTTCCATCGCCGCCCCCACCGCCATTCCTACCATCGCATCTTCAGAAATTGGGGAATCTACCACCCTCCCAGGAAACTTTTCGGCCAGATTCTTCGTGGCCTTAAAAGCACCCCCAAATCTTCCGACATCCTGTCCGTAAATAAAAACCCTTGGGTCATCCCGCAATGCCTTCTCTTGGGCAGAACGGATCGCATCCAAATAAGTCACACTCACGATGCCACCATGACTTCCGCCATCCCGTCCGATTGGGTCGCGCGCCAATCTTCCTCAAACGGATCTGGGACAGGCTCTGCCGAAACCTTCGCCACCGCTTCCTCCACCTCCCGTTGCGCTTCTTCTCGCCAACCTTGCCACTGCTTCTCCTGCCCTCTCTTTTTTATCCCCTCTTCCATCACCTTCAAACAATCCCGCCCCCTCTCCGAACTCTTAATCTTTTTCTCCACATAGGAACCATCGTCATGCTCCCCATGCCCGCACAACCTCAGCAACTTGCCCACCACCAGTTGCGGCCCAGCTCCCTCTCGTGCCCTTTCCACCGCATGATGCAAAACTTTCCAGCAAGCCATTGGATCTGTCCCATCCACTCCGTACCCCTCGACCCCGTATCCCTTCGCACGATCTACGAGATCTTCGCACGCAAACTGCCTCTCTCTAGGTGTTGAGTAGGCGTATCCGTTATCCGCAACGACCACAACCAAAGGAAGTTTTTCCACAGCCGCCAGATTCAACCCCTCGTGAAAAGAACCCGTGGAGGTGGCCCCGTCTCCCGCACAGGTCAACCCCACTCTTTTTTTTTCCCCCTTCATTCGCTTTGCCACTAACACTCCCGCTACTGTCGAAACCATCGCCCCCAGGTGGCTGATCATCGGTAAAATCCCTCTCGTGAGATCTCCACGATGAATATTCCCATCTCTTCCCTTCATCGGACCTAGCCTCGACCCCAAATACGCTCGAAGCGCATCGACCATAGGTTCGCCAAATCCCAACCTTCCCGCCATATCCCGGATTAAAGGAGCAAAAATATCCCCCTTCCGCAACGCCAAGCCCCCAGCACCACTCAACGCCTCCTGTCCCTTACCAAGATAAACTCCTCCAACGATTCGTCCCGCCCGATACAAATTGCCCAATTTATCCTCTAATACTCGCGCCCGCAAAATAGTCCGACCCAGCGACTCGATCGGGTCTACAACGCCTTTTTTGGGTTTACTTTCAAGGGCACCAGCCACGCGGATTGCCATTCTCATAAATTACCCGCTTCATCCCCCCCGCCAAGCCTTCGTCTGGCTCTAGTTAAACTGAAACACTATACCGCCCAACCTGCATACATCTTCTCCAATGCCGATCGAACCCCTGCCGCTGTCCTTGGCTCCCTCCATGCCCCTTGATACATCGGCAACTGTTCCAATAATCGCACCAATCTTCGTGCTAACGACTCCATCAGTTGACGCTGAAACTTACCCCTCAACCCACCTCCCGAACCCAATAGGCTCTTCACTTTCCCCACTGGAACAATTAAAGCCGTCACCAGTCCCTCTGCCACCACCGAGGCCGACCTTCGTCTGCCCGTCAAAATCGAAAGTTCCCCCAAAATCTCACCGGTTCCCAATCGGGCCAACACCAGAGAATCTCGCCCCCGAATCCGCTTCTCCACCCTCGCCTTTCCAGATAAAATCACCAATAACTCTCGCGCCAAACCCCCTTCGACCACCATGATATCCCCCTTCCGAAAAATCCTTTTTTTCTCTTTCGGAAAAATCCGCTTCCACTCTGATACTCCTAAT
>JBIKTM010000057.1:0-3496 GCA_044348085.1 Methylacidiphilales bacterium | reverse complement strand
TGCGTGGGATTCCACAAAAAAGGAGGGCGGCATGTTTGGATACAGCCCATGCATTTGCGGCGGGTTATGATTTACGTGAAGAGGAGGGAAGGGAACGGCTTGGGAAGGAACTGGATAGGGAGGTGGGCAGAAAAAATCTAGCTGTGATTCATGTGAACGATTCGAAGACGGATTGTGGATCGGGAGTCGATCGGCACGAGCACTTAGGGAAGGGAAAAATTGGTGGTTCTGGATTAAGAACTTTTCTTCAAGAACCGCGATGGGTGGGAATTCCGAGAATTGGAGAGCTGCCGCCTGGGGAGCGGGAGGATCGGGAAAATCTGGCCTTTTTACGGAGTTGTGATCCCGCGACATAAGTTTGTTCAAATGAAGGTAAAGATGGTAAAAAATTCACCATGAAAGCAGCCGATTTAAGGGGAATCCTTACCTATATTCCCAGTTTTCGGGATAAGCTTTTTGTTCTCAGCGTAGACAGTGCGGTGCTGGAGGACGAAAGGGCGGCGAGTTTATTTCTGGATATCTCTGTTTTGCGGAGCTTGAACATTCGGGTGGTTTTGGTTCACGGGGCAAGTGCGCGGATCAAAAAAATCGCCACGGAGATGAAAGTGAAGGTGTCGAACTTAGATGGCTTGGGGGTGACGGATGAGTCCACCCTGCGGGTTGCGGAGAGGGCAGCAAATTCCTACAGCCACGATATATTGCAAAATTTGGCAGATGCGGATTTGCGGGGTGCGGTGACCAATGCGGTGATTGCGCATCCAGCAGGAATTTTAGGTGGGGTGGATCAGCAGTGGACGGGACGGGTGGAACGGGTGGACACGCGGTTTCTGGAGACCTTGCTTGAGAATGGAATTATACCTGTGATTCCCCCGATGGGAGTGGATGGGGATGGGCGGACGTATCGGGTCAATTCAGATGGGGTGGCGCTGGAGGTGGCGGAGGCGTTGAAAGCGGAGAAACTGATTTTTCTAACTGGGAGTGGTGCTTTGCCGATGAATGGGAAAAAGCCTGCCCAGTTATCGGTTGAGGAGGCGACGGAGTGGTTGAAAAAGAAAAAGGGGGATTTGAGTGGTGAGATTGCATCGAAGTTGGAGCACGGATTGCGGGCGTGTAAGGAGGGGGTAAGTCGGGCCCATATTTTGGATGGGCTTGCGGATGACGCATTGTTGGAAGAGCTTTTTTCCAGTGAGGGTGTGGGAACCATGGTATATGCGGATGAGTACACGGAGATTCGGAGGGCTTTAAAGAAGGATGTGAGGTCCATCATGCGGTTGATTGGAAGTTCCGTAGCCGCTGAGGAGTTGGCCAAGCGGACGCGGACGGAAGTGGCAGTGGCTATTGGGGATTACAGTGTATTTGAAATTGATGGAAATATGGTGGGTTGTGTGGCCGTCCATCCGCTCGAGGGCAAGGTTGCAGAAATGGGGTGTTTATTTGTGGCGTCAGGGTATGAAAACAGTGGAATAGGCAGAAAGCTAATGCTGTACGCGGAGAACCGGGCGAAGGAAATGGGAATGAAGAAGCTTTTGGCCTTATCGACCCAAGCCTTTAATTATCTTCAGAGCAAAGGTGGATTTACGGAAGGTACGATTGAGGTTCTGCCTCCGGAGAGGAAGGCCTCGTACGAGGCGAGCGGGCGAAATTCGAAAATTCTGATTAAAGACCTGAGCTGACATTTGGCGTGCGGAAGAGAGTCAGCATGGCGATGCCTGAAACGATCAGGCCGATTCCAATTCTTTGTATGAGGGAGAGTTGATGGAGTTCCTGACGAAAGAGTACGCCCACGAGAATCGGTCCAACGACGATCAGGCTATTGGTGAGGCTGGAGGCTCGAGCCAATCCGAAGTGACTGCCTACATATCCGAAGCTTAAGAAAGCGACGGGAGCCAGAAGAAGAGTGAGGAGAAGAACGATAGTTTGTTTCTTTTCCCACCAAAGTGTTCCGAGTGTGTCCGTGAGAGTTGTGAGAAGGGCGCAAGCGATGACAATAACCCAAGGAGAGAGAAGTAGATTTTTCATCCTGGGGGCCAATCGAGGGGGCGTCCGCCGAGAAGGTGAAGGTGGAGATGAGGAACAGTTTCTCCGCCATCGGGGCCATTATTGATGACAAGGCGGTAGCCGGTTTTATCGAGACCGGCTTGGCGGGCTATGCGTTGGGCTGCAACGAAGAGATGGGTAAAGACTGATTGATCCTCGGGGGGCACGGCGCCGTGGCGGGTGTGATGTTTTTTTGGGATAAGGAGGATGTGTGTGGGGGCTTGTGGGGCAACATCCCGAAAGGCGAGAATGTGGTCGTCTTCGTACAGGATGTCGGCCTTGGCTTCGCGGTCGACGATCTTTTCAAAGATCGTTTTAGCCATGGGTTTTACCAGATGGTGAGTTCGAGAAGGGAGGGGCTCAGGGTGCGAGCGCGGGCGCGAATGAAGTGAACGATTTCATCGCTTAATCGTTGGCAGGAGTTGCGCCAAGAGGCGGAGCCGGTGAGGGCTAGAACGCAGGAGCGAAGGCCCTCGAGACGAAGAGCCGAGGCGAGCGAGGTGACTTTTTCATCTACGAGGGAGGCCAGTTGTTGGAAAAAAAGGATTTCGAAGGGGGCTTGCTGGGCGAGGGTGGCGAGGTTGATTGAAGGTGCGGAGGAAACAAGTTCGAAGTGGCGAGCGATGGCAGGGCAGCCGATTCCTGCGAGGGAGCGGCGGAGGATGAGTTCGAGGGTTTCTCTTTCGATTTTTGGCTTTCGAAAGTCATGTTTGAGGTAGTGGATTACGGCGCGGGCGACCTCGGGTGCAAGAGGCCATGCAAAGTGGCCGGCTTGAGCTGCGGCTTTTTCGATGGATAGGATGAGCCAGTTTTCGCTAAGGCGCGCAGGGGATCCGCCCGGAATGGCTACCAGGGGAAGTGCGGCGAGGATTGTTTTTTTAGCGGGCACCTAAGTTTTTGACTTCACTGACAAAATCACGGGCGTCACGGAACTGCCGATAAACGGACGCGAAGCGGACATAGGCGACATCATCCATCTTTTTCAGGCAATCCATGATTTTCTCTCCAATCGCTGTCGTAGGAATTTCCCTGCCGTACTTCTGCTCGAGCTCTTCCATGACTTTATCGACCGTTTTTTCGATTAGTTCGGGGCTGACAGGCCGTTTTTCGCACGCTTTTTGGAAGCCGAGGACGAGTTTGCGGCGGTCAAAGGGTTCGTAGCGTCCATCGCGTTTGACGGCTCGGAGGTCTTCCCGCTCAATTTCTTCGTATGTCGTGAATCGATAGTTACATGAGAGGCACTCCCTGCGGCGACGTACAACAGCTCCGTCCTTCCATGGACGTGAATCGATCACTTTATCTTCTTCGACATTGCATTTTGGGCATTTCATCTACTACTCCTTGTGTTGGGTTTAAAATACAAGTAGGTGTTATGGGGTCAATTAAATTTTAAGTATAAAAACGTATTTTTACGTCGAAACGCGTTACAGTATTTTTAATTGAACTGTTCAACCAATCA
>JBIKTM010000067.1:0-29129 GCA_044348085.1 Methylacidiphilales bacterium | reverse complement strand
GGTTGGCCACCCCTTTGAATAACCTCTCGAGCTGTCGATAAGTAAGCGGATCCATATAAGGATTAAACTGGATCATTGCTCAAAGGGTTCGGTGAAAATTGTCCTACAATCCCGGGAAAGTGGGATGGTGCGAGGGTTTTGAGTGGGGTGGGTGACTGGGTGAGTAAATGGTTGGGGATGGGGCAAGTGGGATTGTCCTACAATCCCGGGAAAGTGGGATTAGGGGTAGGGCGGTATTTGTCCTAGGGGGGATGAGATGATTTCGCCCAATGAATCAAAATAATAAATATAAAAAGAGTGCAGGTGGAAACGGGAGGAACGAGGCCGAAATGAGAAAGGCCCTACAGGAGATTATCCGGCTGGTGGAAGGCTGGGTGGATTCGGATGAAAGAAAGGCCGAGGCCACGATGCTCATGATCCTGAACACGGCGCTGGAGGTTGTGTAAAAGGAGCTAGATAATTATGGGGTGAGGAGTGCGGGGAAGAAGGAAAGAATACGGTGGCCGAGAGGTGTGAGGGTGTGGTGGACCTCCCGGCCGTGGTAACGTTTCCGAATCAGCCTGGCGAGGGCCAGTCGGCGGGTATGCTCGCTGATCGTGGTCAGGGTAGACCCGACTTGTTGGCAGAGGTCCTCCAGGGAAAGAGCGGGGTGATGGGCGAGAATTAATAGAATCTTGAGACGCCGATGGTTGCCAGCTCCTTTGAAGATGGTCGCCAACTGATGGATCTGTGAATCACCCATACAGGATTAAACTGGTTTTTTGTAAAAAGGATTCGGTCCAAAGTAAAAAAGTAACATTTCGACATTTGGCACAATGTCGAAATGAGGGAGGACGGGGGGGGTAGGTAAAAAGAGGGGCGAGCGGGGGGATTAGGCCTAGGTCCGTTTTTGTCCTACCCCTATGCGCAGGATGAAAGGATGGTGAAACAATTCTCAAACCTTCGACATTGTGCCAAATGTCGAAATGTGCAGGTGGTGTGGATCGGGCCTGTCATGGCGGTTGTGATGGCAGTGGTGTTGATGTTGGGTTTGGAGGTTACGGTGTGGGCGGATGAGGATGATGAGAAGGCAGAGATGAGGGATTTTGTGGCGGCGGTGTATCGGGGGCAGGGTCAGTACAACATGGCGGGATCGATTGCGACGGGTGAGGGAGGGGTGATTATGAAGAGGGGTAGCGTTTGGCTGACCCCACACGGCCAGTACCAGAAGGTGGGAAGTTTCTACTTAACGCCGGATGGAGGTGTGGTGACCCGTGCGGGGAGCACTTTTATCGACGAGGACGAGGTGACTGTGAAGGCAGGCAGTACCTATACCGGAAACGGTCAAACAACAACGACTGCCGGCAGTGTAGTGCTCAAACCCGGATGGTCGACGAGGTAGGAATTGTGAAGGGATTAAGGCATTCAGGGGTTATGGAAGAATTTGCCCACTTCACCGCGGTTGCGGGACGCGCGCTTTCGCGTGGATTTTTGGGCAGTGAGAAAATAGGGGAATACCTGGGTTGACTCTGTCTTGGGTTGTTACAAACTCATACTATGAGTACGGCGGAATTAGCGGCGTTGGCCCCCACGGAGAAGTGGAAGATACTTGAGTTTCTTTGGGATAGCCTGAGGCCCGAAGTTGAAAGCTTGCCCGTCCCTGAGGAGCATCGAAATCTTCTCGATGAACGACGCGACAAAGCTCAGTCGGGAAAATCCAAGCTGGTGGCTTGGGAACAGGCTAAGCGCAAGCTCTCGCAATCTTGACTCAGATTCTGCTGGTCGCGGAGGCCGTCCAGGATTTGGTGGACGGCATGGCTTTTTATGAAGCCCGGCAAGAGGGGTTGGGCGACTACTTTCTTAACTGCCTGGCGAAGGACATCGAATCTTTAGGGGTGACGGCGGGGATTCACCGGAAGGTTTACCATGACTACTTTAGGCTGCTCAGCCGGGTTTTTCCCTCTGCGATTTATTATACCAAGGAAAAGGATGCTGTGACTGTCTGGGCGGTATTGGATTGTCGGCGGGATCCGGCGTGGATTGCTGATCACCTCAAAGGCAAAGCCAAGTCCTAGGTGCTTCAGGCGGGGCGGAGGAGGGACGCGAGGGCTTTGCGGGACGTGTAAGGTGGCGGCCCTCCGTCGTCCCGCGCATGCGGGACTTTGGAGAGTTTAGGGGTTATGGGGTTAAGCCCCGACGCCGGCCCCGACCGATTCGGGGCAGGTCGGGGCGCAGACGCGGGGGTTATGGGTTTAAGGAATCATTGGGTTTCAGAGTCAGACCCAAATTCGATGTCGTCGCTCACATTTCGACATTATGCAGAATGTCGAAATGAGGGGGAGGGGAAGAGCTGGTATTTATCAGAGGATTTTACGACAATGTGCCAAATGTCGTAATGAAATGGGTGACCCTGCCAATGTCCTAGGGGTTCTGTAAGATAAGGGATGATAAAAAATGAGGATGGATATTTCGATATTTGGTCCCCTAAGACCTTCCCCCACCCAAGCAGGGATGCTGCTCCGCAGTGGTTGGTTTATTCGCTGACGCGACGGCTTTATGCAGAATGTCGAAATGTGGAGGTGTTGTGGATGGGGCCTGTCATGGCGGTTGTAATGGCAGTGGTGTTGATGTTGGGTTTGGAGGTTACGGTCTGGGCGGATGAGGATGATGATGAGAAGGCAGAGATGAGGGATTTTGTGGCGGCGGTGTATCGGGGCCAAGGGCAGTACAACATGGCGGGATCGATCGCGACGGGTGAGGGTGGGGTGATTATGAAGAGGGGTAGCGTTTGGCTGACCCCACGTGGCCAGTACCAGAAGGTGGGAAGTGTCTACTTAACTCCGGATGGAGGTGTGGTGACCCGTGCGGGGAGCACCTTCATCGACGAGGACGAGGTGATCACAAAAGCGGGCAGTACTTACACGGGAGGTGGTCAGACGACAACGACGGCCGGGAGCGTGGTGCTCAAACCTAGATGGTCGACGAGGTAGTGGTTGTGAAGGGATTAAGGGGTTATGGGGTTAAGGAAGAATTTGCTCACGCGAGGTCCGCAAAGTTCGCGAAGGACGTTTCGACATTGGCCCCCTAAGACCTACCCCCGCCCAAGCAAGGATGCTGCTCCGCAGTGGTTGGTTTGTTCGCTGGCGCGACGGCTTTATGCAGAATGTCGAAATGAGTGAGCTGGGAAAAGAAATGGATAAGGATGGTAGGGTGGTGTTTAGACTTGGATGGGCGACGAGATAGGGATGAATGTGCAAAACCCACAGTTGGTCGCGGTGCTGGCCCTGCAGTCGATCCTGTTGCTGTATTTTCTCTGGTGCGTTTTTAAGAAACAGAAATGAGAAAGGCACTTAAGGGAAATAACCGCTCTGGAGGTGGTGTGAGCGGAATTAAGGTTAAGGAGTCAAAAAAATGAACTACTGGTTTAGTCATGAATTCCTGTTCTGCTCTGGATTGATAATCGGCAGTGGTTTGACGGCCTACGCATTCATGCGGCGGGAAAACCGGGAAAAGAAAAAATGATCAGCGGCTGGCTGGTATTCACCCACGGCTTAATCCTGGGCTCAGCCTTAACTGCACTTGTTTGCTGGCTCAGTAAATTGGGTCGTAAGTAAAGATTGGGGCTTTTTGCCTGCCCCAATAAAGTCCCCCTTATGACAACATGGAGAAATGGTAAATCTGCAAACATTTAGCTGGCTGGCTTATTTTTCATAAAATGGCATAAAGAATCTGCCTATTTTCAAATAAAAGCCTAAAAATGAACAAGAAGAAGCTCTCAGAACGGGATATTTGCACCAAGTTTATCACGCCCAGTCTTGAGGCAGCCGGCTGGAATATAAGTACTCAGGTTCGTGAGGAAGTGGGCTTCACTGATGGGCGAATTTACGTCCGAGGTAAAATCCATGTCCGCGGAACACAAAAGCGTGCCGATTACATACTTTACTACAAACCCAATATTCCGATCGCTATAATTGAAGCAAAGGATAACACGCACACGGTTGGATCAGGTATTCAGCAGGCACTTGCATATGCCGAGCCCAAAACCCTCGATATCCCTTTTGTATTTAGCAGCAACGGGGATGCATTTCTGTTTCACGACAAAACCGTAAAATCGGGGGCAATCGAAAAGGAGATCCCGCTCAACGCATTTCCTTCGCCTGAACAGCTTTGGCAAAAATACAAGGCCTTCAAAGGTATCACAGACGGAGTTGCGGCTGTCGTTGCCCAAGATTACTTTTCAGACGGCTCGAATCGCTCACCCCGCTACTACCAGCAAATCGCTGTAAATCGCACAGTCGAAGCAATCGCTCGGAATGAGGGCAATAATCGCCACCTACTTGTCATGGCAACCGGTTGCGGGAAAACATACGCAGCATTCCAAATCATATACCGGCTATGGAAGAGCGGGCTGAAAAAACGCATTTTGTTTCTAGCTGACCGCACTGATCTAATTGACCAAACCGTGCGCAATGACTTCCGCCACTTTAAGGAAGCAATGACCGTTATTAAGCATCGGCACATTGACACCGCCTACAATATCTACCTTTCGCTCTACCAGGGCCTTTCTGATAACGAAGACAACGACGCTTATAAACAATTCAGTCCTGAATTCTTTGATCTCGTCATCGTCGACGAGTGCCATCGAGGGAGTGCCCGTGAAGACAGTAAGTGGCGGGAGATTTTGGATTATTTCAAGGGAGCTACCCACATTGGCCTCACTGCCACACCGAAAGAGACAAAGGAAATCTCTAGCTCCGAGTATTTCGGCGACCCGCTCTACACATATTCGCTTAAGCAGGGCATTGATGACGGTTTCCTCGCGCCCTACAAGGTCATCAAGGTCACGCTCGACATTGACGCGGAGGGCTGGCGTCCGCCGGCTGGATTTAAGGACAAAGAGGGTAAGCTCGTTGAAGACCGCATGTACAACCGTTCCGATTTCGACCGGAACCTGGTCGTTGAGGAACGACGAAGACTTGTTGCGGAAAAAATCACAGAGTTTCTGAAAGGGAGCGACCGCTTTTCAAAAACCATAGATTTCTGCGTAGACATTGAGCACGCGGAAGGAATGCGGAAGGAGCTCGCCAACGCCAACGCTGACCTCGTTGCTATTAATAGTAAATATGTGATGCAGATCACCGGCGACAATAAAGAGGGCAAAGATCAGCTGGATGCCTTTAAGAGCCCCAGCGAACTTTACCCCGTCATCGCTACGACTTCTAAGCTTCTGACCACGGGCGTTGACGTGCAGACCTGTAAACTCATCGTTCTCGACTCGAACATTAGTTCAATGACCGAGTTCAAGCAGATCATCGGGAGAGGCACGCGAATCAACGAAGATTTCAAGAAGTTTTACTTCACTATTATGGACTTCCGCAACGTGACGTCCCTTTTCGCAGACAAGGAGTTCGACGGCGATCCTGTGCGTGTGAAAGAGGTCCGAGGGGACGATGATATTTCCGATGCCGAAAATGAAACTGAGGACACGCCCGTTACCGACGATCTTTCTGGCGATGAAATCATTTTCCCAGAACCTGAAAAGCCGGACGTATCCAACCTTGCTGAAGATCCAACGACATATAACGTGCGTCGCAAAGTCACCGTCAAAGGGGTGGAAGTCACTGTCATCAAGGAGCGTGTCCAGTACCTTGGCGATGACGGCAAGGTTATCACCGAGAGCTTGCGCGACTACACTCGCAAAAACATCCGTGCTAGTTACGGCTCGCTCGATTCATTCCTTAATACGTGGAAAAAGTCTGAAAAAAAATGCGCCATCGTCGAGGAGCTGGAACAACATGGCGTCATCTTCGCCGCATTGAATGAGGAAATCGGATCCGCTTTTGATCCATTTGATCTAATTTGCCACGTTGCATATGAGCAAAAGCCGCTCACACGTAAGGAACGCGCTGAACAGGTCAAGAAGCGCGATTACTTCACAAAATACGGGGAGCTCGCCCGAAAGGTGATTGCTACCTTGCTGGATAAATATGCGGATGATGGTGGCCTTGATTTTGAAAACCCAGAAATTATCCGTCTCGAACCCCTTAATCGTTTAGGGTCGCCAGTTGAAATTATTCGAGCCTTTGGTGGTAAGGACGCTTATGACGCTGCTATTCAGTCACTCGCAAACGAGTTATACAGTCTTGCTGCATAAAGTCTTATGCCAAACATCTCATCCATCATCAAAAACGTCCGCAACATCATGCGGAACGAAGATCAGGGCATCTCAGGTGACGCCCAACGCCTCGAACAGCTCGGTTGGATGCTATTTCTAAAAATCATCGATGACAAAGATCAAGAGCTCGAACTCATTCGCAAAGGCTACAAGTCTGTCATCCCCGAGAAATTTCAGTGGCGTACCTGGGCCGCCAACCCTGAGGGCATCACTGGCGACGAACTCCTCGAATTCATCAACGACGCCCGCACTGGTCTGTTCGCCTGCCTGCGCGAATTGAAATCCCCTAACGCACCGCAGCGCGCTGGCATCGTCCGTGAAGTCTTCGACGGCTCGAACAACTTCATGAAGTCCGGCTACGCCATGCGTAAGGTGATAAACCAGCTCAACGGATTTGACTTCAACAATTCCGATGACCGCCACATTTTCGGCACGATTTACGAATCCATCCTTATCGAGTTGCGCGACGCCGGCAACAAGGGTGAATACTATACCCCACGCGCCATAACGCAGTTGATGACCCAAATGACCGCGCCCAAGCTCGGCCAGCGCGTCCTCGACCCTGCCGCCGGCACGGGCGGCTTCTTGAGTGCCGCCATTGATTTTATCCGTGCAAAGGAAGTCCATACTTTAGACGACGAAGCCGTGCTTCAGAAGTCCATCACAGGCTGGGAGTACAAACCCGTCGCTTACGTCCTCGGCCTCACCAACCTTATACTCCACGGCATGGATGTGCCCGACTACCATTACCAGGACAGTCTCAAGACCGAGTACAACTCCATTGGCCCGAAGCAGCAGGTGGATGTGATCCTTGCCAATCCGCCGTTCGGCGCAGGCATTGCTGCCGGCGTAGAGACTAACTTCCCGCAATCCTTCCGCTGTCGCGAATCCGCCGACCTCTTCGTTATCCTCATGATCCAGTTGCTCAAGTCGGGTGGACGCTGCGCAATTGTACTCCCCGACGGTTGCATCACGGGAGACGGCTACAAGGAGCGCATCCGCGAGAAACTACTTACCGACTGCAACCTACACACCATCATTCGCCTTCCGCAGTCTACCTTTCACCCCGCCACAGTCTCCACCAACCTGCTCTTCTTTCAAAAAGGCACCCCCACGAAGGAAATCTGGTATTGGGAGCACCGCTTGCCCGAGGGGCAAAAGAGCTACTCAAAAACCAAAGCCATCCAGTTCGATGAGTTCGCACCGCTCATCAAGTGGTGGGACAAACGCGAGGAAAGCGACCTCGCGTGGAAGGTGAAGGTCGGCGATTTGAAGAAGGGCTTTGATCTGGATGTGAAGAATCCGAATTCGTCTGTCGTTGAGAGCGAGATGTCAGTTTCCGAGTGCCTAACCGAGTTCGCCAATTCCATTGAGCGTGTGACTCACGCGCTCAATGCGTTAAAACAACGCTACGCCGACAAATGAAGCGTATTCGGGACTTACTCACTCGTGTCAAAGATCGCGTGGAGATTCAAAATGGGCAGCTTTACAAGCAGGTTACAGTTCGGATGAATTACAAAGGTGTTGTGCTCCGCCGCATTCAAGACGGAGCAACAATCGGAACGAAAGATCAATTTAGAGTCACGCCCGGGCAGTTTTTGTTAAGCAAGATAGATGCCCGCAACGGAGCATTTGGAATTGTTCCGGAAGAACTTGATGGCGCTGTCGTCACAAACAGCTTTCTCGCCTTTCACATTAATGAAAACGAGGTCGAACCTGAATTCTTTAATGTCTTTCTTCAGTCGCCGGTGTTTTTGAATGCTTGCAGGAAGGCGAGTAAGGGCACAACAAATCGAAAACCCGTCGATGAGACCTTCTTCCTTAACTACGATGTTTATCTTCCCGATCTCCCCGAGCAGCACGCGCTCATCCAGCGCATCAATCAGGCGCGTGCCAAAATCAGTATCACACAGCATGAGATCACGCGGCAGGAACTCCTGCTCGCCAAACTCAAGCAAGCTATCCTGCAGGAGGCGATTCAGGGCAAGCTGACCGACGACTGGCGTGGCGCCCACCCGGACGTGGAACCCGCGAGCCAGCTCATCCAGCGCATCCAATCCGAGAAAGTCCGCCTCATCGCCGCCAAGAAACTCCGCCCCGAAAAGCCCCTGCCCAAAATCACCCCCGCTGAAATCCCCTTTGAGATTCCGAAAAGCTGGGAGTGGTGCCGCTTTGGCGAACTGGCAAAGGCTTATGAAGCAGGCAGTAGTTTCAAATGCGAGGAGCGTGAAGTCACTGCCCAGGAATGGGGTGTCATCAAGACGAGCGCGATCACCTCTGGAAAATTCCTCGAACGAGAAAACAAGTTCTGGCGCGCAACTCCGCCTGATGATTTGTCGGCACAGGTTGTTGTCGATGATCTAATCTTTTGCCGGGCCAGCGGATCGAAGGGCCTTGCCGGCAAGTGCGCCATCGTTCATGCGTGCGACCGAAACCTCTTGCTCTCCGACAAGACAATCCGCGTTGTCTTAATGGATGGCGCGGACAAGAAGTATGTCGCGCTACATAACGAGTCAGCTCAAGCGCGAGCCTATTTCGCGGGACTTGGAATGGGCAAATCGACATCGATGAACAACGTGACGCGAGATGATCTCTACCTGAAACCCATCTGCCTCCCACCACTGCCCGAACAAACCGCAATCGTGGAGCGGGTAGAGGGGCTGATGGCGACGTGCCGTGCGCTGGAAGTGGAGATTGAGCACGCCCGTACCCATGCCGCCCACCTCCTCCAAGCCGTCCTCAAAGAAGCATTCTCAAAAACATCTTAATCTCATGCACAAAGTGGATTATCAGTATACGTGTAAAACTTACGCAGCTTTCCTTAATACTGGCCGATCTCTTTTGCGTATGGCTGAAAAATCCGAAGATGGACGACTTTTGCTTTTACAAGCGGCAAAGGTCTTCAGCTTTTTTACTTTGGAAGCGTATGTAAATCATATAGGTCGTGAGGAGGTAAAGAAATGGGATGACCATGAGCGATCTCCCTTTAACAATAAAATCAAGGCCGTTCTCGAAGCCCTTCACATGGAAGGCCTTCTCGATGGCGTATTACTTTCACATATATCCTCGTTGAGAATATTTCGAAATGACATGGCTCATGGCAAGACCATGGTAAGGACTGAAACTGTAATAACTAAAGACGAGCCAAAGTTTAATGATATGTGGAAAATATTCTCACATGAAACTATTACTATACAAGACGTGCAAAAAGACTATTCCGTTGTTAAAGAGGTTATTGAGTTATTTAACTCAAAGCGAAACAAGCCAGATCCCTTGGTTCTTAATGAAGGAGCCCGATCGTACTCTATGAGTATGGAAGATGTAAAATGAACCACCTCGTCTGCCAACACCTAGAAAACATCTCCCGTGATGCTTTGGAAAAGCATCAGAAGATCATCAAACAGTACGTTCGGCGTAGAAACGGGGTCTACGCCCTTTATCGAAAAGAGAAGCTCTACTACGTGGGTCTGGCAAAGAATCTGCGCTCGCGGCTGAAAAGCCATCTCCATGATCGCCATGGCAGTTCCTGGGATAGGTTCAGCGTCTACCTAACCATCGGGGAGCAGCATCTAAGGGAACTGGAGTCTCTGATTCTTAGAATCGTTCAGCCCAAAGGGAATAAACAAAAAGGGAAGTTTCCAAAGTCTGAAGACATCCGGCGCCGTTTTGCCCGGGATGTGAAAGACCGGCTAAATTATGAGGTAGCCCTTCTTTTTGGGGATAAGCCGAGAAAGTCCCTATCCCAGGGCAGAGGAAGCAAGCTTCGAAGAACGAAGCTGAAAGCGTGGTACAAAGGGAAAGTGTTCCGGGCACTCCTGCTTAAAGGCGGGAAAGTTAGATATAAAAGAAGGGTTTATGAATCACCGTCAGCTGCAGCCGGTAAGGTCGTAAAAGGGGCAGCAAACGGCTGGATCTTCTGGAAATACCAACGAGCACCAGGGGATTGGGCAACAGTGGATCATTTGAGGAAGTGATTATGGATGCTAAGGGACTGAGGGCAGTCATTGAGAAGCTTCCTAAGCAGGGTGAGTATAGTCAAAAGCTGGAAGCCCATCCGCTTTTAGCCATCAATCGGGATCCATGGTACAAAAGCCAAAAAGAGCACTGGTTGGGGTGGCTGGGCGATTACGATGGCCCCGGATTTTACCAAAGGAAAACTCACGCCGGACGTGATGCAAAATACATCTACAACCATATTATGTGTTCACCAATGCTGCTTTATTTGCCCGAGGCACTACGGATCTCAATCGAACTTATAAGAAATGCATACGATGCAGTCATTAAAGCCAATGACCCCAAGATGGCAACGCAGTGCCGAACCATCCGAAGCATTATTCCGTTTGAACTTCTTGAGCCAAAACTTGAAAATCTATGAAAGAAGAAGCTTATTAAATGAAGTTCTGGTGGGTTAGCCAAAACCAGACCTTCGATCACGAAGTGCCGGGGGGATATATGTGGTCTCCCAAAGTGAATCGGGATGAATCCACAAACCATTTTTATGAGACGATGCGGGAGGTGGCCCGTGGAGATATTGTTTTCTCCTTTTGCAGTAGAAAGATCATGGCCATTGGGATTGCTCAACGCCCGGCCTATACATGTCCAAAGCCTCAAGAGTTCGGTTCGGCTGGCGCCAGCTGGAACGAAGTTGGCTGGCGGGTGGATGTTCAGTTTAAGGTTCTACTTAAGCAGATTGAGCCAAGGCAGCACATGGATCTACTCCGCCCTTTGTTGCCGGAAAGGTATTCACCAATACGAGCAGACGGTACTGGAAATCAAATCTACCTGGCAGAACTACCGGATTCTTTTGGTCATGCACTGTTGGGCCTGATTGGAATAGAGGGTCAAGCAGCAGTACAGGAATCGGAAACGCGTTCTAGGCTCAATGAGGAGGCGGTTGAGGTTGGACGGGCTCCCGCGGATATTCTGAATGATTGGGATAGAGAATTAGAGCGCAGGGTGGATCAGGATTCTGAATTAACAAAGACGGAGAAGGAGCAGGTTGTAAAATCAAGAAGAGGGCAGGGGTTGTTTAAGGCAAGGGTAGCTTCAATCGAAACATGTTGTCGGGTCACAAAAGTAAGTCGACCGGAGCACCTCATCGCTAGTCATATCAAGCCTTGGAGAGTTTCTGGAAACAAGGAGCGACTTGATGGAGAAAATGGGCTTCTGCTTACCCCTTCGATCGATCACTTGTTCGATGGGGGATATATATCCTTCAAAAATAGTGGGGATTTGATTGTTTCGGGCGTAGCGGACCGACTGTCTTTAGTTAAAATGGGAATCCCTCAGTCAGAAAGCTTTAATGCAGGTGCGTTTAGCCGAAAGCAGTCTGAATATTTAGAGTACCACAGAGACACGATTCTGCTTCAGGCTCGAGGTTGATCCTCAAATCCAAAACACCGACGTTTTGATCATCTGAAACTGAAAGGTTGTAAGTGAAAGGGGACAGGTGGCCCTCCGTCGCTCCAAACCTCGCGGACTCGGGAGGAGCTATGGAGGGTTTGAATGTGAGAAGGTGGAAATGGGTGAATGTAAAAAAGTTAAAAATGACCGAACCCTTTTTGGGGGACGGCGGTTTAATATGGGATGGGGAGTGATCTTGTTGAAGGAATCGCATGAAGGTACGGGATATGCTGAAAAAGCTTATGGATAATGGGTGGTTTTTGGCCCGAACAAAGGGGAGCCATAGCCAGTACAAGCATCCGACCAAGAAGGGTCTGGTGACAGTGGCGGGTCATCCTAGTGACGATCTTGCCCCCGGGACCCAAAATAGTATCTTAAAGCAGTCGGGTCTGAAACAACCATGAGCCGTTATCTCATCATCCTAGAGCCATCGGAGACTGGCTTTTCCGCTTACTCCCCAGACCTGCCCGGCTGTGTGGCCACCGGGGCGAGCCGTGAGGAAACGGAGAGCCGGATGCGGGAGACGATCGAGTTCCACCTGGAAGGATTACGGCAGGAGAATCTGCCGGTGCCACAGCCGCGGTCGCAACCGGCGTTTTGCGAGATTGTGGGGTGACCCGTCCTTCGTGCTGAACCCGCTGCACGGGGACAAGTGGAAGGCGGGAGGGGACAGGGGGCATAGAAGAAAGGGATTAAGGGGTTAAGGGGTTAAGGATGACGGCGGAGGAGGAGCGGTAAGTTGATGCAAAATGCAACAACCCAAGGCTCTAAAGGTTGTCGGGTTTGAGGCCGGTCTTTTTGGCGATGCGGGAGAGCATTTTGGGGCCGATCTCGACTCCTTCGTGGAAGGCGAAAACGAAATCAGGGTAGTTGGGGTGGGAAAGGACTTTGTGGGAGCCGGATTGGCGTTTGATCTGCCAACCGATGGAAAGAAGGGCCTGCAGGACTCTACGGCTCTTTTGAGAGCCCCATTGGCTCATGCCGCGAGGCTAAAGACTTCCGAGACTTCGGGGGAGGGTTCGCCGTGTTCCAGGCGATCGGCGAGGATGCGGAGGACGAGAGCCTCGACCTTGGAGACCGCTTCATCCCGGGTGGCACCGTAGGCCATGGCCCCAGAAATTACGGGGACTTCAGCGATCCACCGGCCGTCTTGTTCTCGTTCGACTTCGACTTTCATGGGTTGAGTTTCGATCTCAAGGGGAGGGATGTCAATGGTGGGGAAGGGGCCCTCCTTCGCTCAGTCTCGGCAGGCTCGCTGAGCTTCGGAGGGTTTAAGGTGGAAGGGGATTAAGAAGGGATTAAGGGGTTATGGCCCTACTACGCTCCTATCCCGCTTCGCGGAGGAGCTTCGAAGGGCGCCCGCGGCGGGCGGATTTTAGAGATAAAGATATTCATCGGGAGCGCCAGGTGGAGGTGTTGCGGCAGTTGGGGCCAACGACGTACCCAGAGCGGCCATCGGTAAAATAGGCACCGCCTGCCTGGATTGTTGTCCCGTTGTTTCCGAAGAAGAGATTGCCTGTTTGGGTGGTGATGCCGTCCGGTCCGGCATAGATGTCCCTATCCTTGCTGTAGATTCCGCGTGGGGTGATGAAGTTGTCGCCACTACGGAATATGTATCCCTCGCTGGTAATGGCTGAGTTGCGACCTGTGGTGGCCCCGAACTTCGCTTTGTAAACCCCGCCAAGAAACTCGGCCATCTCACACTCCTCTCGATCCAACTGGGCGTAGTAGGCGTCCTGTTTGGCTTGTTGAATGGCGTTGTTCTCCTGTCTCCTTTCGGTTTCACGTTGCAGGGAGGCTGTGCTCTCCCGAAGGAGATGGTTCTGCCTCTCAATTGGATCCTGATGGATCTGGGTTCTGAGTTGTTTGGGGGCGATGTAGGTGTCTTCTTGGGCCAACCGTTTCGGTCCACCAAAATCGATGACGGAAGTTCGGTGGGATGGGTTGGCCTGATATGTGTTTTTGTATCCGTAATCGATGACTGAGCTGCGGGTGATTTTTGATTCTTGATGTTGGATGTTTGATTGGTGGAAGGAGTTTGAGTCGGTGTCGTCGTCGTCCCAGGCGAAACATTGAGACGCTAGCAACAGGGTTAGGATTAGGGCGATCGAAGAGGTGGCCCTACTCCGCTCAGTCTCGGTAAACCTTGCTGAGCTTCGAAGGGTTTTTGGGATTGAGGGGGCCCTCCGTCGCTCAGTCTCGGTAAACCTCGCTGAGCTATGGAGGGTTTTATAGATGAATGCGGAAAGCGATGAAGAATCTTTCATGAAGGGAGGTGGAAGTCGTCCTGGGGTTTGATTCGTTCCTGGTGGCGAAGGAGTTTGATGAGTTCGGGGTAGAGGTGGGTACAGGTCCCCATGAGAGACTTGAAGTAGGGTTCGATCAGAGAAACAAGGTCCTCTGGATAGACGTCGAACTGTGGGAGCCAGCAACGGCCACTGAGTCGGACCCCGCGTGCGGGTTCGTACTGAATGGAAAGGTCATTGATATTGAGCGCCTCCTTTTGGAAGAAGCGGCGGAGCTTGCCCAGTTGGCCTTTGGGGGTGGTGAAGTGGTAGGCGCAGCCCAGGAGTAGGCTGTTGCCTTTATCGTCAGGCATGATGACGATGTGGACGTTGTTCTGTTTATCGAGTTTGAACCCGGTAAAGATCCCGTTGGGGTTTGATTTGCGTTCGTAAGACCAATCCATCGATTTGAAGATAGTTTCGACGGCATCGAGAGCTTGGGTAGAGGTGTTGCGCATTTCCCGTAATCCTATCAAACGGGGTAGGACATTGGTGGGGGTAGGGGGGATTTTAATTTTGAATGTTGGATTGTTGGAAGGTGTGAAAGTGAGAATGTGAGAATGTAAAAAAGCTAGAAATCGGCGAACCCTTTTGGGGTTTGAGCGGTTTAATCTTATATGGAGAAAAGAGTGGGTACAAAACGCGTTGTTAAGCATAAGGGTCGGCTTGAGGGGCTGATTCTGTTTATTCGGGAGGAAAGGGTCCTTCTGGACGCTGATTTGGCTGCGATTTACGGAGTCTCGACAAAAGCATTGAATCAGGCTGTGAAACGTAACGTGGAGCGTTTTCCGACTGATTTTATGTTTCAACTCTCTGATGTGGAGAAGCAGGAGGTGGTCACAAATTGTGACCACCTTTCCCGCTTAAAATATTCTAAAGCGCGCCCGTACGCATTTACGGAACATGGGGCGTTGATGGTGGCGAATGTGCTCAGCAGTGAGGAGGCTGTGAAGATGAGTCTTTATGTTGTTCGGGCATTTATTAAGCAGCGGAAACTGCTTGCGATGCAGTCCGATATTTTAAAAAAGCTGGCCCAGATGGATGCGAAGCTCTTGCGGCATGATGAGGCTCTTCGCGTTATTTGGCAGGAGCTTCAACCGCTGCTTGTTCCAACTTCTGTTTCGCCGAAGCGACGGATTGGATTTGGGGAAGGAACTGCTCACGCCAAGGTAGCGAGAGGTGTTGGGGCAGTTGGGGCGACGATGAAGCCTGATTCTCAATCGGTAAAATAGGCGCCACCCGCCTGAATCGTTGTTGGGTTGTTTCCAAAGAACAGTGTGCCTGTTTCGGTGGTGAAGCTGTCGGGTCCTGCATAGGTGTTTCCGGATATAGTGTTTGCAAGTTGTATTGATGCAGTGGTGATGCAAGATTGATGAAATTATGTCGTATAGCCACGCCACGGATTTAGCCGCGGGCAGAAAGGAGCGGGTTTGCGTGGTGGGCGCGGGAATGTCGGGACTCGTGGCGATGAAGGAATTACTCGCCAAGGGGCATGAGGTAACGTGTTACGAGCAGTCTCAGCGCGAAGGCGGCGTCTTTACAACCGGGGTGGCCTACAGCGACATGCGGCTAACCGTCTCTCAGCACTACATGTGCTTCACAAGCATGCCGCCGCCCGCTAGGGAAAAGCGGGAACTCTGGACGCGGGGGCGCTATGCCGAATACCTAAACGCTTTTGCGGAACGATTCGGCCTGCTCCCCAGGATCCGGTTCGGTACCGAAGTGACGACAGTGGAACCCAGGCCAGATGGCCGCGTCCAAGTGAACTTTCGGGGAGCCGAATCCCAGGTGTTCGATGCGGTGGCCATCTGCCGGGGAGCCTTCCGCGCGAGTTCGCCACGCCTGCCGCGCATCCCGGGCCTCGATACATTCCAGGGCTTCGTGGCACATAGCGGAGCCTACAAGGACCCCGAACAGTTCCGCGGGTTGCGCGTGCTGTGCATCGGCATGGGTGAATCCTCGGCCGATATCACTCTGCAGATATCCAATGTTGCGTCCAAGTGCACACTCTGCATGCGGACATTTCCCGAGATCATTAAGCGCTATCGCGGACCGGACCGCCGAACCACCGATGTCGATTCCACCCGCCTGTTCCACTGGATGACGCCGGATCAGCGTGCCGAGTTCTATAACTTCAAGCGGTCGTTCAGGAGCACCCGCACGCTGAGCGAGCACGAAAAGGTGCTCTACGATTGGAACCGACGCTCCGGCGGACGCCGTTCCTTGCAGAAGAACGACGATGTCGTGGCGAATGTTGTCAACGGGCGCATCCAGGTGCGGGCGCCCGCAGAGATCTCCCGTGTGGACGGCAGCACCGTCACCTTTGACGACCAGTCAACGGTGGAGGTGGACGCGATGATGTTCTCGACGGGCTACGAGGAGAGTTCCATCCCCGGCGGCTGGATCGCAAATGTCGAGATTCCGGATGTCCGCAGGCTGTACAAGCACGCGTTCCAACCCGAGCTCGGTCGGCGCGTGGCGCTCTTCGGCCTTGCACGCCCGCGGCAGGGAGGCCTGCCGGTGCTTTCGGAACTGCTGGCTCGGTATTTCGCACAACTGTGCAGCGGGGAGCGCGAACTACCCGCGAAGGAGGAGATGCTGCGCACGATCGAGGAGGACTGCGCATGGGAGGAAGCCTTCTTTGCAAATTCGAAGAGGACTCGCACTCTTGTTCATTACACGCGCTACGCGGACGACTTGGCCGAACGGATCGGATGCCTGCCGAAACTTGAGGCCTATCTCGACGACCCCGAGTTGCTGACCCACCTGGTGTGTTCGTCCAACATCGGCTTGAGCTACCGGCTGCGGGGACCTGATGCATTCCCTGAAGTGGCACGGGAAGCATGTGTGGCGGCACCGATCGCCGACCCATACGAGGCGATCGACGGGTTTGTGGACAAGGCGTTACACGGACGCATGGCACCCGATGCGGCGCAACGAGCGGGCGAAACCATCCGCACCTACCTCACCACGCAAAAAACGGACATGCCGTCGATCGAGGATTGGGAGGCCAGCTCCGCCCCCACAAGTGAAACGGTGTCGCGCAACATTGAGCCGGCTTGCGCAAGTTAGGGGAACTTATGTCGTTCTTGGATCTCAAGCGGGAAATCCTGGACCAGGACATGTGCACGCGGTGCGGCGCTTGCGTTGCCGTGTGCAAGCCGGGCTTTTTGGAGATGGGTGACGATGGCCTGCCTGTGCCACTGATGGTGCCGGAATCCATGCCCTGCGACACCTGTTCGCTATGCCTCGATGTCTGCCCCGGCAAAGATACCGCCACGCCGCGCTCGGAGATGAGGATCTTCGGCCGCACGCGAACAAGGGACGAGCGCTGGACCGGTATATATCGCCAGAGCTTAGTGCTCACATCGAACAATCCGCGTGTCCTCTCCGGCGCCGCAGCGGGAGGCGCCGGCACAACTTTGATGCTGACGGCGCTGCGATCTGGCCTTGCCGATGCTGTTATCGTTGTCGGCCGCGATCCGAACCGTCCTTGGGTGCCGCAAGCAATCATCACAAACAGCGAGGAAGATGTGATCCGCTGTGGCCAAACGAGCTACTGCCTCACGCCAAATTTGCAATTGCTACGCGATCCCCGCTTCAAGCGCATTGCCCTCATCGGCGTGCCTTGCGAGATTCAAGCGGTGCGCAAGATGCAGAATATCGATCCGATGCCGGAGGTTGCGGCTAAGGTCGTGCTCGCCGTCGAGATCGCTTGTGCATCCAGCACCAAGCGCGCCGGAACCGAGTTCCTGATCACCGAGAAACTAGGCGTCCGGCTCGAAGATGTCGCCGAGATGCGCTACCGTGAAGGCGAATATCCCGGCATGTTCACAGTTAAGACGCGCGACGGAGGCCGGCATACCCTTCCTTTCTCTGAATGCGTGGACGAGTTCAAGCGATTCAAGACGCATCGTTGCCTTGCCTGCGGGGATTGGTGGTCGGGTATCGCGGATGTCTCGATCTCTGACGGCGACCCCAACATCTATGCAACGAGCCAAAGCGGGGCGAAGCCGCCACGCCACTCGACGCTGATGACGCGCACGGAGGCGGGCGAAAAAATCGTGAAGGCGGCCGTGGAGCTTGGTCTTGCTAGCGTGCGCAGTCGGCCCTTTATGGCCGACAACAATCTCGGACTGCAGCGCAAGCGCTTCCGCTATGCCTCCTACGCCAAGTCGATGCCCAACCGCGTGCCCACGCCACCGGTTGATTACGAGGAGAAACATGCGCTGCTCTCTGACAACGATGTCATCAACAGCATGTCGCAACATGCAGGGATCGCCCCGAGCGAGGAGGGCACCCCAACGAAGATTTCAAGGAAAGTGCCGATCACGGTCGTGCTTGACCTAGCAAGCGCACCCCTCATTTCCTGGACGCCTCCGGGTGACAAGTCGATTGCCCTGCGTGCGGCCTTCGCCGCAGCCCTCGCCGACGGCACTAGCACCATCCGCAACATCCCGCAATCGGATGACATCGATGCCAATCTTTCCAGCCTGCGCCAGCTCGGCGTCGATATCTGGGAAGCGAGCGACTCGTCCATCGTGGTCGCCGGACGGGGCTTGCGTGGACTGGTCCTCGAGAGGAAATCGAAGCTCGACGTGTGCAACTCGGCGACCACAGCCCGTATTCTGATTGGGCTTCTCGCCGGAACGCCGGGGGAGTTCGAGGTGGATGGCAATGATCTGCTGCGCAAGAGACCGATGGAATGGATCGTCGATCCGCTGCGCAAGGCAGGTGCTCACATCATCTATGGAGGTGAGTCCGGACGGTTGCCGGTCCGGATTACTGGCGGTCCGCTCGGCCCAATTGACTATCAAGCAACTGTGTTCAGCGCGCAACCGGTCTCGGCCATGCTCTTCGCTGGGCTACAGTGCACCGGACCAACGACTATCCATCGTCGCACGACGGCGCGTGACCATACCGAGCGCCTCTTGCGGCATTTCGGCGTTGAAATCAAAGAAAAGGGGATGACGCTGAGCATGCAACCGCCGGTACGGCTCCCGGCTTTTGACCTCAAGCTCCCCGGCGATATCTCCACCGCCGCACTTCCCATCGCCTGCGTGGTGACCAGTCCCTTCAAACGGCGGCTTGTGATCGAGGATGTCGGCATCAACGAGACGCGCACTGGCTTCGTTCGCACGCTCCAGCGCATGGGCGCCGGCATCGAGATTCACCAGACCCGCATGGAGGCGGGGGAACCTGTCGGCAAGATCGTCGTCGAGTCAGGTCACAGGCTGCGCGGTATCGAGGTCTCAGGCGACGCGCTGGTACAGAGCATGATAGATGAGTTGCCGTTGCTCGCGGCGCTCGCTGCCCGTGCCGACGGGCCAACAATTGTCCGTGATGCCCAGGAGCTCAAGGACAAGGACACCGACCGCATCACCACCACCGTGGCAGCCGTTACGCCCTTCGGCGTCAAGATTGAGGCGCACGATGACGGCTTTTTGGTCGAGCCGTCGGAACTCGCCGGCGTGGCAATGCTGGAGCTCCCGCCCGACCACCGCGTGATCTTTGCGGCCATGGCCTTGGCGAGTTCATTGCCCGAACCGACGACCATGATTGGCTGGGAGAAGTCCAGCGTGTCGTTTGCGGGCTGCCTTAAGTTGGTAGGGCAACTCGCGGCCGTATCACACTTCAAAGAATTGTAACCCGCGAACCTGTCTATGGAAAACATTGAGACCATAATCATCACCGGTGGCGCGGGCCATCTAGGAAAAGCCGTGGCACGCTGTTGGGCGAAGCCCGGCGCCCATGTCGTGCTAATCGACAGGGACTCGCAGCGTCTGGAGAAAGCGCGAGCCGACCTCGCCAGTGCCAATGCGACCATCATCGCCATCTCAGCCGACGCGAGCCAAGATGGCTTGCTTCATGCCGGGCTTGCCAAGCTTTCGCCTTCACTCTGGTCGGCACCGCCATCGCTCATTGTTGCGCATGCACTTCACGGCAAGGATGAGAAGGGCAGTGCGCCCCGGATTGGGGCACTTTGCCCCGGGCCTTTCCGCGAGGTGGTCGAAGCTAACCTCCATTCGGCTGTGTTCGCGATCGACGCGATGCTTCCCTTTATGCGGCAGGCGGGAGGCGGACGCATCGTGCTCGTCTCATCGACCGCCGGCTTATCAGCCTCTCCGACCGCTGCGCTCTCCTACTCCCTCTCCAAGGCCGGCTTGGCTGCCCTGCCACGCCTTCTCGCGCCTGAACTGGCCACACTCAATGTGCTCATCAATGCCGTAGCGCCTGGAAAGTTTAACAACCCCGATTGGCCCGACGACCCGGAGCAGGTGAAGCGTTACAAGAAGCGCGTGCCCCTTGGCAGACTCGCATCTGCCGAAGAGGTTGCGGCACTGATCGTCTTCCTGGCCTCGGCTGCGAACGGCTACATCACAGGACAAACCATCGTGCAGGACGGCGGGCGCCTGGCGGGCGCGGGATGACGGGATGAGCGTCGTCGCAACCAAGCCCTTCTTTGAACTCGCTGCAGCGTTGCCAGAACATTTGTTGCTCGGTGCCGAACTGGCACAAGGCCTGTCTAACCTGCCCTCCGCTTCCGGGATCGACAATATCACCATCCTCGGAATGGGAACCGGCCATACGGCAGGCTGCGTGCTCCGCGCAGCCACCGCTTCTACGCTGTCAGTGCCAATCCTAGTCCAAAGTACCTACGAACTTCCCGGCTGTCTGGGGAAGCGATCGCTCGTTTTTGCGGTCTCAGGTTCGGGCGACACCGACGAAGTTAACCATGCTGCCGCGGACTCTGCCGCGCGGGGCGCCCGATTAGTCGTGGTAACGACCGGAGGATGGCTCGCCAATTTCTCCAGAGAGACCGGCTCCGCGCTCATCGCAATTCCCCACGGGATCAAGCCGGCGCGCGTGACTTTCGGTGCAATCGTGGGCGCGCTGCTGGCGTCGGTTGGGCGGATCGGATTCCTTCCCGAAGCGGAAAAGTGGCTTGAAGGTGCCGGGGCGCAACTTCGCCGCCGCCGCGATGAACTCATACAGGACGGCAACATTGCCGCGCGTCTTGCAGAGGAGCTTACAGGCAAGCATGTGGCCTGCCAGGGCGATGCTCCAATCGGCGCAACGGCGGCCGAGCGGTGGAAAGCGCAGATCAATCAGAATGCCAAGCAACCGGCATCGGCCTCTGCACAGCCGAACGCCAGCCACAACGAGGCCGTGGCCTGGGACAGTGCTGACTCTCGCCGAAACGAAGCGGCCGTGCTGTTGCGGCATCCCTTTGAAGATCGCCGTGTCGGTCAACGCATGGATTTGCTTGCAGCGTATCTTAAGGACAAGATTCCGGTCCACGAAGTTCGGGGGAAGGGTGCGACGCCGTTCGCCGCGCTGATGGATCTGACGATGGTCGGCGATTTTGTTTCGCTTCACCTTGCGGCACTGAATGGCTCTGATCCGGGCGATGACACCTTTATCGCGAGGACGCTGAAGGCAGGTCTGAAGCCGCCTGTGGCCGCGAATGGCTGACCTACATGTCTGAAGGATCAATGCCGCCGCTGGCGATGCGGCCTGCAAGCAGCCAATCGGCGTAGGGCTCGGGCACGGCAGTGCGAAGCTTTTCTTCGAATAGCTCCAAGTCGGCGTCGTGGAAAACACCGCGCCAACGCCCGGCACCGCCCTTATTGATGAAGGGCAAGGTGCTGCCACCGAAATTCTGAGCGTATTCCGGAACGAGCTTTGTCGCCTCGCGGCTCATCGATTCGAATCTGGCGAAACCGGCAAGCGTTGCGACCTCGCCCCTTGGAATGTCCGCCCCAATGAAATCGGCGATACGCTGCATCTCGCCGACCAAGTCACCCCGCAGGTCGTTGTAGTGCACGAACAGTAATTGCGGGTTGCTGCGCGATTCGAAGAAGCTTTTCTCATAGGCGAAATAGGAGAGATAGGGTGTGCCGTCTGGCTGTCCGTCGATGGCGCCGACCGTTAGCCACTTATGGAAATACGCGGCAGCGGACGGATCGGCGCGCGGATAAGGCTTGCCTACGGATGGATCGGCGAGCCCGATCGCATCCATACGCGCAAGGGCCTCGGGCCGATATGCCATGCAGTGATAGTGGTAGGACATGGCAACATCGCGTCCGTCCCGTGCCACATGGATGAACTTGACGCCTTCCAGCTTTGGAATGGCATCAAAAGGGACATGTGTCTTGACCGAACGGCGATGCTTCTGCAACTCGAGCCCGGCCACGACCTCGTCGATGGGACGCCGGTTCACCTCGAGCCAGGGAAACAGGTTGTCGATGGCCACTGGTTGGCCTGAGCGGAAGATGAGCAAACTGAGGATTCGCTGCATCCAAGTGGTTCCGCTTTTGGGATAGGTCGCGACCACGACATCCCCGGATCGCGGGCGGAAGGCACGCCAGCGGTGGCTGTCAATCAGCCATGTGCGATAGCTTTTTTCCATCGTGGGTGCTTTCGACCGTAGTGGCGCGAGCTACACAGCTCAAGCCTCCCGCACAGAGCAAATGGCTTGAAACTGGCATTAGAGTCGGATTAACTTCACGTCTCGTAGCTGCCGCGCGACTCAATCCAACCAAAAACCAACCCATGAACCTAAAAGAAAAAACAGCCATTTTCACCGGTTTGAACAGCGCCGACGCCCTCACCAATATTTTCGAACTTGCGAGGCTGGGCGCCAAAATCGCTATCGATTCTGTTCCCCACACCCGCTCCAAGGGAGCTTGTGCCTTGGTGAAAGCCGCCTTTTTGGCTTCCACACTTGCGCTCCAATGGAGCACGGTTTGCTTGGCGGAGGAGACAGAAGTCTTGTCACCGGCGCTCATTGTTTCGAAGTCTGAAGCGAAAAAAGCGCGTGAGATCAATAAGCTACTCAAAGAGGGTAGTGAGGCGCGCCAAATAGAAAGAATCATGGCTAAGGAAGGTTTGAAGCATATTTCTCCACAGCTCCCCAAGTTCAGCTTGATCAGCGAGAATGGTGCGCTCGCGGTGCTCGCCCAGATCGACTACACGAACCTTGCATTGAAACTTGGCGCGCCCCTTCCGCCGCGGCCGGATCTATCCACCGGAACCCCTGCGAACAACATGCGATTCCTGCACTATTACAACAATCTCATTTTGAGAAGCATTGCCCAGCACCTTGGCTTGCCGGTGCCGGCAAGCGTTGTTATCACCAAAGAGGGTAATCAGGTCGACGAAAACTTAACGCTGGCGCGACAGAACATAGACCTCCTCCGAAGCATTGGCCAGAAGCGCGGCTCTATCCAGCCGTAATCTTTGCATTGAACGAAGAATTGTTCGGCCGCATCACTGCGCTGTGCGCGTATGCTGCCGAAAACAGCCCCTTCTACTCCCGGACGATTTGCCCCATAAGGGATCAGCGCGACTTTTACTCTCTTCCTTATCTAACGGCGGATGACATCAGGCGGCATGTAAACCCTGATGGCACGGGAGATCTGCTCACGGGTCCGGTCTGCGGTTCGGTGGTTGTCACCACTTCAGGAATAAGCGGCGCGCGAAAGATTGTTTATCGGGAGTTCGCCGAGCAGCACCGTGTGTCCGAGGGATTGGCGATGGCGATGCGGCTTGCTGGATTCACGAAAGAGGACAGGGTGGCAAATCTTTTTCCGCCGGGTGGACCCGCCTGGATAGGCACTCATGAGGCGATTGAGCTGCTTGGCGCAACCATCCTTCCGCACGGGACGACGATGACAGGGGATGTTGCCGAACAGGTGAGGCTGCTCCAATGGTTGCTCCCGACGGCGATCGTTGGATGGCCTTCAATGCTGGTGCGCCTCATCGCGGGCGGGCTTCCTCCTGTAAGGGCCGTGTTGTGTGGTGGTGAGGCGCTCCATCCCGAGATGCGGTCGTTTATGGAAAAGTCCTTAGGCACGAAGATCTCACTGGCCTACGGGAATACGGAGTGCGGCATCTTGGGAGTGCAGTGCGAGGTCCTTCGGGGAACCGAACGGTATCATATTCTTTCACGCGATGTGTTCATTGAGATCATCGACCCCGGCACTGGCAAGCCGGCAGATGAGGGGGAGATTATCGTCACCCATCTGCACCGTCGTTTGCAGCCACTGATCCGGTATCGTCTGGGCGATCGTGGTCGGCGTGTTGATTCCGGATGCCTGTGTGGGCTTGACCTACCCCTCCTGGAGCTTGAGGGGAGGTCGGAGGAACTGCAGGTGCGTGTGGGCGGCTTTCAGCTCGCCGCCGACAAAGTTGCAACTGCAGTCCGTGCTGTGCCGCGCGTTGGGGAGCGTTTCCAGATCCGGGTGCGAGCCACCGATCGCGGTGAGGAGGTTCGGATTCTGTTCGAGGGCGAAGGTGCCTCGAGGGATTCTCTTTACAGGGCACTCGTTGAGGGCGAGCCCGCTCTACGCGCACTTGGGGATCAGGGGGCACTTGTTGTCGAGGTTGTAAGTCGGGGTGCGATTCCAACCAAGGCGTGGAAAACGCCGAGGATTGTGGATGAGCGATCGCCGTGATAGTCCCGCGTGCGCGAGATCTGCCCCGAGCCCTCCTTGGGTTCCGATGCTTGCATGTGCTGAAGCGCCCCAGCTTAGCCATGCTCAGTCCGCTTCTCGCGCTCAATGAGTAGTTCTGGGATGCTGATCCTTTGCTCCTTTTAAGATGAATAACCCTACAGCTAGTGCCGCTCAGTTTTTTCTACAGCTTTCCTTTATATTGGTTGCCTGTGTTGTCTGCCGTGCAGTCATGCGAAGGATTGGTCAGCCTCCTGTGATTGGAGAGATGATTGCCGGGGTTCTCCTAGGCCCATCGCTTTTTGGCATTATCGCCCCAGATCTCTTTCAGACAGTATTTTCTACAGCGTCCCGTCCGGTCCTTTTTGCAGTAGCTCAGCTTGGGCTCTCTCTCTACATGTTTGTGGTCGGCTTAGAATTTCGTACAGATGTGTTTCGTGCGCATTTGAGAACTGCCGCGCTAGTTTCAGGAGCGGGTATCATCGCGCCTTTTGTCTTCGCAGGTTTCATAGCTTTTTGGCTGGTGCAAAACGGAGGGTACTTCACGCCGCATGTCTCTGTGGCTATGGCCGTCCTTTTTATAGGTGCTGCCATGTCAATTACGGCATTTCCCATGCTTGCGAGGATTATTCTTGAAAATGGCTTAAAGGGCACAGCGGCAGGAACAATTGCTCTTGCTGCTGGTAGCTTTGATGACGTTGTTGCCTGGATGCTTCTTGCGACTGTGTTGGGATGCGTTTCTGGAGACCCAATGCTAGTTGTAACAGCCCTAGGTGGTGGATTGATCTATACATTTTTCTGTCTCAAGTTGCTTAGTCCGATTCTCCACCACTACTTCAAAGATCAGAAAAATGAATCTGCGGTTCTTGGGACTTTGATGCTTCTTTTGGGTCTTTGCGCATGGTTTACAGACCTAATAGGTCTGTATTCGGTTTTTGGATCATTTATCTTGGGACTTGCTGTGCCAAGAGGTGTGGCGGAGAAAACTGCCGAGCGTATTAGTCCTGTGACAACGGCACTACTGCTCCCGTTCTTCTTCACCTATTCAGGACTGAATACTCGTTTTTCACTACTCAATTCTCTCGCACTATGGCTGATTTGCCTGTGCCTAGTTTTGGCCGCGATAGCCGCAAAGCTCGGAGCCTGCTATGCGGCCGCTCGCTTTTGTAGAAAGACCCATTCTGAAGCTCTCACTATTGGGTCACTGATGAATGCTCGCGGACTTATGGAACTTATTCTTTTGAATATAGGACTCCAGGCTGGGCTGATTACTCCAACACTTTTTACCATGCTTGTCCTGATGGCTGTTGTCACCACTTTGATGGCTGCGCCAGGGTTTAATGCTGCAAAGAGACTTTCTGGAAGTAGCTGCTAAATGGTGTCCCGCCGGAAAGGGCAACGGACTCGACTCTATCCATGAACGCCATGCGTAGGCTGTAAGACCTGCTTTCAAGGGGGGAAGTTGCTAGCGGTGGGAATCTCGTCGCCCAGATCGGAAAGTAAAGTTGGGCGGCCTCGCTACGCGGCTGGGTGGATAGGATATGGAATACGGTAGATAGGAAATCTTCAGCACCCAATATCCTATATCTGATCTGCTTTTTTCTTCTGGAATAAAGGAGGGAATTGCTGGAAAGACAGCTCGTGAAGAGCCCGCTACGCCTTTGGAAGGGCTTCAGCAGTCTCGCAAAGCAAGGCACCCTCATCGTTGAGAAGGTGATTCAGGCGGCCGTAAAGACAAGTCCCTTCCTTCAGGCCAGTACGCTGACTAAGCTCCCGATCGCTAGGCAGGAGAAGTAGGCCTGGGGTCTCGCCTGGAAGCTTATCCCTGCCTCTGACAGGAGGGTTCCAAAGGGACGTTGGGCTTCCAAGAAAAGGATCCGAAGCTTTGGAGTAAATGTGGTCAGTGGGATGCGGATGATGGCAATTTCAACGGGCTCTGGGTTGGATTGGGGATGCAACGCTACCAACCGAAAGAGTGACTTGCAGCGGGTGGATAGATTGTCGGAAAGAAGTTTGATGGTCATGGGTTCGCCCCAACGTTTCTCGAGCGTAGTTGTCATACCCGACTCGTGAACCAACAGCCTGCGGAAGGCAGGCGGAAGTTCTGATGCGCTAAGCAAGGATTTCTTCGGTGCCTTGAGATGCAGGCCGGACCATAAATCCGAAACCATCTGTAGCGGATTCGCCGGAGACAACCTGTGTGCCATTAATGCCCTGATCGTAAGACCCCATTCTTGAAAGGCCATTTCTTTTGCTTCTCGCCATTGGTTTAGGCGAAATGGCGATGATTCGGCGTCGTCGGTCTTAATCGCAGTCTCTCAGTTAGGTGTTCGGGTTCTCATTAGGCACCCTTTTAACCCTGACACCTATGCCACTGGCCTTTCTAAGAGAAGGAATCCTGTGCTTCGCGCACCCGCATTGGTCCCACTTTACCCTGAGACCTATGCCATGACCTTTCCAAGAGGAGGAATTGTGCGCTTGCGAAATTCATAAGGTTGCCAATCCTCAAAAAAACCGGGGAGCGGGTAATGTGGTTGCTTAGTTTGGCATTGGAAGCTCTAGCCTTGAAACGGCGAGAAAGGAGGATGATGATCGAGTAATGAGAAAGTACACCTTAATCCTTTTAGCTTCGTTTTTATTCTCCTATGGATTTGCCCAAGCTCAGGATTTGAACTCCAAGAAGCTCCGGGTGGGGGTTTTTCTGGAGGAGCCCTGTGTCATGCAAACACCGTCGGGGCTTGGGGGGCTTTGCATCGAGATGTGGGATCGGATCATGGAGGATCATGGTTGGAGTTGCACGTACACGGTTCTGCCCAATGCCGTGACGGTTCTGGAAAAGATTCGTTCCGGTGAACTGGATGTCGCGATGGGGCCTTTCTATATCACCAGCGAACGGTTGAAGGTAATGGACTTCAGCCATCCTTTTCACGAATCCGGCCTGCAATTGATGGTGAACACAGAAAAGCGCCACACTCTGAAGAAACTGTGGAGGGGATTGGTAGATGACGGTCATATCAAGGTCCTGACCATTGGTGCCATCCTCATCATGATCCTGACGCATCTGCTGCTTCTTTTTGAGTGGAAGACCCATACGCAATATCCCCGCGGATATCTCGCCGGTTTTGCCGACTGTTTTTATCACGTGATGTCCATTTGCATGACCGGGAAAGCCACACATCGGGGAACGCTTGGATCTTGGGGTAAAATCCTCGCGGCTCTTTGGCTGGCAGGTGGAGTGGCGGTGGTGGCGTATATCACTTCTACTCTGACCTCGGTGATGACAGCCAATAAGCTGAGGGAGACCGTTCATTGGGTGAGCGATTTAGCTAATCAACCAGTGGGAGTGATCCAGGGGACGTTATCCGAAAAAGTTGCCCAGAGATATGGCTTGGTCGGTGTCCCGTTTGAAAACCTCGATTTGGCGGCGAACGCCTTGGTCAGTCGGCGGATATCGGCCATCGCTTTCGACACTTTTGCCCTTCGATATTTTGACCGAAAGCACCCCGAATTACCACTGGGAGTGGTGGGGGGTATTTTTGATAAAGGCACCGTCGGTTTAGCCATGCCTTTGGGGAGTAAATATCGCCAGGCGATTAACCAGTCCTTAGTCCGGATGAAAGAGGACGGCGTCTTTCAGAATCTGGATAACAAGTATTTCGAGGCGATGGCAAATTGAGATTAAGGTAGGGCGGGATGGGGAACTCCGTCGCTCAGTCACGGTAGAACTCGCTGAGCTTTGGAGGTTCACCTCCCGTGACAGGGTTTGAGTTAAAGCGGGTGCGAGGTGCTTTAGTTCGTTGTGAACAACTCATTTTTCTGGGTTGCTCCTGCTACCTGTTTTTGAGATTTTTAATTTTCAACCATTACTAAAAAGGAGAATAAAACCTATGAAGAAACAGATCAGTACAATTATGACGGCCGCTTTGGTGGCTTTTGTCGCAACCTCGATGGCGGATAGCACCCCTGAAGCCTCCGCCCAAGACACCAAGAAGATGGTGCAAAACAACTTCGTCGAAACAGCCCAGAAGGGGATCAAGCTCTCCGGGTATGTGGACGCCGGATATAGCTACAACTTTAATGGCCAGCCTCAACAAGTGGTGGCAGGCCGTGAGGGTGTGGATACTGCATACAAAGGTGATTTTAATCTTTATGCGGTAAAGATTGCCCTCGAGAAGGCCCTGACGTCTGAAAACAAAGCGCAGGCTGGGTTCAGAACAGATGTGATGATTGGTGAGGATGCGAACTATCTTATTAATCGTGAAACCGGCGTCTCTCGTAGCGACAATTCTGCGAGCAATGACTCCAACGCGCTATTTCTCGAGCAGGCGTATGTTGCTATCCGTGCCCCTGTAGGCAATGGATGGGACTTCAAGGTGGGTAAGTTTGTTTCGATCCTTGGCTATGAAGTGATCGAGCGCCCGGCCAACATGAATGTTACCTACGGATTGCTCTGGCAGCAGTTCCCTCTCTACTACACCGGTGTTTTGTCGTCTTACCGTTTCGACGACTATGTGGATGCCAAGATTGGCGTGGTGAATGGTTCGAACAGCGACAACAACACAACCACTGGTTTGGGTGGGGACGGGTGCGCTGTCCTAGCAGCCCTGAACGTGACTGCGCCTGGTGGAAATGCAAACTGGAGCAATAATTTTCAATATAGTTCGAATGCAGAGAGTAATACTGCCGATACTCAGACGGGCGCTAGTTCGACATCGGTCGGTAAATTGAACGAAAGCTCTGGAAGTGGGTATACGTTCATCTACAACTCGTGGGGAAATTGGGCTCCAAAGTTTGCCAACGATAAGTTGCTCTTTGCCTTCAACAGTGTTT
>JBIKTM010000068.1:0-10730 GCA_044348085.1 Methylacidiphilales bacterium | reverse complement strand
AGGGTTCCGCCAACCTGACACTTACCGGTAATCGTATCAGCTACACTGGCGGAACCACTGTCAATGCGGGTACCCTAACCTTGGGAGGAATGGTCACCGATGGGCAGGGAACGATCCGTGGAACAGTTACGGTAAACAGTGGGGCGACGCTGAACTACATCAACGCCTCTGGTGATAAGTATTCCGGTGCTCACTCCTTTGGTTGGGACAACGGGATCTCGGTCAACACTCTTAACATCAACGGTGGAACGGTAGGCGGAGCTAATTTGAATAACCACTTCATGGGTGGGGGCACCTTTACCCTCAACATGACCGGGGGCGAGTTGAAGTTGGGCGGGGGAGATAACCCCACTACCACCATCAACATTAATGTGCTTTCTTCTGGCAATCAGGCAGTGATCAGCAAGGTCGCCGCCAACTCAGCGCTGACGATCGACACCAAAGCAAACTTCACTGTGGCGGACGGTTCGCAGGACGTAGATCTGCTGGTCTCAGGGAATTTGAATCAACGGAACGCCAACGCGGGCGTTATGGACAAGTACGGCGCTGGAACGATGCGAATGACTGGAGTTGGATCTTATTCGGGCGGAACCGGCGTGAGGGGTGGGGTTTTGGAAATCATGAACAGCAGTGGCATAGGCTCCGGATACCTCGCCGTTGAGAGTGGAACGTTGCGGTATCTGGGCTCAGGAACCGACACCAGCAGCCGAGTTTTCTGGCAGAATAATACTGACGGCACTTTTGATATTGTGAATGCTTCGGCCAACCTGACTTTCAATAGTACAGGGGGCAGCCAAGGATCAGGTGGATCCAAGATCACCAAGGTGGGTGCAGGTCAGCTCACCTTGGGAAATGTGAATCTGACGAGTGGTGCGGTAGTCTCGGCCGGTACGCTGCAACTGGGTTCCAGCGCCGGGAACGGAAATGCCGGGAGTGATATCGGCATCTCCAATGGAGCGACGCTTTTCTACTACAACCCGGGCGCCCAGATCACTCTCGGTAACACCTTTTCCGGGCAAGGGAATCTGCGGTTCGGCGGTCCCGGCAGCAGTGACAACGGTTCCATGGTTTTGAACCGTGCCAGTGCGAGTTTCAGTGGTCCGGTGAGTGTGCAGAGCGGGGCGAGAGTCTGGCTGCAAAACGGATCGGCGATCGGCAACGGGGCGGTAACGGTGGCGTCTGGTGGCCAAATCGCAATTGATAACGTGACCCTGAACAACGCGGTTTCCATCGCTGGGGAAGGATGGCTAGAGGGTTCCGGTCGGCTGGGGGCAATCCGATTGAGTGGAAGCACCGGAAATATGGCTGGACCGGTGACCTTGGCGGCGGACTCCCGGATCGGGGTATGGAGCGGCTCTTCAGGCACCATCTCTGGAATAATAAGTGGGGCGAACAAGACTTTGGAAAAAGCTTTTGAAGGCGTTCTCACCCTGACCGGCGCAAATACTTTTTCCGGAACCTTCCGCCAGAATGGCGGCGTAACGGTGTTGAACAACGCAAGTGGTCCGGCTTTATTTAACGGACAGGGCGGGGAGGTCATCATCGGAAACAGCGGGGGTGCCAGCACCTATAGCACCTTGCGCATGGGGGCGGCCAACCAGCTTGGCTCGAACGTGAATGTGACCTTTGGCTCCAATGCCTCTTCCTCCGCGTATGGGACGTTGGATTTGATGGGCAAAAATCTCTTAATCGGGAACCTAAACGTGTCGGGAAACTCGGCTACCGCGCACATCCAAAACTCCCAGGTGGGTGCTTCGACAGGCAACTCGATCCTAACAATTAACCAGACAACCAGCGGAAGTTATAACGGAATTATCCGAGATTATGCAGGTGGTGGTACTGGGACATTGGCGATCGTTAAGAACGGTGCAGCGACCCTGACGTTGGATGGCGTGAATGTTACCTATACGGGCGGCACAGTGGTGAACGATGGCCGGTTAGTGATGCGGAACACGGCATCCGGCGGCAACTTCAGCAACAACAACGCCTTCGTCGAGTTTAAGACGGATGGTTCCAATATTCAGTTATCCAACGGAACGCTGAGTGGAAACGGCACCTATGTGAAGAGTGGGGCGAATACCCTCTTGTTAGGGGCGAATGGTTTGACGGAGTTCATCAGCCTTGCGGTCGGAGGCTTGATCGACGTTCAACAGGGCATGTTGCGGAACGAGTGGGGTGCCGGCAACTGGAGCAGTAATCTGGGTTCCCTCAATATCGCCAGTGGTGCAAGTGTGAGCCTCCATGACAGCCCAGGTGGAATCGCGGTGGATAAGCTGACCGGCACGGGTACCGTCTATGCCGGTTACAGCGGTAGTGGTAACAGTAAGCTCTTCACAGTCGGAGTGGCAAACGGTTCAGGAACCTTTAGCGGGACGCTCACTGACGAGAACTCCAAGCTGAATCTGGTAAAGAAGGGAACTGGAACCCAGACCTTATCCGGTAGTGGGAACAACAGCTACACTGGATTGACGCGAATAGAGGCTGGGACCTTGGCAGCGGGTGCGGCGAACGTGTTCAGCGCGAATTCTGTGCTGACTTTGCTGGATGTACCCGGAGCGACTCTGGATCTGTTTGGCTTTAATAACTCGATTGGGGGTCTGGTGGGCGGTGGAGCGAACGGTGGGAATGTCTCCTTGGGTGTGGGTGTGTTGACGACCGGCGGGGCGAACACCGATACAGCCTATGCCGGTGTGATTTTGGGAACGGGGCGAGTAGTGAAGAGCGGAACAGGGATTCAGACTTTGAACAGTGCCAACACCTTCACTGGTGGGGTCACGCTGAACGCTGGTGGTGTAACGGTAGGGCATGGGCAGGCTTTGGGGACGGGTGCGCTGACCTTTTCTGGGAACAATACCACGCTTTACGCGGGAGCCTCGGTGATATTGACGAACAACATCGTGCTCAATACGAACGGAATCATTAGCACGCCTACCTCACTCACCCTTACAGAGAACGGAATCATCAGTGGGGTTGGAAGTTTGACTAAGGCTGGAGCGGGCACTCTGGTGTTGGGCGGACAGAACACATTCTCGGGTGGCACACTGCTGAACGCTGGAACACTTTCCTTTGGAAGCACGGATGCGTTGGGGAGCGGTTCATTGACCTTTGTCTCCAACTCGGTCATCCAAGCGACGGCGAACCTGAACATCACCAACCGGATCGCAATCAACAGCGGGGTGACGGGAACATTTGATTACGGGAACTACACGATGACCAACTCCGGCGTGATCAGTGGGGCAGGCAGCTTTATTAAGTCGGGCAACGGTTCCCTGAGCCTGACGGCGACGAACACGTTCACGGGTTCGATGCAGATTAATTCCGGAACCGTGGATTTCGGCAGCACGGGAAGCGTGACGCCCTCCACAGTGTTTCTGGGATATGCGGCGAGCGACCGTGGCATCATGAAGGTGCAGAACGGGAACACGCTGACGATCAGCGGCAGCACTGGGATGATTATTGGACAGGACGGATCGGGAGCGCTCTACCAGTCAGGCGGATCAATCAATGTGACGGGGGCGACAGGAGCGGAAAACTTTATGATCGGGCGGAATGCGGGCAGTTACGGCTACTACAATCTTTCCGGTGGATCGGTCAGCCTTGCCGAGTTGGGGGTCGGTTCCTATGCAGGTGGTAATGGAATTCTGGATGTCACCGGCGGCACGTTGACCACCACCCAGTACTTCCTGCCTGGTCGTTCGGACAGTGTGGCGAACCAAAAGGCCTCGGTGAATTTGTTGGGTGGTACGGTGAACGTAAATAACGCCCGTGGGGTTTGGTTGAACTGCAGTAGTGGTGCCGGGAAGTACACCGTGATGAGCGTGGAGAATGGAGCTGGGCTGAATATCGCCTCCGGGGGCGGAATCGACATGAACTTAACGGGATCGGGTGGCTCGGTGTTGAACCTGAACGGAGGATTGACCAAGACCGCCTCGATCGGGGTCAGCAGCACGTCAGGTACGCAGTACCTGAACTTCAATGGTGGAACAGTTCAAGCCACGGCTGGTTCGAGCAGCTTCTTGAATGGGATCGACCGGATCACGATCAATTCGGGCGGGGCGAAGATCGATTCAGGTGGGAACTCGATCGGGACGTCCCTGGCCTTTGAAGCGCCGACGGGCAAGGGGCTGGCGGGAATCTCGGTGACGGATGGGGGAGATGGCTACATCGGCTCGCCCTTTGTGAATATTAGCGGCGGAGGTGGATCGGGAGCGACGGCGCGGGCGGTGGTGGATCCGATAACGGGCAAAGTGACCAGCATCGTGGTTACCAGTGCGGGCTGGGGCTACACCAGCGCGCCGACGGTCACGCTGACACAGGGAGGATTTACCCGGGTGGCAACTCTGGGGACGGCGACGTTGTCGGATAACATTTCCGGTGGATTGACCAAGCAGGGTGCTGGAACGCTGACCTTGTCCGGAAAGAATACCTTCTCGGGCGGGACGATTGTGGAGACCGGGACCTTGGTCCTGGCGGGTGGTTTCGACAGCATGGCCAAATCAGCCAACAACAACGTTTTGGTGAAAAGCAACGCGACACTGACTTTTGGTGGAATTGATACCTTCGGGAACCATCTGGCTACGATTCTCAATAGCATTACGGCCGAGCAGGGAGCGACGATTAACAACAACGGCAATTATTTTAATTCGATTGGCGATCTTACCTTGAAGGGGGCCACCCTGACTTCGAGTGGAAGAGGAGATTTTGCCTGGGCATTGAAGGGATTAGTGACGGTGGATGGGGCGGTGACCTCGACCATCTCAGGCCAGTTGATCGGGCTGGGAGCGGGCTCGACAACGGGAACAGTCTTCAACGTTTTGGATGGGGCGGCGGTCAACGATCTGAATGTGACGGCGGTATTGGACAACGGTGCCGGTCCGAGTTTCCCAACGCGACAGGCCAGCAGTCTGAGCAAGAATGGGGCGGGAACCATGACCCTGACGGCCCAGAACACTTATACAGGGGGAACTACTGTCAACGCCGGAACCTTGGTGCTGAACGATAGTTGGAATTTTAGTCCGATTTGGCCCGGCATCGGTGTGGTTCGAGGAAATCTGACCATCAACCAAGGCGCTACGGTGGCACTGAGGGGAACGGGGACAGGTGCCTTAGGGTGGTTGGCGGGCTCCCAAGTGACCAACTTAGTGGTCAACGGAGGTTTGTTGGACGGTTACAACACCAATGTCGATGGGCGTCAGCACATCTGGAATATCACGGGTGGGGTGAACTTGACGGGTGGGCAGATGCGGATGAATAACGGCGTCTCCTCTACCACGACAGCCAATTATTGGGAGTGGGGAAATACGGCGGTGAATACTTTCGCCAGCGCAGACAGTTCGGAAATCTCTGGCCGCGTTAATATTCGCACGGACCCCTCTTCCACAATAAGCTTCAACGTGGCGGATGGTGCCGCGGCCAGTGATTTGATCGTCAGTGCGGCGATCACTCAAAGTTCCTCCGGGGGGGCGATCACTAAGAGTGGGGCGGGGGTGATGCTCCTTTCCGGGACGAACCTTTATACCGGTGCCACTACGGTCAATGGGGGCACACTGCGTGCCGGGTCGAATGCGGCGTTTGGATCGAGCTCGGCGGTGACCTTGGCCAACACGGTTGGGGTGATCTTGGATCTCGCTGGGTTCAATAACTCGATCGGCTCGTTGGCGGGTGGAGGATCGGCCGGTGGGAATGTGACGATGGGATCTGCCAATCTGACGCTGGGCGGGGATAACACCTCGACGAGCTACTCGGGATCGATCTCGGGTACGGGTGGGTTGGTAAAGAACGGATCGGGCACGCAGACGTTGACGGCGGGGAGCAGTTATACCGGCGGGACCACGTTGAACGCTGGAGGATTAACGATCGGTCACGGATCGGCCTTGGGTGCAGGAAATGTGAATTTTGCTACGGCGGGAGCGAAGTTGAATGCAGGGGCGACGGTGACGCTGACGAACAACGTCGAGCTCAACGCAAATGGAACGATCAACACGCCCAACTCGTTCAACCTGACGGCCAGCGGGATCGTGAGCGGGGTAGGAAGTCTAACAAAGGAAGGAACTGGTACGTTGACCCTGCTGGGAACGAACACCTATTCGGGCGGGACGGTGATGACGGGGGGCACGGTGGCGTTGGGTAACGCCTCGGCAATGGGGACTGGGTCGGTTTCGGTGACCGGAAACTCAACCAATCTCGCATTGGCGAGCATGACTTTGACGAATAACTATGCGCTCAGTAGTGGTAGGTCGGCAGTGATGGATTCGGGAGCTTTCACCGTAACGATGGATGGTTTGATCTCGGGTCTGGGTAATTTTGGGAAGCTTGGGACAGGCACAGTGATCCTGACGAAGGATAATAATTGGAGTGGCACCACGACAATTTCGTCCGGAACTCTGCAGATCGGTAATGGGGGATCGAGTGGCACGTTGGGTTCGGGAACCGGGGCTGTGGTGAACAATGGAACACTGGTCTTCAACCGATCCGGCACGAATGTGATCGCGAACACCATCAGCGGGACGGGCACGCTGATCCAGGAAGGGCCAGGGGAACTGCAATTGAGGGCTGTAAACACCTACACGAACACCATCGTAAATAATGGAAGTCTCCGTCTGACAGCGGGAGGGGTGGGTGGGGCGCTCCGGGGCGCCCTGACGATCAATGAAAATGGTCTGGTGATCGCGGATGCGCACGATGCGCTCGGTTGGTATAACGGCGGTGTCTCGCAAAAGATCGAGTTTCTCAACATCAACGGGGGCACTCTGCGGAACATCTACGCCGCCAACAACCTGACGCTGGACGGGGTGGAGATCACGATGCGGGGCGGGTTGATCGAGTCCACGGCGGTGACGCCGCAGGGCCGGATCGACTTCTATGCCGGGCAGGCGGCGAGCACGTTGCGGACGCTGGCGAGCAGCAACACGGCGGAGTTCCGCGGAAATCTGCGGCTCCGGGAGAACCAACCGATGACGGTCTTCACGGTGGACGAGGGGAGCGCGGCGACGGACTTCCTGCTGAGCGCCAACGTGGTGAACATGGACTGGACCGGCAACCTTTCGGCAGGCAAGGGCATCACCAAGGCAGGCGCGGGATTAATGAAGATGTCTGGTAACAACGCCTATTCTGGATCGACCATCGTGGCGGGAGGTATTCTCCAGGCCGGATCAAGCACTGCCTTTGGGGATAAGTCGGCGGTAACGATGTCCAATTTGGTGGGGACCACACTCGACCTGAACAACTTCAATGTGACGATTGGTGCGCTCTCTGGTGGTGGAGCATCGGGAGGAAATATTACTATGGGCTCCGGTAATCTGACCGTGGGAGCGGATAGCGGCACAGGTTCATTCGGCGGGGTGATTTCCGGAACGGGTGCAGTGACTAAGACTGGTTTGGGAAATCAGACCTTCACCGGGCTGAACACCTTTACGGGTCTCTTTACCCATCAGGGTGGGGGTACTTTCCTAGGGAACAACAGCGGGCCTGCGCTCTTTAACGGGCAAGGAGGTGCGGTGGTTTTGGATAATATTTACGGCAACAGCGGGAACAACTGGTTTAGCCGAATGCAGATGAGTGCGGCGAATCAGTTGGGATCGAACGTCGATGTGACGTTTAAGTCCACTTCCGGTGGCAACTCCTACTTCATCCTGAATGGTTTTGATCAGTCGATCGGGAACTTAAACATGAGTGGCACAGGACCGTTCATCATCGAGAATACTGAAGGCCTTACCACCCCAGGAGCGAGTCGCTTAACTGTGAACCAGACAGTGGATGGATCCTTCAAGGGCTGGATCCGTAACGGGAACTGGAACGGTGGTCCAGGCACGTTGGCCTTAACCAAGAATGGTTCCGCTAACTTGACTCTGTCTGGCGGGACCATCGACTACACGGGTGGTACGATTGTGAATGCTGGCACACTGACCTTGGGTGGAATGGTGAATGTCGGGCAGGGTACGATCCGCGGGGTGGTGACGGTGAACAGTGGGGCAACCTTGAACTACACCAATGCTCCGGGCGACACTTTCGGGGGTGCGCATTCCTTTGGATGGACGGCGGGCCAGGCGGTCAGCGTTCTGAACATCAACGGAGGAACGGTAGGGGGCGCAGACCTCAGTAATCATTTCTCGGACGGTGGCACCTTCACGATGAACATGATGGGTGGAGAGTTGAAGCTGGGGGGTACGGATAACCCGACGGCGGTGATGAATATTAATGTTCTTTCTTCCAGCAACCAGGCGGTGATCAGTAAGGTCTCGGCTAACTCGGCTCTCACGATCGACAACAAGGTAACCTTCAACGTAGCGAACGGTTCGCAGGACGTGGATCTGCTGGTATCAGGCAACCTGAACCAACGGGGTGCCAGTGTCGGTAAGGTGGAGAAACAGGGGGCAGGGACGATGATGCTATCGGGAAGCAACACCTACAGCGGAACAACGGTGGTGGGTGGTGGAGTTCTACGGGCGGGATCAAGTAATGCGTTCGGAGTGAATTCGGGCACAACCCTCTCCAACGGCGTGGTGTTGGATCTGAATAATTTCAACAATTCGATTGGAGCTCTGAATGGTGCCGGTACGGTGACCATGGGCAGTGGGAATCTGACGTTGGGTGGCGGAGGACAGACCGGCACATTTGGTGGATCGATCACTGGCACCGGAGGATTGTACAAGACGTTTGCGGGACGGCAGACATTGACTGGGTCGAACACCTACAGCGGGGTGACGAGGGTGGATGGCGGTATTCTTACCCTGTCGGGAACCAACGGCTCGGCCATCTACTCGGACGGTCGCTCCGGCAAGCTGATCATCGGCGGAAACGGCAATGGCTATAACGGAATCTTCAATATGGTGGAGATTGGGGCGGCCCGGCAGTTGGGGGCGAATGTTGATCTGGAATTTGATGTGAATGTGCCTTTCTCGTATCTCGCCTTGATGGGGAACAATCTTGAGATCGGAAACCTTACGATGAACGGAAGTCGCTCGGACTGGGCGGTCATCGAAAACAGTGAGGGAGTCGCCGGACTAAGTACCGGCGCCTATAGCAAGGCCTCCTTCACCATTAACCAGACAGCGAACACCACGTATAACGGATATATTCGCGACACTTGGGCGAACCCGAACGTGAACACAGGAACTGGCGCTGGAACCCTAGAGTTGGTGAAGAAGGGGGGCGGGACGCTGACGATTCAAGGAGCCAATGTGACACACACGGGAGGAACCAAGATTATGGAAGGGCGTTTACTTTCTCAGGGGGCTTCGCTTGGTGGTTCCGGATCGGCCAGTCAGGTGTTTATCAACTCCAATGCCGTGTTGGAGTATAATCTGACCAACGCTCCTGGATACGCTAGTGGGACTCGTCAGAAAGGCTCGACGATCAGTGGAGCCGGGACGCTGGAGAAGACTGGGCAGGGGATGCTCATCTTTGGCGGGGCTGGGCAGGTGAACATCGCGATGGATGCGGGCTCCTGGATCCACATCAAGGAGGGTGAGATCAAGGCCCACGATTCAGTGCAGGCGAACTGGAATAACAATAAAGCCTCGCTGCGCCTGGATGCGGGCACGATCTTCGGCCAGATTGAGGGCAACGTGACGGTCGGGGCGCTCGAAGGGGCGGGAACGGTGCTCCTAGGTTACGACAACTTCCGGCCGGTGATGAATATCGGGTACGGGGATGCTAGCGCGGTCTTCACCGGTAACGTCCAGGAAGACCGGCGCTACTCGGCTAACACCGTGGGCGCCATGACTAAGATCGGCCTGGGCACGCAGACTCTGGCCGGCACGAACAACTGGTTCCGCGGGAACATGACCGTGAACAACGGCCTACTAAACTTCAGTAATACGGGCAACCTGACGGCAAACGCCCTTTGGATCGGCAACACCGCGGGTTCGCGCGGACGGGTGGACATCCAGACGGGCAATAAACTCACCACTTACGCCAACAACGACCGATATGGTGTGGTGTTAGGTGATAACGGAGGGGCTGGAGCGATGTATCAGAACGGCGGTGTGGTGGATATCAACGCCGCGGCCAGTATTAATAATTTCATGATCGGAAAGAGCTCCGGAAGCTTCGGGCACTATGGGTTGGACAACGGTTATCTTGAGCTGACGGAGTTTGGTATTGGTTCCAGTGGCGGTGGCAACGGCGTGTTGGAGGTGAGGGGTGGGACGATCAAGACCACCGACTACTTCTTGGTGGGTCGAGGTGACAGCGGAATGGGTCAAACCGGCGTGGTCAATCTTTTGGGGGGCACCATCCAAGTGGATAATGGTGGCGCGAATACCGGGGCGGACTTGGCCTTCAACATCGGGTTTCCCGGTGGCTCCGGAAAGACCTCGGTCATGACAGTGGCGAATGACGCCCTGCTTTATGTCAACAATCGGGGGATCAATCTTAACTATAACGGCGGCAACAGCACTGGCATCCTCAACCTCAACGGTGGAACGACCAAGACGGCCTACATCCGTTCCACGGATACGACTGGCAACCAGTTCCTCAACTTTAATGGTGGAACGATTCAGGCGGCGGCGGCCAACGCGAACTTCATCTCCGGGGCGGATCGGGTGACGATCAATCAGGGTGGGGCGAAGTTCGACACGGCCGGATTCAATGTGACGATTGGGCAGTCCTTGCAGGCTCCGGCGGGCAAAGGTCTATCTTCCGTCGCGATCGCCAACGGTGGATCAGGTTATATCGCGCCTCCGATCGTGGAGATCAGTGGTGGAGGTGGAACGGGAGCTACAGGGTAT
>JBIKTM010000056.1:0-3584 GCA_044348085.1 Methylacidiphilales bacterium | reverse complement strand
CCCAAACAGGCAAAACCAAAACCGATAACATCGCTACGCCACCCATCATCCACGGCCCAAATAAGGCCAATCCAATGTGCGGCGCGGTTTTTGCCACTAACACATCCGTAAGTGAGAAACTCGCGGCCGCACCCAAGCCCCATCCCACGGCTCGCCACGCTCCCTTCTTCCCCTTTTCTCCTCCCCCACCCCCCAACAAAGCCACCCCCAGAGAACATAACGCCGCACCTACCCAAAACTTCTCGGGCACGCGCCCAGGCAAAAGCCACGCACTTCCCATCGCCGTCAAAACCACTTTACTCCCCAAAACTGGAGTCGCCACAGACACATCTCCACCCGCCAGCGCACGAAACGTCCCCACCTGCCCAAGAAAAAAAAGTACTGCACAGAAAGATGGCCCCAACCACATCCATTGGGGAAAATCTCCTTTCGGCCACTCCGCCCAAAAAAGCAGCGGCGCAAAAGCCAACCCCATCGCCAAGTTCGACCCCACTAGAACCCGCCGGGGCGGCTGCCCCAACTCCAGTGCCCGCTTAAGAAAAATCATGCCTCCTGCGTAGACCACGGAGGAAAAAAGAGGCAGGATCAGATACCGATGGTCCGTCATTCCAAGAAACTGCCTCAAACTGCCCCCCCTGCCAAAGAAAGGATCTGGACCGGCGTGACCACCCCGCTCGATCAGCACGACCGCGCAGATGTAGCCCTGGCACGCCTGAGTGGGGAATCCCGATCCCGAATCCAACAGTGGATGAAGGAGGACCGGATAACTTTGGCAGGAAAACCCGTCCGTCCGCGGGATCCACTTCCCCCTGAGGCCACCATCACGATTCGAATTCCTCTCGATCTCCCACGTGAAGTTACTGCCGAGGATCTACCGCTCGAAATCCTGCACGAGGACGAAGATATTCTGGTAATCAACAAAGCCTCTGGAATGCATGTCCATCCAGGGGCAGGTCGGCCAACGGGCTCTTTGGCCGCAGCCCTCCTGCACCACTGTGCAGGCCAACTCGCCCCTGGCGGAGCCCCCGATCGCCCCGGAATCGTTCATCGCTTGGATCGTGAAACCACAGGTCTTCTCGTCGCGGCAAAAAATGACGCCGCTCACCGCGAACTCAGCCGCCAATTTCGAGATCGTGAAACAGAAAAAACCTATCTTGCGTACGTTCTGGGTCGGCCCCGCGGAAATGCAGGCACCTGGGAAGGCCCCATCGGCCGTCACCCCGTTTCCCGCCAACGCATGGCCATTCGGAGTCGTGGCCGCCCAGCGAAAACAGATTGGAAAGTCGTGGGCTCCTGGCCAGGTGCGAGCCTGCTTGAACTCCGCCTGCACACGGGTCGAACCCACCAAATCCGCGTTCACGCCTCTGCCGCCAGTTGCCCCGTCGCCGGCGATGCGATCTACGGCGGGGTCAATTCACTCACCCGCATCGCGAAAGTTTCTCGCCAACTCCTCCATGCATACCAGTTATCCTTCACACATCCCAAGAGCGGAGAACAACTTTCCTTTACCGCTCCCCCTCCGCCCGATTTTACGGCATTCCAATCTTACCTCGATGAATCCTGAACTCCGCGAACATGCCAGCCGGTACGTAGAACTTCTCCGCCGTCACGGCCAACGAGATGTTTGGCTGCCCTCAGGTCTGATCCGCCGTTTGCCCGCCAGCACCTCCCCAAAAACCCAATCTACTTCCACCCCCACCTTTCGCGCTGAACCCGCAACTCCAGCTCCCAAGAAACAGCAACCCATCGCCGCTCCTGCCATCGCCACCGTAGGAACAAAAGCGGAACGTCTGGCCGCTTTGCGCTCCGAAGCTCTCAAGTGCCAGATCTGCCCGCACCTCGCCAAAAGCCGCACGCAAGTTGTCTTCGGAGTAGGCGATCCTGAAGCTCGCCTGATGTTTGTAGGAGAAGCACCTGGGGCAGATGAGGACGAGCAGGGCGAACCGTTTGTTGGCCGAGCGGGAAATCTTCTCACCAAAATGCTCACGGCGATGGAACTCACACGCGATAAGATTTATATTGCGAATGTTCTCAAATGCCGGCCTGACATGCCCGCCAACACCAGTGGCAATCGGAAGCCCACCCGACACGAAATGGAATCATGCCTTCCCTATCTTCGAGCCCAAATTTCGATCATTGCCCCTGGCGTCATTGTCGCCCTCGGCGCCTCAGCCGTGGAGGGACTTTTTGGTCCGCAAAAAAACACTATCTCCCGACTTCGGGGTACCTGGCTTGAGCTGGACGGGGTTCCCGTGCTTCCGACCTTTCACCCCAGCTACCTCCTCCACAATCAGGACCTCGCCCTGAAACGACTCGTCTGGGTCGATCTCCTTGCCGTGATGGAACGCCTCGGCCTTCCCATCTCAAAAAAACAGCAGGGATTCTTTCTGCCTCCCAAGGCATGACCCTCTCCCTCCTACTCACCACCGTTGCAAAAAAGTCGGATGCCCGCCGACTCGCCACCGCCTCCCTCCAGCACCGCACCGCGGCCTGTATCCAGATTATTTCCGGCATCGAATCCCACTTTGTCTGGAAAGGAAAAAAGAGCACCTGCCGTGAATTTATTGTCTTAGCCAAAACCTCAACCCGCAAATTGAAATCGTTAGAAACACTCTGGAAAAAGATACATCCCTACGACTGCCCCGAACTGATCACTCTCTCGGCTCGTGCCGCCACCTCGTACGCCCGCTGGGTCCAAGCTTCGGTTTCTTCCTAAGCTACCACCACCAACGGAATCTCGTCGGGCAACTGAGAGGAAACTTCGCGAACAGTATCTCCGCGCAGCAGGTTCACCAAAACACCTCGCCGCGTTCCGCCCAAGACAACCAGATCCGCTCCTAAGGTTGCTGCCAGCTCGACAATCATATCAGAGGCTTTATTCGCCGTGCAGTAGACGGGCGTCATAGCCACTTTTTCCGCAGACGCTGCCTGCTTGATCTCGTTGATGACGTTCAGTGCCTTCACGTCATCCGACAATCGCCCCACGACCTCGGCCGCCACTTGAACCTCCCTCACAAAAAGGAAATAAAGGCGGGCACCCCGCAACTTTGCCTCTTGTAACGCGAACTTTGCCGAAGAGGTTAAACCGTGCGCCGCTACCAGGATTCTGCCCCCGTCCTCTGCCAACTCTCCTTCAGGTTGCCGGACCTGCGTGCCAGATCCCACCGCCAGAACTTCCTGCTCCATTTCCCTCTCCCCAACTTTCCGTTGTACAGTCTCTCTCAAGAACAGCCCTACCCCGGCTAGGATGGCCGCAAAAAGCAGGGCGTGAGGCTTGTTGATCGCGATGGTGACCCAGATGGCCGCCATCAAAAGAGCGGTTCCCATCATCACAACCCTTTGCCATCCCCGCATGGCCAACGTTTTATCCAAACCACACGACCCCAGATTCAGGCAGATCGCTCCTGTCACTCCGATTGCATACAAAGAGGCCAAAGCCTCCAAACCGCGGGTCGATTCCAAAACAATGACTGGCAGAACCACGGAAACAATTAGAGGAACCCAAGGCACACCTTGCCGATTCAACATTCGAAATACAGGTGGTAGGTCTCGATCCTGTGCCATGCTAAAAAGAAGCGCTACGG
>JBIKTM010000036.1:0-10944 GCA_044348085.1 Methylacidiphilales bacterium | reverse complement strand
GTTGAACATAGGCCTGTTCGAGGAACAGATAGTTCGAATCTTGCGCAGAATTGGATTGGACCGAAGGATTCGCCAAGTACTTGGCGTCTTCACCGATCATCACATCAACGCGGAATCCAGCTTGAGCCTTGTTCTCGGAGGTCATCGCCTTTTCGAGAGCAATTTTCACCGCATACAGATTGAAATCACCCTGCTGGGCGGAATCACTCTGGACTCGGCTGTTAACAACCGAATTGCCGCCTTGGCCGGTAAAGTTGTAGCTATAACCGGTGTCGACGTATCCGCTGAGCTTGATGCCCTTCTGGGCGGTCTCAACGAAGTTATTTTGAACCATCTTTTTCGTATCTTGAGCGGAAGCTTCCGGAGCGCTGTCCGCGAGGGACAAGCTGGCCACGGCCGCAAGCACGCCAAGAATCGCTGTAATATTCTTGATCATTTTGTTTCGTATCTCCTGTTTGTGTTTGTTTGTGTTTTGCTTAAGACGAAGCCATGTACTGGCCAAAACCTCGTCTGAAGGTGCCAAATGTTTTAAAGAATAAGGAATACAGGTCAAGTATTTCTCCGTTCATACCAAGAACACAATTGGCAGATGTTCTAGGCATTCTATTAAATAGCACGATCCGTGCCAACTATTTTGAATCTTCAAATATTCTGCATCTAATTGTGTGTCACATGTTTGCATTGTTTAACAATTCCATTCAAAACCACGAATACCACTTTTTTGGTAATTTTTAGCCACTTGCATGGCGGCCATCTTGCCCGCCTTATACCTGGCGACCACGAATGGTCGCACTACATTCCCGTTCAAGCCTCAAGCCCATGTAGGGCGGGCATTCCTTCCCGCCTCGTCCCCGGCGACCACGAATGGTCGCCCTACATACCCGTTCAAGCCTCAAGCCCGTGTAGGGCGGGCATTCCTGCCCGCCTCATACCCGGCGACCACGAATGGTCGCCCTACATCCCCGTTGAAGCCTGAAGCCCATGTAGGGCGGGCATCTTGCCCGCCTCGTCCCCGACCACCACGAGTGGTCGCCCTACATAAAAACAAAAACCCCCCGGAGCCCAATCACTGGCTCCGAGGGGTTTTGTTAAACTAACTGTGCTCTAAATATTCTTTAGAAGCTGTAAACCACTTCTGCACCTGCATAGTGAGCAGGACCGTCAGAGTTTGTGGTATTGTTGGCATTGTTGTAGATCGAAGAACCCCAATCCAAGCGGTATTCCGCGCGGATGAGGAGGTTATCAATCACGTTGAAACCAGCGGTAATGGTGTATTCCCAGTTGCTATTACCAGTGGCATTACCCTCGGCCGAGGGTGTCGTTGCGGCACCATTATTACCGGTCACAAGAGAGTTATTGCTACCGAGGTATTCACCACGGCTGCAGAGCGAGAACCAGTCATTAAACTGATACTTCGCGTAGGCACCCGCGCCATACCATGTGGAATTGATATTGCCGATACCACCACTGGCGCTGCCCGAGGTGTTGCCCAAGAGAGCATTAAAGGCAAAGAGCAATTTATCATCAGCAAACTTAGGAGCCCAATTTCCCCAAGTGTTGTAGATCAACGTGTATGCGGACACATTAACAGTACCATCGGATGGTGCTGATGTCGTCGACAAGCTGGTGCTTGTGGTGCTAACGGAGGTGTTATTGTCGTTACCCGAGCTGTACTGGAAGTTGTTGCTCCAGTTCGCGTTGCCACCAGGGGCAGTCACGTTGAGGGCTGCGAGAAGTGCAACACCGTCGCCAGCGTTAGGATTGGTGGTCGTGTTGTTATCGCTGTTAGAACCGTTAACCACGCCCAATTTACCATCGAGGTAATCGTCGAACTTATAGGACGACAATACACCGGTGTAGTAGAGGGGCATAACATTGAACAGCAAACCAAAGGTTGTGTTCATGTTGGCAGGACGTTCCATTACTTCGTATCCGAGGATAGAAGCGAACTTTCCAACCTTGAAGTCCCAACCGTTACCCACAGGGGCGCGGATGGAAACATAAGCCTGCTCCAAGAAGAGCGAGTTCGAGTTGTTATTCGTGTTGCTTACTCCACCGGCAGTACGATTGATGAAGTAGGAAGCATCTTCACCGATCATCACGTCAGTCCGGAATCCGGCCTGAGCTTTGTTTTCGGAGGTCAACGCCTTTTCGAGCGCGATCTTGACCGCGTAGAGGTTGAAGTCACCACGCTGTGCGGTATCGCTACCGAAACGTGCACCTACGTTCGATTGGTTGCCCGTTCCAGTGAAGTTATAGGCATAACCGGCATCGACGTATCCGCTGAGCTTGATGCCCTTCTGGGCGGTCTCAACGAAGTTATTCTGAACCATCTTTTTGGTGTCTTGAGCGGAAGCTTCCGGAGCGCTGTCCGCGAGGGACAAGCTGGTCACGGCTGCAAGCACGCCAAGAATCGCTGTAATATTCTTGATCATTTTATTTAGTATCTCCTTTGGTTTGTGTTTGTTTATGTTCACAAGACACCGTGATTGTTGGCCAAAGTGCCTCGTGAACTTGCTAACCATACCCCCCCCATACATTCGGTCAACAAATATTTTTTGAACGTTTTAATAACTTACCTGTCTATCCCAATTGCATTACGAATGTCTCTGAGGGTGTTCGTCAAGAAACGCAGGCCGCCAAAGCCTGCGTTTTTTGCATATATACATAATTTACAACGACTTAGACCCTTATTACTCGCCTGAATTGCTTGTTCCCAGCAGATTTAAACGCCGTATATCGTTAATGAACAATTACTTACAACTATTATCTGAGGGCATTGACTTCCAAGTCGAAAGTAAATTGCCCTACCCTTACCCCACGCCACTCTAGTTTTGTACGTATTTTCCCTGCCCATACCCCTTTATTCTCCTGCCACTCGAGAAGAATCCTGGGTCCCTCCTCCTCCCCACCCCCTTTTTGCCCCTTGGGAAGAAGAATAAGAAATCCCTCCATCGAGAACAGAGAGAACCGTCCCTCCGAAATCTCCGCCAGCAATGCACTAACCGATGGCACCGCTTTCCTCAAATAGGGAGCCACATCTGCGATCAACTTCTTACCCTCCTTATCGTCACCACCCTCCAGCAATCCCTCCACCAGCTCGACCCCTGCCGAGGCCACCCCCGTTAACCCACCCAGCTCGAGCCGCCCAGGCGACATGGAAAAAGAAAGCGTCAGCGGCAGGGTGTGTCGGTCCGACTTCAACTTCGGAGCCACCGCCAGAAAAAGCTCCGCCTCATCCCACGTCAGCACCTGGGCCGACTCTGCAACCTTCGCCTCATAACGAAATCTCCCAATCCCACTAGCCGCCTCACACCCGAACCACTTCATCCTGCGGAAATATTCGCCTGACTTTACTTCGCTCAACCCCGCATCCGGTCGACTCATCCAGCCCTCTTTTCTCCCGCGAACCGATCCCTTTCGAACTCCGATCTCCACATCTTCGATCACAATCTCAGGCTGCGACACTCTCACGCTGAAGCCACCCGTCTGATTCGTCGGTTCGCCCAGATCCTCCGCCTCCAACTCCACCGCAAACACCTCTTTTCCCTTTCTCTTCAACTCGACAACAATCCGATCCCCGTGCGAAAGCCCCTTCTCCACCGCCCCGAAAAAGCGAGCCTCCTCATCATCATCTACGCCACCACGCACAAACTTCAGAATAGCCGCCACCAATCCGAACGCGGGTGCGACTGGTCCAAGCAACAGACCCCACACCGTTCCAGGACCTGGAATTGCGCCCGAGAGTGCCTCTGTCACTCCCGCCGCTTTATCCAGGGCACGACGCGACTCCTCGTCCGACTCGATCACCCCGACCGAGATTCCAACACTTCCAGGATTACGTCCAAGATACGCAACTCGCCGCAAATATTTCTGATTCACAGGACCTGCTCCGCTGAAAGGAATCACGGTGGACTGACCCGACAACGTTAGTTCGACTACCCCTTCCCGATTCGGCCCGAGGTCACGTGAAATGAAAGTCCGGGGATCGACTCGGACCTCCTTGATGAAAATCGCCAAAAGATTTTTCTCGGGGATGGGTTCGCCTTTCCCCTTCACAACCCGGAGCGTAGCCCCCGCACGAAAGAGGATCCGATCCAAAGCCATGTGCTTATGTTTCTCTTATCCCCTAAAAGATCAATTATGTTTTGAGAGGGCTATCACACGCCAAGGGCGCGAAGGGCGCTAAGGATTTTGGGCTAAAGAGATCAAGGGGATTAAGACAGTTATCTTCGGTAGGGCGACGAGTCCCTTCGTCGCCTCGCTGAATTTTGAAATTTCAATCATCCGCTAGGCGGGCTAGGGACAGCCCGCCCTACCAAAGGCTTGAAATTTTAAATCTGAACCTCTTCATCTGTGGACCAAGGTTTGCCCGCCCTACCAATTTTGGGCATTCCCACAAAAAACAAAGGGCGGATCCCGAAGGATCCGCCCTTTGCCAACAAGAAAGGTTAACTGACCGACTTAGCTTTTCCGACGAGCGCGCAAGGCAACCAACCCAGCCACACCGAGGGCTAAGAGAGAGGCCGAGGAGGGCTCGGGGATGACAGTTTGAGCAATCGCTACAGAGCTGATCAGATCAGACCCAGTCGCGTAATCGGTATAGTTGGCAAGCAACAGTTCGCTTGCAACTCCCGCCCCGGTTGACGCGAGTTGAGCAGTGCCGATTGTGACTCCTGAGGCGTTGTTTGCAGGAACGATCCATGTCGAGTCTGTTACGATAGCAATTTCACTCCCTGTCCCATAGAACGCAAAAAGTGGCGCTCCAGGTCCCCCACTATAATTTGCATATGTAACGTCCATTGTTCCACTAGCCCCAGCGTAGGAAGCTGCAACACCATTTACAGTTCGGGTTGCAGATGTCGTAAAAGCAACCTGCCCAGCAATTCCGGCTGTTTGAGTTATTGAATTTGCTGATGATACAAAGTTATAAAAGTTAGCTGAACTTGTTAGCCAGTTGAAGGTACTTGTATAAAGGGCAGCTGACTTTGCCGCTGCATCTGCAGAGCTTGTTCCGCTCACCCCTGCCTTGTATGTGCTAATTATACCATTTAAATCAGAAACACTTTTGAATGTTCCAATGTAAAGTTGGGTATTGGCAGCTACAGAGCTTAATGAGGATGTCACAAATATTGGGGCCGAACTTAGACCCGTCGCACTGATTGTTACCGTACCGGCTTCAACACTTAAGATTGATAATAGTGAAAATAAAAATGCAAGTTGAGGTATTTTTTGTGTTTTCATTTTATTGGTTCTTTCTGTTTTGTTTGTTCTTTTTGTTTTATGGGGTTGAAGTGTAAGGAGCGGGAGCCATCCAGGTTGAGTTTTGTGTTACCGTTACATTAACCACGGTACCACCCTCCATCGTTCCAACAGTTGGAGCTTCAGTAATAGGGTTGACAAAGCCATCAGCCCCGACAGCTAAGGCAACTTCTTGTGACGCTAGGGAACCATTATTACTCCAAAATTCAACTGTATCACTCCCCGATGCCATGTTGGCACCCAATCCACTGCTAACTAGGGACATACTATCCGAACTTGGAGATGCACGAGATACAAGATTCACAGCGCCGACATATAGGGGTACTACTGTTGGGGTTGATTCAACAGTTTGAGCTACTGTGAATGTGCCAGAGGCGGCAGTTGTAAGTAGAAAGCCTTGGCCAGGATAAATAACTGGATTCATAGGTTGCTCAGTTACTGGATCAAGCCATCCTGAAGGGGAATCATTTTGTGCACGCAACGCAACGGTGGACGTTCCGTTATCATTAAATAAAGTGAATGTATCAGAACCATCCGATAATCCAGTACTTGTTGCAAAAACATCTGCTAGCCGGATGTGTTCGCGAACTAAAAATCTAGGCGTAGTTCCAGCCGTGGCTATGTTGCCATCAACAACAATTGAAGTGGATGTGCTAGAGATAACATCAAATACGTACCCAGCTAACGGTCCATCAAGTATTTTAACGTAGTGCGTAGGAATTCCACTATCTAAACCGTAGTTAGGAAATGATGCACTAGAGACTGTCAGGGAACTCGCAGTTTTAGATGAAGCAAGACCATTGAATTTATCAGGTTTGACGAATGTTACGGTGTGAACGGTATTACCTGCGCTGAAACTTTGAACTTGATACCCCACGATTTCACTCGTGACACTTGTCTGAGCGTTTCCCGCCATGACAGCGGCTACAAGGATTGCGAGAGTGACATTGAGTTTTTTCATATTCATAATCTCCTTCACAAGAGACATCCTAAACCACGTTCTGTTCAAAATCAAGGGGAAATTTTTGCCTGTCACACAATCGTCACAATTGGTTTTACAATATATGTATTTTTCTTAATACATTGGAAATCAGTAGTTTGCATTAATTAAAAATGCCTTTCGTTGGAATCGAGTTAGTTGTGGCATAAACAAATTTCTTTTATCCCATGACGAAAGAGCGATTTTCTCACGCAAAGGATGCGAAGGATTTCAGAATTGGTAGGGCTGGGTCTATGACCCGGCAGCAGTTGTGAATTGTGAATCAAAAGCCATCAACGCCGGCCGCCTACGTAGAGGCGGCCCTACCTAAGCCGTGTATGGAAAAAATTCTCCTTCCGCTTGGAGCCTGTTTCACGCCACACTCGGTCGTGCCCTCCCGTCGTCCCCAAAAAAAATCTCCCGCAAAATCCTCCCGCCCCTCTCCCATCCCTCGTAGCCCAAGCGAAAATCAGTCGCACCGAGACGACTCCTACTCCCCCGCCCACTCCCAAAAAACACGCCGTCTCCTCCTCAAACTTTCCGGCGAAACTTTGGGCGACTCTTCCAACCACCTCTCTCATCCCATCATCCAACGCCTCGCCCACCAGATCAAAGGCATCCTCTCTCCCTCCCTCCAACTCGGTATCGTCATCGGAGGAGGCAATATTTGGCGAGGCGCCCCCGCGGCCGACGAAGGTCAGATGGACCGCAACACGGCCGACTACATGGGAATGCTGGCCACCGTGATCAACTCACTCGCGCTCCAAGACGCCCTCGAACACGCAGGAGTCGAGACCCGAGTTCTCACCGCCATTGAGATGAAGAATGTGGCCGAACCGTTTATTCGACGCCGTGCCCTGCGTCACCTGGAGAAAGGAAGAGTCGTTATCTTTGCCGCCGGCACGGGACATCCTTTCTTCTCCACCGATACCACAGCCGCGCTCCGAGCCAGCGAAATCGGTGCGGACGCCCTCCTCAAAGCCACCAAAGTGGACGGCATCTACGATTCGGATCCCCGGATTAACCCTCGCGCCCAACGATTCCAAACCATCACCTACGGAGACGCGTTACGCCGCCGATTGCAGATTATGGATTCGACCGCATTTTCCCTCTGCATGGATAACAAGATCCCGATCGTGGTGTTCGACGTGTTTCGAGAGGGAAATTTGCGAGCCGCGGCAGAAGGCCGGCCTGTTGGGACAAGGGTGATTGCTGGGGAGTAGAAACGGCAGTTTTGCCGCCGTTATGTTGGATTTTTAATTTTGGATTTTGGATTGAGTAGGTAGCCAGCGAGGCGGGCTAGGGACAGCCCGCCCTACCAAAGCTTGGGTCGCATTGCTTAAAACTACTTTCGCAGGTTTCCGCGCCCCTCTTTCTTTCTTCCGAATCGCTTTCTTTCTTCCTACTCTTTGGGGCTTATGTCCGCTCCGAAGCTGAATGTTGCCGATGTGGCTGGGTTAGCCCGCTTATCCCTGACTCCTGACGAGACTACCAAGTTCACCGCTCAACTGAGCCAAATCCTTGCCCACATGGAAACTTTGGGTCAGATGCCCACAGGCGATGTTCCTGAAGTGGTTCCCCCAGCCCAACCCATCCTTCGCAAAGACATCCCCACCCCCAGCCTCTCGGTCGAAGCCGCGCTGTCCAACGCTCCTGCCCAAAGCAACGATCTTATCCTCGTACCCAAAATCGTCGAATGAGCCTCGCCCACGAAACTCTCGCCTCGCTGCGACGCCGTCTCTCCTCAAAAGAGATTCACTCCCGCGATATTGTAAAAGATCTCCTTACCGAAATCGGGGCTAGGGAAAAAACCGTCCACGCCTTCACCCACATCGACGAAAAGGCCGCCCTCGCCGCTGCCGAAAAAGCTGATTCCTCTCTCCCGCTAGGCGGAATTCCGATCGCTCTCAAAGACAACCTCAACGCTCTAGGCGATCCCTGCACCTGCTCCTCGAAAATCCTAGAAGGCTACCGAGCCCCATACGATGCCACCGCCGTAGCCCGACTCCGCCACGCGGGTGCCATCTTCCTCGGACGAACCAACATGGACGAGTTTGCCATGGGTTCCTCCACAGAAAATTCCGCCCTCGGTGTCACCCGCAACCCGTGGGATCCAACCCGGATCCCCGGAGGCTCTTCGGGTGGTTCCGCCGCGGCCGTGGCGGGACGCCTCGCCATTGCCGCTCTCGGCTCCGACACCGGAGGCTCGATCCGCCAACCTGCGGCGTTGTGCGGTTGTGTGGGACTCAAACCCACCTACGGACGAATCTCCCGATACGGTCTGGTTGCGTTTGCCTCCTCCCTGGATCAGATCGGGCCCCTCACCCGCACGGTGGAGGATTCGGCGATTCTTCTCTCCGCACTGGCAGGACACGACCCGCGCGACAACACGACCGACCTCCGCAAACCGGAAACTTTCCTCTCGAAGCCTACCGGATCGGTCAAAGGCCTGCGAGTGGGTTTACCCAAGGAGTACTTTCTTCCTGGAATGAATGCGGAGACCGAAGCCGCAATCCGAACTGCTTCACAATGGTTTGAAAAAAATGGGGCCACGCTGGTTGAGGTGTCCCTCCCCCACACTCCTGCCGCGATCGCGGTGTACTATATTTTGGCCACGGCAGAGGCTTCGGCCAATCTCGCCCGCTTTGACGGAGTCCGGTACGGTCGGCGGGCACTGGATCCGAAGGATCTGCTGGATCTTTATCAACGAACCCGCTCGGAAGGATTTGGGCCGGAGGTGAAGCGCCGAATCATTCTGGGCACCTTCGTCCTCAGCCAAGGCTATGCGGACGCCTACTACCGCAAGGCGCAGAAGGTGCGGGGTCTGTTGCGTCAGGATTTTGAATCGGCATTCACGAAGTGTGATCTACTACTAACCCCGACCAGCCCCGAACCCGCCTTCCCTTTAGGAGAACGGACGCAGGATCCGCTGAAAATGTATCTGGCCGACGTATTCACCATTTCCACAAACTTGGCGGGCAACGGCGCGATCTCCTTGCCGTGTGGTTTCACAAAATCGAATCTGCCGATTGGTCTGCAGCTGATCGGTCCCCGATTCGGCGAAGAAAAAATGCTGCAAGCGGCGCATGCGTATGAGCAGGCGCACGATTTCTGGAAACGGATGCCACCTGTATGACCTCCTCTGGAAATTGGGAAGCGGTCATCGGGTTGGAAGTGCACGTGCAGCTCCACACGCAGACGAAGATGTTTTGCGGCTGTATCAATCAGTACGGGGGCGCCGCCAACAGTCAGGTTTGTCCCGTATGCTTGGGAATGCCCGGGAGTCTTCCCGTACCGAATGAGGAGGCGATCCGTAAAACGATTCTGACAGGTCTGATGTTCGGATGTCGGATTGCGCCCGTGGCTCGGTTTGATCGAAAGAACTATTTTTATCCCGACATGCCGAAAAATTATCAGATCAGCCAATTTGAGGATCCGCTCTGTGCAGGGGGCGAGGTCGGGCTAGATCCGTTTCTGTTTCCCAAAGATCTTCAAGACACGGAGGAGGCCAAGGCGAAGAAATCCATTCGACTCACGCGGATTCATCTGGAGGAGGATGTGGCCAAATCTTTTCACTATGAGGAGCGAAGCGGAATTGATTTTAACCGGGCGGGCACTCCCCTGATGGAGATTGTGTCGGAGGCGGATCTGCGGACTCCAGGAGAGGCATTCGCCTTTCTAGGATCGTTGCGGCAGGTGCTGCTTTCGGGAAATGTTAGCAGCGCGGACATGGAGAAGGGGCAGATGCGGTGTGACGTGAACGTGTCGGTTCGACCTGTTGGGCAAAAAGAGTTTGGAACGAAGGTGGAGTTGAAAAATTTAAATTCGATCAGCGGTGTGCGACGGGCACTGGTGTATGAGATCGCACGACAGATTGCCGCGGTGGAGAAAGGAGAGGCGATTCAGCACGAGACACGGCGGTGGGATGACGAGGCGGGGGCCACCTTCACCATGCGTACGAAGGAAAAAGCCCATGACTACCGATACTTCCCCGAGCCGGATCTTCTACCCGTGCGGACGGATCAAGGTCTGCGGGCGGCGGCCGAGACGGGCCTCCCCGAGCTACCCACAGCCTTGCAGGATCGGCTGATGAAGGAGAACGGAGTCACAGCCTATCAGGCGAGTGTTTTGGCAGCGGACCGTACTCTGTGCGCGTACTACGAAAAGGCGGCGGCAGGGACAAAGCACAAGGCGGGGGTAGCCAACTGGATTCTGAACGATTTTCTGGCAACGCAACCGGATCCTGCGACAACCCCCGTGCGACCTGAATATTTCGGCGAGTTGGCGACTTTAGTAGCGGAGGGGGGCATCAACAGCGCGCAGGCGAAAAAGGTGTTTGCGGAGTTGATGGCGAATCCCTCATCTCCCAAGGCGCTGGTGGAGAAATTAGGGTTGGCACAGATTTCAGATGTGGGGGCATTGGAGGCATTTTGTGACGAGGCGATCGCGGCGAATCCGAGGAGTGTGGAGGATTATCGGTCGGGGAAAAGCAACGCAATCAATGCGCTGAAAGGTTTTGTGATGAAAAAGAGCCAAGGCAAAGCCAACCCCACGCAGGTGGACGAAATTTTAAAGGTAAAACTTTCTGCGTAGACGGTTGCCCTTCCCCCTTACCTAGGCGATGTTTTCCCCGAAGCTATGATCTCAAACGAAGCCTACGTGCTGGAGCTACTGCAGACCTCCGGGGTGGTGAGTCTGGAGGA
>JBIKTM010000035.1:0-10971 GCA_044348085.1 Methylacidiphilales bacterium | reverse complement strand
GGTAACGGCCGTTGGCCGCGATCAGGCAACCTTTCTCCACCTTCCCCTTCTCGATCCAGTCCCCGTGTAGCCAGGTGTAGTCGATTCCCTGCAGGAACAACGAGCGCACCACCTCATCCTGATCTCGGATCCGTTTTTCCAACCGATTCCACGCCGGCGGCCAAAACTCGCGACTCCAAGCAGCGGATGAAGGAAGAAACTCCGCTTGGAAAGTTTCTATGGGATAATAAACCCCCACGGCGGCGGCACTACGTGCCCCATGTAGGACCAGACAGAGGCGCCCGATGTACTCATTCAGGGTGCGGTAAACCGATGGATCATATTCATCCCAGTAAAAATAGTTCATAAACTGGTTAATCCCGCCCAGTACGGCCAGGTTGACGATGCGGCGAACCTTATCCGGAGGTAGCTTCAGATCAGGAGATGTGCGCGCGATCATCGGATCGAGCAGACCGACCACAGTCTCCCGATTGCCCGCCTGTGCGATCGAACTCAAGAATTTGGGCATCCAGTAGTTGTGGGGTGCGCCGAAATGCGGGCATTCGAGAAAGTAGTTACCGCCATCGGGCATGGGCAGGTCGCAGGCAGGGGCATCCATGGGCTCCATAAAATGGAAAAAATCCCCGTACCCGATCACGTGATTGAGCATGCTTTCTTCGAGCAGTGGATGGCCACTGGTCCCCACCCCATTTTTTTTGGCCCAGGAAGCGATCCGGCCGGAGAAGTTTTCTGCCAGCGCCTTGCCAACCGTCTCGTAGAAATGCCGACGCACGAGCTTCGCCGATGCATCCTCGCCTCCGTAAAGAGCGGGCAACCGGGGCAAAAGGTCATAACCATACTGCTCCTGGAAGCGGCGCGGCAGGTTGGCCTCCCACGGCACGAACCTCGCACCGCCCTCATGTTGGCCTGGCTTAAACCAGAGAGTCTGCAGGTTCGGCTCGTTCTCGTAGAAGGCCGTGATCTTTCCTTTTAGGGGACCAAACCGACGGGCGTACTCCTCATGCGTCAGCGTGACAAACTTTTCCATGGCGGCAGGGTCAAGCAGGTTGGGATAACGGCCGTTCGTCTGGAAACCTGCTTTGGTTGCCTCTGCCTGAATCCCTTCGCGAACGATCTGCAAGGCAAAGGCGCACAGACGCCACGAACCTTCCAAGCCGTTCGTTTCGACTCGGTCCGCATGGACCGGGACAACGGTCCCCTTCTCCAGAACGGGGCCACCATCCACTAGCGGATAGAGAAAAGCGTACACGAACTTCTCCGCTTGGGGAGGGAGATCGATCCGGACAGGTCCCGGGCCATTACCATCCTTAGAAACCTCCCGCAGGCCACGATTCTCAAAGGCCGGATTAGCCTCGACGACCCGCCCGCCGGCCATTCCACTGGGATAACCATTGTCGTCCGCGACCCAAATCCGCAAACCGGCTTCCTGTGCGGCCGCGATATTTTTTCCGATATTTTGCCAAGCCTCTTCGGTGTTTAGATAACCGGCGGACTGCATGAACAACATCACCCCGCCGATCCCCGCTTCCTTTATTTTTCCATATGGCAGAAGCGCTCCGTCATGCTTGCTGTACTGGATGAAGCGAAATTCCGCCGGCGGATTCGTAAACCCAGCGTCGATGGAGGCCCACCCCTCCTTTTTATCCGCAGCTATTCCCGGCACCCCCGCCAGTGCCGCCAACGCCGCCAACGAAACAAAAATCTGACTCTTCATGGATTGCCGAAAAAGGTTCTTAACGAGCTCACTCGGTTCAGCGAGACGGCTCCACCACCAGGAGACTAGCATTCCCCTGGATGGTCAGCGTTCCAGGGAGCTCCTGATGTTGAATCGTGCCGTCCATCGGGTTGTAGACATCCAATTTACGACTGTTTCCCAATGACAACGTAACCGGCACCGTCACCTTGTCCGCTTGGTAGTTAACCAAATAAGTGATGCTGCGACCGTCCCGGGTAAAGCGAGCCGTCAACACCTCCGGACCGGTCTGCACTGCGAAACCGGGAGGCAAAGCCGTCCCGATCGCCTCGGCCACCCGGCCAGGAGACAAAATCTCTTTTTTGGCAAACATCGACTTCACCTTCTCGTGCTCCTCCGGAGTGTCGCCCAGTTGAGGAAGGCATTTTACCCAGATCACTTTTCCTCCCCCCTTCTCAAACTCCTCCAGCTTGCGGGCCACCGCCAACGGCAGGAGCTCCACCTCAGGCATCACGATCGTGCGATAACGGCCGTTGGCCGCAATCAGGCAACCTTTCTCCACCTTTCCCTTCTCGATCCAGTCGCCATGCAGCCAGGTGAAGTCGATCCCCTGCAGAAGCAGGGATCGGGCGATGGTGTTCTGCGTGTCCATCATGTCCATCATACGGCGCCAAACCGGCGGATAATACGGGGTTTCCGTAGTATGAGTGAAGTCCGGACTGGGAAGAAACTCCGACTGAAAAGTCTCGATGGGGTAATACATGGCCACCGTGGCCGCGCTGCGCGCACCCCGGAGCACCGCCGCAAGACGGCCGATATATTCACACATCCCGCGATAGACAGCCGGCTCGTAATCAGCCCACCGCAGGTAAGTCTGGAACTGGTTCACGCCGCACAGGACCGCCATGTTGACAATACGGCGAAACGGCCCGGGCGAAGGCTTCAGTTCCATGACCGGACGGTCGATAATCGGATCCAGCAGGCACGCCACGGTCGTCCGGTTCTTGGCCTGGGCAACCGAACTGAGGAACTTCGGCATCCAAAAATTCCAGTAAGCCCCCGGATCGGGCATGGGCACGTCGCAGGTGGGGATATGGATCTCCGCCACGTAGCGAAAAAAATCCCCGTATCCGATCACATGGTACATCATGACTTCCTCGAGCACGGGATGGCCGGCCGACTGGGTTCCATTTTTCTCCGCCCAAGTGGCGATGCGGCCGGAGAAATTCTCCGCGAGCATGGTTCCGACCGTCTGGAAGAAATGCCGGCGCGTGAGTTTAGAAGCCGGGTCGTCACCACCGTAAAGCGCGGGCAACAAGGGCAGAAGGTCATAGCCGTGCTCGTGCTGAAAACGGCGGGGCAGATCCCCATCCCACGGGAGGAAGGCAACCTTTCCCGGCCGTTGGCGGCCGAGTGGTAGCGTGGACCAGCAACTTTGCAGAAGAGGCTCGTTGGTAATGAATGCGTCGATCTTGCCCCCTAGGGGGCCGAACCGCCGCGCGTACTCTTCGTGCGTCAGGGAGACGAACTTCTCCATTGCGGCCGACTGCAAGAGGTTGGGGTAATGACCTGTCGTCTTGAAATCGGGAGCCGTTAGCTGAGCGGTGGTGCCCTCAAACATCACCTCCAAGGCGAAGGCACAAAGTCGCCATGCCCCCTCCATGCCTTCCGTCTCCACGCAACCTGGTTGGACGGCAACCGGTTTGCCCTGATCCAGCACTGGCTTTCCGTTGACGAGCGGATAGAGGAAGGCACAGACAAATTTTTCTGCCCCCTTGGGCAAATCCAGGCGCGCCGCACCGATGCCTTTGCCCTCTTTGGTCGTTTGCAGCAAGCAACGTGCCTCGAGGGCCGGATCAGCCTGGACCACCAAGCCACCGGCCAGACCGCTTGGGTAGCCGTTTTCATCCGCCACCCACACACGCAAGCCGGCCTCTTTGGCCGCGGCGATATTCTTGGCCATAATGTTCCATACTTCGTCCGAACGGAGATATCCTTCGCTCTTCATGAACAGTTCGACACCGCCGACGCCCGCTTCAGCCATCCTCGCCATGGGGAGCAAATCCCCATGGTGGTCGCTAAATTGAATCATGCGGAACTCGGCCGGAGGCTGGGCGAAGGCGGCATCAATCTTGCGCCAGCTCGCCTCCTCGGACGTGGCCTTGCCATCCCCCTCCGCCTGCGGACGGGAGCACCCGGCCAAAAGAAGTCCGAGCAGCCAGAGCAGACGAAATCCATTCATGAGGGGAAAAGATATTTCCTTCATTTCTGCACTCCGGATTTTTGCTCCATGGCGCGCAGGGATTCGCGGGTGACTGGGTATCCCCGGAAAATAAAATACGATAATGCCATCAGAACGGGTCCAATAACGAAGGTAATGACGGTGATCCGGTTGACTGCCTCGGGCGCCTGGATATCAGCCCCGGAAACGATCCCTGCCCCGGCAATCAGCCACCCGCTGATCAGGAGGCCCACCGACTGCGCGGCCTTTTGCAGAAAACTGAAGATCGAGCTGTAGCCGCCGTCCTTGCGCACCCCGCTCGTTAGGTAATGAATCTCGGAAATATCGGCGATCATCGACATGGAAACCGGACCGAGCATGCCGGAACCGAACCACCACATCCATTGACCCAAGGCAAAGAGCATCAGTCCCACAGGGAGATTCCAGCCGGCCACTGACCACTCGGCCCGCGGGGCTAGTCCCAGCCAAGTGAACACCAGAAGGAGCCAGAGTCCTCCGAAGATGCCGATCCCCATAGCCACATAACCGGCGGTCTTCTTGTCAAACCAGTGCGTGACCTTTCCCTGAAACAGGGCCCCGAGGCCGGCCGCAATCATCCCGCCCCCGTGCACAAAGGTTTTTTCCTCAGGCCTAAACTGCATAAAGAATACATAGACGAACATCTGCAGCTGGGAGACGAAGAGAAACCCGAACATCGCGATCGAGAAAAAACCGAAGACGTACCAAGCCAGCCGGTCGCTGAGGATCTGGGAAAAGTCGGCCCAGAAGCTTTGGAGCGAGTTTCCCTCCAGCTTTTCCTTCCGGGTGTCACGGGCGAGGTCCCGGTTGAACCAGGTGCAGGCCAAAACCAGCAGCACAATGGTGACCGTCAGAACCGTTCCCATCGTCGCGTAGTTGGCCGCAATCGTCGACCCGTCGATCCGCGTGCCGTCGGGTCCGGTGCGGTCGCGAAAGAAAAGAATCCAGGCGCAGCCGCCAAAGAGAAGGTTGATGACCATGAAGAAGGCGCTGCGGATCCCCTGCAGACGGGAGCGATCTTCGTAGTCCGGGCACAACTCGAAGCCCATGGCCACATAAGGAACACCAAAAATGGTGACGGCCGTGCGCATCAAAAGATTGGACACCACGGCCATCATGAAGAGCAGCGAGGTGGGCCAAATGCCCGGCGGCAGGATCCAGATCGAGAAGAAGGCCGGCGCCAGCAGCAGGCCGCCCACCAGGACATAAGGCAACCGTCGCCCCCAGCGGGAGCGCGTGTTGTCCGAAATATGCCCCATCAAGGGATCGGTGATCGCGTCGTAAAAGACCGAGATGCTCAAAGCCAACCCGGCCATCCCGGGCCCAAGGCCCAGGACGGAGGTGTAGTAAAGAAGGGCGAAGTTGGCGACCCCCGCAAAGGCAATGCAGATCGCCCCGTCCCCCAGCGCGTAACCCAGCAGGCGCCAAGAGGATATGAGTGGTCTGGAATTCGTCGTAGATGCGCTCATCGATGGGTCGAAATCCCCATGGGAGGGGTAGAGCAGAAAAGTGGGCGCATGACTTCGAAATGCCGAGGATGGAAAAGAACGGGAGCCAAAATTTCACAACTCATATTACCAAAAACAGACATCATTCTTCCGCAAACACTTTCACCTCTAGAATTTCTTTTCAAAGTGAACTTCCCGATTCTTTGCGGCCAACAGCGCCAAAAACATCCCGGACCGCCTCAAGGTATTTCATCCCATGGACCGTGTCTGGCTCCAGATAACTTCCCTCAGTCCACTCGTTCCAACTGTTGATGTTGAGGATTCGGTGCGCGCCCGGTTCACGCATGAGGCGTTCTTTCGTCTTTTCCAAGGCCTCACGGAAACGCTCGGGCGTATTACCGCTGATGACATGGGTAAACGGGTAGCCGAAATTCCCAAACCCGTCCTCTGGGTGCGTCCGCGGGGTGCTGTCCCAGCCCATCGAGACATTCGGGTAGTACGGCTCCGAAAAATCCTTCTTCATTTTGTCCCAGTGCCGGAAATACTCATCGCGCACCTTGGCAAAATCGGTCTGCTCGTTCGGCATCTCCGCATGGTGGAACCAGACATAGGAGGTCACGGAATCAAACCCCAACTCCCGGACGACACGAACGGCGTCGACTGGCGTATCCTGCCAGGGCATCACCGTCTTGCCCCAGACCACCGCGTTGAGATGCAGATCGGGAAAACCGGCCTGACGTGTCTTGGAGCGGAACTCATCCAGGGCAACCCGGGCGGCCGCCAGCGATGGAAATCCAGCCAGCAACTTGGATAGGTCATAGAAGGAGAAATAGGGTTTCCCCTCCACCTTCCAGTAGGATGGATGCGAAAAATATTTTTCGATAACATGGTCGCAAATCTTTGAAAAGTTGGCTGGAGTTACCAAACCGGGATAAAGAACCTCACTCGGCACCCCGCGGCGGGCGGGAAAGATTTCAACCCAGTCGTGGTTGGCCCACATCAGGGCAAACTTAATACGGTCACAATTGGCCGCCCCTAGGAAGCCCTGGTCCAACGGCCGGTCTAGAAATGGCCCGTCGTTGTAGTGATACCAATCGAAGAGAAAGACATCGATGCCGTGATCAGCCGCCGCCGCGATCTTCCGCTCCATCACCTTCGGGTCCGACTCATCCTCGTATCCCCAGAGCGGCACCTTGGGTTGCTGGTGCCCAGGAAAGCGGGGCTTCGCGGACTTGACCAGTTCCCACTCGGTCCATCCCCTGCCCTTTTGAGCCTCGTTCCGGCGATCCCCTGGGTGGTAATTGCCGAAATAGTAAACTGCCACGGTGAAATCTTTTTCTCTTCCCTTGGCCTGGGCGGTCGACGGAGTTGGACGGCAGGCAGCAATCATCTCATTCACCCTAGCAAACGATCAGGGCGATTCTGCGATAGTCTCGCCATAAATCAGCACCATTCCGCCGAAATCCAGACCGCCCTAGACGGTTTGGGCCGAGCTTCCTTTTCCGTTTTGGAACTGCCGGGGGGAAGCACCGAGGATGCGCCGGAACTGCCGGGCAAAGTAGTTGCTGTCGTTGAAACCACACTCCATCGCTGCCTCGGAGACGCTTTTGTCGCTCGTTTGCAGTATGCGGGCGCCTTTGGCGACCCTAAGCCTCTGTAGGTAAGAGAGGGGGCTCTCCCCCTTCACGCGGTGGAAAAACCGGTAAAAGTTCCGATCGGACATCCCCACCATTTTGGCCAAGTCGGGGATTTTCAGGTTTTCATCAAAATGACTCTCCATCCGGGCAATGACCTGACCGATCTTCATGATTCGACCTGATTCCACCGCGGGCTTGAGATGGTAGGCCCGCGAGAGAAGGCCGATCATCGACATGAAATGGGTCATCGCCATGAAACGGTGGCCGTCCGGAGCCCGACGGACCGGCAAATTCCCGGCCCTTGTGCGATGACGCTCCTCAAACCGGACCGGCCCACGCCTGGGCACATCCCCGCATATTTCCCTCTCCATCGCCTCCGCCAAATCCTTTACCTTGCTCAATTCGTCCATCGGCAGCGTGAGATGCCTGGCGGAATGCCCCTCCTTCAGCATCGCGGGCTCAACCACAAAGAGCGACTGGTAACCCGGAAGTCCGGTGACGTCGAAGCGTACCCTCTGCAGGATCGACTGATCGAAGATAATGTTGATCAGGCCCAGATGTTCCGTGGCGCGGTACCCGTGAGGACGCGCCCCGTGGTGCACAAAAACATCACCTGCTTTGACCGGAAACTCCTCTTTGCCGATGATGTTTAACCCACGCCCACGCAATACGATCACGATTACAGAAAAGTCATGGGTGTGCAGTGGGTAATCGGGATGTTCTTCGAGGAATAACACATCCAGGGGGAAATGACGGTCCGGGAACACAAGTTCCCGTTCGAATTTGACGGGCTTGATTCTGCGGATGGATGTGGAGGAATTTACAAGCCCACGACTGGCTCCCTTCGCAGGTTGCCGCGAATCATTTGGTTTTCGGACGGGATGCTTCAATTGGGCGGCTGGCACGATGAAGAAACTATTACCATGAAGTCAGGGGGCTTTGTATAGCATAGATCGGCCATTCTATAGCATAATTCTGTTATTGCTACCAGTGAACGACTTATAGGTTTTTTGTACTTTTTTATTGTCAGTTTGTATTTTTATATGGCTCTATTTTAGCCACAGCCAAAACATCCTTGTTTTTCCTCGGATATTATAAATTTAACGATCCTAGAAATTACGATTTTACATGCCCTTGCTCAAAACGGGTTTTTACCGATCAGATCGATCTGGTTCCTGCGCACGCACCTGAGCTTCACAACGGTGTCGGTGTCGTGGCTGGTTCGTGCTTGATTTTGGCGGGGGTATGCCAGATGTGTCCCGCGAGTTGTGCTTTATTCAACCTTAGATGTTGCCCTGCCTGCTCCTGCTGATGTTCTGCACGTTCCTTGCTCTCCCGTGCTCGGCGAAGGCGTCGACACCGAATATTACGCTCTCCATCCTTACAGGATAATCAAACCATGAAACAACGCTCATTCTTCAAAATCCTTCTTGGATCTTCCATCGCCTCCCGCTTCCTGCCCTCCCCTGCAGTTGCGGCGGAATCTTCCGTAGCTGCGAAAAGCTTGCGCACAATTTCAAAAAAACCCATTTCAGAAACGGAGAAAATCATTCATGAGTTCCCGCCAGGATTTCTCTGGGGCTGTTCCACGTCCGCGTATCAGATCGAGGGTGCTTGGAATGAAGACGGTAAAGGCGAAAGCGTCTGGGATCGTTTTGTTCGCCAGCCGGGCAAGATCGAAAGAGGCGAAACGGCGGATGTGGCCTGCGACCACTACCACCGCATGCCCTCCGATGTCGCCTTGATGAAGGAACTCGGCCTGAACGCCTATCGTTTCTCCATTTCGTGGTCGCGCGTCATTCCTGAAGGGCAAGGCAAAGTGAACGCGCGCGGCCTCGATTTTTACGACCGATTAGTGGATGAGTTGGGCAAGGCCGGGATCGCCGCCAACGCGACCTTGCACCACTGGGATATACCGCAGGCGTTGCAGGATCGTGGAGGTTGGCCTCGCCGTGAGTGCGCCGACTGGTTTGCCGAATACGCACGTGTGGTTTTCGACCGGCTGGGCGACCGCGTTGCGATGTGGGCCACGCACAACGAGCCAATCGTCCCCTCCATCCTCGGCTGGGGTGCTGGCGCCGTGGCTCCCGGAATAAAAGACGACAAGGCCTCCTACCAAGCGGCGCATATTCTGAATCTTGCCCACGGCAAAGCGGTGCAGGTCTTCCGTCAGGGCACGTACTCGGGTAAAATCGGCATCGTCTTGGACCTGCACGGTATGGTGCCCGCCACATCCTCGGAAGCCGACGCGCTGGCCTGCCAACGGACCCGAGAGAACGCACAGGGAATCTTTTTCGATCCGATCTTCCTAGGCCGCTACCCGAAGTACCTCATGAAATGGCTCGGGCCGCTGCGCCCGGAGATTGCCGACGGCGACCTCGCTCAAATCCGCCAACCCCTCGATTTTCTGGGAATCAACTACTACTTTACGCAAGAAGTGAGTCATCTCGATCGGGGTCCGCGCCGGCTGAACGCAGGGCTCGGGGTAAACTCCGGCCTGACGGAAGAGGTAAGCCACAGCGAAGATGGCGGGCTGCTCAAATCGTCCTTGAAAATGCGTACGTTGCCAGCACTCGGTCACACCAGCCTCGACTGGGGCATCTATCCCCAAGGACTGGGTGAGGTCCTGCGGCGCGTCGCCACCGACACCGGAAACCTTCCGATCTATATTACCGAGAACGGATGTTCCATGACTGATAAACCCAACGCGAGCGGCTTTGTTGAGGACCGCGACCGCATCAACTACCTGCGCCTGCACCTCATAGAACTACAACGTGCGATACGCAACGGTATTAACGTCCGTGGCTATTTTATCTGGAGCCTAATGGACAATTTCGAATGGGGTGCCGGCTTCCGACCCCGATTCGGAATAGTCCGCGTGGACTATCCGACCCAGCGCCGGATCCCCAAACTCAGCGCACGGTGGTATCGCGAGGTCATCGCCCGCAACGCGGTGACTGAGTAACCAACCAGGTTAGTCGAAGCCGTTCGCCTGGGTAGCAAAGCCAGGCCTTACCAAGGAGAAGCGCCGATGAGCAGGGTTTGTCGGGCTGGACTGGTGGCAGTCCGAGTCGTCACCGCATCCGGATTTCCGCGGCGTATTCGGGAACGAGAGTGACGGACTTAATCTCTGCCGGTTCGTTCGCTTTGCCGGTCGGCCGGAAGGCGATCCCGTCGAAAACAATCTTATCAGCATTGGTCTTCCAAGGGACGACACGCAGGAACAGCCCATCACCGCCGAGTTGCTTGCACCAGCGCTTCAAGCCGATCTCCCAAGGCTGCCCATTGTTGAAGTTGTCGGTGACCAGATGGCTGTCGAGGAAAGCCCAACCCCGGTCACCGGCGTAGTCCACCCTCAGGAAAATGTCATTCAACTGGTCGAACTCCTTTCGCGGGATCTTGACCACAAGCTGACCCTTCTGGGGCTTCACGATGTCCGCCTTGATCCCCCGCTTGGGCAGGGTGAGCGCGTAACGGGCGAAGGCACCATCCTTCTGCGGTGCGAGCGGACTGCCCGGCCCGCGCAACGGACCGACGGGTGGGGGATAGACAGCAAAGCTCAGTTCGTTCTTGCCGACTGCCGAGACGCGGAGCATATCGCCGCTTGCCAGAATGTCGTTATCCGAGAGCACCAGGCGCTGGGCGTCCCAGAGTTTTTCGGATTTCAGTGCATTCACCGCCTGTTGGCGCGTGAGGGTCAGTACGGAGAACGGTTTTCCACCGACGGGTGTGACTTCAAAGATCGCGCTGGTGCCCGGTTCTGGCACGGGAATCCTCACCAAGCCTTTATCTTTGGCCAGCGTAGCACCGGTGGTCGCCGCAATGGACGATTCCTCGAACGCGTATTCCGCACTCATTCCCCCCGGCGCGAAAAAGATCCATGTCCGGCGCCCATCGTTCTCGAGGCGGGCGAGCAATTGCGCGGTCGCGTAT
>JBIKTM010000006.1:0-85771 GCA_044348085.1 Methylacidiphilales bacterium | reverse complement strand
GGTTCTAGGGCGGCTCCGAGAAGAAAGGCGAGAAGGATGGTCTGAAGCAAACGTGGGAGGACGCGCCAAGGTCCAGGGCTTTGGGGGTTGGGGATGGGAAGCCATCGCCACAGGCCAAGGATGATGAACCAAGAACCGGCAAGAAGGAGGAGGGCTCGGAGTAGTAGAAGGGGTTTTTCCCAGCGGAGAACAAAGGGGAAAAACTGAGTCGGAAAAGGAAACTGGTGAGTGAGGACGGGGCAGTGGCGTTGGACTAGGAGTTCCACAGCACCCTGACCTTGGGCTATGGCGGTGGAGAAGGATTTCCAGGGTTGAGTGGGGGTTGGAGGCAGTCGTGCAAGGCGGCTGGCGGGTCCCGCCCAAAGAGTGGCCGTGAGGAGAAGATCGGCGGGCTCGGAGGGAGCTCGGATTTGGTCGGACAACCAGTGAAGAGCTGGCAGAGAGTCGATCGTGGCAAGAAGTTTTCGAAGAGAATCGTATTCGTAACGTCGGGCAAGGGATAGAAGGGAGAGGAGGCAGGGTTGAATGGGGCGTAGAGACCGATTGGAAAGGGATTCCTGGGTAAGGATTTTGATGTCTCCAGCTACGGTGGGAGTGAAGGCGCTGGTATCGACGAGATGTGCGGTGAGAAGGAGGATGGCTTCGAGGGGTTGGCCTCCAGGGCTTTGGGCGGGAAGCAGAGGTGGTAAAGGGGGGAGGGGAATTGCATCCATAAGAGATTGGACGCTGGGTGATGGATTGGAGCGGAGATGATCGCGTAAACGTATGCGAACGGGTTCCCGAAGCAGAAGGGAGAGTGCGGGTGGGGGTTGTGTGGTGCTCTTTTCGAATGCTAAACCCGAGGTGGCGAGAATAAGTTCGAGCCGAGGGTCGCGTGTTCCGAGCCAGGCTAGGTCTTGGCGGGAGGAGAGGAGGGAGCGGGCGTTGGCGACGAGAGAATCGCTTTCGGGGAGATGCATGGATTGAGCAAGAAGAGAGATTCGGAGACCCGCTCCGAGGTGCTCTGAATCAAGCAGGGAGTCCGCAAGGAGTGGTAGGGATTGTGTTTTTTCCCCTGCAGCGACAAGAAGACGTTCGTCGATGGCTTGGAATCGGATGGGAAGAAGTGCAACGATTGCCCAAGCGGAAAGTCCAAGACAAAGAAGGGCTAGGGGAGAGGATTTCAGGACAGAAGCCGAGGTAAGCTGGGATGAATGCGGGTGAGGATCTCCCAAGGAATCGTTCCAGCTTCACGTGCGAGATCCGCTGCGGTGCGGGTGAGTGAACCGGAGCGACCGATCCAAACCACCTCTTGTTCGCGACGTGGATGGGGCACGCGGGAGACATCCAGAAGGGTCATGTCCATTGTAACGCGTCCGAGGATCGGGCAGAGGCGGCCTTGAACGAGAGCGTGGCCACAGGAGGAGAGGGAGCGAGGAAGTCCGTGCGCGTAGCCTGTTGCAACGGTAGCCACTCGCATATTTCGTGAAGCTTGGAACGTAGCCCCGTAGCTGATGGATTGTCCTCGGGTGACAGTTCGGACGAGAAGGATGCGAGATTTCCACGAGAGTACGGGCTGAAGATGAGGCGTAGATCGGCCCAAAGGAGAGTAGCCATATAGGCCGAGTCCGGGGCGGGCGTGGGTCGAAGAGAGGGATAGAGATTGCAGCACAGCGGCCGTGTTGGACCAGTGATGGGGCAGGCTTTTTGGTAAAAGATTAGAGCGAACGAGTTGGCGTTGAGTGAAGGCAGGGTTCGAATCGGCACAGGCGAGATGGGTAAAGGTTCCCACAAGATCGAGAGAGGGATGTTGCGCGATGAAAAAAAGGAGTTGAGTGAATTCTGGTGGTGTCGCACCGAGGCGGTTCATTCCTGTGTCGAGTTTGGCCTGAACTCGTGCTGTTTTACGGGTCCGGAGAGTTACACGCAGAAGCTCTTGGGCCTCGGTCAAGGAAGAGAGGGTCACAGTGAGTTGATGTTCAAGGGCCGTCTTGAATTCGAAGGGAAGAGTGGAACCTAGTAGAAGAATGGGTTGGCGGATGCCTGCTTTACGTAGTTGGACTCCCTCCGATACGCAGGCCACACCAAACTCTTCGCAACCCGCTTGCAGCAAGGTGCGAGCGACAGGAATGAGTCCGTGGCCGTACGCATTGTCTTTGATAACAGCGAGGATTTTGTTCTTCGAAGGAAGGCAGCGTCGAAGAGTGCGGAGGTTCTTGCGTAGAGCAGGCAAGGATATTTCGCACCATGTACGGGCGTTGCGATCAACCTTCATTGAGGGAATCGTAGGGATGGAGGTTGCAAGGTGAGAGTTAAAAAAGGGGGGTACGGGAGGGAGCGACGGCAGGGCGAAGATGAAGAGGAGCTAAGGGCAGATCGGGTTCCAGGGGTGATGAGACGAGGGAGGCTAGAAGATGAATGGCGGAAGGATGGGCGATTTTTGAAACACCTGCCAAACCGTCTGGAGTTACGGCTAGTGTACATCGCGATAGGAGTTCGGGGAGAAGGCTCATGGGGTGAACTGTGGTGGGACGGCAGAGTTTGCCGTGGTAGTAGAAAGTGGCAAAGACATCGCCTCGGCGTGCATCGGAAAAAATTCCCAGATGAGTGACTTCGGGAAATTGTTGAGCGATGGCGTGGGTGCTACGGATGGGCAAAACAGGGCAAGACCATGAGGCGGCGATGCCTTGCGCTGTGGCGATTGCGGCGCGTATTCCTGAAAAAGATCCAGGGCCGACCCCTACGAGGATTTGATCGGCAGGAGTGTGGAGGGGAAGATTTTTCTGTAAGGAGGGAATTAAAGATGAGGCAACTGTTCCGGAGAGAGTCCCAGAGTGAAGGACTTTCTGATCTTGCGCCCAGACCCATGTCACAGTCGGGGTGGAAGCTTCGATGATGAGGCGCTGCATGGTCTAGTTTTGTCTAGGGATAGGGTTGGGAGCGAAGAAATAGTTAGGGGTTTGGATTTGTTTCCATCTCGGAGAGAATTGGTATGGGTTCCCCGTCGGGGCGGTAATCGAGTTCTGGCCCTCCACCACGGATCAGGCGTATTTCGAACATTCCATACTGAAACTTGAGTTTCGCAAAAACAGGAATTCGGCGTGCATCGTCAGTGATCCACATTCTCATCCATCCTTTGTGACGGGTGGAGGGGCCATAAGGCTCGCCTAAGATTTCAATCAAGCGTCGGGGAGGATCATCCTCGATTTCGAGCATGCCGATTTGGGAACAGGATATTTTTGCGAAAAGAGGTTCTTTATTTTCAATGACCTGCCATGTGACGGCGGCACCGGTTTGCCATGGATAGGCACGTACGTGATAGAGCATGGAACCAAAGTCCTCATACGGGCCTTCGAGAAGATCGAAATTTTCTTCGGCTTTGCCTGGGGCGGGAAAGAAGCGCCCCAATCGAACCGAGTAGTCGGGTAGGGTGCGTCGATTTCGAATGTTTCCTCCTTCGTTACGATCTTGAATGTATTCGGTGGTCCGCCAGGGGTTAAGTTGAGTTAGAGAGGTGATTCTGGTGCGAATTGGGTAGAAGGCTTCAATCGGACCGCGGGAGCGAAGGAAAAGCTCAAATCTCTCGATCCCTTCCCGTTTGGGCTCGCTTCGAGCTGTGAAGGTGGCTTCCGCTGCATCGATCGGTCCCCACTGAATCAGGTAGGTTAATTTTTCTCCCTCTGGCCAAGGAAAAGAGGAGGAGGTTTGGGCCAAAGATAGGGAGGCCAGAAAAATCAGGCATAAAAGAAGGATTCGCATTTTTAGTATGGGCGTTTTTGATGTAGAAAATTAGGAGAGTATTCAGTGGAGTTGTACGAGCGGTTCCAAATTTTTGTGAGAGAGCCCGAGAGAGGAGGGATGAGCCAGTCCCAGCGACCCAGGACGGGTCGACCTGCTTTGAATTCGTCTTCCTCAAAGCGAAGATGAGACGCTGTGGCGGAGTGGTGATCGATGATTCGGACTTTTGCTTTATTGAAGGAGTGGAGAACGGCCCTGTTGAGTTCCACGAGAGCACGATCTTTCCAAAGGGTGGCAGGGCGGGAAGAGTCGAGCCGGAGTCGGCGGGCAACTTCTGGAAGGAGGTTGTAGCGATTTTCATCGGCAAAGTTCCGGGCACCGATCTCCGTTTCCATATACCAACCACTGAAGGGAGCGGCTGGGAAGGAGATGCCACCGATTTCAAGGCGCATATTGGAAACGACTGGGAGGGCTACCCAGCGGAGTTGGAGAGAGTCGAGGCAGGAGGAATCGGGATGACGGATGGAGACCTCCAGAGTTTCTTTTTTTGGGGGAGGAAAAAGACGAGGGTTTTTTCCTGGAAGAGAAATCACGATCGGAAGGAGATCGAAAGGAGTGCGGTTTTTGGGTGGAGTCCAGCCGAGCTTGAGGCAAAGGTCGGTAAAATCAGCTTCGGCTGGATCGCCTAGAATCTGTTTTTTATTCATTCGGTAGCCGGCATATCGGCTGAGCTGATAGTTCCAGATGCGCGGGCCTCGGCCCTTGGAATCTGCAGGAGGAAATACGGTGACTGTGGATCGAATGGAGCCGTGGTGAGTTGCGTGTTGAAGGTGGCGAAGGCAAGCATGGTAGATCTCCTTTTCGGTCTGGGCGTTCCGTGCATCTATAACATCCAGCTTGGACCAGAAAAATCGGCCGACGCAGCGAACACTATTTCGCCAAGCCAACCGACAGCCGTAGCTGAGTTCAGGAAAGGTGAGAGAGTAGGTACCTATTTTCTGGATGGATTGGGCGACTTGGCGGAAGCGGGCATGAGGGACTGGGGGTGCCTCTTTTTCGGATTGAAGAAGGTGTAGGAAGGCGTCCGCGGATTTGGTAAGTGGAAGGGGCTTGCGTCGACCGGTGAGCCGCAGACGTTCTGAAAAGGCAAGAAAGGGGCAAGTGGACATTTTTTAAGTCTACTCCTTCACACCTCGGCGTAAAATATCTCTCCATGGGTAAAATCTTTGCTTTTGTAAATCGGGTAAGTTGCGAAAAGAGATAGCTTCATGGAAAAGAGGTGCAGCGTTTTGGTTGTAGGTGGGGGAGGCAGGGAGCATGCCTTGGGATGGAAATTTGCCCAAGATAAGCGGATTGAGAAAATCTGGTTTGCGCCTGGGAACGCGGGAACTGCCCAAGTGGGGGTTAACCTTCCCTTCGCCTCCACTGATTTGGATGGGATTACGGGCTGGGCGGTCAAAGAGAGGCCGGGGTTGGTGGTGATAGGCCCCGAGGCGCCTCTTTGTGCTGGTTTAGCGGACCGGTTGCGAGGGGCGGGGATTCGGGTGTTTGGGCCTGGGGCGAAGGGCGCGCAGCTAGAGGGGAGTAAATCGTTCTGCAAGGATCTGCTGGTTCGCCAAAAGATTCCAACGGCCCGTGCGGGGTCGTTTACAACGATGAAGGAGGCTTTAGATTTTTTGGAGGGGATGACCTTTCCTGTGGTGGTGAAGGCAGATGGTTTGGCGGCAGGAAAAGGAGTGGTGATTGCAGAGAGTCAACCTGAGGCTGTGCATGCGATGAGGGAGATGTTGGAAAATCGGGTGTTTGGGGATGCGGGGGCAAAGGTGTTATTGGAGGAGTTTTTAGTGGGGGAGGAACTCAGTTTGCACGCGGTGACGGATGGCAAAAATCTGGTTTTTTTACCCAGTGCACAGGATCACAAGCGGGTGGGGGAGGGAGACACGGGTTTGAATACGGGCGGAATGGGGGCGTATGCGCCCGCCCCGCGTGCGACCTCAGAGCTTTTGGCTGAGGTGGAGGAGAAGATTTTTCGGCCTACTTTGGCGGGGTTGGCGGCAGAGGGGATTGAGTATCGGGGAGTACTTTATGCAGGGTTGATGTTAACGAAGGAGGGGCCAAAGGTTTTGGAGTACAATTGTCGATTTGGGGATCCAGAGACGGAGGTGCTTCTTCCGCTTTTGCGGTCTCCTTTATGGGACCTTCTGGTGGCGGCGGCGGATGGGGATTTGGCAAAGATAGTGGTTCAGACTGATCACGGCTCTGCCATGACGGTGGTGATAGCGGCTCCAGGGTATCCTGCTCACCCGATTTTTGGGCAGAGGATCGAATTAGGGGAGGAGTTGCCCGATACGGCGATTTTTCATGCGGGAACAAAGAGGGGAAAGCATGGGGTGGAGGTATCGGGGGGGCGGGTTTTGGCGGTAACGGGCTGGGGAACAGATTTAAAGACTGCGCGGGAGCGAGCTTATGCGGGAGTGAAGGGCGTTCGTTTTGAGGGTCGGCATTTTCGGCGGGATATAGGGCATCGGGCTTTGGGAAAAGTTGTTTTCGAAGAGTAAGAAGCGGGGTGGAAGATTTTTTTCATCAAGGTAAGGTGAGTTTGAAATGAAAGTCTTTCGAGGAATTCTGCTTCTTTTTGTGGGCATTGCCCTTGGGGTCTGGGTAGCGCCCCGATTGTCTGGGCTTTCGGGTGGATGGGGGGGGTGGGTGGAGAAGGCCAAGACGCGGATGCGTCCGGTATCTCGGGCAGAGACCAAGAGTGCGCCCGTACGACCTGCAGCGGTGCCTGCTCCGCAGCCCTTTCGGCCGTTGAAAGCGGCTGAGGCGGTGGAAATTGGTCGTTTGATGGGTATGACGGAGGAGCCGACTCCCGCAAAAATCGGTAAGGCTTTTGAGCAGTCTGGGGGACGTTGGGCATTTGCAGATGCGAGAAAGAGTGCATCACCGGAGCGACCTTGGGTGGCCGAACTTTTGCCGGGTCCCGTCGCTTACTGGCGTGTGAGAAGTTTGGGAGTAGCGGTGGCTGAGGCAATGGGGCGGGATTGGCTGGTTTGGAAGCAGAAAAATCCGTTGGGCGCAGTTTTGGATTTACGGGAGTGTTTGCCGACTCAAAGTTTGGAGGCGGCGGCTGAGGTGGCGGGGTTATTTGTAACTCCGGGCGAGGTTCTGTTTACGTGGAGGGATGGAGCGGGAAAGGAGAAGGTGTTTCGTTCGGATCGGCAACCTTTGGGAATGGGTGCTGGATATCCGCTGATTGTTCTAGTGGGATCTGAACTGAGGGGAGCAGGAGAGTTACTGGCCTATCTTTTGCAGGAGCGGGGTGGAGCGATCCTGATTGGGCAATCTAGTGCAGGTCAGATGGGGTGGTTGGCTGAAACCCGGTTATCTTCGGGCCGATCTGTTTTCAAAATTCAAGGGGAGATTGTGTTGCCGGGCGGACAAGCTCCTGTGGGAAGACCGTTACCCCCCGATCTAAATTTATTGGCGAGTGGGGTGGTAGATACGGAGATTTGGCCTGGGGGAGAGGCGACCATTGCATCTACCGTGGCGGAGGTGCCCCCGATCAAGAGACCCAATGAGGCCTCCCTCATACAAAATGAGGATGTGGAACAGGAGGGAATGATGTCGGCGGGAGATAAGAAAGATGAGGTTAAAAGACCCCCCCAGGATAAGGGGTTACAAAGGGCGGGAGATCTTCTCAGGGCATTGAGAAAGTTTCCTCCAAGCAGACGGGCAACATTTGACCCATACCCGTTTCGGGGGCAAATTCTTTTTTCCAACCTAGCATGAAGAATGTTTTATTTATCTGTACGGGAAATGTTTGTCGTAGTCCCATGGCTGAAGAGCTGTTGCGAAGTCAGTTAAACGGAGATCGAAATATTGAGGTCAGTTCGGCCGGAATCGGAGCCGTGAATGGGCAACCCCCAAGCTCTTATGCGATTGAGGTGATGAAGGAGAAGGGGTTGGATATCTCGCGCTTGCGGAGTCAACCCATTCATCAGGAGTTGGTTCGCAAGGCGGATTGTATTTTTGTCATGACGTATGGTCATTTGGATTCATTGCTTCTTCTCTATCCTTCGGCAGCTGAAAAAACATTTATGCTTCGTGAATTTCAGCCGGGTTTGGCGCCGGACGAGAGGGAGGTGGATGATCCTATTGGTCAATCCCGTGAAACGTATCGGGCGTGCCGAGATCAGATCGAGCAGTCCATTCCTTCTTTGCTGGAGGTAGTGCGAAACGGGGCAGGGAAGGGAGCAGTCGCAACGGGGGGGGCGGTGGCCATTGGATTGGCTGGAGATTCCTCGGGCAGGATTTTGATGGGAGAGGCGGCAGAAGTTCTACGAGATGAGGGGTGTCTAACGGTGATGTTAGCGGCGGGTGGAAGTGAGGAATTTCCAGAGATTGCGAAGGTAACGGCTGAGGCGATTGGAAGCGGTCGTCTGCAAGGGGCAGTCCTGGTAGGAAGATCGGGAATAGGGCTTTGTATGGGGGCAAATCGTTTCCCAAGTGTACGGGCAGTGGTCGCAACTTCTCCGGAAATGGCTCGGCTAGCCCGAGAACGATATCACGCGAATGTTCTCTGCTTAGGAGCGGATGATTTGGGGGCGTCGGATGCTCGGGCGTGTGTGCAGGAGTGGATCTCTGCTTCATTCCGAGGGGCTCGTTACGAGGAGTCGGTGAGTCGTTTGCAAAATCTAGGTGCGGGCAAGGGAGGAGATCCTGTGGGTCCGGACTTAGCCAAGACGGACACGCGGGTGGCTGAAGCGATTCGTTTGGAGCACCGACGCCAATCTGAAAATATTGAGTTGATCGCATCCGAAAACTTTACAAGCCCTGCCGTAATGCAGGCCCAAGGTTCGTGTTTAACGAACAAGTATGCGGAGGGTTATCCTGGGCGTCGCTGGTATGGCGGATGTGAGTTTGTGGATGATGTGGAGCAGGCAGCGATCGATCGAGCCAAGGAGTTGTTTGGGGCGGAACATGCGAATGTTCAGCCGCATTCCGGGGCGCAGGCCAACACGGCGGTGTATTTCGCTTTTCTGAAGCATGGGGATAAAATTCTCACGATGGATTTGGCTCACGGGGGCCATTTGACGCACGGGCATCCAAAGAATTTCTCGGGAATGTTTTATACAGTGAAGCACTATGGTGTGGATCCGAAGACGGAGCGTGTAGACTACGATTTATTGGAAAAAGCGGCTCTGGAGTTCCAGCCTAAGATGATCACGGTAGGAGCATCGGCGTACTCTAGGTTGCTGGACTATGCGAGGATGAGAGAGATAGCGGACAAGGTGGGGGCCCTCCTTTTTGCGGATATGGCGCACGTATCGGGACTGGTTGCGGGGGGAGTTCATCCCAATCCCGTGCCCCATGCGGATTTTGTGACCACGACGACGCACAAGGGTTTACGTGGGCCGAGAGGCGGAATTATTTTGTGCAAGGCCAAGTACGCAAAAGAGATTGATTCGATGGTTTTCCCAGGAGTTCAGGGCGGACCTTTGATGCATGTGATTGCGGGTAAGGCGATCTGCTTTTTGGAGGCGTTAAAGCCGGAGTTTAAAGAGTATCAAGCCCAGGTGGTACGGAACGCACGAGCCTTGGCGGAGGGATTAAAGAAACACGGGTATCGGATCGTATCTGGTGGAACGGACAATCATCTCATGCTGGTGGATTTGAGACCGGTGGGTATGGATGGAAAAGTGGCGCAGGAGGCGCTCGATGCCGCAGGAATTACGGTGAATAAGAACTCGATCCCGTTTGATACTGCCTCGCCGATGAAACCTTCGGGCATTCGATTGGGTACGCCCGCCATGACAACACGTGGAATGAAGGAATCGGAGATGTTTGATATCGCAAATTTAATCCATCAGGCTTTGCAAAAGCGGAATGATCCTGCGGGGCTGGAAGCGGTACGAGCCGAAGTGCGACGTCTGACGGCGCTCTTTCCGCTGGCGAGTTAGGCGGATTTTCCTTTGGCGACTCCCGCGGACTTGCAGGTCATCGGGAGAGAGTTAGCGATTCGATGGCCGGATGGTCAGGAGAGTTATGTGGGGTTGGAGGAGATGCGTAAAAGGTGTCCTTGTGCGGCATGTGCGGGCGAACCGGGTTTAACGAGATCAGTTCCTGGGTTTGATCAAAAGTTGACGGAGGAAAGTTTTCGGCTGAAGGGGATGCAACGGGTGGGAGGGTATGCGATTCAACCAACGTGGGAGGATGGGCATGGGACGGGTATTTATTCGTGGGAGTATTTAGAAAAGATTTGTTCCACTCCTTCATGAGATCTTCAGAGCGAATTGGTCCTGCGGGCAAAGGGGAAATCTTTGCATGGTGTTGGTACGATTTTGCGAACAGTGCATTTGTGACGGTTGTGATCACCGTGGTTGGCGGTGTTTTTTTTACTCGAACGATTTGTGGGGGGGCTTCGTGGGCTGAGTTTGTTTGGGGGCTTGCCCTTTCTGTATCGGCCGTTGGGGCGATGATTGCGGGTCCATTTTTGGGGAGGTGGGCGGATCGGAAGGCTTCCAAAAAGCCTGCGCTTCTTGGGGTGACTCTATTGTGTGTTATAGGAACTGCACTTTTTGGATTAGGAAAGTGGGGTGTGGAAGGGGCAGTCGCCATTTTGGTTGTGGCCAACTCTGCTTTTTTGCTGGGGGAAAATCTTGTGGCCTCTTTCCTTCCTGAATTAGCTGAGGTAGGACAGAGGGGAAAGGTGAGTGCCTACGGTTGGGCCTTTGGATATTTGGGAGGTCTGATCTCTTTAGGATTGGCGCTGATTTTGTTACGGCAGGGCGGAGAGTCTGCAACCCAACATGTTTTCTTCATGACTGCGGTGTTTATCTTTGTCGCGTCTCTGCCGACGGCTCTTTTTCTACGGGAGCGGGCTGTGCCTCAAGTGCATGTTCAGGTGGAGCCTGACTGGAAAACAATTAGGCGCACGGTTCAAGCCAACCCCAACCTGATGACTTTACTGGTCGGGCTGACACTCGCCTTAGCCGGCTTGAGTGCCGTAGTGGGCTTCGCATCGATTTATGCAACGAAAGAGATCGGTTTTACGTTGGAAGGTACGGTAAGACTCTTTGTCTGTTTGCAGGTGGCGGCGGCTGTGGGGGCTCTGGTAACGGGGCGGTGGCAGGATCGGGGTGGGGCGAAGCCCGTCCTCCTGTGGGCGTTGGCTTTGTGGGTGTTGGTGAGTGTGGGGGCTTGGTGGAGTCGTTCGGCTGAATTGTTTTACATTGTGGCGGTGGGGGCGGGGGTGGGGATGGGGTGGTTGCAGTCGGCCGGGCGTGCAGCTGTGGCTGAGATGACGCCTGTGGGCAAGGAGGGGGAGTGTTTTGGGTTATGGGGTTTTGCGGGAAAGCTGGCAGGGATTGGTGGGCCGTTGGCGTTTGGGGGTGTGGCTGCGTTATTCGGAATGCGTAGTGCGATTCTGATCAACGGGGTCTGGTTTTTGCTGGGGGGTTTGCTTTTAGGACGGGTAAAGTTAGGGGATGGGAAACTTGTCATGGAGCCAAGGGGATAGTCAGAGTAAAAAAAAGGAGCTGGGTGCTTATCGGATGTTAGGGCTGGGTCGGGAAATGAAATCGATCCGTCGGCGATCGGCGGCAGATCAAGCTGGGTTGTATCGGTATATTGGAGAGGGAACGGTCGAACGTCCGTGGTTGAAGGTAACTCGAGCGGAGTATTTAGAGACGAGAGCTGGCGTGCAGGTGGAGTGTTTGGGAAAAAGAAGAGCGACGGATGTAGATCAGGTAAAGATTGAGAAAAAAACGTACGATGTTTTGGCTTCGAGAGAGTCCACAGCAGCAGGATTGCGCGAGGCATTTCGCCAGGCCCATGGGAGAGGAATGACGCCACGGGAGTTGGAGTTGTATGGCAAGGCAGCGGGGGAAGCAGGTTTAATTTTTAAGCCTGATTTGAGATCCAAAGCCGCAGGAACACGCAGGCGGTTACTGGCTGAGGTCGTGGAGAAAGTGGAGAATCGAGCACGGGGAGGCGAGGTGCGACTGCAAGAGATGTGGGCGGCGGTGGCGGGGGAGGAGACGGCGCAGGAGTCGATGTTGGAGTATGTGGATCGATTTAAGGGTGCGGCTTACATTCGGTGTATGAGTTCAACGAGAAGGCACGAGATTGGAAGAAGGATGGGGTTGAAGGAGAGGCTGTCGGAAAAGTTAGGTGTGAAAATTAGGAGGCTAGGGTTTCGATAATTTTTGGATCAGTTCGAGCTTTTAATATTTAACACTGCAGCCGTAGGGCTTTGTTTCAGGATTCGGAACGGGTTTGCCTGCAAGGGCGGCGTCGAGAGCTTGCCGAACATAATTTTCTGCTTTGCTGCAATCCTCTGGATTTGCAGATCGGATGCTATCAATCGAGCCCATATAAATCACTTTACCCTCAGGATCGATGATGAACATCTGGGGTGTTGTTTTTGCGCCGAACTGTTGGCCCACGCTACCCGAGGGGTCGAGTAGGACTGCAGTGGGTGTTGCATTTTTGTCCTTTGTATCGGCATCAGCCTGAGGGCCGGTGCGGTGACCTTGTTTGCCTGGTGCGGAGGAAATAATCGAAAGCCAGACTACGCCCTTGGCGGTGTAGTCTTTCTGAAGTTTCTGCATATTACCGCCCGAGTACTGTTTTTTTACGAATGGACAATCTGGATTGAGCCACTCCAATACAACGAATTTCCCTGAAAAAGCAGATAGTTTTTGAGGGTTATCCTTGGAGTCCTTTAATGTGAAATCGGGAGCTGGCTCGCCAATCTCAACCTCTGCACGTGCAGAGAGAACAAGAGACAAGACAAGAGAGGTGGTAAGAAAGATCTTTTTCATTCATCCACCATCCCACGGACATTTTGCAGGTCAAGATAGGACACGAACTTTGGGCCACCCGTGGCCATCCATCCTAAAAGATAATTAACAAGCTGAGAGGGAGGACTGGATCTTTTTGAAGTCGGGAAGTTCTAACGGCGTAGGGGTCTGTTCGGAGTATTTGATGACCCCGTTTTTATCGATTACGAAGGCAGCGCGGGCGCTGACGGAGCCCAACCCGATCAGGTCGGGGAGGAGAGTGCCGTAGGCTTTGCTGACTTCCTTGTTGAGATCACTGAGGAGTGGAATAGAGATCTTTTCTTTCTCGGCCCAGGCTTCTTGTGCGAAGGGGGAGTCGACGCTGATCGCGTAAACGGCGGCGTCCAGCTTTTCGTAGCCAGATATGCCGGCGGAAACATCGCACATCTCCTTCGTGCAGACGCCAGTGAAGGCCAGAGGGAAGAACAGGAGGACAGTCTTTTTCTTGCCGAAGTTATCGGAAAGTTTGATGTCCTTCAGGTCTTCGCCCCGTTTGGTCTTCAGGGTGAAGTCGGGTGCTTTTGTTCCTACGGAGATGGCCATGGGTTTATCCTTTCGTGCTTAGTTTCGTCCAGGCGCACCGTTCGCGCCTGATGCCTCGCGAAGAACCGCTTTTCGGGAAAGTTTGACCCGTCCCTTGTCATCGACTCCGATGCATTTCACTTCGATCAGGTCACCCATCTTGACGGCATCATCAACACGTTCGACCCGGCCTTCGGCGAGTTCGGAGATATGAACCAAGCCGTCGCGGCCTGGGAAGATTTCAACAAAGGCACCGAAATCCTTGAGGGAGACGACTCGGCCTTTGTAGGTCTTGCCGACTTCAATATCCCCAGTCAGACCTGAGATGAGTTCCTTTGCGCGAGCCATGGCAGGGCCTGTGTTGGCGTAAATGCGGACGGTACCATCGTCCTCAACATTCACCTCGGCACCCGTTTCGGCGCAAATGCCTTTGATCGTTTTTCCTCCCGGTCCGATCAGAAGCCCAATTTTATCCTGCGGGATTTTGAGCATTTCGATCTGCGGTGCGTATTGGGAGAGTTTCGAACGGTGAGCGGGCAAGATGGTGCTCATGAATTTAAGGATGTCGTGACGAGCCTTGGTGGCACGGTCGATGGCATCCTTCAACATGGCAAGGGGAAGGCCCGGGAGTTTGAGGTCCAATTGGAAGCCGGTCACACCCTTTGCGGTGCCGCATAATTTAAAGTCCATGTCGCCGAAGTGGTCTTCGCTTCCGATGATGTCGGTGAGCATTTGGTGGCGGAGCATTTTCGTGCCTGCGGCGTCAAATTCGGTAACGAGCCCGACGCTAATGCCTGCAACGGGCGCTTTTAGAGGAACGCCTGCATCCAGAAGGGCGAGGGTACCTCCACAAACCGATGCCATAGAGGTAGAGCCATTGGATTCCATGATTTCTGAGGAGACGCGTATGGCGTAACCGAATTCGGAACCGCATGGGATAACGGGTTCGAGGGAGCGTTCAGCGAGAGCCCCGTGACCGATTTCACGACGGCTTTGACCGCCGAAGCGGCCCGTTTCGCCTACGGAGAAAGGAGGGAAGTTGTAGTGAAGGATGAAGCGTTTGCTGTCGGAACCGCCTGTATAGGCGTCGATCTGCTGGGCTTCGTCTAACGGTCCCAGTGTTGCCAAGCAGATCGCTTGGGTCTCGCCTCGTGCGAAGAGGGAGGAACCGTGGGAGCGGGGAAGGATACCGACCTCGCCCGTGAGATTGCGGATCTGGTCGGCGGGGCGTCCGTCGCAGCGTTTGTTTTTGTCCAGAATGCTGGTGCGGAATGCTTTTTTCTGGAGGTAGTCGAACGCTTGGGAGATTTCGAAAGGAGTGGCTGTGGGGAATTTCTCTAAAACCTTCGCTTTGACCTCGTCCTTGAGAGTTTCGACGGCTTTGTAGCGATCGACTTTCGAGGGCTGATAAATGGCGGCTTCGATCCGAGATCCCGCCACGCTGTAGGCGACCTCGAGGAGTTCGTCTTTCACGAGAAGAAGAGGAGCCTGGCGTTTCTTTTTTCCGTGGGACGCAGCCAGCTCTTTTTGAATCTTGATGATCGGCTGGATGGATTGCTGAGCGAATTCGACGGCAGCTTTGAATTCAGCTTCGGGGAGTTCTTTGGCACTGCCTTCGATCATGAGAGATTCGTGTTCCGTGCCAACGTAAACGAGGTCGAGATCGCTCTCGGCATTCTCGTTATGGGTTGGATTCGCGATAAATTTTCCCGCAACGCGTGCAACGCGAACGGCGGCGATGGGGCCAGCCCAAGGGATGTCGGAGACCATGAGGGCGGCGGAGGCGCCGTTCAGGGCAAGGATGTCGGGATCGTTTTGGCCGTCGGCGCTAAGAAGGATGGCGATGACTTGAGTGTCGTAAAAGTAGCCTTTGGGAAAGAGGGGGCGAAGGGGGCGATCGATCATCCTGCAGGTGAGGATCTCTTTTTCGGTCGGGCGACCTTCCCGACGGAAGTAACTTCCGGGGATGCGACCTACAGCGGCGGCTTTTTCCTTATATTCAACGGTGAGAGGGAAGAAGTCTTGGCCGTCTTTGACTTTCGTGGCCGAGACTGCAGTGACGATGATCACCGTTTCACCCATGGTGACGAGGGCAGCGCCGTCGGCGAGTTTGGCGAGTTTGCCTGTTTCGATGTGAAGGTCGCGGTCGCCCACGCGGGCAGTAAGGGTTTTGTGGTTGGAGCTCATAGTTGGATGGGTTGTGTGGGTCGCAACAAAGCACAGCCCAGATCGAGGAAGGATTGGGGGAGGTTAGGAAGCCAAGGATCAGCTCGGGTGGCTTTCAGAGGACACAGCGGAGGCCAGGGAGCCTGCGTGGTGTCATCTGCTCAGCTCGGGCCGTTCAGAGAGTTCCCGCTTGGAAGGACTTGCTGGGTTGTTCTGGGTGGGGTTTATTTCCTCAGTTTCAGTTTTTCTAGAAGGGTACGATACCGTTTGGGCTCCGTGCGGTGGAGGTAGTCCAGAAGACGACGACGACGGCTGACCATAGAAAGAAGGCCACGCCGGGATGCGAAGTCTTTTACGGAGTTTTCGAGGTGAGTGGATAGATGGTTAATGCGCTCTGTGAGGAGAGCGACCTGGACGTCGGAGGAACCGGTGTCTTTTTCGTGGAGCCGATTTCCTGTGATGATCTTGCTTTTTGTCTGCCGAGCCATAAGAAGAAAACCATATGCAAAAAGGATTTCGAGTCAATGCTAGATGCTGGGCCTTCCTTTGTGGTTGGTTGGGATTGGGTGGGTTGTGGGCCGTAGAGATCCCGTTACGCAATGGGACGGAGGAAAAAGTGGGGGTACAGGAGATAAAAGTCGGGGGGTGGAAAGATGATCTTGCAAGAATGGGCTTTGAGGTGCCAATCGAGGAGATCGACAAGGGGCAGATCGTTGGACAGAAGTGGCTGATTGCGGGAGGGAGGCCGGGTTTTTTGGGGGCGAAGGTATTTTTTTTGGCATCTGGCGAGCCGGAGAAGGTCGCAAAATCAATTTTTCTCTTTGACCCTACTGGGGGAAAAACGCTCCCGTGGAAAGGTTCCGGAGCGGTTAAGATGTTTCAGAAAATATCCCGACCCACTGTGGATTCTGATTGGAGCCGATTCCGAGAGGCTTTGGGGGGGCTGCCTTTTGACATGATGCTCCAAGTCCAAGATCAGAAAGAGGGAAAACTCCATTTGCATCCGGAACAAATTGGGCAGATCGCGCAGGAAAAGGCGTCCGGTTGGGTTACGGTTTTGATGAAGCTTGTCCAGACCTTCCACCGAGGAGGTTGGAAAGAAACGATCGGGGTACCCTCAGGGTCGGAAGCTGAGGTGGATTTTGATGCGGAGTTACGGGAAGTTTTAAAAGAAAATGGCCCAGTTCGGGATGAGTTTCGGCGATTGTTGACTGCTTTGGCTTATGGGGGGAGGGACGAGAAAGAAAAAATTGAGGTGAATGATTACTGGCAGCTGATGGAGGTGGATAAAACACCAACGGTGGCTTTGGGATGCGGGGTGACGCGGTCCGGCATTGGGGGGAGGTGGGAAGTGGCGGATATGAACTATTATGTTTCCAGCGGCTATTTTGGATCGATCAGTTTTTACGGGGTTTGGCCCTATTCGGAGGAGCGTTCGCTGGTTTGTCGAATGGATGTGGTGCAAACCGATCCGAGCCAGTTGGCGCAAGCGACAGCCAGGATGGTGGCGGAGGGGATGTTTATGCGGGAGGTGCGGGGGGCTTGCGAAGAGATCAAGAGACAGATCAATCCCTAGTCAGTTTCCTGTCTTAATTTTCTCTTGGATTTTACAAGTAAATCTATATTAACTCCTTAACCATGAAGGGGAGTTTTTATTTTAAAGTGCTGATAATTATAGCTTTAGGGCTATTTAATTCGGCTATTGTTGACGCGCAAGAGCCTGGACCTGGGCCTCTTACGCCTGAGGGGGAGATTGAGGATCCGCTGGCGCCGGTACGGTTGTCTCCAGGAAGGCAGGCATTTGGGCCGGCGAAGAGTCAGGCAACGGAGGATTGGGATTTTGAAGTGGGTGCAGATTATGGGTATGTGGCGTCGGCGAGTTTGAAGCAGGGGTTAGGAACGGTAACAGAGCAGTCGGCAGAGGTAGGGGTGTTGGCGAGTCGAAAAATTACGGATGGGTTGGTGGGAATTGTGGGGGGCGATTGGCAGACGTTTTCTTTTGGGTACAGCGGATCGAATATTCCCCTCCCACAAAATCTGCAGGGGTTGAATGCAATTTTTGGGGTGGATGTGCAGTTGGACGAGGCGAGTGAGTGGTTGATGCGAATTCAGCTCGAACCGGGTGTTTATGGAACGCTCCAAAGCATCGGTTGGCATCAGGTGAACATGCCGGGTGTGGCAGCGTTCACGAACATCGTGAATGAAGATTTTCAGTGGTTTATTGCGGTTCGGGTGGATGCCTTTCAGTTCTTTCCTGTAATTCCCGTACCCGGAATCCGCTGGAGATTTGCCAAGGACTGGCTGTTGAACGGAAGTGCGCCGAAGCCGACGATTGACTGGAGCCCGACCGAGGACATCCGACTTTTTGTCGGTGGGGACATTTTGAATTTGAATGCCCGGTTGGCGGATAGTAATCCGGAGGTGTTGGGGAACCGGAGTTTGGCGGGGGCGTTGGTGAACTATTTTGAAGCTCGGGTGGGAGGAGGAATCGCGTATGAGGTTTCTCCCGGTCTTTCGTTGCAGGCAGAGGGGGGCGCGATGGTTTGGAGGACGTTCGATTTTCCAAGGATCAACGACAATGTGAACAGCACGATGGCACCGTATTTCCAGATTGCGTTACGCGGACAGTTTTAAAGAAGACGAGGTCTGGCGGGAGAAGTTGGCAGAGCGAGCGTGGGGTGGGTAGAGTAACGAAATGAAATTTGTGCCAGCGTGGGCGTGGCTGATTGGTGTTGGCCTTGTATGCGTGGTCGCGGCTGAGGAGGAGGTGGTAAATGAGGGGGCTAATCCTCAAGCGGAGAAGGGGGCTAGGCGCAATATCACATTAGGGGCGATGTTTCGAGAGGAGTTTAAACAGCAGGAGGGTGTGCAGGAACTCAAAAACGGGATCCTTTATAAAATTTACGCATCTGGAAAAGGTAAGACTCCCAAGTTGAGTGACTCGGTAAAAGTGAAATACGAAGGCAGGCATGTGGATGGCAGGATCTTTGATGATAAATCGAAGGAAGAGCCGGCTCGGTTTCGGTTGGATCGAAACATCGTCATGGGATGGCAGGAGGTACTTCCACGGATGAGAGAGGGGGACAAGTGGGAAATTGTGCTTCCGTCTCAGCTAGCGTACGGAGCCACAGGAAGGTATGGAAGGGATGATGGAAGTATTGGGCCCAACGAGACCCTAGTTTTTTTGATCGAACTTGTTGAAGTCGAGGACCCGGCTAAAAAATCCGAAATCAAGCAGCCGTAATCGTTACAGAATCATCATTGCGTCGCCAAAACTGAAGAAGCGGTACTTTTTCTCGAGAGCGTGTTGATAGGCGCGGAGGGTAAGTTCTGGGCCGGCGAACGCGGCAACAAGGAGAAGAAGAGTCGAGTGGGCGAGGTGGAAGTTCGTGAGCAGACCGCCCACGCGTTTAAATTCGTAAGGGGGATAGATAAATGCAGAGGTGATACCTTGATGGGGGTCGAGGGAGGGGGCGGATTCGAGGACACGAGCCGAGGTAGTACCTACGGCGATAATTTTTTTTGCAGCAGCGGCCTTTTCGGCGAAACCAGCTGGGATCTCATAGTGTTCCGTGTGCATGGGGTGATCACGAAAGTCCTGAGTTTTGATGGGGCGAAAAGTTCCCAAACCTACGTGGAGAGTGACAAAGGCATGGGGAAATTGAGCGAGGAGTTCTGGGGTAAAGTGAAGGCCGGCGGTTGGTGCGGCAACGGAGCCTGGGGATTGGGCGTAGGTGGTTTGGTAGTCGATGGGGTCGGTGGTTTGGAAGTCGGGTTGTCCGTGGGCTTTTCGGGATTTGAGGATATAGGGCGGAAGAGGAGGCAGGCCGTACTGATCTAGGTTGAGGGAATTACCAAGTACGTGGAGAACGATCTGGCCACCAGGGATAGATTTTTCAACGCGAAGTTGGGGGCTAGGGCTGGTGGGGGTAAGGCCTGGGATGGGGTCGGGCCAAAGGAGGGTACCGGGTTGAAGGCGTTTGGAGGGGGTGCCTAGGGCGGTCCACCAACCGGGGCTAGTTTCCTCGAGAAGTAGGAGTTCGGTTCGGTTTTGGGAGCAAATAAGGCGGGCGGGGATGACTTTTGAGTTATTGAGTACGAGGAGGTCAGAGGGGGAAAGGAGGGAGGGCAGGTCACGAATCGTGAGATCGGTGATCTCGTTTGTGGCTCGGCGGAGAAAAAGGAGGCGAGCGGAGTCGCGGGGGTGAGCGGGGGAGGTGGCAATCCGATCGTGGGGGATATTGATAGATAGCAGATTCTCAAGGGCAGATAGGGTCATAGGGATTTGACAGAGTGTGCAACGTGGGGCAGATTTCACCTATGAGAAAAATCATCAGCGGGTTAAAAAAATTAAAAGCAAATTCATTTACCCTTGTCGAACTTTTGGTGGTTATCAGTATTATCGGTCTCTTGGCGGGCTTGGCGGTTCCTGCGATTCAAGGCGGTTTGGATAAAGCAAAGCAGCAGGTCGATGTTTCAAATATTCGTCAATGCGGAATGATTGCCTTTAGCTACGCAAATGATAATGATGGAAATTTTAACGGTACAAACACGAATACTGTAAACTCAACAGCATTTTTTACGAATCTTGTAGCCCTAGGCCAACTCAACAGCACGAAAATTCTGGCAGGTAATGGATATGTAGCTGCATTAGCAACTAATAACATACAACCTAACAATATTGCTTGGGGCTACAATAGCCCATTAACCACCTCGGATGATGGAAATGTCCCCCTGTTTATTTCCAAAAACTTTGGCAGCCAAAATAATTTTTCCAATGTTGCAATTGGAACGCCTACGGTTGGATGGAAAACTAAAGGCATTGTTGTTTATCAAGTCGGTAATTCAGCTGCCTTCATTAAGGCTGGGGCAAATGGTGCATCTGCTTTAAATGTCACGATACCTGGTATAGTCAGTAATGTCGGTAGTGCCCAAATCAGTGTTCAGTAACTTTCTATTCCCCTTCAATCCGCCTGAGAGCATCAGCCAGCTGGTTGATCAGTTCAGTATAGGTTGCCCAACGACTGTCAGTTTTCTTTGCTAGGCACCTGTCCAAAGTAATTACTGTCTGCTCCTGGGCGTCAGGGCAGAAGCTACGTAAAGGGGGTGGACGATCTGAAATATGCCTTTTGGCAACTTCTTCTGCTGTTTCGGCCTCGAAGGGAGGTCTCCCCGCCAAGGCATGGTAGAGGGTGGCTCCAAGGGAATAGATATCACTTCGAATATCCTCTGGTTCACGAAGAAGTCTCTCGGGAGAAACATAGTAGGGTGTTCCCCAAATCTCGTCTTGCTGGCCGAGCGCCGAGCGCGCTCCTGCGGCTAAACCAAAGTCGGCCAGTTTGGGAATATTTCCCCGACCGAAAAGGATGTTGCCCGGCTTAATATCCCGATGAATTAAGCCGGTTTCTTCATGTGCGAATTGCAGGGCAGAGGCGATTCCCATGCCGATTTCAAGTACCTCCTTTTCCGGGATTTTTCCCCTCGTTTGCATCGAATCCTCAAGGCTGGGTTGGTCCAAATGCTCCATCACCAGGTAAAGGCGGCCATCCTGTTCGCCCAAGGTGAAGACGCGGATGATATTGGGGTGGGCAAGAGACGCGGTTACCTCAACTTCCTCTAGAAACTTTGTGGAGAACGATGGATCTTCGCCTAAATCAGAGCGTAAAATCTTCAAGGCAACGTGCCGATTCAATCCACTATCTTTGGCTAGGTAAACCGCACCCATTCCCCCTTGACCTAATTCTCGCTCCAACTGGTAATTACCGAACGTCTGCCCAATTTTGATGGAACTCGACTCCATGCCCTTACCTTGCCCGATTCATGCGCAAGGGGCGAGTTCGTTGGCTTGCCTTTGGAGCATTTAGTTACTAGCTCAAGTATATGCCAATAAGCGTTGTTACTGGGGGGGCCGGCTTTCTCGGCTCCCATCTTGTCGATCGCCTTCTCAAGGAAGGCCATGAAGTTCTCGCCGTAGATAATCTACTGACGGGGAATGAACGTAATTTCGACCATTTACGAGGTGAAAAACGATTTCGTTTTCTTAGGCATGATGTGACCAAGTTTATTGCGGTTGAGGGGCCGGTGGATTACGTCTTTCATTTTGCCTCCCCTGCAAGTCCGATCGACTATCTGGAGTTGCCGATCCAAACTTTGAAGGTGGGTTCCCTCGGTACCCACAACACATTAGGCTTGGCCAAGGCAAAAGGGGCGACCTTCCTGCTTGCTTCGACCAGCGAATGTTACGGGGATCCACTCGTTCACCCGCAAAAAGAGGATTATTGGGGTAACGTAAATCCGATTGGACCTCGTGGGGTCTACGACGAGGCGAAGCGCTTTGCCGAGGCGATGACCATGGCATACTACCGATTCCATGAGGTGAACACAAAGATTGTTCGGATCTTCAACACCTATGGACCTCGAATGCGTTTGCGGGATGGGCGGGTGGTGCCTGCTTTTGTGAGTCAGGCTTTAAGGGGGGAACCGCTGACCGTGTTCGGTGAGGGCAACCAGACTCGAAGTTTCTGTTTTGTGAGCGATCTGATTGATGGAATCTACCGTCTCTCCCAATCGAACTTTCATGAGCCTGTGAATATTGGAAATCCTCTCGAACTGACGATCTTAGAGTTTGCGGAGAGGATCCGAAGGATCACAGAAACAAAAAGTACGATTATAAAAAACCCGCTTCCTGTGGATGACCCTAAGCAGCGGAAACCCGATATCACCCGTGCTCGGACAATTCTTGGTTGGGAGCCTAAAGTTTCGCTGGAGGATGGCTTGCGAGAAACGATCCAGTGGTTCAAAAACCATATCGAATCCCCTCCTAAGGCATGAGGATTTATCCCTGTATTTGGGGGGTGGTCTGGGGATTTGTATTGTCCTGCAACGCGGTTGAGTTGACTCAAACGAACGCCACTCCGGCTAGTGAGGAGGGTCGATATCGAAGTGCTCTGCTATTTGCCAGCGTTGTGGAGATGATTCGGGATGAGTACTTGGAGATCGAAAAGACCGACTATGACAAAATGACCTATGCCGCGTTACGAGGATTGCTGACCTCGTTGGATCCGCACAGCCAGTTTTTGGACCCGGAACACTATAAAATGATTCGCACTGAGACGGAGGGGCAGTTCGGCGGTTTGGGGATTTCGGTGGGAATGGTGGAAAACCAACTTACAGTTAATGTGCCGATTGAGGGCGGACCTGGGTTTCGAGCGGGCCTTCTTCCTGGGGATCGGATTGTGAAAATTGAGGGTAAAGGTACACAAAAACTGAGCTTGGGGGAGGCGATTCGATTGCTCCGTGGGCGGCCAGGTGTTCCGGTTCAACTTTCGATCTACCGTCCTAGTGAGCAAAAGACTTTCGAGCTTTCCGTGGTTCGAGAGATGATTCAAGTGCCTACCCTGCAAGAGACTAAAATGATTTCCTCCTCGGTGAGCCAGGGGGAAAAGATTGGGTATGTGCGCATAACCCAGTTTGGTGAGAAAACTCCCAAAGAGTTTGATGCAGCCATGGCCCAACTGGGAAAGGAAGGTGCCACGGCTCTGGTACTTGATCTACGAGATAACCCTGGCGGATTAGTAGATGCTGCCGTGGAAGTGGTCAGTCGATTTGTGCCCGGGGGAACGCTCGTTGTGGCTACAGAGGGGCGCAAGGCAGGGTCGACTCAGCAAAAGTATCTTTCTCGTAATGTGAACCTTCGAATTCGGTGGCCAACGGTTGTTTTGGTGAATGGAAACACGGCAAGTGCAGCGGAAATCGTCGCAGGAGCCCTGCAGGATCTTGGTCTGGCGGTGATTGTGGGGGAAACTACCTTTGGAAAAGGATCGGTTCAAACCGTGCAACGCGTGGATCCCAGTGTCATTCCCGATGTGGGAGTTCGTCTGACTACTGCCCACTATACGACTCCATCCCGAAAAAAAATTCATGGCGTAGGAATTGAGCCGGATGTAATCGCGCGCCTTACTCGAGGCGAGGAGGAGGCGATCTTTCAAAAACGGAGTCCAGGGCTAAAAAAAAATCAAGATCCAGAGGCTGAAGTGAATGATGAACCGCTGGACCGTGCGATTGATCTTTTGCGGGGGTGGAAAGTTGTCAAACGACGTCTAACGCCCGACCGTTCGTCCTAGTCCCGTGGCCCTCCGCACCCTTGGCATCGAGACTTCCTGTGATGAGACCGCCGTGGCTGTCGTTGAAGCGGATGAACAGGGCTGTCGGCTCTTGGGTGAGGCGTTAGCGACCCGCCCTCAGGAGCACGCGGAACTTGGAGGGATTGTTCCCGAGTTGACCGTTCGTCAGCATCTTGAGCTTTTGCCCAAACTGCTCGACGAAGCGAAGAGTAGGTCTGGGGAGGGAAAGATAGATGGAGTCGGGGCAACTGCGGGTCCTGGTTTAGCTCCCGCTCTTCTTGTGGGGCTGTCTTTTGGTAAGGCATTTGCATGGGCTCAAAAGACCTCCTTTCATGCCATCAATCATCTGGAGGGTCACCTTTACAGTCCATTTGTCTCCCAAGGAAAATGGCCAAAATATCCTCACGTGGCGTTGATTGTGAGTGGCGGGCATACCTTGCTGGTCGAAGCCACAGGATCGGAAAAAAGAAAAATCTTAGGGACGACGCGAGACGATGCTGCGGGGGAGGCTTTTGACAAACTCGCTCGAATGGTTGGCCTTGGATATCCAGGGGGAGCAGCTTTAGAGAAAGAGGCGCGGGGGGGTGTCAAGGGCCGGGTGTCTCTTCCTCGGCCGATGAAAGGAGCAGAAAGTTGTGATTTTAGTTTCAGTGGCTTGAAAAATGCAGCTCGGCTACTTCTCGAGAAGAATCCGAGACTTGCGGTCGAGGGAGGTGCGCGTTCCGACTTTTGTGCTGAGGTGCAAGCAGCCATTACTGAATCTTTGGTGGATCGGTCTGCGAAGGCTTTGGATCAAACGGGAATTCGCACTTTCACGGTTAGTGGTGGAGTGAGTGCCAATCAAGGGGTGCTTGAGGCCTTAAAAAAAATGGCGGTACAGAGGGGATGTGATTTCCAGTGTGCCACGGGGGGTTGGAATACTGATAATGCCTCCATGATTGCAGCAGTCGTAGCTCGCCGCGTTTTGGACGGTCAATCCTCAGACTGGGACGCGGATGCCGATCCGCGCTGGTCGGTTGCGCGTTAGAGTGGGGTTAACCAAGCTGGAAGTGAGGGAAGTTGCGTCGAGTGGTAGGGCAGAGAAAGAACGGGGAGACGAGTCAGTTGTTCTAAAAGTGCGGGATTTGTGATTGAGGAGTCGTCTGGTTTTGAGGTCGTATCGTTTAGAACTACACCGAGAAGGGGGAGGTTGGATTGGCGTATCGAATCAACTGTCAAAAGGGTGTGATTTAGGGTGCCCAAGGAATTCCGAGCTACCACGACAACAGGAAGAGATAACTCTTGTGCCCACTCGCGAATTCCCAGGCTAGAGTCCAAAGGAACACGCCATCCGCCCGCTCCCTCCACCAGAAACGGTCCTTGGTAGTTCTGAGCCAGTTTTTCCATTCGCTCACGAAGGATTCCCCAAGGAAACGGGCGACCCTCAACCATGGAGGCAGCGTACGGGGAGAGCGGAGCAGAAAAGTGCACTGGATTGATTTCGATTGGAGAAATTTCACCTCCCGTAGCCTCCGAAAGGAGGATTGAATCAGTCCGGTCACCAGCTGAGATGGGTTTAAGGGGAATCGCAGGAATCGATCTTTTGCGAAGTGCTCGGGTAAGGAGTGAAGTGAAGTAGGTCTTCCCAACTCCCGTGTCAGTTCCTGTAATAAAGATACCCTTCACGAGCCAAGTTCCTGTGCGGTGGCCTGATGTAGAGCGTGAACCATCTTCTCTAGTTCTTCAGGTCGGGTGCAGTAGGGGGGCATAAGGACAAGAACATCACGAATGGGGCGGGTGATAAGCCCAAATTTCCTTGCGGTATGGCAGATCTTGGCGCCGAGTCTCTTTTCGGATTGGAAAGGAGTTCGAGTCGCTGGATCCGCGACCAGTTCGATCGCAAGGATAGCACCCTCTTGGCGAACATCACCCACATAGGGGTGCTTCCAGAAAGTTGAAGAGAGTGTAGAAAGATTCTGAACTAGCCTCTCCCGTTTCTTAATCTCTTCGGAGGATTCTAAAAGATCCAAACTGGCAGAAGCCGCCGCGCAACCCAGTGGGTTTGCGGTGTAGCTGTGACCATGGAAGAAAGTTCGATTTATATCGCCACTAAATGAATGAAAGATCTCCTCTGTAGTTAGCGTCGCAGCAAGAGGTAGATAGCCACCAGTCAGGCCCTTCGCCAAGGCCAGCACATCAGGCACTACTTCCTCCGCATGGGAGGCTAGTGAGGTTCCAGTCCGGCCAAAGGCGGTGAGTACTTCATCAAAGAGTACTTTTGCACCGACCTTACGTGCTGATGTTGCCGTACGTTTGGCGTAACCATGAGGATGCATGACCATTCCAGCGGCCCCTTGAACCCGAGGCTCTAAAACCCAAGCTGCTAATCGATCACCAGCCTGTTCGATCGCTTCTTCGGCCAAAGATGCGCATTCGAAATTACACTTTCGGTATGAGCGGGCGTCTGCTTGCTCGGGCTTGGCGCGATTGAAAGGACATCGATAACAGGCAGGAGTCATAACTTTCTGGGTCTGGAAAAGAACGGGTTGAAAGTGGTGATGAAACGTAGGGCTGTGGCTGAGACTCATCGCACCAATTGTATCGCCGTGATAAGCGCCTTGAGGTGAGATGAAGTGAGTTCGCTGCCTTTGACCGTTTTGCGCGAAGGACTGAAGAATCATTTTGAGGCCTGCCTCAATCGCGGTTGAACCATCATCCGAGAAAAAAACGCGATTTAGGTTTGGAGATTCGGAAGAAAGTCGGGTGTATCGAAGGAGCTGCTGGGCAAGGTGGACGGCGGGCTCATGAGTCAGTCCGAGAAATGAGGAGTGCGCGATTCGGTCGAGTTGAGACTTTATAGCTTGATTGATCTTGGGATGGGCGTGCCCGTGAAGATTTGTCCAGATCGATGAGTTTCCATCTAGGTACCGCCTGCCGTCGCTTGCAATAAGCCAAGCCCCTTCACCTGACGCGATGGAGAGGGGTGGATGGTCAGGATCCAGCCAAAGTGAATTTGGGGTGAAAGGATGCCAGAGGTGTTGCTGGTCGATCTGTGCGATCTCTGTGGGGGTCACGATTTTGGAAGTGCTTTAAGTGATTGGGCAAGTAGCCCGATTTCTGACTCAGAGTGTCGAGCCGATAGGCTGATCCGGAGTCGAGCTGTCCCGGTAGGCACTGTCGGAGTGCGTATTGCAGGAACTTCTAGGCCTTGGTCTTTTAGAATCTTTGAAGATGCAGTAGCGGCCGAGTTTGTTGTGCAAAGAATGGGATGAATCGGACCGAGCTGAGTGGAGGTGGATTCAAAGCGGAAAAGAGTGATGTTTCTTTGTAGCGTATGACGCAGGTGCTCACCTTCTGTGGATCGGATGATCGACAGGGCGGTAAGGGCAGCTCGAGCGGAAGCCGGGGGCAGAGCTGTGCCGAAAAGAAAGGTTCTGGCCTCATTGAGAAGGTGATCGATAATGTTGGCTTGGCCTGCAATAAATCCGCCAGCGGAGCCAAGGGCTTTTCCCAGTGTGCCCATTTGTAAATCGATTGCGGAGGTCACTCCAAGTTCTGCAGCTCGTCCTGAGCCATCTGGACCGCAGATGCCCCCTGCGTGAGCCTCATCCAGTAGTAACCAAGCCCCAGCTTCCGTTTTGAGGCGGATGATCTCCTCCAGTGGGGCAAAGTCCCCATCCATCGAGTGAAGGGATTCGACTACGAGAAGGATCTTTCCGTTTGGATTCAATTTCCGTGTGGAATCGAGCATTTGTTTGAGAGCCGCCATGTCCTGCCTTGGAAATAGCCGAAGACGCGCCTCAGAAAGCTTGGCCCCATCAAAGAGGCATGCATGTGCGTTTCGCTCAAGCAGGATAGTATCGCCAGGGCCCACAAGGGCAGGAATCACCCCCAGAGGAGTAAGGTATCCTGAAGCAAAAAGAAGCGCCCGCTCACTTTGTTTCCATACTGCCAAGGCAGACTCAAGATCTTGATGCTCGGGGCAAAGACCTGCAAGAAGGCGGGCAGCTCGCGCACCCGTGCCGTGTTTCTTGATGGCCTCTTGGGCGGACTGTAAAACAGCGGGATGCTTGGCTAGCCCAAGGTAATCGTTATCTGAAAAAGAGATCGGGGCGGAATTCTGGGGTAGAGAACGATCACGACCCTGGTGGTGCCTTTCGGCCTTCCGACTGTCTATTTCATTCAAAAAAGAGGGTGCACCCATACCCTACTATCGTGCCGACGAAAGGGGGTAGGGGACGAGGCTAAATCTTTTCGTGGGGCGTGATTTTTCCTGAAATACAGGTCATCTCTGCCGGTTCAGTGCTTTGGAGAATCGAAGTGAATGGATCTTGTTCTAGTGGAATACGCCAGCCGACCCAATCTGCGGAGTAATCAGTATTTAGAACGCCCAACGTTTTGCCCCGACCGAGAGCTAGTGCGGGAATTGTGGTGAGCATCTCCCAAACACTCTTTGGGTTACATGAAGGGTGGTTCTGTAAGAAGGTGCGTGCCTCTAGACGAAGATCAAAATGTAAATTGGGGGAGCTGGCGGGGCTGTCAGTTCCAAGAGCGATTGGAATCTGGTGAGTTTGGAAAGAATTAAAAGGGAACGGTTTTCGTTCAAACCATTGATGAGTCGTGGGGCAGTGGACAATCGTGGCACTGCGTTCCTTGAGATAGGGCAGGTCCTCCAGAGAGAACTCATTTCCATGGGCAAGGATGGGTCTTGAGGGAAGAACACTATGTTTCTGGCACCACTCTGCAGGGGATTGGGATACAAGGAGGTCGGGCCGATCAAAATCGGTGGGAAGAAGGTGACGCAGCGATGATTTCTGATTCGCAAAAAACTCAGTCTCATCCACGGACTCAGCCAAGTGAGTTGTGAAGGGGAGATGACTTTGAGAGGCTAGAACCGAAAGCTCGCGGTAAAGAAATGGTGAGGCTGTATAGGGGGCGTGTGGCGAAAGGGCCAAGTGCCAGTCGGCATTTGGGTGGCGTGACATCCACGAGGTTGCCTGATCCACAATCTCGGTAAGGTTTGGTTTTTCCCTGAGATCGGAAAATTCGAGAGCCCACCAAACTCGCGTAGGGGTTGAAGTTAGGCCAGCAAGAGCTGTGCGTTGAGTCAGAATGGAGAGGATCGAGGTCGTGCCTGAATGGGCGGCATGCCGAGTTGAGGTAAGGATGGAGCTACGGCGGACCTCGGGTGTGAGGGTGGGGAGAAGGGGAAGAAGTTCTTCGAGCCAACCCGAAAAAGTATTCCCCTTGCGCAGGACTCCAGAGAGTGAGGACAACTCCAGATGTGCGTGAAGGTTGATCCATCCGGGGGCCAACGTAATTTTAGGAATAGAGAGAACCTCTTCGCCAGGCAGGGGTACGAGGTTAGATCCAACCGCGAGAATTTTGCCTTTTTCCATGCGAAGGTGGCCTGGACGATGAACCCGGTTGGTGGATTCAATGAGGGCACCCGCACGAATCAGCATAAGTCCCTACTTACTAGGCGGCTGATTTTGTAGAAGTTTTTCAAGCTCTGGCGCGAGAGTGCGTTTTGCATCTGGGGACATGCGATCGATAAAGAGAACGCCCATCAAATGATCGACCTCATGTTGTAATGCTCGTGCCAAGAGACCACCCGCAGTCAGGGTTGTTGCACGCCCTTTAAGATCGAGATAATCCATCCGGATGCGGAGGCTGCGTCGGACGGGGCCATGAAGGCCAGGGAAACTCAGACATCCCTCATCCTCATCCTCCCTGCGACGGGTCAGCGTGATCACGGGATTGCAAAAGAAGAGGGGCATATGAACGCGCCAATCGACGGGCTTTCCATGGAGTTCCAATGTGGAAGGGCGCTTGTCGACTCTTCTGAGGTCAACCAAGGCAATTTGAAGGGAGATACCGACCTGGGGGGCGGCAAGACCGATACCCTCTGACTCTCGCATCGTATTTTCTAGGACTCGTGAAAGCTCCAAGAGTTTTGCATCCGGTGGCCGAACGGGTGTGGCTGTCTGGCGTAGAACAGGGTCACCGTAGAGACGAACGGGAAGAGTCGGGGAGAGCGATTTCAGGGGTTGGCAGTAGCGCCACCGATCTTGGAGGTACGGACGGAGATCGGGACGCCGGCGTCCTCGCACGCATCAAAGAATTTAAAGAAGATAGCGATGGGAGTCGTCTCATCAAAGTTGAGGATCAGATTCTTGACGTTCCTCTCTTTGAGAGTCTTGGCAAGATCCGCGCGAAATGTGTCGGACTTGACGTTTAGCTTGAGAATTTGATCTCCTAAGTAGAGGGGAAATTCATCCGCATTGTAGAGCTTGGCGTAGTCATCCGCTTTCTTGGATTTCATGGTCAACTCGGGAGGAGCTGTTTTTGCCTCCTCAACCTTTTCCGTGCCCTTTTCTGACTTGGGGGGGGTGACATCCACCGAAGCGGTTTTTTTCTTAAAAGTAGTGGTAACGATAAAAAAGATCAGAAGCATGCACAAGATGTCGATCAACGGAATTACGTTGATTTCGGCTCGGCGGCGTCGGCTGGGATTAAACTTCATCGCGGGCGAGCCCGGCTGGGCGCTAGGCGGGGACTTCTTCGGTGTAGAGCTTCTTCAGGAGGAGCATGGAATACTCTTCCAATTCCACTGCCAAAACGTCGACCTTTTTGCTGAAGAATGTGAAGGGAAACAGCATGACGATAGCCGTGCCGATACCCAGAACGGTGGTGTGAAGGGCTTCGGCGATACCGGCGGAAATCTTTCCAGGATCCGCATTTTCAGTTCCGACGGCAGCAAAGATGGTGATCAAGCCGGATACTGTTCCTACGAGGCCGAGGAGAGGTGAGGCACCCACAAAGATTTCAAGGTAGACGATGCCGCGTTCGAGTCGGGCAACTTCGGTTCGGGCCAAGGTTTGGAGAACTTCCACATTTTCCCCTCGGGGAAGCGAGGAGTGTTCCAGGGAACTATTCACCAAGCGAGCGAGGGGAGAGTCGTTGCGCACGCAGAGGCGTACAAGTGTTTCCGTATTTCCGCCCGCCTTGAGAGCCCGAATGGCATCAATAATTTCTTTAGGGGCAACCCGTTCGCGGCGGAGCCGCATAAAGATCACGGTCGATAGAAAAAGGCCGGAAATTAGGCATGAGACGAGGGGAAAAAGGATGGCTGCGATGATGAAAGGGCTGACTTTGGTCAGATCTTGCAAAGTGCTGATGACATCGAGTCCCATAAGTTGATTATCCTAGTGAAAGACGAAAGTTTGGCGAGCCTTGATCCTTTAATAGATGCGAAAAGCCAGTTGCCAGGGGAAGCCGTCTGGCTTCTCGGCTTTGAGGTCTGCTGGAAAGGGACCGATCAGGTTGCTGGACTGTTTGATGGAGTCCGCGCTGATCATGCCGAGAATCGAGCTGGGGTTACCTTGTACAATATCGATATCAGATAGAGTGCCATCGGCATTCACGTGGAATCGAACCACCACGCGATCGACGCCGATTTGAGCCATTGTCTGTTGAACTTTCACATTCCATCGGGATCCAATTGCTAGGTAGAGCTTGTGTTGGTAGCGACCCAATGCAGTGCCCATCGATGCAAAGGAAGCGTCTTGGCCCATTGAGGCACCCCCGGATACAGCACTTCGATCGCGGAAAATGTCTGGGGGCGGAGCCATGGCCGATGAGGAGTCGGAGGCGTTGGAGGCGGCTTGGGCGGCGGAGGGGGGCGTATCGTTCTGATTTTGGGTTGGGTCCTCCTTTGTGTCGGGAGTGTCGTCTACTTTTTGGATGGGGGTGCCTGGGCCGGGAACGGGTTTGAGAAGATCCGGTTTAGGTAGAGCAGGAGCGGGTTTAGGGGTTTGTTGTGCAGGCTTTGGGGTGGATGGACTCAGGCGGGCGGCTGGAGGGGGAGAGGCTGGGTTGGCGGAAAACTGGGAGTCCCGCATCGTTAAAGAGTCATCTTTTTTTCCGTCCTGCCCCCCCAAGGTCGGGTCCGTTCCATTCACAACCTTGCTTGATGCGGCTGTGTTGCGGTCACTTTGCAGTGCGGTTCTGGGGTCGGGTTTATCCACCTCTTTTAATCCCGAGGCGTCCACAAATTGGCTTTGCATAGGGGGAGCCAGCTGGGGAGCTTGAGCGAGGCGTTGAATTTTTAAATTAGTACGGACTGGATTTTCAGCGGGCTTTTTTTGTATTGCGGACAGGGTTTGGGAGGAGATCCAGAAAAAAGCAAAGAAGAGGAAGTAAAGAATGGTAAAGAGACCTGCGATGATCATATCCCGACGTTCCCGAGCCTCCTCGCTGGCGTAGGGAAGAGGAGAAGCCCCATCTGGGGGGATAGCCATCGTCATAGATTGAAAGTAGGAAGCAAAAGGGTTTACGACAAGGTCGAGGGTTGTATTTTTCGTGCCGGGATAAGCCGATCGATCAGAACATAAAATGCTGGAACTAAATAAAGGGTCAGAAAAGTGGAGGAGAGCATGCCTCCCACTACGGCGACCCCGAGCGGGCGTCGACTTTCCGCTCCCGCCCCAAGGCCTAGGGCGATGGGCACGATTCCGATAATGGTGGAGAGAGCTGTCATTAAAATAGGACGAAGACGGACAGCTCCAGCTTGGCGCATCGCCTCGACCGCGGAGATGCCGAGGGCACGGCGTTGGTTCGCGAACTCAACTAGAAGAATTGAATTCTTTGTGACTAGACCCAGAAGCAGAACTAAACCGATAAGGCTATACAGGTTCAAATTCATGGAGGGGATCTCGGGCAGGATTCCAAAAATCCACGCAACTGGGGCAGGGAGTGTTCCGGGGGGCACGTATTGGGGAATGACAGCTAGCTGATTGATGAATCCTAGGGAAAAGAGAAGAAGCAAAGCTCCGAATACGGCCAAGGGGAGGGCAATCATGATCGTGAAGGGATGGACGAGGCTTTCAAACTGGGCCGCCAAGGCCATGTAGACAATGATCAGGGCGAGAAAGATAATTTGCCAAGCTTCTCCCCGACCTGAGCGAAGCTCCCGTGCCTCTCCGTCGAATTCCAAGGTCACCTCTGGCGGAAGAATTCTTTTTGCGATCTCTTCCGTTTTTTCGATTGCTTGGCCCAGCGTGACTCCTTGGGGCTGACCCGTAATCGAGGCGCTTCGTTGACGCAAAAAATGGTAGATCGAGTTAACGGAGCCTTGTTCGGTTGTGGTAACAAGATTGCGGATGGGCACCAGCTGACCGCTCTTTGTCCGAACGTAAAGGGAGTTGAGTTCGTCGGGAACAAGACGGTCGGCTCGCTTGAGCTGGGCGATCACGTCGTACTGTTTGCCCTCGTAGTTAAAGCGTGAGATGTCGAGGCCTCCCAAAAGGATCTGAAGGGCCTCTGAGATGTCTCTTACCGAAACTCCTAAATTGGCGGCACGATCGCGATCGATGGCTAAGCTGAGTTGGGGTTTCTCATAGTTGAAATTGGTGCGGGGTTGGCTGAGAAAACCCGCATTGCCGATCTCGTCGCGCAATTGGCGGGCTGTTTTTTCCAGAAGGGCGAGGTTGGAGGATTGAAGAATGACTTGGAAGGATTCTCCAAATCCACGCCCCACGGCTTTGGGAAGAAAGGGAATCACCACGGCCCCTTGGATTTCAGAAATCATGCGGGTGAACATTGATCCTCTGGCTCCAGGCCGGGCAAGTTGAAGAGCGGAGCGATCCCGGTCTTGTTTGAGGCGGATGAACATAATTCCCAAGTTGGACTGCCCAGGTGCTCCGCGAGAAAGCGCGACGGCACTGAAGTAGCTCAATACTTCGGGATATTCGGAGGCAATCTTTTCCGCTTGGCGAAGATAACGGTCGGTGGATTCGGAGGTCGAACCCTCGGGAGTCACAATCACGGCAATGATTGTTCCCTTGTCCTCATCCGGAAGAAACTCTTGGGGAATGGCTCGGTAAAGAAGAACTGTCAGAGCCAAGATTCCTGCCCCTAAGCCGATCAGGAGGCGAGGGGAACGAAGCGCGAATCCCAGACTGGATGCATATTGGGCTGAAAGGCGGTGAAGAAGGCGCTCCACCCACCGGGAGAAAGCGGTGGTTTGGTCGGTTTTAGGTTTTAGAAAGTGTGCGCCTAGGGCTGGGCTGAGAGTCAGGGCTACAAATGCAGAGATCGCAACGGATCCAGCCAAGGTGATCGCAAATTCACGAAAAAGAATGCCTGTCGTCCCGCTTTGAAACGCAATGGGCAGAAAGACAACGATGAGACTGGCGGTGATGGCAAGCACGGCCCCCGTGATTTCCTTCATCGAAAGAATGCTGGCCTCGAAAGGAGACATGCCGTCCTCGATATGCCGCATGATATTTTCGAGCACGACGATGGCGTCGTCGACCACGATCCCGATGGCTAAAACAAGAGCGAGAAGAGTGAGAATGTTGATGCTGTAGCCGAGAAAGTAGAGAAGCCCAAACGTCGCAAGGATAGACAGGGGAATGGTGGAGGAGGGGATTAACGTGGCACGGACGTTGTGCAGGAAGAAATAGATAAGTAGGACGACAAGAACAAAGGAGAGACCAAGAGTAAATCCCACCTCCTCGATAGCGGTTTCGACATAGATTGAGGAGTCATACGGAATATCGATTCGAACGTCCGGAGGCAGTGTAGGTTTTATCTTTTCCAGTTCGCGGCGGACAGCTCGAGCCACATCGACTGCGTTTGCATCGGACTGTTTGACAACGCCGAGACCGACAGCGGGTTGACCGCTGAAACGGGCGATTGTTTCTTCCACCTCGGGACCGATTTCGATGGTGGCGACGTCCCGCAAGTGGATGGTGGAGCCCTCGTTTTCACGAACGATCAGGTCGGCATACTGTTCGGGGCGGTCCATCCGACCTCGGGATAGGATACTGAGTGAGCGGGTTTGACCCTCAATTTTGCCTGATGGAAGCTCAACATTTTCGCGTTGAAGTAGGGCTCGAATATCTGCCGCGGTCACTTGGCGGGAGGACATTTTCGAGGAGTCGAGCCAGATCCGCATCGAGGGTCTTTTTTCGCCTCCGAAGTTGATGCCGCCCACTCCTTGGAGGATTTGCAGGCGGTCTTTGATCTGACGTTCCGCAAGATTTGAGAGTTCTAAGGTGGATCGAGACGGGCTGGAGAGGGCGACCCACATGACCTCTTGAGCGTCGGCATCCTGCTTGGCGACGATGGGCTCTTTGATGTCCTCAGGGAGTTTGTCCCGGACTCGGCTGATTCGATCCCGGATATCCTGAGCGCCAATATCCACATCGCGATTCAGCTCAAACTCAATCGTGATCGCGCTGACCTGTTCGCGGGATTCGCTTCTGAGGATTTTGATTCCAGGAATATTGTTAATTTCCTGCTCCATGGGCTCAGTCACATCGGCTTCGACCAGTTCGGCATTGGCGCCAGGGTAGATCGTCGTGACGGAGACTACGGGGGGGTCGATGTCGGGAAGTTCACGAACGGGAAGCCGGGAAAGACCAACCACACCAATTACCGCGAGAGCCAGGTTGAACATGACGGCCGCAATGGGTCGTCGTATGCAAAATTCTGGAAGGTTCATCCGCTGGGCGTGGCGGGGTTGAGGATTAGTTTTCGTCCAGGGGCCAATCGCAGATTTCCTGAACGTGCGACCTGATCTCCAGGCTTGAGGCCCTCGAGGATTTCGATTTTGCCTGGAGTGCGAAAACCCACTTTTACGGGAACCAGTTCTGCCACACCGTCGGTCGCGCGATACACGGCAAAGCCCCTGTCGTGGGGAAAGATGCAATCCTCTGGAAGAGTAAGGGCTTTTTCTTTAGTGCCGACAGTCAGGGTAAGATTCGCGAACATGCCGGGTTTAAGACGATGATCCGTGTTGGGAACGAGCGCACGTACGCGGACGGTTCGGGTGGCCACATCGACTTGCGGTTCAATCAGGTAAATTTCGCCTGAGAAAGACTCCTCGGGGTGAGAAGCAACGGTCAGTTTTAATGTTTGGCCAGGGGTGACACGGGCGCTGTATCGCTCAGGAACACTGAAGTTGAGTTTCATTCGATCCATGGCGTAGATGCTGACCAGAACGGTTTGAGGACTGACGTATTGGCCGACACTAACATTGCGTTGGCCGAGAATTCCATCAAATGGAGCGGTCAGTGTGTATTCGTGCATTTTTTTGCGTGCGAGGTTTAATGTGGCCACAGACCGTTGGTAGGCAGCGCGTGTCTGATCGTGTTCCTGTTCCGAAATCGTGCCGTCTTTAAGAAGAGTATCGGACCGTTGCATCGTTTGCTTCGCGTAGTTGTAGTCGGCCTCGGCTTCCGCAACTACGGCAGCTTGTTTTGACTCATCGATCTGGAGGATGGGGTCGCCCTTTTTGACCGAACTTCCCTCCGTCATCTGAATCGATGTGATTTCGCCGTCGACCTCGGGTTTGAGATAAACGGACTCATCCGCTTCAATGGAACCGATAGCGTCTAACGTCTCCTTAAGAGGTCCGACCTCAACTGAAACAAGTTCTGCGGGGACAGGGGGGTCTTTCGGGGGCCCCCCTCCCTTCATACAGCCAGCTAAGGCAAGGAGTAGACATGGGATGAAATAATGTTTCATACTATGAATGATTAATAATGTGAAGTATCTGCCCTACCGGGTCAAGCCGGGAGGGATTTCCGAATCGCGTCTAGAAGAGCAGGGAGGCCTTCTCCACTTTTTGCGGAAATGGGAAAAATAGCCCGACGGGCGGCAGCCCTGAGTGCGGCCAGATTTTTAGCGGATTCGGGAAGGTCGCTTTTATTAGCTGCGACAAGAAACGGGCGTTTACCAAGAGCGACATCGTGAAGTCTGAGCTCTTTGCGAAGAAGCCGATAATCTTCGGCTGGATTTCGTCCATCGACGCCAGCGGTATCAATGACGAGAAGAAGCACAGAGCAGCGTTCAATATGTCGGAGAAAATCGTGTCCCAACCCTTTTCCCTCATTGGCTCCTTCAATCAGCCCGGGAATATCCGCAAGAGTGAAGCGGGTTTCCTCGGGCGACCCCACGACTCCGATGTAGGGGGCGAGGGTTGTGAAAGGGTAGGAGGCAATTTTTGGGCGGGCTGCCGAAAACGCAGCTAGGAGGCTGGATTTTCCTGCGTTGGGAAGTCCGACGAGTCCGACTTGGGCAATCGATTTCAAAATGAGGATAAATTCTCCTGCCTCTCCGGGGCGACCGTCTTCCGCATGACGAGGAGTTTGGCGGGTCGATGTGGCGAATCGGGAGTTGCCCCGGCCTCCGCGACCTCCATGACAAAGGACAAACTTTTCTCCGGGATGGGTTAAATCCACCAAAGGGTCTCCTGCTTCTCCCGGGGGTAGGGGATAGACGACGGTTCCAGGGGGGACTTTCAACACGCAATCATCCCCTCCGCGGCCTGTGCACTGTTTTCCACTGCCGCTTCCGCCGTGACGGGCGCGGGCGTGGGGTCGGTATCGAAGATCGATCAGATTGTTGAGCTGGGGATCGACGATAAGAACAACGTCTCCTCCTTTTCCTCCGTCTCCACCGTCGGGGCCACCTTTGGGCACAAACTTTTCGCGTAGAAAGCTGACGGCACCGCGTCCACCGTTGCCAGCGTTAGCGTGAAGTCGGACTCGGTCAACGAACATGGGAAGACTCCATCCAGTGGCGTAGGCGAGGTGCAAGTAGAGTGGTGATAACGGCTCCAACAGCAAGGGGGAAAGCACCAGCGTAGCCCTCCGTTTTCGCTGCGATCCAACCCAAGCCCATGACAAGGCCTGCAAAGGCCAAGGACTCAATCAGACAAACTCTTCCGCGGTTGCCAGACGAAAGGCCCAAGAGCCCAGCAAGAGTGAGGATGGATAGAATCACCCAAGAGGGTGGATGGAGTATTGGTGCAGGGCCTCGGACTAATCCGGTCCATGCTCGAACGACAGCTTCGGCCAGGGAGCGAGGACCGATGGGGGAATCGATGATGGGATCAACTTCGGCCAATCCCCCAGCAAGGATGGCGGGTCTTTTTGAAATCGCTTTGAGATCGTAATAGGGACGAACCCCAATGCGTTCCTGTTCGGCGGCGAGAACAACGCCCCGAATTTCCATTTTTTCTGGAAGTCGATCTGGGCGACTCCAATCGATCAGTATGGAGCCTCGTAGATCAAGGGGGATGCTTTGAAGTTCGAAATCTTTACTGTCTCGGAGAATTAAGCGACGTCCTTGGAGTGAGGAGTGAGAAAGATCTGCTCCCAAAGCTTGTGCGTAAAGATGGAGAAGCCAGGAGGGTGTGACGGCATTCTCGTGACGAAATACAAGAGGGAGACGGCAGAGCAGTCCGTCGGCCTCTGGAGTAACTTTCCAGGCAGCGGTTTGACCCGTGCGTCGCAGGCTGGACTCAGGCGCAAAAAAAGAGTCGGCTGGACGAAGAGATTCGATCGAACCCGTGTGTTGAATCTTGGGAAGGGAGAGGGTTTCAGCCGAGGAGGATGCAGGAAACGCGGTTGCAGAAAGCGCAGGGGCAAAATAGGCCGCGAGTGCACGGGCTAACTGATCGTCTTGAGCGGGTTCAAAGGTGTCGGGGGCGTCTAGGGGGAGAAGAAGTCCGACGGGTTCGGGTCGGTAAGGGGACATGGCTCGCAGGGCGAGGGTCAGATCCATGCGAGGCCAAGGCCACGATTCGCCTGCGAGGTCCTCGATGGAGATTAAAATGGGGGTGGGGGCGACTTTTCCAGGTGCCGCTAGACGGGGAAGGAGGGTTTGGGAGTAGGGAACAAGAGTAACGGCTGCGAGCAGGCCAAGCGCGATTGCGGCTACGAGCGCTAGGATACGGGAAACGACCATGATTCTTTGTAGCGTAATTTGGTTTCAAAGCGATGCGGGAAGCGGATTGAAAATGAGTTTGGAGGAAGTAGGATCGCAGGATGCGCGCTGGCATTACCGAAACTCCGACGATTACCCCCGTTCAAGAAACCGATTTTGCGGAGGCCTTTGAGAAAGGATGGCAGGTCTTGGTGTGGAATGACCCTGTGAATTTGATGAGTTATGTTGTTTATGTTTTTCAAAAAGTGCTGGGGTTTGATGAGGCAAAAGCCAAGAAGCATATGTTGGAGGTCCATGAGCAGGGCAAGAGTGTCGTTGCGATCGAGACGAGGGAAAAGGCGGAGATGTATTGCCACCGATTGCAAGAGTTTGGATTACAGTCGACGCTTGAGGCTCGGCCGGCTTGAGAATTGAGAAGGGACCCACGGGGGGCCGACATTTTGATTTTGCAGCCCCTGAGGCCGCACTACTGAGGCAGGCGTTAGAGAGCACGGTTGTGGCCTATCGGACGCCGCCGGCCGAGTTGGATCCCATGGTGGGGAACGTTTGGTATCGTCAAGCAGGGCTACGGGAGGTCGGGATTCGGGGCGAAGACGCATTCCACTGGGTTGAGGGATTGCATGAGGTGAGATTAGGAAGAGAGAAATTGGCGAACCGGTGGATAAAAACACTTCCCCCGATTGGGCAAGCGGGACAATGGCATCTGGCTGAGGACGAGGTGGAGCATTTTGTGGCAACGCTGAATGACCACCGGTTGCGCAGAGCGGCAGAATTTGATTTAGGGGAAGGGGATTTAGAGGTCAGGGCGATGGAAAAATCTAAAGGGGATAAAAGGGTGGCATTAGTGGAGATTCACTTCTTGGCTTGGATGATCGAACTCCTTCTACATGAGTAAGTTATTCGATAAGAGGACTCCTTTCTCTTGGTAATCCTAAAATTGGTGCTAGTAACTCGTCTACGTAATTCCATGTCAAAGAGGACCGATATTATTGTAGTAGGGGCTGGGCCTGCAGGGTGTGCAGTTTCGCGAGCCTACGCGTTGGCCGGGAAAAAAGTCATTTTGTTGGAAGCTGAACCGGAGGGGAAAAGCAGTAAACGTTTCGCGGGCGAGTGGTTGCATCCGCAGGGAGTCGATGCGCTGAAAAAGTTAGGTTTTGGGTCGATCGCGTCGATGCTGGGCCGCCCACAAGGTCGCGGTTTTGTTGTGTATCCTGGTCATGGGGAATCCCCTGTGAAGTTAGATTATGTTGAGGGACAGAGGGGGTTGGCATTCCATCATGGTGATTTAGTGGATGAGATGCGGAAGTTGGTTTCTGAAACGGAGGGAGTAACTTTTCGCCAAGGGGTGCGGGTAGCTGCAGTGGATGACCAAGGAGTCACACTCGAAAATGGCGAGAGGTTGGAGGCAGAAAGAGTGGTTGGGGCGGATGGTCGCTCCAGCGTTGTTCGTAGGAGTTTGCGTGGCTCAGGAAACCACAAGGCTATGTCCGCAATGACGGGAATTCTTTTGGAAGGTGTGAAGGCTCCGTATCCAGAGTACGGCCATGTGTTTTTAGGAAAGCCTAGTTTTCTGTTGGGGTACGAGATCGCACCTTCGGTTGTCCGCATCTGTGTGGATGTTCCCTTAAAATACAAAACGGAGATGAAAGACCCTGAGTGGTTGATTGCCGCCACGCGCGATACTTTGCCTGCTGTGTGGAGAAAGCCTTGCGAGGATCAAATTCGGGGCGGTCATTTACGCTGGCAAGCGAACCACTTTTTGGCTCGGGCTGACTATGGAAATGGCCGACGTGTTTTGATCGGCGATGCGGCAGGTCACACCCATCCTTTGACGGCGACGGGAATTACCAATGGACTGGTGGACGCCATTGAGCTTGTAGAGACAAACCGATTTGAGGCTTTTGCGAAGAGTCGTCGTAGGGCTTGTCGCGTACCTGAACTTCTCTCCCGCGCTCTGTATGACTGTTTTTCGAAAGAGGACGCTTTCTCACAATCTCTGCGGCGCGCTGTTGTTTCGCTATGGCGCAATGATGAAAAGGAAAGAGAGCGAACGATGGGATTGCTGATGGGGAACGGCCAATCTTTCCTCACCTTTGCATGGCCATTCCTTAAGGCTTTAGTCGGGGCTTGGAGGGGTAGGGACAACACCACGACGATGAGTGCAGATCTTTGCTCGATCGCGAGTTGGATTCGGCTGCCGATGGCGTACGCGATGGCAGGTTGGGTTCGTCCTAAAGCATAAGCACCGACCTTTTCGGGTTTCCGCCGAATTACCCAAGCGGATTACGAATTCAGAAACGTAGCAAAGGCTTTGAGGGGGAAGGCGCGTTTGTAGTGGTCGTAACGGATCAATGTGGTGCGATAAAAAAGCCCAGGAATAGGTTGTGGAGGAAAATCTCCATCTGGTTTCTGTTGTTTCAGTAAATATTCCAATCCTCTCACAACCGCAGGATCTTCCTTCGAGCCACTGGCAAGAAGTGCAAGTACAGCTAGAGCGGTGGGCTCCACCAATCCCTTCTCAGAGGGAAGGGGGCGACGGAGTAGACAGGAGTCAGGATGCTCTCCCCATCCACCATCTGCGCGCTGTTGAGACAGTAGAAAATTACGGCCTTTCACGATTCGGATGTCCTCCTTGGAGAGGCCTGCGGCGATCATGCCAGGAATTGCAAATGAGGTGCCGTAATTGAAGCAGATCCCCCACACCGCCTCCCAGGAACCATCGGGCCGTTGGGTTTCGGTTAAGTATCGTATCCCCTCTGCAATGGCATGATCGACTCCCTCACTTTGCATCTGGGGATACTCGTTTCGAATGAGTGCGAGAGCCGATAGCACGGAACCTGTGCACTCCGCAAAGGAGTGGTCCACCATGATGTCGGCAAAGACATGAGAAGCATTGAACGCCTCGATCCAAAGAGGGCCGACCACTCGATCGCAGCTGCCCCATCCTCCGTCTCGATTCTGGTAACTAAGAATAAAGCGTACTCCATCCTCCAAGCCAGATGGAGGGGGAGGAGAGGGCAAAAAAGGACGTGCGGCGACCAAGGCAAGTAGGCTTTCTGCGGTGCAATCAGCAATGGACCACCCGTTTTTACGTTCGCTGAATGGCCACCCTCCCTTCCGTGGCAAACGGTGATAACGACGGGGATTGGGAAGTTCGTCGATCACCTGATTTTCCACTAAGTAGCGACATCCTTCTTGGATTGATTTTTTAGGGGCGAGGCTTGATTCCAGATGGGTCATGCCCTGCAAAGTGAAAGCTGTGTCCCAGACTTTGGATGAGGTGAAGCCTTGGCAGGCGATGTGGTCGGTATGATTCCAAAGGTATCTGGGAAGCTGTTGCCAACTGCGTGCGACTCGATCGGTCTGTCCCTCAACAAAATGAGCCAAAGTGTTATAGCAGGCGTTGACAGGGGCTTGTCGGATGTAGTCGGACTGTTCGTCCTCATAGCAGATGTGCTCGTAAGTAAGTCGAAGGGCTTTGCGACGGATGAAAGGAGGAATCCATTTTTCAAGGCAACGCACGATTGGCATGGCTAGACGAACCAGAAGGGTTTCAGGAACGATATGGTCGGTGGGGGCGAGGTCGGCCCGATGCCTGGGCCAATCGATTTGATCAAATCCCTGTGGAAAAAGCTCTTTTCGAAGGTCACGAAGCAGTGGATCGAGAGGTGCCTGCCAGCGCCGTCCGTAAAAGTAAGCCATGGGCAGATAAACAATCCGCACGTAACCCGAAATATTGATGGGTTGAACAGGCACCCAAGAGGGCAACAGGTAAAGCTCGGGAGGGACGGGAGTCACTCCGGACCAGTCATACAGGTTGAGAATAGAGAGGATGAACTTCCCCCATGCCGCGGCTTTGACGGGCGTGCCTGAGTCGTGAATCCAATTCCTCATTCGGGTAAGTTCCGGGCGATCCGGCTTTTCATCCAAGATTCGAAGAGCGACGTAAGAGATCGCACTTGTAAAGACAGCTCCTTGGACCGACTCCTCGTGAAGTCCGACGGAGCCGTCCGCCAACTGTGGGCGAAGCAGGCCTGCAACGAATCGGGAACGGTCCCTCTGAGAGACCGGATGTTTCGTCAGATAAGTGGTGATGACATAGAGGGGCAAAAGAAAGTTGGGCCCTGTGTAGGGGACGGACCAACTTCCGTCCTCGACCTGTGTGCGCTCCAAAAATCCAAGGAGACGTTGGGTTGCCTCAGTTACGGAAGCCTTGAGGACGCTCATTTCTTTGAACTTAACTTTTCAATACGTGCAAGGGTTTGAGTGCGAAAGAGGTCGAGGGTGGGGGCAAGAAAGTCTGTGAGTGAGTTTTTAATTTGAAGAAGGGGGCGCAGATCAAGAGCGAGAACAACCTCCTCTGCGGAGTCGGGTTGCGTAGGATTTCCAAAAGTGGCTTGGGCATGGCGCCGGCCTACTGCAGCCCGGTCGTAGCGCTTTCCCCCTTCGACCTGTGATTCAAAACAGCGGAGAAGAGAAGGACCAAGCGTTTCAGGTGCGGGGCAGGGGAGTCGAACAATGTGGGAGGAAGGAACCCAGTCCAGATCACCCCAAACTTCGCATCCGTATACCTCCTTGGGCAGGGCCGAGGTGGGTAGATTTCTCAAAGCCTCGAGGCAAGCGAGTAGGACAGCGACATGGGTTTCATGTCGGTCGGCTGGGTTATGAAGATAGAGAACCTCGGGTCGGGCGATTTCTAGGATTTGAGTAAGTTCAGTCACGACTTGAGAACGGTCGGTTTGTCGTACTGCGGAGCTTGGATGAGACAGTTGGATTACAGAGGCGTACTTTCCTAGGTCGGCGGCCGCTCGTTGCTCTTTTTGGCGAATGGGAATGAGTTCGGCATCTGGAGTAGAGGAGAATCGTCCTGTGCGAGGAGCCCCAGAACCATCTGTTACGACGATTCCTGAAAAGTGCTTTTTCGAATCTTGAAAGCAGGTCGCGATTCCTGGAAAAGCCAGAATTTCCAGATCATCCGCGTGGGCGCCGATTCCTAAGTGGGTGGTGGATGCGAGTGCGGTGGAGAGATCTTGGCCTTTGGGGGCATAGAAGTTGGCTTGGGGTTGGGAGAAGTTCATCGGCGAAATACCCAAAGTGAGGCGAAGAGGTAGTTGAGTAGCGAACCAGTGGCAACGGCGACGGCATTGAGGACAGCTGTCTCAATGGGGCGATCGGTTTCGAGGAGCAGAAGGAGAAGATTGAGAAGAAAGATCTGAAAGAGAAAAGCGAGGGCGGCGGAGAGGTAGTATTTTTTGGCCTGTCTCCATGAGGGGGGCCACGCATGGAAGGTCCATGCTGCGTTGAGGAGGAAGTTCGTCCCACAGCACACTATCCAAGCTAGGAAGGCAGTTCCCGTGGCAACTCGATGACCGCCTGGATCGAGCCCAAGAAAAATATGTCCGAGCGAAAGAAGCCCCCACATGAGGAAGGCATTGAGAAGTGTTCCAGCGCCACCGACGAGGCCAAAGCGAAGGATTCGGCTGATCTCTTTCGGAAAAGGGCGGGTTCGGGCTCGGGTATGTGGGTGGGTGACTTGGGGCACGGAAAATAGAATGGCAAAAATAAGCCGATCGGCAAACGGGGAAAGGCTGGTAGGGCTTGCCATCGTCCTGTGGTAAGCGAAGTTCGGTTCATTGGGATCTAGGTCAATTTGTGGAAAATTCATCATGGGAATGAACGAAAAAAAATCGAAACAGAGGTCTGCTGAGCGCTCTGGTCTTGGGCAGCATCCTGCGAAATCCCGAACAAGAGAGGGATCGGGGGTGGGGACTGGCAAGCTGGGGCCGTTGAGTCCTAAAATCCTTTTTGCGGCTGGTGTTTTAGTGGGAGTGGTGGCACTCGGGATGGAGCGATCGGGGGAGGTGGTGCCCGCAGGCGAATTGAAAGGGAAAGGCGATCTTTTTTATCGTAAGGGCGAAAAGGAGCCTTTCACGGGAACGGCAGTAAGCCAGGTAGGTGGGAAAAAAACAGAGGCGGAATTTTGGCAGGGTCGGATGCACGGAGTTTACCAGAGCTGGTTTTCGAACGGGCAAATGGAGGGAGAGGCTCATTTTGACAAGGGAGTACGGGATGGGCGGGCACGCCTTTGGAATGAGAAGGGGCAGATTGTGAGAGAGACAAGATTCCGGGCTGGGTTGGCCGACGGGCCTGCAACCGAGTGGTATCCGAATGGAAAAATGGAAAGGAGGACGTCTTGGCGTGCGGGAAAGCGACATGGGGAGGTTGAAACTTGGTTTGCGAGTGGAAATCGGAAGGGTGTGGGCACGTATGATCAAGGGGAGAGGAGTGGAACCTTTGTCGTTTGGTGGGAGACTGGGAAAAAGAGGCAGGAGACGAACTATAAAAAGGGAGCACCCGACGGTTGGTGGGTGGAGTGGAATGAGGATGGAACAGTAAATAAGAAGGCTTTTTTTAAAAACGGAAAAGCGAGTGAGGAACCCGGGTAGAGTGAGCCTTGAACCAGCGGGTGGGTGGGATTAGGATTCTTTTTTCAAGAGCACCCGTAGCTCAACTGGATAGAGTGTCGGCCTCCGAAGCCGAAGGTTGCGCGTTCGACCCGCGCCGGGTGCAGGCAGGACGTTCTTCGACTTTCAAAAGGGGAGAGAAAATTGGCTCCGGAGGCTGGGATCGAACCAGCGACCAATGCATTAACAGTGCATCGCTCTACCGCTGAGCTACTCCGGAAAGCAGTTGTGTAACCTACCGAAAAACTAGAAAGGACTCAACTCCCACAAAGGGCCAAAATTATCCTGCACGAGGAAGCAGGAAATAGGACAAGCTATCGGTAAGAGCCAGCGCGCTGGCCTCAAGGATATTCGTGGAAACTCCCACCGTTCCCCATTCGCGGGTTCCGTCGCTGGATTCGACCAGAACTCGGATCCTCGCAGCGGTCCCCCCGCGAGAGCTGACAATGCGGACTTTGTAGTCGATCAGCTTCATTTTTCGAAGGGAGGGAAAGGAAGGGAGTAGAGCCTTTCTCAATGCAGCATCCAGAGCATTAACGGGTCCGTCTCCCTTGGCGGAAGTTTTCTGTATCTTTTTTCCGATGCGGACGGAGATCGTGGCGTGGCTGGTTTCACGCGCCGTGGGGCGAGCTCGAACCACCTCCACTTTGTAGGATTCGATCTGAAAAGGGGCGGGGATCTTTTCGAGTGATCTGCGCACCAGGAGTTCGAATGAGGCATCGGCTGCTTCAAATTCGTATCCGTCTTTTTCCAGCTTTTTGATCTTTGCAAGGATCGCGCGGGTTTGCGGGGATTTCTCCTCCACGGCGATACCAAGCTCGCGTGCCTTCATCATGACGTTGGCTCCACCCGAAAGTTCCCCGACGAGAATGCGTTGATGATTTCCAACGGAAGTGGGATCGATGTGTTCGAAGCTGGCGGCGATTTTATTGACGGCGTTGACGTGCATGCCCCCTTTGTGGGCGAAGGCCGTTCGGCCAACAAAGGGGGCGCGGGGATCGTGATGTAGGTTGGCCAGTTCGTCGACAAAAGCGGAGAGCTCGGAAAGTTGTTGGAGATTTCCCTCGGGCAGGACTGTTTTGCAGAGTTTGAGCTCGAGAAGGGGGAGGAGGGTAGTGAGATTGCAATTTCCTGTGCGCTCCCCGTACCCGTTCATCGTCCCTTGGACTTGCAACGCGCCCTCTTGAACAGCGGCGACGGCATTGGCAACTCCGAGTCCGCAATCGTTGTGGGTATGGATACCAACCTTGGTCTTAGGAAAGCGGGTTTGAACGGTGCGGACGATGGTGGCGATTTCCGATGGAAGACGGCCTCCGTTGGTGTCACAAAGGACGAGGTAATCGGCTCCAGCCTCGGCGGCGGCTTCCAAAGTTCGGAGGGCGTATTCGTTGTCGGCGGTGAAACCGTCAAAGAAGTGCTCTGCATCGTAAATGACCTCACGACCCTCTTTTTTAAGAAAGGCAACGGAGTCGGCAATCATACGAAGATTTTCCGTGGGGGTGGTGCGGAGGACTTTTTCGACATGAAGGAGCCAGCTTTTTCCGAAGATAGTGACGACGGGGGTTTCGGCTTCGAGGAGGAGTTTAACTTGGGAATCGGCGGAGGCTTTGACGTTGGGTCGGCGGGTGGAGCCGAAGGCGGCGAGTTTACAGGAACCCCAGCGGAGTTTTCCTGCTTCTGCAAAAAAATCGCGATCCTTGTCGTTCGAGCCAGGCCAACCTCCCTCGACATAGTGGAGACCATAGGAGGCGAGCCGTTCGGCAAGGCGAAGTTTATCGGATAGGGAGAAGTGAACGCCCTCGCCTTGAGCACCATCTCGGAGGGTGGTGTCATAAATGGTGAGATGCGGGGTAGCGGACATAGGGAAAAAGGCTAACTCGGAATAAAGAGGCGCGAAAGAAGTAAGGGGGCAGTGTAAGACGCTTTCAAAAGTGGTTAAAATAGGTGAAAAATTGCCATCAAATTGTCACGATGGGGACAGAGGGAGGGACTAGTAAAAAAAGGTTTCTAGTGTAAATTTATATAAGGATTTAAGTACGAAAACGAAAAATTGCAAATCATTGATAGGCAAAGCATTAGTTGCGATATTTGGAGTGTGTTTAGTGCTTGGAATAGTGAATCTTGTGGTGGAGTCGGATCGGAACGAGAAAAAAAACAAAAAAAGCGTATCTCAGAGTGCCCAAGTAGTCGCCGGGGAGGAGGGTGATACCGCTGCCCAAAAGGAAAATGAGGCATCCAAAGAAGGTGAAAATACAAGCCAAGTTGGAAATAATAAAAGCGGATCAACATCTTTAGACGAAAAAGAAAACTCGTCCGAATCGAAAACTAAAATATCAAGAAAAGTTGCTCCCTATGCGAGCGGAGCCGGGGCTTGGGCTGTCAACGCAGGTACAAAAGAGCCGAAGCAGACCTACAAGATGGTTTCACAAATCGATCCCCGTAGACCGATTTCGGAAATTCTTGAAAGTGCTGACATGAGTGATCCTGAAACGAGGGCAGCCGTTGTGGCTTTTATGTCGAATCGTGAGGAAGTTCGCTACCAAGCCGTTTTAGCTAAGGCGGAGTTGCTGGGTATCCCCGTGCGTTTGGATGGTCCAGGCCACAAGGTAAGTATTCTTTATGATTTTCGAGGGGAGGAACCTCTTTATCGAACAACTCTTAACGCCAACGCGGCCATTTCCACGGGGGCGAACCTGATCCGTCAAACGCCACCTTACAATCTGGATGGCTCGGGAATCAAGGTGGGGGTTTGGGATGGTGGATCTGTACGTAATACGCATCAGGAATTTAATACAACCCGAGTTGTGAAGAAGAACTCAACGGTTGCAGTGGATGATCACGCCACTCACGTTGCGGGAACGATTGGGGCCTCCGGCTTTCAGGCCAGTGCCAAGGGAATGGCGCCCCTTGTGGCGATTGATTCCTATGACTGGAATAGTGATACCGCCGAAATGAGCGCCACTGGAGCTGCCGCTGCGAATGATTCTTTTGCGACAAAGATTCCTCTCTCCAACCACTCTTATGGATTTGATGCAGTGACCGCAGACATGGGGCGATATGAAACCAACTGTAACGAGCTCGATGCACTTGCGCTAAGTTTGCCTTACTACCTGGTATTCTGGGCTGCTGGAAATGAACAAGATACCTTAACTGCATTGGGAGGATATCAGTCGATTACCTTCAGTGGCCTTTCCAAAAACATTTTGACTGTAGGAGCAGCGGACGATGCAGTCACTTCGGGCGTCCGCGACGTCACCAAAGGTACTTTGGCTTACTTTTCCAGTATGGGTCCGTGCGACGACGGACGGATCAAACCAGACCTGGTGGCGAACGGGGTGAATGTGAACTCCTGCATTTCCACGAGCGATACAGCTTATGATGCAACTTACAGCGGTACTAGTATGGCAACTCCGAATGCAGCGGGCTCTGCTACTTTGTTGGTTCAACTGTACAGCAGGGAATTTTCTAGCCAACGAATGCGTTCCAGCATGTTGAAGGCACTTTTGATCCACACGGCGGATGATGTGGGTCGCCCTGGTCCTGACTATCAGTACGGCTGGGGATACCTGAATGTGAAAGCAGCGGCAGACGTAATCCTTGCCCACAAAGCTAGTTTGGCTGCACCCAAGATGGTGGACGACTCAATCAGCAATTCCTCAAAGACAAAGAGCTACAATTATGTCTGGGATGGAACGAGTCCGCTTAAGGCAACACTTTGCTGGACGGATCCTGCGGGTGCGGCTCAGACAGCAACGGATAGTCGTACCCCTAACCTAAAGCATAATCTGGATTTGAAGATTACTGCTCCCGACGGCACTACGATCTACCAGCCTTACACGATGCCTTTTGTCGGGACCTGGACTCAGGCCTCAATGACCCTGAATGCCACAAAAGGGAAAAACAACGTCGATAATGTAGAGAGAGTCGATCTTCCTGCCCCAACCCAGACAGGAACCTACATTGTCACGGTATCTTTGGACGGAACGCTGACTACCAGTACCCAAGCCTTTTCTTTAATCGTAACAGGAGCTTCGAGCGCGGAAGCCAACCCGCCCCCTACTGTAAGCCTGACGTCACCTTTGAATGGTGCTGCTGTTCTGCCGGGGCAGAGCGTAGCTCTAACCGCAACTGCTGCTGATATGGCAACCGGGGGGCAGGTTGGATCCGTGAGTCAAGTTGAGTTTCTTTACGGAACGACTGTCATTTCGACAGTTACGACCAGTCCATACAGCGCGACTTGGACTCCTGCCTCTGCGGGAACCTATCTATTAACAGCCCGTGCGACGGACAGTGAGGGTGCCGTGACTACATCGTCGCAGGTCGAGTTTTCTGTGTTAAGCGGGGATGGTTCCCCATCGATAAGTTCATTTTCCCCTGGAAGCGGGGCTGTGGGGGCTTCTGTCACGATTACAGGGAGCAACTTTTCGGGGGTTACAGCTGTCCGCTTTAATGGATCTCAAAGTACGTCGTATACGGTGGATTCAGTAACCCAAATTACCGCCATCGTGCCGGGGGCTGCGACGAGCGGGAAGATTTCGGTGAGCAACTCCTTTGGAACGGGAACAAGTTCCACCGACTTTGTGATTGTGCCAATTGTGCTTAGTGAAGACTTTGCCTCGATCACCTCAGGAAACAGCACCTCGGCATCCGGCTCCGCGACGGCGTGGGCAGGAAATAGCAACTTCCCAACGGGAACGAACGATTTTCAAGCAGGAGGTGCGGTTCGGCTAGGTTCAGGAGGCGCGGCTGGGTCGATCACAAGCAAAACCTTGGATTTGAGTGGGGGAGCGTTTGATGTGAGTTTTGATGTCAAAGGTTGGACAACGGTTGAAGGAGGCATCACCGTAACGGTGACTGGCCAAACTGCGCAAACAGTTACTTACTCCAGTGCGATGAGTGGAAGTTTTGAAAACAAGGTCCTACGTTTTTCCGCTGGTACGGCGGCTACGACAATCACTCTTGCGACGACTGCCAAGCGGGCCTTTTTAGATAACATCATTGTAACGAAGGCCTCTTCAAGCGTGACTCCGCCCGTGATCAGCAGTTCATTGACGGCTACGGGCACTGTAGGAACGCCGTTCAGCTACCAGATTACCGCTTCCGGTAGTCCGACCTCCTTCGGGGCAGCAACTTTGCCTGCAGGGTTAATCCTCAACTCGACCTCTGGGGCAATTACAGGAACGCCGACAGGGGCTGGGACATCCAACGTGACCATATCCGCTACGAATAGCGCGGGGACAGGCTCGGCCACGTTGGTGATTACGCTGAATCCTTCGGCCTCTGCGCCTGTGATCAGCAGCTCCCTGACACAGTCAGGGACAGTGGGCAGCGCATTTAGTTACCAGATTTCAGCTTCCGGAACTCCAACATCTTATGGTGGAACGGGCTTACCAGCAGGGCTGAGCCTTAATACTAGCACCGGAGCAATCACAGGAACTCCGACCGTGGCAGGGACTTCAAATGTGTCGATTTCTGCGACGAACAGCTCGGGAACAGGAACGGCTACCCTAGTGATTACGATCAGTCCGAGTGGGGGTGGAGGTGGTGGAGGAACGAGCACGAACGGCGTTTTGTTGGGCTGGAATATGAGCGGACAAAGTAACTATGGAACCAGCCCACTGCCGCCTGCTGTTTATGCAACGAATCTGATTACGGTTGGTGGCTTAACTCGATCAGCAGGCGTTGCGACCAATGGTACGGCTGCGTCTAGAGCTTGGGGTGGCTCGAGCTGGACGAATACCAATTGCTTCGCATCCTTTACGGTTTCTGTTGCTAACGGATACAAGCTTTCACTGGGTAATATTCCCACTTTTGATTATCGTCGCTCTGGGACGGGTGCGAGTAACGGAGTTTTGCAATATTCCACCAACGGGACGACCTTTAGCGTGATAACAAACCTGACCTATACAAACTCTAGCAGCAGTGGCGGATCTCTCGGCCCAATTTCTTTATCTAATATTTCTAACCTGCAGAACATTCCATCGGGAACCACCGTAACTTTTCAAATCGTGAATACGAACGGGGTTAACGGAGGAACTTGGTATATTTATGATAAGGCTAACACGGCTGGGAATGATTTTGAAATTGCAGGATCCGTTGATCCTGTGGGTGTGGCAACGCCCACAGTCAGTATAAGCGGAACGCTTGCGGCGGTGAACACGACTTATGGAACCGCGTCATCTGCGCCGACTAGTTTCGCGGTTTCCGGATCGAATTTGACCGAAGCGATCTCGATTAATGCGCCATCAGGTTATGAAATCTCCCAGACGGAGGGAGGTGCCTCTGGTTATGCGGCAACGCAAACCGTGGGTGCGGCCGGGACGGTGGCTGCGAAGACGATTTATTTGAGGTTGATGGCCACAACCCCTGTCGGGACTTATACCGGAAACGTCACTTGCAATAGTGCGGGATCGGCTGGAGCCACAGTGGTCACGGCGCCAAGTTCTGTCGCGAAGAAGCAGCTCACAATCACTGGCCTGGTCGGAGTGGACAAAGTTTATAATGGGACAACTTCGGCTGAGCTCTCGGGAACGCCAAGTTATGTTGGATTGGTGAATGGTGAGAGTTTGGGTGTGACAGGTGTGGCCAATGCGGCTTTCGCTAATAAAAATGTCGGCGCAGGTAAGACCGTGACGATTTCGGGCTTCACGGATCCAAATGGAAATTACGCCGTTACTCTTCCAACCGTAACGGCAAGCATTGCCCCTAAAGAAGTTGTGATTCTCGATCTGAGCGGGGCCAATAAACTTTACGATGGAACCTTGTCAGCCACATTAACTGGAACGGCTAATTTACTTGGGGTTGAGTTAGCCGATCAGGCAAGTTTGGTTTTGGGTGGAACTCCCTTAGTTTCCTTTGTCAGTGAGAACGCAGGGACAGGTATTGGGCTTGTCGTATCTGGATATTCCTTAAGTGGAGCGGAGGCACTCAATTATCAGGTCGTTCAACCTGCTGGTTTGTCTGCAGATATCACTCCTAGACCAGCAACCATCCGAGCGAATGATCAATTTAAAACCATCGGTAATATTTTAACCTTCGGAGCAGGGCAAAGAGGATTTACAGCCAATGGGTTGGTGGCAGGTGAAGAGATCAGTACAGTGACCTTAGTTGCATCAGGTGGAGTTAATGCGCAAGACCCTGTCGGATCTTACAGTATCACTCCATCCGATCCTATGGGTGGGGCATTAAACCGGTTCCGTCCTGAGAATTATGCGTTCACTTTTACGAATGGAACCCTAACTGTGAGAGCAGGGGAATCTACATTTTCGAATTGGGCTGGAGAGGGAGTATCAATGACGCCTGAGCTTTTGATGAAGTACGCGATTGGCGGAGCTTCGAGCCCTTCGGCTACGGGAGAGATTCCTGTGGTCGGTATGGATGGAAGCAATCTTACCTTAACGGCAATTGTCCGTAAGGATTCCACGTTGACGATTGTGGCTCAGGGAGTCGCGAACTTAGTAGATTACGGTACGCCTGCGTCCGTTACATCGCTTACGGGAACGTCAGAAGGAGTAAGTCAAATCGGCGTGCCAATCGATTGTGAAAGAAGGATTTTCAAGTCCACGTTGGCAGGGAACCGGTCTTTCCTCCGAATCTGCGTCCAGAAGCAGTAGGAAAAAAACCTCTATATTATATCGCCAGGTCGGACGAAGTATCGTCCCTTTGGAAGGGATATTTTAAGAGAATGGCTACCCCTCGTGAGGGGTGTAAATCGAACTAATCCCTCTGTTCGGCGGGAACGGGGAGAATAATCGACTCAGGCTCGGGATCGGGCTGGGAGGCCATGCGGGCTTGGATCCGATTGGGGGAGATCAGGACGACATCCTTCACGAGGCCCAATTTTTCAAAAATCCAGATCAACCAAGCCGAGGAGTCCGGCTGCGTCCAGTGCATACCGTGACGGGCGGAACGGGGGAAGGCGTGGTGGTTATTGTGCCAGCCCTCGCCCATGGCAAGTAGACCGAACAGCCAATTGTTTCGGCTGGCATCGGTGGTTTCAAAGGAACGCTTTCCAAAGGTGTGGCAGATCGAATTAACCGACCAGGTGATGTGCTGGTTCACGAAAAGGCGGACGAAACCACCCCAGACGAGGCCCCCGAAGGCACCCAGAAGAATTGATTTGCCGAAAAATACCGCGGCGATGGCACCGATGGCTGTGGGAATGAGAAGACCTGTGAAGACCCAGAGCCACCATGTGTTGTTAATGGCAACAATGATGGGGTCTTTCAAAAGGGCGGGAGCGTAGCGTTGAATGTCGGGCTTGAAATTGTCGAGGATCCATCCCGCGTGCGCGTGCCATAGGCTTTTGAGGGGGCTATGGGGATCTTCCTCTTCGTCCGAATTGGCGTGATGTTGGATATGAGTGGCTGCCCAGTGGAGTGCAGGTCCCTGCATGGCCATTGAACCACAGATAAGAAGGAAGGTTTTTAGCCAAGGATGGGCTTGAAAACTTTTATGAGTAAGCATCCGATGGTAACCCAGCGTGATGCCGAATCCGCAAAGGGTGAAGAAGGTCAGAAGCAGGGCAACATCCACCCAAGTGACGTAGTGGTTCCAGAGTAGGACGATTGCGGAAATTAACCCAAAAATAGGAAGCCAGACTAGGGCCAGAAGGATGACTTTCGTCAGGGGTGTCGTTGCGTGAGCGTGTGATATAGATGAAGACATCCGTAGAGACTGCTCGATATTTGGCCTAGGGCAAGTTCAACAAAAGAGTTGCTTCAATGCGTGATAATTGAGTTTCTTCAAAATTCTGACCAACAAGGGTTTAAAGATCGATCCTCTGTGGCTAACCAGAGGTCGGCCGACGAGGAGGGTGACGCATCACAAGGAAGAAGAAGAGAAACTCAACGGCGTAGACTAAAAGGAGGATGAGGAGAAAAACCTCAAACCGGGCCATCGGCAGGGAGGTCAACCACCGAAGGAGTCCGTAGGTCGTAAGCGGGATGCACAGCATTTTTCCCGATAGGGCCAGGCGAGGACCTAGGAGTCGATAGCGAGGATGCAGAACGGAAAGAGCGAGGGTGATGGCAACAGAGCCGATCGAGACAAGGAGCAGGAGAACTAGGGCGATTTCCTCATTCGAATCCATACCTCACAGGGTAGCACGAAATCAGGGGTGAGGATTGATCAAGCGAGAAAGTTCTTTTCGGCGCGTCTGGAGATCTTGATCGGAGAGTGCGGCGAGGCGGTTCAAGCTGAAATCTTGGACAGTAAAGGAGGCAAGGATCGTGCCCTCGAGCACTCCGTGCGCCAGGGTGGAGAGGGTGATCTCTTTCTGGCCGGCGAGGTAGCCCGCAAGGCCACCTGCGAAAGTGTCTCCAGCGCCCGTGGGATCGAGAACTTTGTCCAGCGGGATGGCTGGGGCGGCAAAGGCTCCCTCTTTTCCGGATAGAAAACAGCCGTGCTCCCCCTTTTTGATGGCGACGTAGCGGGGGCCGCGTTCCCGAAGCCAGCGAGAGGCGCGAAGAAGATTGGATTCGCCTGAGAGAAGGGTGGCCTCCGAGTCGTTTAAAATAAGCATGTCGATCCGGGGGAGAAGTTCGAGAAGTCGAGGGCGAGCAATATCGATCCAGAGGTTCATGGTATCCGCGATCGTGAATTTCGGCTTTGCCATCTGATCGAGGACAAGATGTTGAAGATCGGGAGCGATATTCCCCAGAAGAACGAAGGGCAGGTTTTTATGTGCGGCGGGGAGTTGGGGTTTGAAATCGGCAAAGACGTTGAGATCAGTCGAGATCGTGTGCCGATTGTTCATGTTCTCTTCGTAGCGACCGTGCCAGCGAAAGGTTTTCCCCTTGGCGATCTGAAGGCCCGAAAGATCGATTTTGCGTTTTTCCCAGACAGCCCTGTGGTGGGCGGGGAAATCATCACCGACAATCCCGATCAGGCTTGTGGGGGCGTGAAAGCTGGCCGCGAGGCCTGCGTACGAGGCCGATCCACCCAGAAGATCCAAACGATCTTCTTGGGGTGTTTGAATTCGGTCGATGCCGACCGAGCCGACGACAAGAACGCTCATGACTCAATAGCATCCTTCATATGGGATGAACTGCCAAGCCGAGAAAGGATTTCGCGAGCGGCTTTTGTCGGGTCCGGAGCAAGAAGGAGATGACTGACGACGCAGACACGGGTCGCCCCAAACGAGGCAGCTTCGGTGACTCGATCGGGATTGAGGCCACCGATGCAGAAAAAGGGCACGGTGATTTGGCCGCAGATTTCCCGGATTTTGGCGGGACCGATGGGTTTGTAGTCGGGTTTGGTCCCCGTGGCGTAGAGAGGACCAAAGCCGAGATAGTCGGCGCCGAGCGCCTGACCGGCGGTTGCTTGGCAGGGGGAGTGGGTCGAGAGTCCGAGAATCGTTGAGGAGCCGAGCTGTTTTCGTGCCTCTGGAATGCCCAAGTCATCCTGGCCGAGGTGACAACCTGCAGCTCCTGAGGGCACGACAAGATCGGGATGATCGTTGAGAATGAGGGGAAGGCCTCGTTGGGCGAGGAGTGGCGCGAGAATTTTTGCCGAGGCGAGAATTTCATCCTTAGGAAGATTCTTGGCGCGGAGTTGAAAAATACCTGCCCCGCCGTCTGCAAGTTTGCCGACGAGTGAGGGCCAAGAGGAGGGTGGTGCGTAGGAGGAGTCGAGGATTGCGTAAAGGCGAGCTTGAAGGAGAGCAGTGTGTGCGCGGGAGGGATCCAGGGCTGGCGCCATGGGTTAGGCCGAGGATTCGACCTTACGCTCAAAAAACCGTTCCAAGAAGTGGGTGGAGTATTTTCCGCGGCGGAAATCCTGATCGCGCACGATGCGTTGGCCCAGCGGGATGGTTGTTTTCACTCCGCGGATGATTGTTTCATCGAGGGCGCGTTGCATACGGGCGACGGCAGTGGCACGGTCTGGACCCACAGCTATGAGTTTTCCGATCATCGAGTCGTAGAACGGCGGGATGGAGTAGCCGCCGTAGATGTGAGAATCCATGCGGATGCCGATGCCGCCCGGGGGGTAGTAAAGGTTGATCGTGCCTGGCGAAGGCCGGAAATCGTTGGCGGGATCCTCGGCGTTGATTCGGAATTCGATGGCGTGGCGTAGGGGGCGGAGGTTCTCCATGTCGGAACTGAGGCGCTCTCCTGCGGCGATTTTGATTTGCTCTTTTACGAGGTCGACTCCGTAGACCTCCTCGGTGACGGGATGTTCAACTTGGATGCGAGTGTTCATTTCTAGGAAGTAGAAGTGGCCTGCATTGTCCACGAGGAACTCCATCGTGCCTGCGTTCTCGTATTGAACGGCTTCAGCCAGTTTGATGGCGGCTTTCCCCATCCGTTTGCGCAGATCGTTATCGAGAAGGGGGGAGGGAGATTCTTCGAGAAGTTTTTGGTGCCGGCGTTGAATGGAGCAGTCGCGTTCTCCGACGTGAATAATTTTGCCGCGCTTGTCCCCGAGGATCTGGAATTCGATGTGATGGGGTTCTTCGATATATTTTTCGAGATAGACATCAGGGTTTCCGAAGGCTTTTTCCGCTTCCATCCGTGCGGCCAGAAAACCTTTCACGAGGCTGACGTCGTTGTGGGCGGGTCGCATTCCTTTGCCCCCGCCACCCGCGACGGCCTTAATCATTACGGGATAGCCGATCTTTTTAGCGGCTTTGATGGCTTCCTGCTCGGAGGTTACTGGGCCATCGCTTCCTGGGGGAATGGGGACTCCGGCTTTGCGGGCATTTTCCCGCGCCAAGGATTTATCTCCCATTCTACGGATTGATTCGGGAGAGGGACCGATGAAACGGATATTGCAGGATTGGCAGACCTCGGCGAAGTGGGCGTTTTCGGATAGGAATCCGTAGCCGGGGTGGATGGCGTCGACATCCCCGACCTCGGCGGCGGAGATGATCCTGTCTATTTTTAAGTAACTTTGAGCGCTGGGGCCGGGTCCGATACAGATCGCTTCATCGGCGGCTTGGACGTGGAGGGAGTCGTGATCTGCCTCGGAGTAGACGGCGAGGGAGCGAATGCCCATGTCTTTGCAGGCGCGGATGACGCGGAGGGCGATTTCGCCGCGATTTGCGATTAGGATTTTTTCAAACATGGTGGTTTCGGTGTGGCTGGGAGAGAGGCTCCCAGAAGAAATTAGGCAGGGCGGATACGGAAGAGTGGCTTTCCGAACTCAACCGGTTTTCCGCTCTCCACAAGAATTTCGGTAATTGTGCCTGACATTTCGGCTTTGATTTCGTTCATGACCTTCATGGCCTCGATGATGCAGACAACACTTTCGGGGGTGACAGCGGTGCCGACGGAGATGTAAGCGGGGGCGTCTGGGGCGGGGGAGCCGTAGAAGGTGCCAACCATGGGGGAGTTGATCGTCGGGAGGGACTCGGCGGGTGGGGTTGGGGTGGGGGCGAGAGGGGCAGAGGGGAGGGCGGTGGGGATAGGGACGAGGGTGGGGGTGGCTATGAGGTTGGGGGAGGATGAGAAAACTTGAGGTTTACCGTCAGGCCCGCGCTGAATTCGGATTTTGGTTCCGTCCTTTTCGTACTCAAACTCGGTCAGACTATTTTTCCGCATCAGATCGATGACGGCCTTGATCTCTTTAATATCCATAGAACGTCAACATTACCTTAGCTTTTGAGTAAAAATCAAAAGAAAATCACTATATCATTAAAGTAGCTAAAAATGGCCCTAATTTGCTGTCTAATTTGTTTACTGATAGTCAGCAGAGGGTCCTGCCTAAGTACATGCTGGGGTAGGTGTTGGGGTTTAAGCGGTAAGGCCGGCGGTGCGGAGGCAGGCGACTTCGATGGCGAGGGTTTGGTCGATATTGCGTGCCAGGGCAAAGCGGAGTTTTTCCAGAGCATCCACTTCCCGGACGATTTCTGGGCGGAGGGTGGATTCGGAGCGAGCCCAGGCGGACCGGATCAGGTGGGTTATAATATCCTCGCGAACGCGAACCAGTTGCCCTGCCAAGTTGGCGGATTGGGCCGATTCATTCTCTTCGCCTGATTCATCTTCGCTCTCGTCACTTTGTGCAGCCAATCGATCACGAGTGGAGAGTAGAAAGGTTTGGAGAAGAGTGGCGCGGCGATAGGCCGATAGGGCGTTGGGTTCATTGGATTTAGCCCACTGGAGGGTAAGTTCCTCAATTCCCTCGATCGGGCTGGGGTTTTGATTGGGTAGGATTGGGAAGGTAAGGCAACGCGAGCGAACGGTGGGAAGAAGCTGTTCGGGGCGGTCGGAGGTAAGGATAAGGAGAGAGTGGTCAGGGGGTTCCTCCAAAGTTTTGAGGAAGGCGTTCGCTGCCTCTGCGGGAGGAAGACACATTCTTTCTGCCTCAAGAATGAGGGCAACTTTGATGGGGGCACGATGCGGGCGACGGGAGAGAGAGTGTTCAAGTTGGCGGACTTGAGCGATCGAGACGCGTCGCGATTTTGATTCTGGGCGAAGGATAAAAAAGTCGGGATGGCCCTCCAGTTCTGCGTCGAGAAGGTTGGCGGCTAAGCCTCTGGCTAAAGACTCCAGTTCGGCAGGAGGTGCCCCGGTTAGTAGATGTGCATGAGCGAGGCGGCCCTCTTTTGCGGCGAGTTGAAACAGCTCTTCAACGCGGGAGGGTGGGAAAGGCATGGCGGAGTTCCTTTTGAATCATGGCAAAGGTCTGTTCTCGAGTGCCGGATGCATCAATGAGTTTGACTCGTTTGGGCTCCCGAAGGGCTAGGTCGCGATATCCTTGTGCAACCTTCTGATAAAAATCGAGGTCGAGATCTTCGAGTCGATCTTTTTGTCCTATGGGGCGGGGGCGTCGGAGAGCCCTGCTCCTTGCCTCGGCCGGATCAAGGTCGAGAATCAAAGTGAGATCGGGTTCTCGATGGGCGATCGCAAAGCGGTTGATGAAATTTACTTCATCCATGGGGAGGCCACGGGCATTGCCTTGGAAAACGGTGGTGGAGTCGTGAAAACGGTCAGCAATGATCCATTCGCCTCGGGTCAGGGCAGGAAGGATGGTTTGGCGCACGAGTTCGGCTCGGCTCGCGGCAAAGAGTAAGAGTTCCGTCTGGGCAGTCATGGATTGGCCCACAGGATCGTGTTTTAAGAGGTGACGAATGACTTCCCCGACTGGGGTGCCGCCGGGTTCACGGACCTCGTGAACGGTGAGGTTGGAGGAGCGAAGCCAAGCTAGGGTGGATGTGATTTGAGTGCTTTTGCCGCAACCTTCGCACCCTTCAAAAGTAAGAAAGCGACCTGGGGAGGTCATTCGGGGATGTCGAGGGCGGCTACGGCAAGAGCGGCGATACCATCACCTCGACCGATGAAACCGAGTTTTTCGTTCGTCGTGGCCTTCATGTTGACTCGGTCAACGGGCAGGCCGAGGGCAGCGGCAATCTTTTTGCACATGGCGGGGAAGTGGGGGAGAAGCTTGGGTGCTTCGGCCAGAAGAGTGGCGTCGACATTCAGGATGGTAGCTTTTTTTTCTTTCGCGAGGCGTGCGGATTCTGCAAGGAAGAGAGTACTGGCGACATTCTTCCATTTTGGATCGGTATTCGGAAAGTGGGCTCCGATATCGCCCGCACCGAGTGCTCCGAGAACCGCATCTGTGAGAGCATGAAGAAGGACATCGGCATCGGAGTGGCCTTCGAGTCCCCGTTCGTAGGGAATGGTCACGCCACCAAGGACGAGGGGTCGTCCTGGGACAAGGGGATGAACATCATAACCAAAGCCAACGCGCAACATGATTGGAGAATGTCTTGGGAACGGGTTTGAGCCAACGGTTTTTACTAAGTTCTTCGCAAGGGCTGTCATCGACACGGGAAGAAAAGAGGAATATAGTATTTCTATGAATATTCATATTACGCCTCGTCATCTTCCTTTGACGGATGGGATCGACATGTATGTGCAGAACAAACTTTCTCACTTAGATCATTTCGAGGCACGGATCATCGGTGCGCACGTGGTGCTTTGGCATGATCACAGTGCCCCGCCGAAAAAGCAGTATCGGGTGAAAGTCCATTTGGCCGTGCCAGGACCTGATATCTTTGCGGAAGCAGGAGAAGAGGATCTTTATGCGGCGATTGATAAGGCGGAGGAGAAGTTGTCGAGCGAACTACGGAAGCGGAAGACGAAGAGGGTGGATCGTAAACGCCATGTGGAGGCGCGAAGAAAAGAAAAAGCTCGCCGGTTCGGACGATAGCCAGTTCGGGCAATTTTGCTCCCAAAACAGGACTGTTTGTTGACAAATTGTACGCAGTAGAATTTTTTCGCGCGAATCAGCAAATTTGTAAATTGCTGTCAGTAAAAAGTTTATAAAATATATTAAAAATTTACATTAAAATATATTGTTTCGCCTAAGTGGGTGTGATTTGATTTTTATCCCATTTGCGGATTTTGGGCAAATCGCTCAGGAGTTGCTGATGGGAAACAAACAAACACTAAAGGAGATACGAAACAAAATGATCAAGAATATTACACGGATTCTTGGCGTGCTTGCGGCCGTGGCCAGCTTGTCCCTCGCGGACAGCGCCCCGGAAGCTTCCGCTCAAGATACCAAAAAGATGGTTCAAAACAACTTCGTTGAGACCGCCCAGAAGGGCATCAAGCTCAGCGGATACGTCGATGCCGGTTATGCGTATAACTTCACCGGCACGGGAAATCAGTCTGTAGTTGATTCTCGTTTTGGTTCCGATACCGCCCAACGCGGTGATTTCCAGCTCTATGCTGTGAAAATCGCTCTGGAAAAAGCGATGACCTCGGAAAACAAAGCACAGGCTGGATTCCGCGCCGATGTGATGATTGGTGAAGACGCAAACTACTTCATCGATCGTTCCTACCCGAACAACAACCTGAACGGTGGCACGGGTTCGGTATCCGGAAACGGTGGTCCGGACAACAATGATAGCGATTCTAACGCTTTGTTCTTGGAACAGGCCTATGTTTCGATCCGTGCCCCTGTGGGTAACGGTTGGGACTTCAAGGTGGGTAAATTTGCTTCCATCCTTGGATACGAAGTGATGGAGCGTCCCGCCAACATGAACACGACCTTTGGGTTGCTGTTCCAACAGATGCCCCTCTACTACACAGGTGTTCTCTCCTCCTACCGCTTTGACGACTACGTTGATGCGAAGTTGGGTGTGGTGAACGGTTCGAACAGTGACAACAACACGACTCTCAACCCGAATGTGGGTGACGGCTGTGCAGTTCTCGCGGCGTTGAACATCACCGCTCCTGGCGGCAATGCGAACTGGAGCAACAACTTCCAGTACAGCACTGGTATGGATAACAACACGGCGACTGGACCTTCTGATTCAGTTACCCCACAAAACACGGGTGGAACTACCGTTAATGCTAATGGTACCACCGGTCAAGTAACCCAATCAGGAAATCTGATCGTTTACAATTCATGGGGAAATTGGGCTCCTAAGTTTGCCAATGACAAACTCTTGCTCGCTTTCCAAGGGGTGTTGGGAAACAGCACCGGTTCTTTCAATGTGCAAACCGGAACTGCATTTGGAAATGGAAACTATGGAATGAACAGCACTTGGTACGGTGCGGGTGCCTATGCGAAGTATCAGTTCAACGACTGGTTCTCGCTGGCTAGCCGCGGTGAATACCTAGGCTCCAACAACTCAGGAAAGTTCGGTGCTCAAGGTGGAAACACTACTCAGGGCGACGGGACTTATCACAATACTGGAGCCAACTGGTGGGAGTACACCATCACGGCTGGTTTCAATGTGATCGACAACCTCCTTCTCCGTGCGGAATACCGCTTGGATTGGGGCAGCAACATCAATGCTAATGCCGAGAGCTATGTTTCTCCCGGTGGCGGCGCAGGTGGCGGACCTTGCCACTACGCTGGTGCTGAAGTTGTCTACAGCTTCTAAAGAAATTTAGAGCAAGACTCTTAAACAAAACCCCTGGGACCAGTGATTGGGTCCCGGGGGTTTTTGTTTTTCAGTGATTGGCCCCCACAAACCCGCCCCTGGCCCATTCGATTTACGCCTCCGGCTTGGTAAATATTTTCGCTTACGCGACGGAATTGGCCCCCGACAAACCCGCCCCTGGCCTTTGCGGTTACCCCTCCGGGTTGGTTGGACTATGCGCTAACGCGCATAAGCAATGCTCGTCCGGGGGGTTTTTGTTTTGTGTAGGGCGCCCGTTTGTGGGCGCCGGGGATGAGGCGGGCAAGATGCCCGCCCTACATGGGATTGAGACTTGAGCGCAGGTGTAGGGCGCCCATTTGTGGGCACCGGGGATGTGGCGGGCAAGATGCCCGCCCTACATGGCATATCTGGACTGGGTGTTCGGTATTGCTCGGGTTCTATCGATCGATCCGCTAGGAACAAGTTATGGTCGATCTGCCTTACTGGACGGTGGTGAATCTTCTGCGAGGAATCCTTTCCCCCGTTTGCCGAATCGAAGTCCGGGGAACGCGACAAGTTCCCGCTGGGCCGTGGATTTTAGCCTGCAATCACCTGAGTCACTTTGATCCACCTTTCATTGCGGGGGCTTTTTCGCGTCCGATCGACTTTTTAGCGATGCGGGAGCTGTTTCAACCTGCCTGGTTCGGATCTCTGATGAGAAAGTGTCATGTGATTTCTGTAGGTCGGGAGGATGTGGATACGGCGGCTTTCAAAACCGTTCTCAAGAGACTTCAAAGTGGTCGGATCGTTGGGGTTTTTCCCGAGGGCGGACTTCGAGCGGGAGCAACATCCGTACTCGAGGGAGCACGGATGAAAGAAGGGATTTCTCTTTTAGCCGCCAAATCAGGTTGCTGTGTCCGACCAGCCGTGATCGTGGGGAGCGACCAGCTTTACGTCGGTCGAAACTGGATTCGGCGGCCCCGAGTTGTGATTGCGGTAGGAGAACCGATTTCTGCGCCTCGTGGGAAGGACGATCGGAAAGGGTGGACCGATCAGTTGGCAAGCGAGATGCGAAAACTGTATGCGGAGGTGAGGAGCAGTCACGGGCTGGAGGATGTGGTTCTTCCAAAAACACCACAAGAGAGATGGAAGGCGGGCCGATGATCGGTCGATTGCATGCGTTGCAGTCGCGGGTGGTGGATTCCGCAGCTTTTTTCGGGATTGGGTTGTGGCAGTTGTTGGGCCGTGCCGGCCGACACAGCCCACAGGAGTGGGATGATTATGTGCGGAATTGGCTGACGAGGGGTGGCGAAGAGTTTTACCGGGTTCCGGACAAAATCCTCGATGGGTTGAATGAGGGGAGAATGAGTTTTGCGTCTCCGGTGATGGGGGATCAGGACGAAAATAACCGATTTCATTTGCGAGTATGGCCTGGGAGCAAAGGAATGAAGTCGCCTGCGATGGTGATGTTGCACTCCCTCTTTTCGGCCAGTGATGTGGGGTATGCCCACTGGGCTTCCGTCCTGAACCGCCTCGGTTGGACGGCAGTTTTTTATGATTTGCCGTACCATTTTCGTAGAAGGCCGAAGGGAACGTGGAGTGGGGAGCTTGTTTTTGGGGGGAATTTAATTCGGAGTGCGGAAGCAATTCGGCAGGCGGTCACTGAAGTCAGGATGGTAACAAGGATGTTGAAGGCGTCGGGGGCTACGGAAGTGGGGCTTTGGGGAATGAGTTTGGGAGGGTGGGTAGCGGGATTGACGCTGTGTCATGAGCCGGACTTGGCTTGCGGTTGGTTGGTGCAACCGATTCCAGATGTGGCAACGGCGATTTGGGATTCAGAAGGGGGGTGGGTTTTGCGCAGACAGATGGAGGAGCGCGGGTTGGATCGGGAGCGGGTGGAGAAACTTTTGCCCTTGGTTTGTCCTTCTCACGGCAAACTACAACTTCCATCGAAGCGGGTGTTGGTCGTTGGCGGTTCGCACGATTCGGTGGCTCCGCCGTCCAAGTTAAGGGCTTTGTCGGAGGGGTGGGGAGGAGCGCACTATCGGGAGGTGGGGCAGGGGCATATCGGTTACCAAGCGATGCCGAGCACCTGGCGGTGGGGCAGGGAACTGATGCCGGAACTCTTTATCGGCAAGTAGTTACCAGTTGGAAGAAGTTGGAATTGATAGGCGGGAAAAGGGTGGCATAATCATCTCATACCGACATCCAGTGACCAGAGTGCTGGATGAACCAAAGGAGCCAATCGCACATGGCATCGTCAGGAGCAAAAAAGGTAAGGTCGAAAGAGAAGCCGGGTAAATCACCCGCGGTTCTCCCTACCCTGACACCCTCAGAACGGGTGGATCTGCTCCGCAAGATGGTTTTGATCCGCAGGTTTGAGCAGAAGGCGGCCCAAGCTTTCATGCAGGCAAAGATTAAGGGCTTTTGTCACTTGTACATTGGTCAAGAGGCAGTAGCTGTCGGATCCATTTCCACTCTCAGCCCAACGGATGCAGTCATTACTGCGTATCGGGATCACGGGCATGCTTTAGCACGAGGGATGAGTTCGCGTGAGTGCATGGCGGAGTTATTTGGAAAAATTACGGGATGTTCGAGGGGGAAAGGTGGTTCGATGCATTTCTTCAATAAGGAAAAACATTTTCATGGTGGACACGGAATTGTGGGAGGTCAGACGCCTTTAGCCGCGGGAATCGCTTTTGCTCAAAAGTATAAGGGTACAGGGGAAGTAACGGTTTGTTATTTGGGGGATGGAGCGGTGAATCAGGGTGCGTTTCATGAATCACTCAACCTGGCTGCTTTGTGGAAATTGCCTGTCATTTATGTGATCGAGAACAATGAGTATGCAATGGGCACGCATCAGTCTCGTAGCTCGGCGGGCTATCCTCTGGTCAAGAGGGCGGATGGGTATGACATGGCCGGTATTACAGCGAATGGAAATGATGTGGATGATGTTAGGGAGAAGATGTGGGATGCGGTCCAATTGGCTCGGACGGAAAGTTTACCCTCCTTGGTTGAGGTGAAAACTTACCGTTACCGCGGTCACTCGATGTCAGATCCTGGAAATTATCGGACCAAGGAAGAAATTGCCGAGAGAAAGAAAGAGTCGGAACCGATCTCCTTTTTCAAAGAGAGGCTCTATAAGGAGAAGGCGTTGACGGAGAAGCAGTATGAGGAGATTGAGCGTGTGGCAGTAGCCGAGGCGGATGATTCGATTGCTTTCGCTGAAAGTTCTCCGGAACCAGAGGTGGCGACGGTATTTGAGGATATTTTTGCGCCTGAGGATCAGATTGCGGAATTCCGTCCGCCGATTGGAAGTTAATCATGGCTGTGATCACGATGCGGGAGGCGCTCAACCAAGCGTTGAGTGAGGAGATGGAGAGGGACGAGAATGTAATCCTATTGGGCGAGGAAGTAGCCGAGTACCAAGGAGCTTATAAGGTGAGCTCGGGGCTGTTGCAGAAGTTTGGTTCCAAGCGGGTTTTGGATACTCCGATCAGTGAGTCTGGTTTTGCCGGGCTGGGGGTGGGAGCGGCCATGCAGGGGCTACGTCCAGTGGTTGAGTTTATGACATGGAGTTTTTCGATGGTTGCGTATGACCAGATCGTCAACAACGCGGGGGCGATTCGGTACATGAGTGGGGGACAGTACTCGATTCCGATTGTTTTTCGTGGCTCCTCGGGTGCGGGATTGCAAGTGGGGGCCACCCACTCGCACACTCCGGAAAACTGGTATGCCAATGTGCCGGCCCTGACGGTGATCACGCCCGCGTTCCCAGATGATGCCAAAGGCCTTTTGAAGAGCGCGATCCGTAGTAACAACCCGGTTTGCTTTATCGAGAACGAGAAACTTTATGGATTCAAAGACGAGGTGCCCGAAGGGGAGATTCTGACCACCATCGGCCAGGCCCGCATCCGCCGCCCAGGGGACCAGGTGACCCTGATCGCTAACAGTGCATCGACTCATGTGGCACTTGCTGCGGCTTTACAACTGGAAGCGGATGGAATCTCTGCCGAGGTTCTTGATTTACGAACGATCAAACCTTTGGACCTGCCGGCGATTTTGGGATCTGTTGCTAAAACGAACCGAGTCGTGATCGTGGAAGAGAACAAACCGTTTGCAGGTTGGGGTGCACAAGTGGCTTACGAGATCCAGCATCGCTCTTTTGACGATCTGGACGCACCGATCGAGCGAGTGACGGGGTTGGACACTCCCCAACCGTATGCCCGCGTTTTAGAGCAGGCGGTGATGCCAAGTGCAGATCGGGTGGTCGAAGCGGTGAAGAAAATCTTGGCGTAGAGGTTCGGGTAAAGCGGGTTTTTATTTTAATGAGTTCCGCGCTTTTTCAACCTGGGCAGATGATATTTCGGGAGGGTGACACAACCCAAGAGGCATATCGAATTCTGAATGGCCGGGTGGAAATCAGTATCGCCGGGGATGGGAAGTCGGTCATTTTGGCGCAGTTAGGGGAGGGGGATATTTTTGGAGAGATGGCGATGGTGGATGAGAGACCTCGTTCGGCCTCGGCTCAGGCACTGGAAGTTACGGAGTGTGAGGTTCTGACGGCAGAAAATTTCAATGAAGCGGTTTTGCAGCGCCCAGAAATTCTGATTCCTTATCTGGCCTCCTTCTTTGAGAGGCTGAGAACAGCCAATGATCGTTTGCGGATGGAGATGAGGTTGCGGGCTCAAGCGGAGCAGAGAGCGTCTGCGCCTGCGGCTTCCAACCCTGCGGCTGCTGTGGCACGAGTCGTTGCCCCTGTGGCCAAGCCAATTGCACCTCCCTCTTTGGAGATGACGAGGGTTGCGGCTCCTGTGCCTGTAGTTACAGCTCCTTCTGCCGCCCCAGTGGCTCCTCCGCCTGAAGGTGGATATCAGTCTATTGTTTTAACTGCCTGTAACGATCATGCCATGGCTCGTCTGCCCGAAAGCTCTGTGACGATTCAGAAGTTTCCTTTTCGGATCGGGCGAAAACATGAAACCCCCGGAAAAGGGGCCACGGTATTTGCGTCGAATGATTTGCCGATTGCCGATGAAAAGCCGTACCAAATTTCCAGGAATCACTGCTCCATCGAGCGGGAAGGGGATCACTTTTTTGTGAGAGATCGGGGAAGTTCACTTGGAACGGTGGTGAACGATGCGGCCATCGGTTTAGCGGAGAACAGTTTGACGCAGGATTTGCGGGGTGGAGAAAATCAGATTTTATTAGGCTCGGACGACAGTCAATTCCAATTCAAGGTCACGTTGCGCTAGAGGCTGGATTCACAACCAAGATGAGGTAGAAGAGGGTATGGATACGGAAGAAATTTCTTATGTAATTCGGTGTTTAGGGGCTGTCGCGGCATGTTTGGGTGTAGTGGGGGCTATTTTTACCTACAACCTCCTTCTTGAACTTCCCTTTTTCACCAATCTACTGATTCGACTCGGCTTACAGTAGAGTGGGTGGCCTGCGGGGCCACTTTGCATGTGTAACCATCGTGAGTTTTAAGCCTTCTTTGGGGATGTTGGCCTTGCCCTGCATAGAGAAGGGGTCGAAGATACCGAGGTGAAACAGGGCTCTCTTCTTTTTTCATTAGCCGAAAAACTGGTCAAGCATCCCAAGCGGATCGTTTTTCCTGAAGGAACCAATCCTCAAGTAGTTCGTGCTGCTTCGCGGTACGCTCAGATGCGGATGGGGCCCATTGTTCTGCTGGGGCAACCGGATCTCATTCGTCGTCAGGCGAAAACCCAGAAGGTGGAACTGGATCGTGTGATGTTACTGGATCCCGTCGAAGGTCAGGATCGGCAGATGTTTAAGGACTACTTACGAAGTGAGGCCCAAGGTGGAAAATTAAAATTAAGTGAGATTGATGATATGTTGTCCGATCCGATTGTGTACGGCACGTTGATGCTACGATTCGGACAGGTGGATGGTCTTGTGGCGGGGGTGGGGGCGTATTCGGGAAATGTGTTGCGCCCTTTGATTCGAATGATTCCGCGCTTGCCTCATATTTCGAGGATATCGAGTGCGACCCTATTGGAGTGTGAGGATGGAAAGACGGGAGATAATGGAATTCTTGTTGTGGGAGATGCTGCGGTGGTGCCTCGTCCCAAGGCGGAGGAGTTGGCGGCAACGGCAGTGGGATTAGCGGGACTTAAGAAACGGCTGACAGGTCGAAACGCCCGAGTCGCCTTGCTTTCCTACTCGACCCGAGGAAGCGCTACGCTGAGTGAGGATACAGGCAAGGTGATAGAGGCCACGAAGAAAGCCCGTGAGTTGGCCGAGCAGATTGGGTTGCCAGGAGAGTTTGATGGAGAGATGCAGTTGGATGCGGCTTTAGATCCAAAGAAAGCGAAACTGAAAATTGCGGGATCGCCTGTTGCGGGTCGTGCGGATTGTCTCGTTTTTCCAGATCTAAATTCAGGCAATATTGCGGTCAAAAGCATTCAACACTTCGGGCGGGTTCGTACGTATGGGAATATTTTGTTAGGGATGCGGTTGCCTGCAGCCGAGATCAGTCGTGGTGCAGATGAGGAGGAGGTTTTGGGGGTGGCGGCGATTGTGGGTATTTTGGCTGTGGAGTATCGCAAGCTCTATCCTGAGCCCGCCTCTCCAGCGGTAGCTGTGCAAAGGTAGAAATGGATCTTAACCTAGTCACCCCCCGCATCTATGTGGCGGCGACCCGGCAGGATGATGGAAAGACGACCTGCTGCTTAGGGCTGTATGCGGCCTTATCGTCAAAATACAAAAAGATCGGTTACATTAAACCTGTTGGTCAGAGATTTGTTGAAGTTGCGGGCAAAAAAGTGGATGAGGATTCCGTTTTGGTTAGCAACACCTATGGGGTGAACTTGCCGATTGAGGCGATGTCTCCGATTGCGGTGGATCGAATGTTTACTCGAGAATATTTGGAGCGGGGCAATCTGCCTGCGATGAAGGGAACGATTGGTGAGGCTTTTAATCGGGTGGCCTGGGAGCACGATTTTGTTTTGATTGAGGGCACAGGGCACGCGGGGGTGGGCAGTGTTTTGGATCTTTCGAATGCCCAAGTGGCGAAGCTTTTGGGGAGTCAGGTTATCATTGTGACGACTGGAGGTGTGGGCAGGCCTGTGGATGAGGTGAGTCTGAATTTAGCGCTTTTTGAGAAGCATAAGGTGAAAGTGGTGGGGGTGGTGTTAAACAAAGTTCTGCCTGCGAAGATGGAGGCCTTACGGCCCTGGGCAGAAAAGGCCTTTCATCGAATGGGTCTGCCTATTTTGGGTATGATTCCCTACCATGGAGAGTTGCGAAGGCCGACCTTGGGTCAGGTGACTTTGGAATTGGGCGGGGTATTTCTTTCTGGCGAAAACATGAAACGGAGGAAGGTGAGATCGGTCGCAGTGGGGGCAATGACGGCGGCACGATTGCAGGATCAACTCAATCCTGGTGCCCTGTTAATCACTCCCGGGGATCGGGAGGATCTGCTTTTGGCGACTTTGGAGGCCCAAGGAAAAGGGGGCAATGAGGCAAAGCCAGCCGGAATTATTTTAACCGATGGTTTAAAGCCACAGGTGGGGTTGATTCGAATGCTCCAAGAGAGAGGGCTTCCGACTGTCGCAGTTGCTGGAGATAGCTACTCCGTGGCTGCGAAGATTGAGAGGATGACCGTAAAAACAGATCCTGGGGATAAGGAGAAAATTTTGATGATTCAGGAGGTGATCGCGAAGCATCTCGACTTAAGTCAGATCATTCGAGGCAGTCATCCTGCCAAACTGGTCGCAGCCTAAGCGGATACGGAGTGCGAGGAGGCGGTCGAGGGCCGTAGGGCGGGGGTGATTTGAGGAATGTCGGAGGGAACCGGGTTGTAGTGGTGGAGGAACTCCTCTTGGACGCGATGGGAGGGTGTTCCTAAAGGAATTGGAGCACGAGTGGAGAGCCCGTCGGGGCCTAGGAGGCGAGCTTTGCGGTTGTCGTTGAGATAGGCAGGAACAATCTCCTGAACAAATTGGCGACGTAGTTCGGGGTCGAGAATTGGAAATACAACCTCAACACGACGATGAAGGTTGCGAGGCATTAGGTCGGCGCTCCCCAGGTAGACAATGGGATCACCTCCATTTGTGAAAATGTAGATGCGGCTATGTTCGAGATAACGATCCACGATGCTGCGAACGTGAATATTTTCACTGAGGCCAGGAACGCCGGGGCGGAGGCAGCAGATTCCACGAATCAGAAGCTCAATGGGGACACCTTCTTGCGAGGAGGCGTAGAGAGACTGAGTGATCTCAGGATCCACGAGAGCGTTTGCTTTGATAAATATTCCAGAGGGTCGGCCCGCACGATGATTTGCGGATTCGCGATGGATATGTTCGAGGAGGCGTGGGGCAAAGTTGAATGGGGCGACGAGGAGTTCGTCGAAGTGGGCGGTCTCGGACATTCCCGTCAGGACATTGAAGAGGGAAGCGACTTCGGATGTTAGGGCGGGGCGGCAGGTCAGCAGGCTGAAGTCGGTATAGAAGCGCGCGGTACGGGGATGATAATTACCCGTTCCTAGGTGCAGGTAGGAGAGGAGGTGATTTTCTTCCCTGCGTACGATAAGGAGGACTTTGCAGTGTGTTTTGAGTCCCACGAGGCCATAGACGACGTGAATTCCTGCCTCCTCCATTTTTCGGGCCCACGAGATGTTGTTGGCTTCATCGAAGCGAGCTTTCAGTTCGACAAGAATCGTAACCTGTTTTTCGTTGTGGGCGGCGGCAATGAGGGCGTTGAGGACGGGGGAATCACCGCTCGTTCGGTAAAGGGTCATTTTGATGGCGAGGACTTGAGGGTCGGTGGCGGCTTGTTCCAAGAGGGAGACGATCGGCTGGAAACTTTCGTAGGGGTGGTGCAGGAGGATGTCGTTTTGGCGGATGGCCTCGAAACTCCGATTGGGGAGTTGAAGTTGAGGAGGGATGGAGGGGGTTGAAACGGGATCGTGAAGATGAGTCAGGCCACGACCGGATTCGGTCAGAGCAAAGAGTTGAGTCAGATTCACGGGGCCTGGGACGCGATAGATATCTTCGGGCGTGAGATGGAGATGTCCGAGGAGATAGGTTTCAATCTCGACTGGGCAGTCGTGGGTCAGCTCAAGTCGGACCGCGGCTCCGCGATTTCTTTTTTGGAGTTCCTCTTCGATTGTAAGGAGGAGGTTATGAGCTTCTTCCTCGTCGATGTAGAGTTCGCTATTGCGGGTGATACGAGTGGGCCAAGCACCATGAATTTTCATTCCTGGAAAGACCTCGCCCACAAAGTGTCGGACAAGCTCTGAAAGAAGAATAAATTCACGGGGGTTACCGCTTTCGCGGGTCAGTGGGATGAGTCGGGGAATACCGCGCGGGATTTGGACGAAGGCGTGCCGGGAGGTTTCTTGGTGGCCGGGTTTAGAGTAGAGGATGACGAGGTTAACAGATTTGTTAAGCAGTTGGGGGAAGGGGTGACTGGGGTCTACGGCGAGGGGAGTAAGGATCGGCAGAATGTCGCGTTGGAACAGTTCGCGCGCCCAAGCGGCCTGGACTTCGTTTAGCTCCTGAACGGGGCGAAGGTGGATTCCTTCTTGGGATAGGGCGGGCAGGAGGGTTTGGTGGAGTAGTTGGTACTGGTCATCGACCATTCGGAGAACGCGTTTGCGGATAGCAGAGAGAACTTCGGGAGGCCGAAGGCCATCGGGTCCGTGGACATCGCTACGATTTTCTACCAGTTGCTTGAGGGCGGCGACGCGGATTTCAAAGAACTCATCGAGGTTGGAGCTTACGATGGTCAGAAATTTGAGTCGTTCGAGAAGGGGTTGGGTGGGGTCTTGGGCCTCTTCTAGGACGCGTTGATTAAACTCAAGCCAGCTGAGCTCGCGATTCAGGTAAGAAGATGAGTCCAAGGACATGAATCCATAATATCAGAAAATGGAAGAGAAGACTAGGCAGGGTAATTGTATGGCACCCATACAAATGGGTGTGTGTGGGTATTAGATTTTTTCTCTAAGCTAAATAGAACGACAACTTGACACCTATAATTAAACCTTTAGGCCTGAGAAATGAGTTCCCGTTTTGGCTTTGGTATTTTGGTGATTACTTTTTTCTCCTTTCTTTCTTTTGCATCCCTTGGACAAGCGCAAACATATCAAAGTTTTACTTGGGCCTCGAATGGGGTGAGTAATATTGTGATTCCGGCGGCTGAAGTTTGGGAAATCATCACGTGGGGTACTAAAACATCCTCCGCAAATGGTCTTAATACTCTCTATGCGCTACCGGGCGGTCTTACGCTTTCCTATACGACAAACGTTTTTTATACAAAGCTTAACAAAGCGGATAGTACTGAGAATCCCTGTGGAACGGTCCTTGTTGGCCCTGCTACGATCACACGTATAGCCAATGCCAAGGCATCAGATTATGTTTTGGTAATTCAGAAATTGAGCACAAATAATACGACGAATAGTACAACAAATCAGGTAAGGCCCTGATTGACATTTTTGGTTTCGGAGGATTTCCTTCTTATCGTTCGGATAGGGTAAGTCGCTAATCATCAATACAATAAAAATCTGAAAGAAATGCAGCGAAGTATCTGCATAAAGATATCACCAAGGATTCGCAAGTTCTCTCCGCCAGGTTGGAGTAAAAACAGGATAAAGATTTTAAGATACATCAAGTTCTCTTAATTCCAGTAAATGGGTAAAAGTGGATTCTATGCGCCCCCAATCTCATGGGGTTTGTTGGGGTTAGGTATATTTTGTTTTAGTTCAACTGCATCTCTCGGTAATCCAGAGGGTGGAGTAGTGGTCGGTGGGCAGGCGGCGATCTCGCAAGCAGGAACAACGCTCCAAGTTTTGCAATCCAGCGATCGGGCAGTGATCAACTGGCGGGATTTTTCTATTCAGCCGAATGAGACGACCCGATTTGTCCAACCTAGCGCTTCCTCGGCAGTTTTAAACCGAGTTACCTCCAGTACGCCTTCTCAACTGCTAGGTACTCTTCAAGCGAACGGTCAGGTTTACCTGATGAATCAGAATGGAATCTTTGTGGGGCAAGGAGCAGTGATTAATGCCTCCAGCTTTCTTGCGACTACCGCTGAAGCCAATCCATCTAGTTTTATGAGGGGAGAAGCACTTTCTATGGAGGCAGTGTCCGATGCGGGGATTCGGAATGAGGGGACGATTCACGCTGAGGGTGGATCGATTCATCTCCTTTCCAAGCATGTGGAGAACTTGGGTACGCTCGAGGCAACCGAAGGCACCGTCGGTCTTTATGCGGGAAATCGATTTTATCTAGAGCAGGATACGGGCGGACCCATTCGCGTGCGAATCGATATGGACCCATCCGCTACAGGTAGCCGAGCAGGTGTTGGTGTTGATCAGCAGGGCATTATTCGTGCCGCTCGAGTTAACCTTGAGGCGAATGGAAATATCTATGCTTTAGCGATTCAGCAGAGTGGGCTTGTAGAGGCCACTGGGTTTGTCACGAGGCAAGATGGAACCGTGGTACTGTCAGCACCAGGTGGAAAGATTCTACAATCTGGTACAATGGTAGCCAAAAATAGCGATGGGAGTGGCGGGCAGATGGATTTGAGGGGAGCGGAGGTTGAGTTAGATTTAGGCTCAATTTTGACGGCATCTGGTTCTGGGGTTGGGGCAGGGGGAGGGGCAATCAACATAGATTCTCAAGAGACTTCACTGGTTCGAGGACAGTTGGACGTTAGCTCCGTTTCGGCCCAAGGTGGGCGCTTGGTTGTGACGGGGCAGCGCGTGGGGTTTCTGGAGGGAACGATGAGTGCATCTGGGGGATCGGGAGGTGGAGAAGTTTTGCTGGGTGGTGATTATCAGGGAAAAAACCTAGAGGTGAAAAACGCTCAAGCTACTGTCATGGGAAAGGATGCGGTGATCGTGGCAGACGCAAAAGGGAATGGAGATGGTGGGAAAATTATTCTCTGGTCGGATGAGTATACCGGTTTTTATGGGGAATTGTTTGCGAGAGGCGGGGTGGAGGGCGGCAACGGTGGATTCATTGAGACCTCATCCAAAAATAATCTTCAGGCCTTTGGATCGGCCAACGCCTCAGCTTTGGTCGGCAAGGCTGGGCTGTGGCTTTTGGACCCACAAAATGTCAGTATTATCAATGGTGGTGCGGGCAATCTGACCGACGGAGTTTTTGATCCCTCAACGCCTGACGCAACAATAGCTCCAGCTACAATCGTTGCTGCCTTGGATGGGGGAACCTCTGTGACCATTACGACGGGAAGCACGGGTTCTCAGGTCGGAAATATTACAGTGACTGATGCTGTATTAACTGCGGCGAGCGCTAACACATCTCTAACTCTCAGTGCGGCGAACAATATTATTGTTAATAATGTAATCAATCTCTCCTCCAATTCTGGGGCTGCCAACGTTTTGTTTTTAGCGGATGCGGACGCTTCGGGAGGTGGGACAGTCACGCTGAATGCCGCGGTCACCTCTGGAACGACCGGTACGGTGACTCTGCAGGGCGCCAGTAGAATCCAGGTGGGCACGACCCTGACGGCTAGAAACGTGATCTTTCGTCAGAGTACGACCGGAACCACCATGGGCGTGGCTGATCCCTTGGGAACGGTTCAGGTCGCCCTTAGTGACCTACAGAATCTGAGCGCCAATGGGATCGTGACCTTGGGGAGATCGGACAGCACCGGGACGATCCGGATTGGAGGAACGGCGGCTTTGGATCTTAGTGGCGAAAGTTATGGATTGGATGTTCTCACGGCTTCTGGGGGGCAGACGCGTCTAAACGGCAACATTACCACCGCTGGAAAGGCCATCACCTTTGACTCTGCGGTCATCATCACGGGGGATCGCACCTTGAAAACCGACCAAGGAGTTGCCACCGGGGCTGCGATCACTATGAACCGGGCGTTGGACAGTGACGGCCTTTCGGGAGTGAGCGGAGCCTTTTGGGATTTAACCCTAGTGGCCGGGACGGGTGGGGATGTGACTTTTGCCCAAGCGGTGGGGGTGGGGGCACGACTGGGCAATATCACGATCGGTCCGGCTAACAATCTCAGCATTCAGGGAGCCTTACGGGCGGAGTCTTTGGCAACAGCAAGTCTAGCTCCGCTAGGTGGGAACGTGACCCTGAATGGGTCATTGGATTTCTCCAATCATGGAATCGCCAGCACCACAGTGGGGTTGAATCTGGTTGCGGTTGGGAAGATCACGTTAAATGCCGGGGCAGATGTGACCTCGGGCGGAGCCGTCACCCTCCAAGGGACGGGCGGAATCGAGACAGGGGCAGACTTTTTGGCTGTGGATTCCAGCATCACCTTCCGTTCCCCGGTGACTTTGACTGGCCCCGTAGCGGTAACGGTTCAAGGAGCAACGGCGGGTGGGGGGTTGCCTACGGAAATCCGTTTTGAAAGCACGGTGGAATCAGCATCGAGCAGTTTATCTGCCAATTTGACCTTGGATGCTGGATCTTTCGGTGATGTTGTTTTCGTCGGGGGAGCGGGCCAAAGCAATCCGTTGGGGACGGTTCAGGTGGTTTCGGCCAACAACCTCACGGTGGCGGCCATGCAGGCCAATAGTTTTCAGCAGAGCGCGGGGTATGGGCAGACCACATTCAACGGGCCGCAAAATTACAGTGCCGCAAACGCGTCGAATTTAGGGCTGGGGGTAACCACCTTGGGCAACATCGCAGTGGCGGCTGCTTCGATTACCACAGGCAACGGAGGCACCGTAACGCTGGATGCCGGTCAACGCATCGACATCGGCTCGGGGGGTGACATCAGTGCCGATGGGGTTGTGACTCTCACTGCAGGAAGTGGAATCACGATGGGTGGAGATATCTTGACCAGCGGTGATGACGTGAAGTTTCAATCGGCTGTTCTTCTGGCGAGTGATTTGACTGTGGATACGACCCAATCAGGGAGTACGTTAGGCAAAGTCATCTTCTCTTCAACCGTGGATGGTCCTTATGGCTTGACCGTCAAATCCTCCAAGACGTTAAAAGACTCTGCTGGAGCGGCGAACGTACAATTTCTGGGTAATGTAGGGGGCTTGAATAGTTTAGCGGATTTGGATGTGGCAGGGTTTAAGATCAGTCTGCAGGGATCGAAATACACGATAGATCAGACCAGCGGCGGTTCCCATACGGCTACCTTCGATGGCTCAGTAATTTTGGGTGCGGATGCGGTTTTTGACTTGGATGGAGTTGCGACCGACAACTCCCTCTCTTTTCTCGGCACCGTAAATAGCGACGGCACGGCTCGCTCGATGCAAATCACGGCCGGAACCGGAGTTCTCCGCTTTGACGGAGCGGTTGGATCCCTGGCCGCCTTGAAGGACTTTTTTGTGATCAGTGCTGGTTCGTGGGCCTCGACCGGCGTAATCAACCTTACCGCTAGCACCGTGACCATCAACACCCCCATTCAAGTGACGAGCCCCGCCGTTGGGATGTCGATCCAGACCAGCGGGTTGGTAGCGATTGCTGGGAATATCGGCACGGTAGGTACACCATTGGCTTCTTTGTCGATCGCAGGCAGTTCGATTGCATTTGGCGGATCGGAAATACGTACCACGGGGCAACTCAACCTAGGAACCAGCATCTACACCACGCCTAGTGTTGAAGGTCCGGGTGGGAACCTCGCTTTGTTGGCCACCACAGGTGACATCACAGTGACCGGGCTCATTGACACACGTGGTAAGACCGGCGTTTCCCAACAGGACGGTGGAGATGTCACGATTACTACGGCCGGCAACATCAGTGTCGCCGACATCAATACTTCTGCCGGAACAGGGAAGGACGCCGGCCTGATCTCATTTGATTCGGGCGATAGCAAAACCATCACCCTTAATGGTACCCTGACCGCGACCGGAGGTCGCAACGGATCGGCGGTGATATTCAACGATGATGTGTCTTTGGGAGCGGCGGTATCGATCCTGACCAGTGGGGGAACAGGGACTTCGGGAGCCATTACTTTTGCGGAAACCATCGGAGGATCGCAAAGTCTCACTTTGAATTCCGGTAGTGCGGACATCACATTTTCCAAAGCGGTCAGTATAAGTTCTCTTACGGCCACCAGTGCCGGCTCCGTAGAGATCAATGGAGCCGTGGCAGTAGCGGGTGCGGGAACCGTTGCTTTGACTGCAGATACGATCAATCTGAATGCAGCACTTTCTTCCGTTTCGGGAGCCATTGGTATGAATGCAGATACGATTAATTTGAGTGCGGCACTTTCTTCAGTTTCCGGGGATATCACCCTCCAGCCTTTTACCTCGGGGCTAGGCATGTCGATCAGCGACTCCTCGGCTGTTGGTTTAGTTTTTACCAAGGCCGAGACGGCGAAGATCTCCACTTTGGGACAGGTCACATTTGGTGGGACGTCGACCGGAGCGATCGAGCTTGCAGGGACGGCGGGAACATCCTTTGGATATGACACGCGGTTTATTTCAGGAACCGGCCTGAACCTCAACGGAAATGTGGATGGAAGAAGCACTATCGTGGCGCTGGATGTTCCGATTTTCAACGTAGCCGCGGATGCCACCCTGCAGGCGGGAATCCTTACTTGGTCGGGAGCCACGATGAATGGTTCTAGCCGCACCTTGACACTCAGCGTCCCCGAAATCGGTCTGAACGCGGCGGCCGACTCCAATATTTTTATCGGGCCAAATCTTATTTTTTCCCAAAATACCACATTGACTGCCGATGGCCTGAATCCGGTATTTTTGGCGAGTTTGGGAGGTTTAGCTGGGGTTGAAAAGTTCGTTGTCACCTCCGGTACGACTGGAAATCTTTCCTTTCTTGCGCCTGTTGGCCAAGGAGCACGTGTTTTTGGGGATCTGCTCATTCAGGGTAACCGTGTGCTCGTTGGCTCCGGGGTTTCCCTGAGAGCAGGTGGAGTGACGGTGGATGCGGGCGTCTTTGAAAATCAGGCGGGTTCAGGAGCCTTGGTCTCAACCTCGGGGCGGACTCTGCTCTTTTCCCGAAATCCAAACTATAACTCTCCTACATCCTACAATGTGGGATTGGGTGGACTGAATCCGGTATTTAACCAGCCGGCACAAATCCAGATTGGATCAGCGCCTGGAACTTATACGGTAGGTGGCTCTCTTCCGACTGGGTCCCTCGCTGTGTACTCTGCTCAACTGGCGGACGTATTGCCTGCAGCAGACTTATTCCAAATCACGGACCAACAGGCCTTCCTCGCGGCTGTGCCTATTACAGGTATTACTTTGCCTCGGCCCTATTTTGGTGAGGTATTAATTGCGCGTTCTGGCGAATCTGGGGTCTCTGATATAAGAACGGCTAATCAGTCGACCCTCCCTTCCAATGGCGATTTGGGAAGTAAAGCCAAGCAAACGAAACCTTTGACGAGGTTGCCCATTAGTATCGATACGCGAAGGGGTGAGGCCTCTTCGTCTAAAGAGATCTCCAAGAACCAGGTCCGTGCAAAAGGGGAATTAAGTTATTCCCAATATTCACAAAGTTTTAATTCTCTAAGCCAGTAATTCGAGTCTTTTCTGGCCTGTGCCAGAGGTCGGTGGGTTGTAATGAATTATGGCATATTTCGGATATTGGGGTCCTGCGAGGGCTTCCCCGGAAGCAAGGACGCGCCGGGCGATGACTATGTTATTTGTCTTATTGGTTGGAGTGGGATTATTGGCGAGGGCTGGGGCAGAATCCTCCGATAATGGAACCCTTTATGCAATTAAGGAGTATCCTGATGGCACTCGCTACAAAGTGAAATGGGAAGACATTGGCAAAAGCATCGAAGAAGCCAACCGACACGGAGGACCTCCGCGATTTCGTGCTCCTCGCCAGGGGGAGCTGGAGAAACTCCCAGAAGATGGCAATCAGACTGGCAATCAGACTACTCCAGAACAAAAAACGCCTACTCCGACTACTAAAGTAAATCTGGAGCAGAAGGCGGTTCTAACCGCAAAGCCTGCTCCACAACCCCCTGGAAGGATGGTGGTACTGCCCAATCAAGCAGCACCTCCCAAGGAAAGAGTATTTCGCAGGCGGCCGGAGGGATCATCCCTTCCTGCCCGTATGGGACCCTCTTTGGAATATGGACAAGCCTATCAAGATTATGGAACGGATCCGTTACGCTTGGATCCGCATCCACCTATTTTAAGCGTCGATGAACAACCTTCACAAAAGACAGAAAAGGCTAAGCCCTTTGCCGCCTCCCTTCGGGGTTTGGTCTTTCTTGGTGATCCCACACAAATTCAATCTTCGGGGATTCCCGATTTTCAAGGAGTGGAGAGCAGGGTTCCGTTTTTGAGTAAGTCTCAAGCCGAGAAAATTGCATCTCCATATTTGGACAAGCCAGTCTCGATGAAGACCTTGAGTGAAATTCGAAAAAAGGTGAATGATTGGCTTGCTTCGACGGGAAGGGTGGTCGCAACTGCTCTCGTTCCCGAGCAGGAGATCCGTGGCGGGGTGATCCAAATTCTGATTTTATCCGGGCGCTTGGGCGAAGTACGGGTTGAGGGGAATCGTTATTTTAAATCGGAAAACCTGAGGGAAGAAATTCGTCTTAGGCCTAATGAAGAGATCGGCTTAGCTGAGCTTGGAGATGATGTGGCTTGGTTGAACGCAAATCCTTTTCGGCAGGTTCAGACATCCTTGGCTCCTGGCTCAAAAGCGGGCTCCACGGACGTGGTTTTGGAAGTTACCGACCGCTTTCCTTTCCGGCCCTACATCTCCTATGACAATTTTGGGGTATCGATACTTGGTTATGATCGGTACTCCACTGGCTTTACATTGATGGATGTATGGACGGGGTGGGATCAAAAGATTGATTACCAATACCTAACGAGCGGTGGCTTTTCAAAGTTACAGGCTAACTCGGGATCTTGGGCAGCAGCTCTTCCTTGGCGACATACGGCAACGGTTTTCGGTAGTTATTCTAAGGCCGATCCAGATGCTGTCGGACAGTTGGACTTATCGAGCTACTTCTGGCAAGTCAGTGGACGCTACAACATACTTTTGCCTACCTTTCCTTTTAAGGACAACAAGGGTGATCTTCGCCACCAAGCCTATCTTGGATTCGACTTTAAGGCGGCCAATAGTGACGTCTTTTTCGCGGGGGCACAGCTAGAACCCAGCACAAATGGTCTGGCGGGTTTGTATAACATATTCCAACTTGTTTTTGGATATACAGGTACGATGACGGATCCTTTTGGGTCGACTGCGTTGGAGCTAGTTGGATTCGCTAGCCCGGGCGGAGCGACGGGGGATAATTCCGATGCTAGTTTTCAGCAGATCAATGGCGGAGCGACAGCTAATTATGTGTATGGAAAATTTCTACTTAACAGAGTATTTCGTTTGCCGGAAGGCATCAGCCTCGTGGGCAACCTCCAGATCCAGCAGTCCAATCAAACTCTTATGCCAACCGAAAGTTTTGGTATTGGAGGATATGATACTGTGCGTGGGTATGATCAACGGTCTGCTAACGGGGATAACGCTTACTTAACGAATGTTGAGATCCGGTCTCCTGCATTCAGTTTTGGGCAAATCTTTGGAGAAGGTGACTTTCCTGATCAACTAGTCGTTCTTGGATTTTTTGATTATGGGCAAGTTCTTCAAGAAAACTCTGATACAACAACCTCAGTAAATTGGCATCTGATGAGTATTGGACCGGGATTGCGTTACTCTATCGGGCCTTATTTCACTGCACGTTTTGACTGGGGATTTCAGCTTCAGCAAGCACCACCAGGAACAACGGGTGGTGTTGGTGGAAGAGCTGGGACTAGCCAAGCTGTGGTTAGCGCAACATTGGCATACTAATATGAGAAACGAGTCTGTGACCCAGGAGGTGGAATATTAGGGGTAGGGAATCAAGTGACCGCGGGAGAAGGAGACGATGGATTGGTCAGAGGGTTCGTGCCACTGGATGGGAGGATAGGTTTTTGCCTTCAGGTTTTGACCCGCAAGCAAGCTGTGAAGCACCCCCACGCCGTCAAAGTAGAAAGCATTTTGGTTCGCCCCGAGGTGCTTAAAAAATTCTGGTAGGGTTTTGCTCGACGCAAAAGTCCAAAGTTTCTTTTCCCATTCCGCAACTTGAGCCCGAATCTTTTTGTCGGCAGCGAAAGGATGCTGAAATCGAGGGCCTACGTGGCATCCGTCGATACTTGCCACCACGGCTGTATCCGATTCCTGAGTTATCTTTGCCAAGCCCCGAGCAAAGGCTGTTTCAGCTGAGTTGGAGGATGGAGGAGTGCCTGCCTCAACAGCATTCTGAAAGCCACCGCATAGAATGGGCAGAATAGTGAAGGAGTGGCTTGGAAAAAAGAGATCGCGAAGAGCTTGCAGCCAGATGACAACAAACTCGATTGAGTGCTCTCCTTGGAATCCACGAGTATCCTCGTCGACAGGAAAAGGGCAGGAAGCCGCGAGGGACGAGAAAAGATCGCGATCAGGTAGGGTCTCCCCCAATACCGAACGAAACCCAAATGGATGGCACGCAATTTCTGCGGGGCATTTGTGGCCGACTCCTAGGATCACTACGCGGGAAGGGAACCAACCAGCATCGCGCCAAAGCGCGTAGGTTTGGGCGTATAGATCGAAGTTCACCCGAAAATCGATGTGGGGAACGATCGGATAGCGGAGGTCGAGAGCGCTCTTTTTGACAGGGGATACTTTTTCCAGGGCCTTCGAAAAGGTCTGGAGAATCTCCTTTGGATCGGCTGGGTAGCACGAACCTGCGCAACGCGCCTGAAGTTGTGTGGGAGCGGGGGTCAGGCCTTCGGAAGCAGGGCTTCGACAGTGGCCCAATCAACAAAGTTCATAAACTCGTCGATGTAACCACCACGGTTGGTCAGGAAGTCGGCGTAGTAGGCGTGTTCGTACACGTCGAGGCCTAGGATGGGAGTCACACCCCATACGGGATAACTGTTCTGTGCGTCTCCGATATAGTTAAAGAGTTTTTTTGTGCCGTGATCGTATCCGGTCCAAGCCCAACCACGGGCGGCGATCCCTGTGGCCTTGAGGTCTTTTTTATAGTTCTCGAAGGAGCCGAAGTCCTGATCGATATGTTTGAGAATCCGATCCGACGGTTTTCCGTTTCCGCCCAGGATAGAGAAGTAGAGTTCATGGTTTTTGAGGCCGCCGATGGCAAAGGTGAAGTCCACCTTGAGGGCGCGTACGGAGGAGTAGATCTGATTCGCAACGGCGGGGTTGGTGGGGTCGGGAGTTCCCATTTTTTCCAGTTCGGCGAGGATGCCGTTGCTCTTGTTGACGTAACCGGTGTAGAGCTTTAGATGCTCCTCGTGGGTTTTGTCGGAAATTTTGCCTGTTTTTCCCTTCACTTTTGCGAGGAGGGATTCTTGTTGGTTTGGATAGGTGTGAGACATGGAAGAAGTATCCCGCAGAGCAGGGGTGGCGTCAAACCCAGCAGTTGAAATCAACTTACGATTTTTTGGGCATGATGATCCAAAGGATCAGGTAGAAAATGGCGCCCGAGAACGCAGTGAAGATAGTTAGAACGCTGTAGAGAATTCGAACGAGGGTAGGATCCCAACCCAGCCATTCGGCCAAGCCACCACAGACGCCCCCGATCATGCGGTTGTTCGATAAGGTCAAGGCCATGAGATTTCGTACTCCAGAGCTTGAGGGGTGTCGAGAGGAACTGTTTTGGCCGTGAGTTTGAGATTTTTTTTCGGCAGAGTAGTGAGATGAGTACGAATCCAGAGCTTCCGACCGAGTCTCTGCACTTTGAGCCCTCGCAGATGGAGGAGGGCGGAGATATGGATCTGCGCTGGTTTTGTTTGCGGGTTGCGCCCAAGCAGGAGCATGTTGCGATCGCTCATCTGCGTAAGGTGTATCAGGTGGAGGTATTTTGCCCGCGGCTCCGATTTCAAAAGGCGACGAGGACGGGTCGGCGTTGGTATGTGGAAGCTCTTTTCCCGTCCTACCTTTTCGGAAAGTTCGACTACCTAACTCAGCATCGGGCGGTGCACTACTGTCCTGGAGTCAGTTCCATTGTCCATTTTGGGATGAAGGTGATTCCTGTGCCTTCGCACGCGATTCAAGATCTGCTGGCTGCGGTACCTGAGGGGGCTGGGGAGACGATCACGATTCAGCCAGAAGTGAGTTTGGGGCAGGAGGTCCAAGTGGTGGAGGGGGCTTTCGCGGGGTTGCGGGCAGTAGTGACGCGGATGATGCCGGCACGCCAACGCGTCGCAGTACTTCTGGAGTTTTTAGGTCGTATGTCGGAAACGGAGGTTCCGATCGGAAGCGTGTTGTCGGCGGCGCGGCATCCGATGGAGGGGGTGCCAAAGAGTGCGCGGAGGTAGAGGTGCTGGGCGGAAGCGATCTTGGCTACGGGCGGTTTTTGCGGGAGATTAGAGGTAGATATGAATCGTAAAGGCATTCTCTTGGCGGGGGGAACGGGGACGCGGCTGTGGCCGTTGACGCGGGCGGTGTCCAAACAGCTTCTCCCCCTGTACGACAAGCCGATGGTCTACTATCCGCTTTCCGTGCTGATGCTGGCGGGGATGAGAGAGATTCTTCTGATTTCGACACCGCAGGATCTGCCTCTTTTCAAACTTCTATTGGGAGACGGCAAAAGTCTCGGGTTGAAGTTGAGTTATGCGGAGCAGCCTAAGCCTGAGGGATTGGCACAAGCGTATCACATTGGGGCAAAATTTGTGGGAAGTGACCCGTCGTGCCTTATTTTGGGCGATAACTTTTTTTATGGGGCGGAGTTGGGTAAATTACTGGCCTCGGCCCAAGCAAGAGAGAAGGGGGCGACGATTTTTGCGTATCAGGTGGCCGATCCTTCGTCGTACGGGGTGTTGACGTTCGATGAGCAAAACCGGATTACCTCGATTGAGGAAAAACCAGCGAAGCCGAAATCGCAATGGGGAAATTGCGGGCTTTATTTCTATGATGGGCGAGCGGTGGAATTCGCGCGGGGATTAAAACCTTCGGCTCGGGGGGAGTTGGAGATTACAGATTTAAGCCGCTGCTATATGAAGGACAACACACTGCATGGGGAGAAGTTTGGGCGGGGGTCGGCTTGGTTGGATACGGGGACAGCGGATGGGTTATTGCAGGCGGCACAGTTTGTGCAGACGGTACAGAGCCGAACGGGGTTACTGATCGGTTCACCGGAGGAGGTGGCCTTTCGTAAGGGATGGATTGGGGCGAAGGAGTTACGGGGATTAGCGGATGCCATTGGTAAAAATGCTTATGCGGAGACGTTGAGGCAGATTGCGGGGGAGTAGGGACCGAGGCGGAGGGCGATGCCGATTTACGAATTTTACAGTCCGGATAGTCATCGGATTTACAGCTTTTTGGCCAAGAGATTCCTGAAGGAGGGTGAGGTGCCGATTTGTCCGGATGGACCCAAGAATCGAATGGAGAAGGTGGTTTCTGCTTTTGCATTCACGGGAAAGGCGAAGGAGGTGGTGAAGAAGGAGGGGGAGAGTGGGGCTGAGATGGATCCTCGAATGGAGAGGGAGATGATGAAGATGGCGGATGAGTTTTCAAAAATGGACGAGAGGAATCCGGATCCGCGGATGTTGGGCAAGATGATGCGGAGAATGATGGAGGCCACTGGTCAGAAGTTGCCTGGGGAGATGGGAGAGATGTTGCAGAGGTTGGAGAAGGGGGAGAATCCAGACAAGTTGGAGGAGGAGTATGGGGATGTGATGGAGAAGATGGATGGGATGGAGGGGTTGGGTGGGGAGAAGGGGGAAGATTGGAAGATGCGGTTGCGGAGAAGAGTGCCGCCTCGCAGGGATCCGAAGTTGTATGAGTTGGAGGATTATGTAAGGGCAAAAAAAACCGTTCGAAAAGGGAGGCAAAAGGCTTGAGTTGCGGGCAAGAAGGAGGGAGAAAGAAAACGATGGCCACAAAGGGACAAGAGGAGAAGGGCCTGTGGGTGAGTGTGGATCGTGTGGAGTATGTGGTGGGGGCATCTGGCCCGCCGGACCGGCCGCATCAGTTTGTTTATTTTGTGACCATTCATAATGACAGTTCTCGTGCGGTTACGATTATGGGGAGGAAGTGGGTGGTCAGGAATGCGCTGGGGCATCGTTTGGTGATTGAGGGGGATGGGGTGGTGGGGCAGTTCCCGCGATTGGCGCCTGGGGAGCAGTTTCACTACAACAGCTATCATCTGGTGGATTCGGATAGTGAGGCGGAGGGGGCTTATTTGGGAAAAGATGAAAAAGGGGAAGGGTTGGTCGTGCGTATTCCCGCGTTTCGGTTAGACCTACCGATAGCATGAAATTAGCGATGATCGGCGCGGGGCGAATGGGGGGAACCATTTTGCGAATGCTGAAGGGATCTGGGTCGTGGAGTTTGGAGGCGTGCGAGCCGGATTCCAAGGGAAGGGAAGCGTTGAACAAAGAGATGGGAAAAGGTGTGAAATTTGTGGAGAAGGTGGAGGAGTTGGGGGACGCGGAGGTGATTTTATTGGCGGTGAAGCCTGCGATGCTTGAAAAAGTTGCAGGGTGGTTACGGGGAAGAAGAGATTCGTATTTACTGATTTCCATCTTGGCTGGTGTCACGACAGAAAAGTTGTCGAAGGAGGCGGGGGGCAAGGCGAGAGTGGTTCGGGCGATGCCGAATCAGGCGTTGCGGGTGGGGGAAGGTGTCACAGCGTTGTGTGCGGGGGCGGGGGCTAAGAAAGAGGACCTTGAGGTGGCACGGAAAATCTTTGCGTTGGGAGGTACGGTGTTGGAGATCGGAGAGGAGCAGATGGATGTGGTGACAGCGTTGAGCGGGTCAGGTCCGGCGTTCATGGCGAAGTGGGTAGAGGAGCTGGAAAAAGCGGCGATACGGGCTGGGTTGGATTCGAAAGTGGCGGGGGAGTTGGCAGCGAGGACGATGTTTGGAACGGGGGCTCTTTTGGTGAGGGAGGGGATCAAGCCGAGTGAACTATGTGCGGCGGTGGCGAGTCCTGGTGGAACGACCGAGGCGGGATTAAAAGTGATGCAGGCAGGGGGGATTGAGGCTTTGGCAGAAAAGGCGATGAGTGCTGCAGTGAATAGGGCGAAGGAGTTGGCGAAGGGAGGGTAGGAAGGCAGTAGCGCATGGGAAACATTCCAGCGGCAGTTCAAGCTTTCGGGCCACCAGAAAAACGGATACTATTTTAAGTTCATTCGGGCCGTAGCACAGCTTGGTAGTGCGCTTGTTTCGGGTACAAGAGGTCCCGGGTTCAAATCCCGGCGGCCCGATGTGAATTTCGGTAAACTAACCGGTTCCATCGGACAAAGTTCTTGAATGAAACGAAATTCACGAGGGCGCCAATCTAAAACAGCCGGAGGCGAAAGAGGATTGGGCCAGGGGTGGGTGTGCGGGGGCCAAATCCCGGCGGCCCGATGAATTAAAAGGCGTTCTTACCTCTTGAGACTGACCTATTCCCTCTGGTTCGTGGGGAACTCCGGATATTCAGTCAGCTACAAATCAGCGGGAAGACTTGGAGTTGGTG
>JBIKTM010000055.1:0-3733 GCA_044348085.1 Methylacidiphilales bacterium | reverse complement strand
TGAACTTTATGTGGGGCGGGGATTCCTCCCCGCCGTCAGGCTTCTTGACCCATGGCGGCCAAGATGGCCGCCCTACATCTGCTTCAACGTTATGCCTTCGGGGATCTCTGCCCATGGCGGCCAAGATGGCCGCCCTACATATGCTTAATGATCGTCATTCCAAATATTTGGAATTAATATGGGCTCTTGTTCGCTCGTCCTTATTCCCTCGAACTACTCCGAAATCAGCTTTGGCAAACCGGGAACTTCTTCGCCAAGGCCCTGTTTCTCGCTGTTCTCACACCGTGGATGATCAGGCTTTGGGGAGTTGAACAGTACGGCCTTTTTGCCCTTTCCAGTTCACTCTTTGTTTCCCTGGCATTACTGGATGGTGGAGTTAGATCCTTAACCCGTGTCCGCCTTGCCCCGCTTCTAGCAGAAGGCAAAACCGAGGATGCTATCCGCATCCTGATTCAGGGGCTCCTAGCCTTTATGATCGTTTGTGGTTTCGCCCTTATTATCGCCCTCGGACTTTGTGCAAACGACATTCTTGCTCATGTCCTTCATCTACCCCCCGGAGGACAAACCATCCTCCTGATCAGCGGTATCCTGACCTCCTTATGGATGACCAGTGTGTTGGCCCTCGAGTTTCTTGCCGCAGACGGGCGATTGTCCGATGTAAAAGCTGCCAACACCCAAGGCATCCTCTTGGCCCTACCTGCCTGCTCTGCCTGCCTTTTTCTGGGTGCCGGTCCCCTTATCACGATTGGGGCAATGATCCTTTGCCTTATCATCCCTAACCTGTTTCTTCTTTTTCGGAACCTGCCCACAAAGTCACATTATCTTTGGAGGAAGTCTTTTCCGATCCGTGAAGCTCTCACCACACTGATTCACGGCTTTCCCTACTATTTAACGACGATTGCCCTGATCGGAAAAACCCACGGGCTCACTTTCCTCATATCCGCCATGGCCGGACTTACCGAAGCGGGAATCTTTTACATCCTCCTCCGTCTTTCGGAGACATTAAGTAACGTTGCCTCCACCTCCAGCGAAACCTCCGTAGCCACTCTCGCTTTTGACACCACCCGCTCCCAACGCATTCTCCTTTTCCGCCAATCGTGGACTTGGGTGCTTCTTTTCAGTCTTCAAGGAGCTTTGGCTCTGACATTGATCGGACCCATTTTATGGAACTGGTGGCTTCCCTCTTTCTCCTCCCTCCCTCCCATGGTCTGGCCAGCCTTGGCTCTTTTTGGCTGGATGGGCGGATGGAGCCAGATGACCACCAATTCCTCTATGGGACTTGGTCTCATTCAAAGCGCTGCTGTTGTTTGTTTGGCGGAAGCAACTCTCACCATCGTTTTGGCATACTTAGGCTTCCTCCATGGAGGATTTGCCGGACTCTTCTTTGGCGGTGCCATGGCAGGTCTGGTCACAGGATTCCAAAGCGTTCGGATTACCAAAAGCCTTCAAGAGCCTTTTCTTCGACTATGGCTTTACCCTCTGCGCGAACTCATACCCGGCCTCCTCCTTTCCGCGTTGATCCTTTTAGGGGCCTCCTTAATTCATACCCCATGGGTATGTATACTTGCTCTGCTCATTCCAGCCGCCCTAGTCCTGTGGCAAATGAAACAGCTATCCAAAGCACCATGACCCAGCCCAGAAAGCTACGCATCATTTTGGTCAGTGAACCCGGATGGACGGGCGTCTTTCGGCATGTGGAAGGCTTGGCCGATTTTCTTCATGAGGCCGGCCAACAAGTCGCCCTTGCCTATTCCGATGTTCGCGGAAGCGAGGGCCTCACCAAGTTGGTGGAGCGGGTTATTTCCAGGGGAGGACCTGTCCGCAACCTCCGCATCTCCCACGCCCCGCAGTTGGGTGACCTTCGCGCCTGGACCCGTCTCCATTCGCTCATTGAGGAATTCCAACCCGACATCATTCACGCTCACAGTTCGAAGGCCGGAGCCCTCGCCCGACTCCCGGGACTTCTCCACCTGATCAAGACCCCCCTCTTCTACACCCCCAATGCCTATTACGGGATGGCTCGCCGAGGCGGCATCGCCGAGTTCGTCTTTACTTCCATCGAGCGACTTCTCGCCAATGTCGGCTACACCATCAATATTTCCAAAGACGAGTCAACCTTTGCACAGAATATTCTAGGCCTACGCCCAGAACACCAGTTCATCATTCACAATCCCGTACAGATCGACTTTTTTAAACCAGCATCGCAAGAACAGAAACTTCAAGCCCGAAAGAAGTTCGGCATTCCGGAAGATTCAATTCTTTTAGGAACGGCGGGGCGTCTTTGTTTCGAAAAAGATCCCGAAACTCTTTACCAGGCCCTACAGCCGGTTTTTCGAAATAATCCGAGAACAAGACTCCTTCACATGATCTCAGGAGACGCAGATCCACGGCTTGAGGCCTTGGCAAAACGATTAGGAATCATGGAGCAGATCCACCTTCTTCCTTACCAAGAGGATTTGCGGACCGCTTATCACACCCTCGACGGATTTGTCATGACCTCACGTTACGAGGCTGGCTGGCCGATTGTTATTCTTGAAGCACTGGCATGCGGACTTCCCCTTGTTTCCAGCACAGGCCCAGGCATGAGCGATATCGGACAAGGAGGACTTAGCCACTGTTGGACCGCTGCCGTTGGAGACGTCAAGGGCTTCACCCAAGCCATCTCTGCACTGGTGACTGGCCTGACTCAAGGTCGCCCCAATAATCATCGCGAGATTGCCGAGACTCGATTCAGCCCTGAGCGGTGCTACGGAGCAATTCTGAAAGCCTACCAAAGCCAACTCATCAGCTAAGCTTCGTTCCCCCCACCTCGTTTCGTTCTCCACTGCGGACAATTTCGTAAAAGCATTCCGTGGATCTTCCATTCGTTTTGATGAGCAATTTGAATTGTCCTCTTGGAATCCCCGATCGTAGTTTTCCCATACTCCCCAACGAGAATTATCTTTCGACCGGTTGGGAGTACCAGCGGAAGTTCATTTCGCCCAATGAGGTCGGGGCAGTTAATCAGAATGTAATCCCACGCCTTTCCTTCCGTCGAGAGAGCATCATCTAGGGATCTTCGGGCTATAAGACTCTGCAAACTTCTTAAATCTTTCCCTGGGGCGAGTAGTGCCAACTCTCGAATGACCGAGAATGCGACACAATCCCTCAAAGACTTCTCGCCTTTAAGCCATCCATAAAGCCCCTCGCCCTCTACCACAGGTATACCTAGAACATCGGAAAGCCTTGGATGTGAAAAGTCTAAATCGATGATCAAAACCTTTTTTTCAGACTCGGCAAGGAGGATTGCTAGATCCGCTGTCATAAAGTGGGCCGTATTCTTCATACCGGACGCGACGAGGGCATAGATATAAGGTGCTTCATGTTCTTTCCGAATATGAACTATGGAGGCACGAAGAACCCCCAGTTCGGTCGAGTACCCAGGATGCTCATACAGCTCTGAAGTCATATCTAAATTCTTGGTGGAGAGTTCGAGTGGGAAATACCCTAAGAATTCGATCCCTAGCTGTTCACGAATCTGTTGACTCGTTTTCAAACGGGTTTTAGAGGCGGAGATAAGAATCGGTAGAAGCAACCCAACGGACATACCGAAGACTCCACCTGCGATAAGATTCAGCCACAAAATAGGACGGACGGGTCGGTGATTCGCGTGGGCATAATCCAGTACGACCAAAACGTTGCTACTGATCTCTTTGCTGGTTTCCGAGCGGGCCGTTACCTGGGATCCAGTCGG
>JBIKTM010000023.1:0-30589 GCA_044348085.1 Methylacidiphilales bacterium | reverse complement strand
ATGCCCAAGACTTCTCCAAGATCGCCGTAGTCGATTACAACGCGATTTTGAAGGACTACTATAAGGCGAAGGATTCTCAAAAGCAGATGGAGGATCTGGCGGCGGGTTATCAGAAGGAGCGGAATGAACGAGAGGCTGGATTAAAGACTTTGGTTGATTCCATTAATGCCCTTCAAAAAGAGATGCAGGATCCCGCGATTTCAGATGCAAAAAAGAAAGAGAAGGAAAACCAGCTAAAATCCAAGGGGGAGGAGGGGCAGGTCAAGCAGCGGGAGATGATGGCATTTGGCCAGACAGCGTCAAAGATCCTTGAGGATAAAAGGCAGAGGTTGACGACTGAGTTGACGGAAGAGGTGAACAAGGCATTAAGCCAGATTGCGAAAAACAAGTACTCGATGGTTTTTGTGAAACCCCAAGTGCCAAGTCCTGGCGCGTTAATCTTCTCGGAAGGAATGGACGATATTACATCTCAGATTTTGGGTATTCTCAACAAAGACGCCCCTGCTGGCAAAAAAGACGATAAAAAAGAGGACAAGAAGTAGTCCGCGGGTTGGAGTTGTGCTGATGAGCTCCACGAGGAGCGTAAAGGAACTGGCCGAGTGTGTAGGAGGGGTGTGCCAGGGTGATTCGAGCATTTTGATCCATGGGGTTGCCGATCTGGACGGGGCCGGACCGTTGGAGATTTCCTTTTTTGCTCACCCAAGATACGAAGGAGCTGCCCGTAAGACAAAAGCAGGGGCTTTAGTCGTCAGTTCTGATGCCCCGAAGGATTTGGGGAGGGTTCAGATCCGCGTGGCCAATCCCTCAGGAGCTTTCAGTAAGATTGCTGCGCTTTTTGCCCCACCTGCGTGCCCCCCGTTTGTCGGTGTTCACCCAACAGCGATTGTTTCCCCCCGATTCGAATTAGGTGAGTCTGTGGGGATCGGGCCTTATGCAGTGATTGAGGAGGGAGCGGTGATTGGGGATGGAACCCAAGTGGGAGCAGGGGCTTTTGTCGGAAGGCAGGTCAAGGTTGGGGCAAATTGTGTTTTTCATCCTCGTGTGTACGTGGGGGAGAGATGTGTGATCGGAAATCGGGTTGTTTTGCATGCGGGTGCCGTCGTTGGGGCGGATGGGTTCGGGTATGAGATGAAAGAGGGGAAGCATGTGAAGATTCCGCAACTTGGAATTGTGCAGATTGATGACGATGCGGAGATCGGAGCTAATACGACGATTGATCGTGGTCGTTTTGCGCGAACCCATATTGGGGAAGGGGCCAAGATCGATAATTTGGTGATGATTGCCCACAATTGTGTTGTAGGCCCTCACAGCGTGATCGTGGCACAGAGTGGACTTTCGGGGAGTACGACGACGGGACATCACGTGGTGATTGCGGGGCATGTGGGCACGGTAGGGCACCTGCATTTAGGGGATGGGGTCGTGATTACGGCAAAGTCTGGTGTTACGAAAGACGTGCCGGCAGGGCAAACATGGAGGGGAGCTCCCGCTCGCCCCATTAAGGAGCAGATGGCCATGGAGGCGCATATTCAGCAGTTGCCGCAACTGGCCAAGCGACTGAAAGCACTTGAGGAAAAAAAGAAGGGCGCTGCGTCGTCCGGATCGTTAAAAAAAACGAAAAAAAGGTAAACTAGGCGTACACTCGCCAGTCGAGATCTAAGAAGATCGGGTTGCGCCATTCGCAATTTCCAAGAAAAGATTCGTCCACACGATCGGCTAGAATCTGGTCGTAGAGGCGTTGGAAACGTAGAAGATGATCTTTTGTGCGTTTGACGGCGTAAGGAACCATAGTGCCTGTTTTCATGATAAAGGCCCAGTCGCTGGACTGTGCAAGGAGGAGTTCGCGGGCGGCCTGGCGCAAGGCACGATCCAGAAGAGAGTGGGGGGTGGAGTGGCAGAAGCGACCTGCGAGTTCAATCATGCGAACGGTCGCCATATGCAGGTGAGGGTAAATCCAGGAGTTGGAGCCCTCCAGCCAGACGGACCAGTGCCCTTCGTTGCCCCATGAGGAGGCGGAGGGGGCCGCGATCTGGTGCGTGTCGTGTCGGGTAAGGAATTCAGAAGGGGTGATCATGGAGAAGGTTTTTTGATCGTGGGCAGATTTGCGGAATAGGTAATCCAAAAAGATAGGTCCTTCGTACCACCAGTGGCCGTACAACTCGGCATCGTAGGGGCAGAGAACGATGGGTTCTGTCCCCATTATACCGCGGAGATGTTCGATCTGTTTTTCGCGATTGAACATAAAGTTGGCGGCATGTTCGGCGGCACGTTGGCGGGCAAGGTGGGGACGGTAAGGCTCTTTATGTGCAGTGCGTCCTGTGATGCGATGGTACTTCAAACCCGTGAATTTCCGCATGCCGTTGGGTTGGATGTAGGGGCGGATGTAGTCGTGATCGAGATCGAAGCCGCAGTCGCGGTAGAAGTCACGGTATTCGCCATCCCCTGGGTAGCCCTCCTCTGCACTCCAGACCTGTTTGCTGGATTCGATATCGCGTCCAAAGGCGGCTGGACCTGAGGGGGTGAAGATGGGGGCAAAGACTCCATAGGCAGGTTGGGGATCGGCATACAGGACTCCGTGGGCATCGACGATGAACCAGCGAATTTCCGCGTCTTGGAGGTGAGTTTCGACTCCAGGATAGTAGGCGCACTCGGGAAGCCATATGCCTCGAGGATCTCGACCGAAGCAGTTTCGATAATCTTGGCGAGCGACTTGGACTTGGGCCCGAACGGCTTGGGGGAATTCCCGCATGAGTGGAAGAAACCCGTGAGTGGCGCCGCAGGTAATAATTTCCAGAACTCCCGCATCCTGAAATTTTCGAAATGCTTGGACGAGGTTGCGATGGTAACGATCACAAAAGAGATGGCGGCAGTGATTGAGTCGGTCGTGATAAAAGCGGGCGAGGGGTTGGAAGGCGGGATCGTTTTGGGTGCGATGGAGTTCTTTAGTCGCGAGTTCGATCTGCTTTTCGAGTCCGTGGACGTATCGGTCTTGTAGGAGTGGATCCCGTAGCATGGCGCAGAGGGGGGGGGTCATGGACATAGTGAGACGGAAATAGATGCCGTCTCGAACGAGGCCCTCCATCATATCCAAGAGGGGCAGATAGGTTTCCGTGATGGCTTCGTAGAGCCAGTCTTCTTCTAAGAACTCTGCGTATTCAGGATGACGAACAAAGGGGAGGTGGGCGTGCAGGACTGGGGCTACATATCCTAAGGACATAAGGTTATGTGGGTCGCGGAGGGGTACCCGGTGAGGTGCCGTGGAGTTGGCTAGAGCCGAGTTTGGGGCAGGTTTCGATTCTGCGTCGAAGGATTTCAGTCATCTCAAACGAGCCAAATCGATGATGTTTGATAAATTCGCCACCTAGGTAGGAGAAGATCTTTGCGGTTGTTTCAGAAGAGAGGAGTCGACGTAGGGCGTAAGGGAAAGGTAGGGGATGACCCGCTTTTTGAAGGCGTGCAAGGATCTGAGCTAGAGCTTCTCCTGGGCGGAGAAGAGAGCGGACGAGGTCCCACAGTTGACGGAAGGAGTAGTGAAAGGGAATTGTAACAAATTGGATGTCTTGGTTGGCCGAGGGACAGTCGGGAGGGGTGGTGACTTGTTGGGACACGGCGAGGTGGTGAAAAGATCCATTGGAACGGTAAAAGCCAAGTTCTGCTTGAAATAGGGTGGATGGGCGGTGAGTTGGGAAAAACCATTCGCGAGATCCTTGAGTGACTTGGATTTGGTGAACCCGCTCTTTTCCAGGAGTAAAAATTTGAAGAAAGACTTTGCCGTCCACGGCTTCTTTTTCGGCCTGAAGAATCTGCTCATGGGTGAAGTCCCAGTAGGCAAAGAGAGTATGTGGGTCTCGTGCGGTAAGGAAGAGTCGTCGGGTTCCGTAACTTTCGGGCAGGTCGCCAAGAAATTCGAAATGGGGGGTGGGATGAGAGGTGGGTTTAGGAAGAAAGGAGGGAAGGGTGAAAGGGTGGGAAGAAGAGGACACGGGGATGGGGGTGTTGCGAAGGCGTGGCAGGGGTGATTTTTTCTTAGGCTTGGTGGATGAAAGTTTCTTGGTGCGGGGAACGGGTGTTTTTTTGCGAACCGTGCGTTTCGCGGAGGGAACTTTCTTTTTCGTGGGAGATGTCTTTTTCATGGTCTTAGAGGCGGACAAAAAACAAGACTCGGATTTTGACTCATCCTACGGCAAAATCCAACTTCTTCTAACGAGACGATGAGACCCTCTTTCCCGCTGACCTTGAAGATAAGATGAATACGAAGCGGATTATTCCCTGCTTGGATGTGGATGCTGGAAGGGTGGTCAAGGGTGTTCAATTTGTGTCCATCCGGGATGCGGGCGATCCAGCGGAGTGTGCGCGTGCCTACAATGAGCAGGGAGCGGATGAGTTAGTCTTTTTGGATATTACGGCCTCCTCGGATGCACGACCGATTCTTTTGGAGGCGGTGCGAAAGACTGCGGAAGAGGTTTTTCTGCCTTTGACGGTGGGTGGGGGTGTGCGGACGGTCGAAAACGCTCGGGAATTGTTGCGGGCGGGTGCGGACAAGGTGAGTTTGAACACGGCGGCTGTCGAAAGGCCCGAGTTGATTCGTGAAGTGGCGCGGGCATTTGGGTGTCAGTGTGTTGTTTTGGCCGTGGACGTGCGGCGGAAAGGGGAGGGTATGTGGGAGGTGACCACGCACGGAGGGCGGCGGCCTACTGGAAGAGATGCAGGAGAGTGGATCGAGGAGGGGGTTCGCCTGGGGGCAGGGGAAATTCTGCTGACCAGTATGGACGCGGACGGAACGAAAAGTGGATATGATCTGGATTTGACCCGAATGGTGAGTCGAAGGATTTCGGTTCCGGTGATTGCGAGTGGAGGTGCTGGAAGCAAAGAACATTTTGCGGATGTTTTAGGGGAAAGGGGCGGAGCTGATGCGGCTTTGGCTGCGAGCCTGTTTCACTTTGGGGAGCTGACCGTGCCCGAGGTAAAAAGGTATTTGCAGGAGAAGGGGATCCCCGTAAGACCTCCAAGGAAATCATGATTTTTCCAGACGAAAAAAAGTTTGTTGAACTGGCAAGCCAAGGGAATTTGATCCCGATTGGGCGGGAGTACCCTGCGGATGAGGAAACTCCTGTCTCGGCCTACATCAAGTTGGTTGGGCAACCTGGAGGGGCTGCATTTCTTTTAGAGAGTGCGGAGACGGGGGGGAGATTGGGGAGATACTCGTTTGTGGGGTCGAGGCCGACTGCAGTGATGGAGTTTCGTGGGGGTGGGGTCAGGATCACCAAGATCAGTGGAGAGGTTGAGGAGAAGGCGCCCAAGAATCCCGATCCTTTGGTGGAGGTTCAGGAGATGCTGAAGGGAATTCGTCCTGTCGCGGCGTGGCCTGGGGATCCACCACCCTTTGCGGGCGGGGCTGTAGGATTTTTGGCCTTTGAGGCGGTTCGTTACTTTGAGCAAAGCGTGGGAGTGGCCAAGAAAGACGATTTGGGTGTGCCCGATGCGTGTTTCGCGTTGGTGGAGGAGTTTGTGATTTTTGATCATGAAAAAAAGGCACGTCGTTTGGTTGTGCAGGTAAAAACAGGAAAAGATCCAAAAGCGGATTATCAAAAGGGGTTGGAGAGGTTGGAAGCATTGGGGAAGCGTTTGGCGCAGTCAGCAGGAAAACCCAGCACAGAGGTGCCCAAGCGACCTGAGGGAGATCTGTTGTTGGGAGCGACTCCGAATATGACGAAGTCGGAGTATTTGAAGATGGCGGAGGGGATGCAGGAGCATATCCGCGCGGGTGATATTTTTCAGGTGGTGCCCTCGCAAAGATTTACGGTGCCGTTTCAGGGTAGGCCAATTGATCTTTATCGGGCTCTGCGCGCAATCAATCCGTCGCCGTACATGTTTTGTCTGGAGATGGCGGGGTTAGCATTGGTCGGGTCATCGCCTGAAACGCATGTGCGGTGTGAAAATGGAAAGGTGGAGATTCGTCCGATTGCTGGAACGAAGGCCCGTGGGGTGACGACCGAAGAAGATCTAAAAAATGAGCAGGAGATGAAGGCAGACCCCAAAGAGCGGGCGGAGCATATTATGTTGGTGGATTTGGCGCGGAACGATTTAGGGAGAGTCTGTGAGTACAAGAGTGTGAAAGTGGTGGAGTTGATGGAGGTGGAAAGGTTTTCGCATGTGATGCATCTAGTTTCACGTGTGACGGGGCAATTACGTCCGGGTCAGGATTCGTTTCAGGTCATGCGCGCCACTTTTCCTGCGGGGACAGTCAGTGGCTCGCCGAAAGTTCGGGCGCTCCAGATTTTGGCGGAGAGTGAGCCGACAAGGCGGGGTGCTTATGCGGGGGCGGCTGGGTATTTTTCTTTCGATGGAAATTTGGATTCCTGTATTTCAATTCGCACGATTTTACTCAAAGGGGGGAAGGCTCATGTTCAGGCGGGGGGCGGATTGGTGGCCGACTCAACTCCCGAGGGGGAATATCAGGAGAGCGTGAATAAGGCCAAGGCGGGTCTGGCAGCGGTGGCGGCGGCGAGAACCTTGGCTTAGGATTATTGTATGTTGCTGGTCATCGATAACTACGACTCGTTTACCTACAACCTTGTCCAGTATTTTGGGGAGTTGGGTGCGGATCCTCAGGTGAAACGAAATGACGCGATCACGCCTGGCGAGGTAGAGAAAATGAAGCCGCAAAAGATTGTTATTTCTCCTGGACCAGGGCGACCTGAGGAGGCGGGAATTTCGATGGAGTTGATTCGGAAGTTTGGAGGGAAAGTTCCGATATTAGGAGTCTGTTTGGGGCATCAGTGTATGGGGGAGGTGTATGGGGGGAAGGTGGTCCGGGCTGGGCGTTTGATGCATGGAAAGACGTCACCTATTCAGCACGACGGGAAGGGTGTTTTCCAGGGGTTGCCGAATCCATTCGAGGCGACGAGGTATCACTCGTTGATTGTGGAGAAGAATTCGGTGCCGAGTTGTTTGGAGGTTTGTGCGGAAACTGCGGAAGGGGAGATTATGGGGTTACGGCATCGGGAATATCCCGTGCATGGGGTGCAGTTTCATCCCGAATCGATCTTAAGCAAAGAGGGTAAGGATCTGCTGGCGAATTTCTTGAAGATTTAGCAGGGAGGAGAGGGGTTGGTTGAGTTGACGCTAGGAGGGGTGGGGCGTAAGATTTTACTTCGAAAGGGGCATTGAAACTATGGAACCACGAGGAGAAGAGCGGACATTACGATCGGAAAAGGTGCAGATTGAGAGGAAGACTTTCTTTCTCGATCTTAAAGAGAACGACAGGGGACGCTTTTTGCGAATCACGGAAGATGTAGGGGGTCGGCGGGATCGTATTATCATGCCGGCAACGGGGATGGAGGATTTTGCGCGGGCTTTGGATGATTTAATTGTTTTCGAGCAGGAAGAGTTGGGGCCGCAGAAATAGGGAACGGCCGACCGGCGGAACGTCGGGCTTTATTTTGGCGTTGGTTGGGAGAGAAGTTCGAGGGCTTTGCCTGCGGCGAGCCGAACCTCTTGGGGCGCGGATGCATCGCTCTGAATCTTTTTCATAAGGGGCGCAGACTCTTTGTCTTGCAAGAGACCGAGGGCGATGAGGGCGACCATGCGAACCTGTGAATCTTGGTCGGACGTTGCGGCACGAACGGCGGGTAGAACTCTGGGGTCTTGGATGCGAACCGCGGATTTGACGCATTCAATTCGCTCGATGCCGAGAGGATTGGCCATTTCAGCGAGAAGAATGTCCAGACCGCGACCGTCATTGAGACGGGCGAGGGCAAGTGCAGCGACGACTTGTGTGGTGCGATCTTTGGATTGAAGAGCGGGAAGGTAGGCATCGGGTTTTGCCAGAGTAGAGAGTTCTAAGAGGGATCGCCGGGCGAAGCGGCGGACATAGGAGTCTTTGTCTTGCAGCATGGAGAAGAGTGTGGGAATGGTGGATGGGTCGGCGCGGTTTCCGAGAAGTCGGGCGGCGGATGCGCGGGTGAGCCAATCGGAATCTTGGGTGGCTTGACGGAGAAGTGGGGTGGCTTGGGTGGGGGTGAGAATGCGTGTGGCTTCGATGGATTCGCGTCGAACCGTGGGATCAGGGTCGCGAAGGGCAGTGCGAAGAACGGAGAGGGGTGAGGGGTGTTGGGGGGGGGCGAGTGCAAACGCGCGAATCGCGAGAGAGCGAATCGCTGGGGAGGGATTGCGAAGGGGAAGGCGGTAGGGTTCGGCTGAGGGTTGGGCTTGTAGGATTTGCTGGGCCTCCGCCGCTGCGAGTTCGGGTTGGCCTGCGAGGAGGTTAAGGTGAAGTCTTTCTTGGCGAAGAGCAATGCTTTCGGGGAATTGGCGGAAACCGTCTTGAAGGGATTCTTGTGCCTGTTGGAGTTTTCCCTGTTCTAAGAGTTGGTGGGCGCTTTTGGCAATGCGTCCGTCGGGCTGGGAACAGGAGGTCAAGAGGAGGGCCAAGCCGAGGGCAGATAGGGCCGAGTACATGGGGGGAGATTATGATGAAGAGGAAAAATTAGAAAGACTGGATGACCTTGGATATTTGACTTCGAGCATCTCCTTTCTAGGTTTTTAGGATGCAGAGTTTTGGAAGCCGCAAGGGGTTAAAGCCTAAGCCAGTTTGGCTGGGGGCGGATCCGGAGTTGGAGCAGGAGTTGAAAGAGGTGGAGAGGCGGATAGTGCATCAAGCGTCGTTGTTTGATTCTGGGGCTGAGGCGTATGTGCGATATGCGCTTGAGGGTGGGGGGAAGAGGTTGCGGCCTGCGCTGGTTTTGTTGGCAGGGAAGGTCGCGGGGGGGTGGAGCGAGGCGATTCGGGACTTGGCTGTGATTGTGGAGTTGGTGCATGTGGCCTCGTTAATTCATGATGATGTTTTGGATCGGGCGGATTTGCGTAGGTCGCGGGCTACCTGCAATGCGAAGTGGGGTGTGGAGCTTTCGGTGCTCCTAGGGGATGCCCTTTTTGCTCATGGGCTGCAGTTGGCGACCAAATTGGAGAATGCGGAGGTGGCTCGAAAGATTGCTGAAGCTTCCAGAAATCTGTGCGAGGGAGAGATTCTGCAAACGCAGCGGCGCTTTGACTTAAAGCTGTCGACGGTGGATTACCTGCACGTGGTGGGATTGAAGACGGGGGCACTCTTTCGGGTTGCGGCAGAGGTGCCTTTTATCGTTTATGGGGCTGCGGAGGTAAAGCGGGAGGCGGCACGATCGTTTGGCCAGCAGTTGGGAGTGGCGTATCAGATCTATGATGATTGTTTAGATTTATTCGGAACGGACGAGGAGAGTGGCAAAACTTTAGGAACTGATTTACGAAAAGGAAAGTGGACCTTGCCTGTGTTGCATGCGTTGCAGACGCTGCCGAAAGAGGATTCGGAGAAGTTGAGGACCCAGTTGGTCGGGGAGGAGGGTGTGGGGGGTGTGGCTGAAAAGGTGAAAGAGGCAGGGGGGCTGAAATTTGCACTTCGAAAAGCTGTGGATCTATTGGAAAGGGCGAAAGGGGATCTGAAAGTTTTGGGAGAAGGTGGGGAAGCGAAGAAGCTGACGAGTATGACGGATCGGTTGCAGGTTTATTTGAAAACAGCCAGCGACGACTAAGATCAAATTGGGTGGAGGTTGGGGTGGATTGACCTTTTCGATCTATGGGGTTGGGCGATAGGATCAAACCGATGTCGGTGGATTCAACCAAGGAAATCGATTTAGAGAACGGACCGACTGATGAGGAGTTGGTTGCGGAGACCGTGAAGGGAAATTTGGCCTCTTACGATGAGTTGATTCGGCGATTCCAGTCCCGTTTGTATGGAGTGATCTACCATTTGACATCGAACCACGAGGACACCAACGACATGTTGATGGAGGTGTTTGATAAGGCGTACCGGAGTTTGCCGACGTTTCGGGGTCAGTCGTCGTTTTACACTTGGATCTACAGGATTGCGATTAACCGGACTTTTAACTTCTTGGAAAAGAGAAAAAGAAGGCAGGGGGCAATGAGTTTGAATGAGATCGATGAGGATGGACTACCGAAGTACGACATGCCTGATCCAATCCAGAGAAACAACCCTTCTAAGTCATCTATGCTCAATGAGTTGCAAAATAAATTGAACGAATCCATGCTTGGGCTGTCGAAAGAACATAGAACAGTGGTAACTTTATATGATATACAAGGACTTGCACATGCTGAGATTGGGAAGATTATGGGGACGACCGAAGGTACGGTCCGTTCGAGGCTCCATTATGCTCACAAACAGCTTCAGAAATCGCTTGGCATTTACCTGCGAAGGTAAAAAATAGAAAGGTTACTCAAATGAACCAAAAAGAAGATTTTTCAGAGTTACAAAAGCTCCTTAAGTTGAAGCGATTGGAGACGCCTGGGGAGGCTTACTTCGACAAATTTGTGGATGCTTTCCACCAGTATCAGAGGCAGGAAATTTTACGGGAAGAACCTTGGTACTCGAAGGTGGTGGAAGTCTTGTTTGAGCCTTGGGTCGCGGGAGTACCTCGTCTGGCCACGGTTGCAGGATCAGTTGCGTGTTTGATCGCGGGAGTTGCATTTTTCCTTGGACCTGTGGCTCCAGAGATTGCGCCTTTGGCAGATGGTAAGGTTGCACATGCAAAGGGAATCATTGTAGCGGCGAATTCGGTAGACGATTCTCTGCAAATTCAGCCTGAGCTGATTGAAACAGCGGCTGGCGGGGAAGGGACTCAGCTTCGGCCCCTGTATGTAAATGGGCACGGTGCGGTGGCTTATGATTCCCGTCTCGCGTTTTAAATACGTTTTTCTATCCCTCCTTGTCGTCCTCGTTGCTTTTACGGGGTTGATTGGTGGGCGAGCCTACTATTTGGCCCATCACTCGGGGCCTGTCTCTATCTCAGACACGAAAGATTTAGTTCCTCCTGCGTCGGCTTCTCTCGAGCCCTCAGCACCCAAGGCTCCAATGTCGCAAGGGAGTGGCGTTTTTGACCAGATCGCCGCTGAGGTGAGTGGGGTGTACGAGCAGGCGGTGCCCACCGTTGTGCGTTTGCGGGCTACGGATGGGGCAGAGCAGTTGGCAGGTACAGGATTTTTTATTGATGGGCAGGGCACAATTCTGACGGCGTATGCGGTGGTGGGTCAGGCTGACTCCGTGTCGGTGGATGTGAACGGAAGAACCTTTACGGCAAAAATTTTAGGTCGGGATCCGCGTAGTGGAGTGGCTGTGCTCAAAATTCCAGCGACTCAGACTCCCCATTTGGCCTTTGGGGAGGGGATGAGGTTGCGACCTGCTTCGGCCGTCGTGAGTGTGGCGTTTCCCTATGATCTAAAAGCGGAGCCGACATTCGGATTTGTTGCTGGGTTTGATGTGAAGTATTTGACACGGTTTTTTGCTACGACTCACCTGCGTGCGAATCTACCGATTAAACCAGGACAGATTGGTGGTCCGCTTTTGGACAGCCAAGGGAAAGTGGTGGGTGTCCTTATGCTGGAAATCGATGAGGGCAAGGCGTGTTATGCTCTTCCGATTGAGGCGGCTTCAAAAGTTGCGGCAGACATTCAGAAGTTTGGGGAGCCACGTCACGGATGGATGGGAGTGGGGGTGATGCCTGATCGAAGCCGGCCTGAGCGTGGTGCGCCAGTTTTTGTGGATCGGCTTTATAAGGGTACTCCTGCTGAAAAGAGTGGGTTGAAGATGGGGGATGAGGTGATTTCAATTGGAGGACGACCTGTGCATGAGCCCTCCGATATTTTGGATGCGGCGTTTTTTTCGGAGGTAGGGGGGAAAGTTCCAGTTCGGGTCAAGCGAGATGGAAAAGAGCAGGTATTTACGATTACTGTTTCGGCACGACCTGAAAGTTCACGGATTGTCGAACCTGCACCGCTTTTTCCCAACCCCTCTGGCGGGCCAGCCTCTCAAGGGGTGCCGGTCAAAGCAAACCGCTAACTCTTACCGCCTGTTGAGCGGTAGGTTCTTATTTAGACGATTTGGAGTAAGCTCCCCGTATGCAGTTTAAGGATGTAGCACTCATTCTGGCAGGGCATGGCTCGACCCTCCTTCGCTCAGTCTCGACAAGCTCGCTGATCTTCGGAGGGTTGGATGCTTAAAGAAACAGCGTTGATCCTTGCAGGCCACGGCTCCACCAAAAATGCAGAGTCCAGTCGATTCACTAGAGAGACGGCCCACCGAATTAGAGAGAAGGGGATTTTTGGTGAGGTACGGTCGGCTTTTTGGAAGGAGCAACCCTCCTATGCGGATGCAATCCAAGGATTGAGAGCGAAAAAGGTAGTGGTGGTTCCGTGGTTTCTGGCGAACGGGTATTTTACCACGAAGATTCTGCAGCGGGAATTTGTGGACACATTGGATGTTGAGTGCCGAGTGACGGAACCGATCGGAATGAGGTCAGAGATACTTAGTCATTTTCAAAAGCGGGCAGAACGCTTGTTGGCGGCGAAGAGCTGGAAACCCAATCAGGTGAGCCTTCTGGTGGCGAGTCATGGAACCCCACTGCATGCAGGTTCACGAGTGGCGGCGGTAGATTTAGCCGAGCGATTGGCGAAAGACGGTTATCGGACAGCTCGGGCTGTATTTCTGGAGGAGGAACCAAAGATTGCAGACTGGAGAGTTCTCATTCAGGAAGGGCCGGTTGTGGTATTGCCTCACTTTTTGGCTGGGGGATTGCATGGTTCGGAGGATGTACCAGAACTTTTGGGGATATCGGGCGCGGGGGAAGGTTGGTATGAATCTGAAAAGGGTGAAGTGGGTTATGGCGAGCCCTTGGGAAGGCCGGAAGAAGTCGAAGAAATGATTATCGAATTGGCATTAGCCAAGGCTTCAAAATAAATCGTCATGAAAACGATGTATGAAGCAGGCGAAATGGGGCAAGTGTGCTGGATTAAGAAAGAGAAGGGTTGGGTGGTCAGGCATATTCAGGATCAAGACGCGGTTGGACAGTTACGCATTGTAGCGACCTTGGACGAATTGGAGGAGGTGGTGCGTTGGGATGAGTGGGGAAAGTATCGACCTCTTCGAAGTGAAGGTAATCTAGTTTCGGGTTGGCAGTATGACGCCAACAGCGTGACGGAGTTTCGTGAGGGGATTGAGGTAATTTATCCTGGCATGTGGGGAAACGCTGAGGCATGGAAACATGGAAAACTGAAATTTCAAACATGGGATGATGTATTGACGAAGCAGACCGAGCGGGTTCGGAGCAAGGTATCGCAAACAGGAGATATGCCTAGAAGGGTGATCGACGAAAATTGCAAGAAACGATGTCTCAAGACTGTCCTGTGGGCGGGGGAAAAGCCTGTAGATAGAGATGCCAAGATGCCAATGCTTTGCACGGGGCCTTGTGGGATGTTTTGGAGTTGTTTGGGGAATTAGCTTTTCAGCCCGATTGGTATTAGTCAATCTGGTGCTTCCATGCGACGGGCTGCCAGTAAAAGTAGTGGATTGCTTTTAGCGGGTGTCATTTCGGCATTTGTTGTTCTAGCGATAAGTGGTGTTTGGTTTTTGGGCGGGTTTGGAGACCCTTTTCGGGGGATTGAAAAAATTAATGCGGAGTCTTACGTAGAATCAGCAAAGTCTTTTCAAGGTGGAACATATCAATTTGAGGGCGTTGTTGATGGGGACCTGGGGTTTGAAGTTAGCAAGGGTAGATTGGTTAGTTTCCGGGTGTCGTCCTCCAACGGGCCTATTTGCCTGCCAGTTTTAATTCCAACGATAATGAACCGCATAAGCCCACAAAAGGGGCAGTCCTATAAAATTAAAGTGACTGGGCGTGATTATGGCCTTTTGGTTGTTGAAAAGATCGAAAAGTCATAAATATATAATTATGAGGAAAGCTGAATCGAATATCCTAATAATTGCTATAGCCCTAGGACTTCTTTTTATTCACATGCAAGCCAATCAAGCTGTTGGCCAAATAAATAATTCCAACTCTTCGGATGGGGCAGGTTCAGCAAAAGCTCAAGCAAGCGCAAGTTTGCCATCCGTATCTTTGGGGAATTCAAAATCTGGTGGTACACCATCAGGTTCACCTGAGCCTTCATTAGGTCTTGATGGTGTTAACTGGGACGGAAAATCATTTAAAATCACAGACATCAAAATTATTGACTCGAAATTCTCTGCTTACTTGAACGAGCCTGAGATATCTTATGAGGAAGAAAAAGAGTATGCCAAGCTGGTCAATGAACTGCTTGAGCGGTTGGATATATTCAGAATAAGGAGTGAAGGCAAAAAGCTTTTGCAGGAAGTGCTCCCTATCCTTAAGGCTGCATCTAGGCATCCACGTGATGGTGGTTTGTGTAGGCAGATTTACAACGCAGTTGGTGTAGATGCTCAATCAAAAGATGCAGCTCTTTCAAAAGAAGATCGCATCAAGGCCTTAAAAAAAGAAATTGATACAATCAAATGGAATATGTCGGTGACTGCGAAGCCCTCAGCCATGGATGCAAAGCCCAATATGAATAGCACTGCAAGCTCATTTGAGTATGAGGAGGCGCAACGCGAAAAGAGAACGCGGATGGCGTTCATGCAGAATGAACTTGAGGATAAATACTCGGAACTTCTTGCTACACAAAACTCGATTGTATCAAAAACAGATGATGCTCGGCTTGCGTTGCAAAGAATGGTGATAGGGAACTTTATCAATAAAAGATTTGACCATGTAATGATAGCGGCATCCTTCTATCGACTTCTCTATTCGGATGGAGCTGGCGAGGTAAAACTTCAAGAGAGGATCATTGAGGAGGCAGCGAATAACGCCAAAAAGCTTAGATCGGCAACAAGTTTTGATAAAAATACGACAACGTCGGAAACTATGGGCCTCGGCACATCGGGCCTTTACAGCAACAAGACAACAACAAGAAATAATTCAGAGTCGGGAATCACGTCCATGCTGCCTTCTGCTAGTGAGGCCCTTGGAGCGGTAACAGCTGCTAAAATTAAAGTCGCTTCTTTGATTCCTGACACAATGACTGAAGTTGAGATGATTAGCCAAGAGGCAATAGATCAGTGCAACCGTTACGTTTCAGCTGTCAGAGGTCATATTGCTCAAAATGAGCTCGAGAATGCGTTTGAGAGGTTGCAAGAGGCTTTCGTTGTTGGCGAGCAGTTGGCTTCCATAAGGTCTTTTCCCCGTGAATACAGGCAACAACTCTGGAAATACAAAAAAGCAGTTAAGGAAGCGCGTGCAGGTTTGGCTTCTAAAGATCTCGGCAAAGCAAAGTTGGCTATGGATCAACTAGGTCAAATGACTACCGATAATCCCTTTTCAAAAGAAGAGAGTGAAATGGGTAATATAAAAACAATTAGTGCGATGCATTTGGCAAAAGCGAAAGAAGCGGCAACCCGAGGAGACCGTGAGACCATGAATAAGGAACTGGAAGAGGCCGCCAAGATTTGGCCCCAGAATCCTGCCTTGGCTGAGTCATCGGCAAAAATGTTAGATCAATTAAATCAGCAGGTTCAGGGGAAAGAGGATTTAAAGAAGTTACTCGAGCAGAGAAACTTTAAGTATATCATGGACGAAAAGGCCAAGTTCTTGGCTGTGGCTTCAGATGAACCAGCCCTTTTAGAGAAGCTGAAAAATGTTCTTGAGCAAGAGGGGAAGGCGCTTTCTTGGAAAGCTCGTGTTGAGGAGTTGCTGAAAAGAAACGATCCTTACGGTGCGTGGGAGGAAGCAGAAAAGGGAATCATTGAGCACCCCGAAAGTAACGATCTAATGAAATTAAGATCCGATGCGGCTGTTAAGTGTCCCGAGTTTGTTGATAAAATCGAGAAGGCCCGTATTGCGACAGTACGACAGGATCCAGCTGCAGCTCTTGCGGCCTACCTAGTAGCTCGCCAAATCTATCCACAAAGTGCTCTTGCGCGTGAAGGTATCGACACTCTCTCCAAACAACTGCTTTCAAAATAGTTTCTGCTTGGGGGTCAACCAAGCTATAGATGGCTTATTCTGAATCACATTCCTCAAGGAAATCTAGGCTTTCGAATGGGGGAATTCTTTTCCGAAGGTGGAAAGCTGGGAAAAGCCAAGGGGTATGAGTCAAGGCCTGGACAGGCAAAGATGGCGGAGCGGGTCGCGGAAATTATCGAGGATCGGCGGCATCTTGTTGTGGAGGCGGGGACGGGGACAGGCAAGAGTTTGGCATATCTGGTGCCAGCGGCTTATGCGGCTCAGGAATTGGGAAAAAAAGCGATCATCAGCACTTATACGATTCATCTGCAGGAGCAGCTGTTCGGGAAGGATGTGCCGATTGTCCAGTCTCTGGTGCCGTTTGAATTTACTGCGGCACTACTCAAGGGGAGACAGAACTACCTTTGTCCGCATCGGTTGAAAAAAGCGCAGCAGCATCAGGGGGATCTTTTTGCGACAGGTCAGGCGGAGCAGTTGAAGGGGTTGGTGGAGTGGGCACGGAGGACGAAGGATGGAACCCTATCAGATATTGATTTTCAGGTGGATGCAGCGGTCTGGGCGCAGGTTTGCAGCGAGGCGTTCGCCTGTACTCCAAGGCATTGTGGGGGGCCAACAGGATGTTTTTACCAGATGGCGAGGACGAAGGTGCTGGATGCGAACGTGGTGATTCTGAATCATGCGCTGCTTTTCGGGTTGCTGGCGGGTGCGGAGGAAAATGAGGACTCCCCTACCGAAGGCTATCTTTTCCCTAACGATTTTCTGGTTCTAGACGAGGCTCATGAAGTGGAGGATGTGGCGGCGAAATCGTTGGGATTGGAGGTAAGACTGGGTTCGTTACGGTTTCTTTTGCAGCGGTTGGTTCATCCCCGGACCAAGAAAGGGGTTTTGACGAGGGTCGGCGATGGAAATGCGGTGAAATCCACGTTGGGAGTCCTAGGAATTTTGGAGGGTGCGTTTGAAGAGATTTTGGAAAGTGCGGGTCTGGGGGCTTCGGGCCAGAAACGGGTCAGGCAACCACTCGGTGTGAAGAGCGAGTTAGGACTTCGGTTAATGGATATTCGGGCTCAATTGCTGAAGCTGGCGGAGGATGCGGGGGATGGTGAGGAGAGGAACGAGTTGAAAGATCATGCGAGAAGGTTGGAGGCGAGCGCCTTTGGGTTAGGGGAGTTTTTGAAAATGAGTCGGGAAGGGCACGCGTACTGGGTGGAGAGGAGGCTACCCGAGGAGGGCAGAGCGCATCGGGGGGAGATGAGTCTGCACGCTTCCCCAGTGGAGGTAGCGGAAAGATTGGAGGAGTTGGTTTTTCGGCCTGATTGCACCACGATCATGACGAGTGCGACTCTGGATGTGGGAAGGGGATTGGAGTTTTTTGCAAAACGAGTGGGGGCGCAAGAAGCGGAGACACTTTTGGTTGAGTCCCCCTTTGATTATGAGAGTCAGATGCGGGTATATCTGCCCAAGGGGATGCCGGAACCTTCCGAAGGGCAGAGATTTCAGGAGGCGTTGGAGGGATGGATTCAGCGGTTTGTGGGAATGACCAAGGGGAAGGCGTTTGTGCTGTTTACAAGTCGTGCGATGTTGCGGAAGACGGCGGAGGGGATGGCGGGATGGTTTGAGGGGCAGGGAATTCGGTTGCTGGTGCAGGATAAGGGGAACTCGAGAACCCGGCTCTTGAAAGAGTTTAAGGAGGATCGGGATAGTGTCTTATTTGGAACGGACAGCTTTTGGCAGGGGGTAGATGTGCCAGGAGAGGCGCTATCGAATGTGATTTTGACCCGACTTCCTTTCTCCGTTCCAGATGAGCCGTTGTTTGAGGCGAGGTGTGAGAGGATTAAGGAGAAGGGGGGAGAGCCCTTTCGGGAGTTGCAGTTGCCTGAGGCGATTTTGAAGTTTCGGCAGGGGGTGGGGAGATTAATTCGGAGCCGAGAGGATCGGGGGCAGATTGCGGTATTAGATGGGAGGATCTTGAGTCGGACCTATGGGAAGAGTTTTTTAAAGATTCTCCCTGAGTGTCCAGTGGAGATTTGCGAATAGCGAAACAAACCCTTTAAGATCTTAATCAATCTGTCAAATTACTAAATATGCACAACTGGGCGCTAAAACATGAAATATATTTGGTCTTCAGCTTGCTCATCACGACAGCAGGTGCTTTTGCAAAGCCTGATGCTGGAGCTTTAAATTTGCCATTTGAAAAGCTTGTTATCTTCACCAATGGCGGTGAAGAGCGAACGGTTGTTGCGGGTAAGCTCGATGGGGCAACTGTTTGCTTTAGTCAAAGCGGTCGACCAGATCTGATTTTGCCGTGGGATAGAATCGAGGCTGTTCTTCCTGTTTTCCCGAAAGACAGCTCCGCTACCATTGAAGAAATTCAAAAAGCTATTTCCATTCTCAAGGACAGTAGGGATGCCTTGCCTGGACGAAGTGAGGTCTCCGAACAGAGCATTCGCAGTTGGGAGGGGCTTGTTGCAGATATTCTCAAACGTAGAGAAGAGGAAAAAAAACAAGCCTTAGCGAAGCAGGAGGCAGATATTCAGCGTGCTGCCTTGGAACAGGCAAATTCTGAGAGGGAAGCTGCCGAGCAAGAAAGAAAAAATAAAATAGAGGCAGCCAAAGTAAAGATAGCGAAGTATGACACGCTTCTTCAGCGTAAAGAGGTGGAGGAGGCGGTGGAGTTGTGCGCAGGTTTGAGTAAGCTGGATACAGAAAGCATTTCCAATTTCAGCAAAGCAAATGAATATTGGAGGCTGTGTTTAGCGCTTCCTTCAGATGTTTCTTTGCCAAGAGCTTTAGACAAGGACAAGACTGTGGAGATTTCTTTTCCCATTGAATCTGGATCAATTGGGCCCCTGATAACGGCACTCCTCTGGACAATTCTTCTGCTTCCCCCACTAATAGTGCTTCAAGCTTTTAGCAGAGTGACTTCGCTACTGCAGGAGCGGGCGTTGTTGGGGGCGGGTATTTGGCTTTCGGTTGGATTAGTATCTGGGGCTGTATCTTATTTTCTTTTTCTCGCGAATCACGATGAAGGCAAGAGAATTAACCCATCCGGGCAAATGGAAACTCGCCTAGCATGGCAAGCGCTTGGTAATTTAAAGGACAAGGGGGTTACACGTTTTGCAGAGGGAATTGAAGTTCCGGTGGATGAATTTCTTGTGGAGTTGGTAGCGGCGGTTAAGAGCCCAGAGGGCAACGCAGGCTGGGTTCCGCTGCTTGCCGAATCGAATGAGCCGGGAATTCATCTGATAATTCCAGCTCGCGTAAAGTGGTTTTCACTGCCCCTGCGTATATCCTTTGCAATCCCTACTCCTAAACAGGCCATAGCTTTGGTAGTTACTGGGGCACATGTGGGAGCCTTTCCTGTTGGAGTTGGAGTTGGGGAGTGGCTCTGGGAGCAGATTGCGCCTGCTTACCAATCAGTTGGGGTTGGGTTAGGACTGGATCAGGGAGTCAAGTTAATGCTACTAAGCTCAGATAAGTTGATGATTTCTTTGCCTGAGGTCCGTAGCAAAGAAACGAAACCTAATCCTTAAGCGGTCCACGCAGTCATTTCAAGGGAGGTTTTGACGTAGTCGGCACGTCGGTTCTGGTGCTTGAGATAGTAGGCGTGTTCCCAGACGTCGATCCCGTAGATGGGCGTGCGGCCGGTCATTAGGGGAGAATCTTGGTTATGGAAGGGTTCGATGAAAAGTTTTCCGTCTTTGCCGCGACCAAACCAGGCCCAGCCACTTCCAAAGATGCCCATCGCGCATTTGGTCATCTCTTCCTTCCACTTTTCATAACTGCCAAAGGTTTCGTCAATCTCTTTAGCCAGTTTGCCCTCCGGTTTCTTGCCGGGGTTGGAGAGAGTTTTCCAGAGAATGGAGTGGTTGGAGTGACCACCGGCATTGTTGCGGACGGTAGTACGGATGTCGGCGGGAACAACGTCCAGGTTTCCTAAAAGTTCCTCGAGGGATTTTTTTTGAAGGTCAGGATAAGGCGCGATGGCCTTGTTGAGATTGTTGACGTATGCAGCGTGGTGTTTGTCGTAATGCAGGGTCATCGTCTCGGCATCGATATAAGGCTCGAGGGCATTAGGTGCATAGGGGAGAGGCGGCAGGGAGAAGGGCCCTCCTTCGCTCAGTCTCGGCAAGCCTTGCTGAGCTACGGAGGGTTCCGCTGCACCGAGAGAGAAGGGCAGGAAGCGGGAGGCGATAGAGGACCCAAGGAGGATTTGGAAGAAGGAGCGTCTTTTCATGGCCTGATTATCCCGGTTGACGAAGTAAGAGAAAGCTTTTCGTGGACTGCTATTCAGCGAGTCGTTGAGTAACGGGGGCTTGAGGGGGCAGGTGTCTTACGATATGATCATCAATTAGTTCTATGAAATCGGCTGAAGTCAGAAAAGGGTACTTAGAGTTCTTCCGTGGGAAGAGTCACACGATTGTGCCCTCGGCCAGTTTGATGCCGACTTCGCCAAATCTCCTATTCACTAACGCGGGGATGAACCAGTTCGTTCCGATTTTTCTGGGACAGGCCAAATTCCCAAACTCTCCGGCCCGAGCCGCTGACACGCAAAAGTGCATTCGAGCGGGCGGGAAACACAACGACCTGGAAGACGTCGGTTTCGATACCTACCACCACACTTTCTTTGAGATGCTTGGGAACTGGTCGTTCGGGGATTATTTTAAAAAGGAGTCGATCGACTGGGCCTGGGAACTTTTGGTCGATATCTGGAAATTCCCACCCGCCCGACTTTACGCCACGGTTTACAAGCCCGGGCCTGGGGATCCGGCCGAGTTTGATTCCGAGGCGCACGGCTACTGGGTGGACAAGTTCAAGAAAGCGGGGTTGGATCCGGCCGTTCACGTGGTGATGGGGAATGCAAAGGACAATTTTTGGATGATGGGAGAGACGGGTCCGTGCGGACCGTGCTCGGAAGTGCATGTGGATCTGACGCCAGAAGGAAAGACGCAGGGGAAGCTGGTGAACCAGGGCGATCCGCGCTGTCTGGAAATCTGGAATCTCGTCTTCATTCAGTTCAACGCCGAGCCAGGGGGGAAGTTTAAGCCATTGCCTGAGCGTCATGTGGACACGGGAATGGGATTGGAGCGGGTAGCGGGGATATTTGCCGTTTCGGACGGGTTCAAGGATTTTAAAAAGGACCCATCCAACTATGCGAGTGATCTGTTTGCTCCGATTTTTTCAGAGATCGAGAAGATGTCAGGAAAGAAGTATGGGGCACGGGTGCCGAAGAGCCGGGATGAGGTGAGCGAGGAAGAGATGAACGACTGCATCTTCCGGGTCTTGGCGGATCATGTGCGAACGCTTTCGTTTTCGATCGCCGACGGGATTGTGCCTGGGAACGAGGGTCGGAACTATGTGCTGCGGAGAATCCTGCGACGGGCGGTGATGTTTGGTCGCCGGTTCAAGTTGCCGGACGGGTTCCTTTCGGAACTGGCGACGCCCTTGATCCGAACAATGGGGGATGCTTTCCCGGAACTGAAGGCGCGGGAGAAGGATATTCGGGCGGTTCTTTCGGCGGAGGAGGCTTCGTTCTCGAAAACGTTGGAGAGGGGGTTGGCGATGTTTGAGAAGCTGGTGGCGGGATCGAACAGGGGAATTCAGGGTGAGGATGCTTTTATACTGTATGACACGTATGGATTTCCGCTGGATCTGACCCAACTGATGGCAAGAGAAAGGGGAATGGAGGTGGATGGCGCGGGATTCGAAAAGGCGATGGAGGCACAGCGGTCGCGCGCACGGCAGTCGCAGAACAAGACAACGATCAAAGTTGAGGATGAGGCTGGACCAGATTTCCCGACCGTCTTCACAGGGTATGAGAATACGGAGGAGCTAAAGGTGGAGAGGTTGGCGGCCGAGGCTTTAAAAGAGGTGGGGCCGGTTGGTGCAAAGGGTCGGGTATTCTTGGGGCAGACACCGTTTTACGGGGAGATGGGAGGACAGGTGGGGGACACGGGTTGGATTGAGTGGGATGGAAAAAAGGTGAAGGTGGTGGCGACGATCCGTGGCGCGGGTGGAGTTCCCGTCCATTTAACCGATTCGGTCGTTGATGCAAAAGGTCCGGTGAAGGTGAGTTTGGATACGGAGAGACGGGGAAGAATCGAGGGTCATCACAGTGCGACCCACCTTTTACACTGGGCATTGAGGAGCGTGTTGGGAGAGGGAGTCAGACAGAAGGGATCGTATGTGGGGCCTGATCGGCTGCGGTTTGATTTTTCGCATCTGAAGGCGATGAGTTCGGAGGAGTTGTCGAAGGTGGAGTCTCAGGTGAACGAGAAGGTGAAGGCTGATGTGGTGGTGAAGTGGGGGGAAAGGCCTTATGCCGAGGTGAAGAATGATCCGACGATTTTGCAGTTCTTCGGGGATAAATATGGAACGACTGTGCGGGTGGTGGATATCGGTGGTTTTTCAAAGGAGCTTTGTGGAGGAACCCATGTGCGATCGACGGCGAAGATCGGTGCGATTCGCGTGGTTGGAGAGTCAGCCATCGCAGCAGGGGTACGAAGGATCGAGGCGGTTTCGGGGACTGCGTTGGCCGATTGGTGCCGTGAAGAGATGAAGAAACAAGATGAGAAGGCCGCTTCTTTGGAAAAGAAAAAAGCGGGGGCTGTACAGCTTTCCAAGGAGAGCGGGAAGGAGACGCCGGAACAGCTTTGGGATCTGGTGAAGAAACGGGATGCAGAAATCGCCAAAGCGGATGAGTTGTTGCGGGAGGGAGACAAGCAGGCGGCTAAGGATCGGATGGCCGAGATGCAGAAAAAGGCTGAGCAGGATGCAAAGGAGTTATGGGCGAAAGGAACGGTTTTGAGTGGGATCAAGTGGTTAGGGGTGGATCTGGGGGAAGTCCCGAACGGGTATTTGCCCGTTCTGGCAGATCGATTAAAGAGGGAGGGGGAGTCGGTTCTATTTTTGATCGGGAAAGAGGGAGGAAAAGTGCCTTTGGTTGCACTTTGCACGGCCGAGGCAGCGAAGAAGGTTCAGGCGGGAAAGATCATCCAGGCTGCGGCGCCGGAAGTGGGGGGGAAGGGTGGGGGAAGACCTGATATGGCGCAGGGTTCGGGAGCGGATGCCTCGGGAATCGGTAATGCGTTGGCGGCGGTGGAGAAGATGGTGAGGGCGGCTCTGGGGGGCGGAGCATGAAAAAACCACAGGGGGCGGACCGGATCGAAGAAGTGATTGCCGCCATGCGAAAGGGTCGGATGGTGATCATGACGGATGATGCCCAACGAGAGAACGAGGGGGATCTGGTGTTAGCGGCCCGGAGTGTGACTCCCGCGCTGATCAACTTTATGGCCGGAGAGGGACGGGGTTTGATCTGTGCTCCGGTTTCACAAGCCCGGGCGGAGAAGCTGGGACTGAGTCGGATGGTGCCAAGGAACGAGGAGAGGTTTGGGACCGATTTCACCGTTTCGGTTGATGCGGCAAAGGGAATCAGCACTGGGATTAGTGCTCATGACCGAGCGGCCACGCTTCGGGTTCTGGGCAAGGCGAGTCCGAAGGCGGAGGATTTAGTTCAACCGGGACATATTTTTCCTGTCCGTGCGAAGGAGGGTGGAGTGCTGGTCCGGGCGGGGCATACCGAAGCAGCCGTGGATCTGGCAAAACTGGCGGGGTTGGGGGATGCGGCGGTGATCTGCGAAATTCTAAATCCGAACGGATCCATGGCGAGGTGGGCGGATCTAATCGAGTTCAAAAAGAAGCACGGGCTGAAACTTGGGACGATTCAGGATCTGATCGAATACCGGAGGAGGAAAGAACGGTTGGTGGTGCGGGAGCAGGTGGTGAAGTTGCCGACCGAATACGGGATGTTTGATCTGTATCTGTACCGAACGGTGACAGATGGGAGTCATCACCTAGCCTTGGTGAAGGGAAAACCAAAAGCTAAGGATGCGGTGTTGGTGCGGGTTCACAGTGAATGTTTAACGGGGGACGTGTTTGCATCCCGTAGGTGCGATTGTGGAAACCAGTTGCACGATGCCTTAAGAAGGATTGCTCAAGAGGGAAAAGGAGTGCTGGTCTACATGCGGCAAGAGGGTCGGGGGATTGGGTTGCCAGCAAAGATTCAGGCGTATCGTTTACAGGAGAAGGGCTTGGATACGGTAGAGGCAAACCGGAAGCTAGGTTTCTCGGCTGATTTGAGAGAGTACGGAATCGGGGCGCAGATTCTGACCGATCTGGGCGTGAGAAGGATGCGTTTACTGACGAACAATCCGAAGAAGGTGGTGGGGTTGGCGGGGTACGGATTGGAGTTGGTGGATCAGGTACCGATTAGGACGAAGCCGAATGCCCACAATCGCAAGTATCTGGCGACGAAGAAAAAGAGAATGGGGCACCGGTTGTGAAAATGGGGAAATTCATCATCGTGGTGGCCGATTATCACCAAAAGTATGCCGATGGGATGGTGAAGGCGGCACGGAAGGTGTTCCACGGGCACAAGGTGGAGGAGGTTCGAGTGCCGGGAACTTTTGAAGTCCCTCTGGAGGTGAAGCGAGCGTTAAGGAAAAAGCCGGATGCGGTGTTGGCGTTGGGGTTGGTGTGGCAGGGGGAGACGGCACATGCGGATCTGATTTTGAATTCGGCCACTGAGGCGCTGATGCGGATGATGATCGAGACGGATATTCCTGTTTTGCATCATTTGGTGGGAGTGAAGACGGAGAAGCAGGCAAGGGATAGGTGTTTAGGAAAGCTGAATCGAGGGAGAGAAGCGGCGGAGGCGGCGTTACGGATGTGGAAATTGAAGGGGGTAGGTCGTGGCCGGTAAGCGCAGGGAGGGCAGGATTCTGGCGGCCCAGTTCCTATATCAGCGGGAGGTGGGGACTTCGAGCATTCCTCTGGATGAAGCGCTGAAAAATCTTTGGGAACAGACAGAGGCAAAGCCAGAGGCGTGTGCTTTTGCCGAAAAACGGATCCGGGCCGTTATCGAAAAACAGGCGGAGGTAGATGCAGAGTTGAAGAAATTGGTGACCAACTGGGATCCGAGCCGGATGGCGCCGGTAGATCGGGCGATTTTGCGATTGGCGTTGTGGGAGATGAAGTTTGCGGATGATGTGCCGCCGATCTCGGCATTGAACGAGGCGATCGAGGTGGCTAAGGCGTTGAGCACGGAAGAGTCGGGTCGGTTTGTGAACGGGGTTTTGGACAAAGCGCGCCAGGGATTGAGTAGACCGGAGCGTTCGATTCCTTCCTCCGGGATTTAGGATTCGATAAGAATGAGGATTCGGTTGGATGAAAAGTGGATGGGGATGGCGGTAGAGTTGGCAAAACGAGCAGGAAATTCAACAAGGCCAAATCCACGAGTGGGTGCGATCTTGGTGAAAGGCGGGAGGATCGTGGGGTCAGGTTATCACAGGAGGGCGGGTCTGCCGCATGCGGAAATCGAGGCCATTCAGCAAGCGGGGGTGAAGGCAAAGGGAGCGAAGTTGTTTGTGACGTTGGAGCCGTGTTCGACTCATGGAAGGACGCCTCCATGCACAGATCGGATCGTTGCGTCTGGGATCCGGGAGGTGATTTACGGTGCGGGAGATGTGGATCGGAGGAATGCGGGAGGTGCGAGGCGAATTCTTTCTCGAAAAAAGATCCAGGTCTTGAAGGGAATCTTGCGGGAGGAGTGTGAGAAGTTGAACGAGGATTACCGGCACTGGACAACAAAAAAGGAGCCTTGGGTGATTCTTAAGCTAGCGATGACGATGGATGGATATCTGGTGGTGCCGGGGCGGAGGTGGGTGACGGGAGAGCATGCGCGGGCGGAGGTTCAGAAGTTGAGGGCGGGGTGCGATGCGATCTTGGTGGGGGCAGAGACTTTAAGGAAGGACAACCCAAAGCTGACCGTGCGCAAGGGTCGGGTGGGGGAACAACCATGGCGGGTAGTGGTGACGAGGTCGGGAAAGTTGCCTAAGGGAGCGAATCTTTTCCGAGATCGAAATAAAGAACGGACGCTGGTGTATCGTAAAAAGAGGTGGTTGGATGTTTTGAAGGATCTGTACCGCAGGGGAGTATCGCGACTGTTGGTGGAGGGTGGGGCGGAGGTGGCGGGTGGACTCATCAAGGCCGGGAAAGTGAATGAGGTAGTGATTTATCTAGCTCCGATTCTGGTGGGGGAACGGGGGAAGGGGTTACCTAAAATCGACGGATGGGCGGATTGGGGGTGGTGCGAGGTGGTCAGCTCCTGCGCGGGAGAAGACCTGTGCTTGCGTGGGAAGCTCGGAGGGGCGAAGTAAGAGTATGTTCACGGGCATTGTAGAAGAGGCTGGAGTAGTCCAAGCGGTTACGCGCCGAGGGAAGGGCTGGAGTCTTGAAGTGGAAGTAGGCTCGATTGTGGACGGGGTGAAGATCGGGGATAGCGTGGCGGTGAACGGATGTTGTTTGACGGTGACCGAGGTGAAGGGAAAGAGGCTGATTTTCGATCTGTTGGATGAGACGAAGGAGAAGACCAACTTACAGTCGGCGCAAGTGGGGGCGCGGGTGAATTTAGAGAGTTCGCTTAAAGCGGACGGGAAGGTGGGAGGGCATTTTGTGACGGGCCATATCGACGGGACGGCTCGGGTCAGCAAGTGGGGGAGGTCGGGAGAAGATTGGGAGTTGGAGGCGGAGGTGCCCGAGGGTTTGGACCGGTATTTGGTGCCGAAGGGATGCGTTGCGATCGACGGGATCAGTTTGACGATTGGAAAAGTCGAGGGGCGGAAGTTCAATGTCTGGATCATTCCGCACACCTATGAGGTGACGACCCTAAGAGATCGCAAGGCGGGGGATAAAGTGAATCTGGAGTGTGACCTGCTGGCCAAGTATGTTGAAAAGATGAGCGGAGTGAAGAAATGAGCGGATTGGCGCCCGAACTGGAGAAACTACTGGTCCTGCAGGAGCGGGAACAGAGGCAGATGAGATTAAATAAGGAGCTGGCGGCTTGGCCGAACGAGATGAAGTCGTTAGAGCAGAGGCGGGTCGAGGTGCGCGCCGGGGCGGAGAAAAAAAGGTTGGAGGCTCAGAATGCCGAGGTGGAGCGGAAGAAGCTGGAACTGGAGGCGGAGGCTCATCGTGCGAAGGCGGCGCGGTACAAGGTGCAGCAGTTTGAGACTCGCAAGAATGAGGAGTTCACGGCCTTGGGAACTGAGATTCAGCGGGAGGAGAAAGAGGTGCAGGAGATTGAGGATAGGGAACTGGATTTGATGGCTTTGGGGGAGAAGGCGAAGAAGGAGGCGGTAGTGGAGGCGGAGGGGGCGAAGGTGAAGGAAGGGGAGTTGGCGGTGAAAGAGGAGGAGTTGAAGAAAAAGAAAACCGAGTTGGAGACGCGGTTAGGGGACTTAGTGAAGGAGATTGAGACCTTGGCCTCGGGGGTGGAGGAGGGATTGCTGACCAAATATCGTCGGATCATGGCCAACAAGAAGGATGTGGCAGTCGTGCCCGTAGAGCATGGAACCAATTGCGGTGGATGTCACATGAAGCTGACACAAGGTTCGACCATCGCGGCCAAATCCGGGAAAGCGGGTGCGACGTGTGAAAATTGCGGGCGTCTGCTTTTCTGGCCGGTGAGTTGATTCAGCTTTTAGAGGCCGAATTCAGTCGGCTGTGGCGGATGCCGTAGTAGAAGTAGATAGCCAAGCCGATCGCCAACCAGACGATGAGGCGAATCCAGGTGTCGAAGGGCAGGGCGATCATTTGGGCTAGGCAAACCAAAGCGCCGGCAATCGGAATCCAAGGTAGAAAAGGGCACCGGAAAGGGCGCTCGACGTTCGGGCGGGTTTTTCGAAGAACGAGGATGCTGAGGCAGACGATGGTGAAAGCAAGGAGGGTACCGATGGAGACGAGTTCACCGAGAACGCCGATGGGGAGGACTCCCGCCATCAATGCGGCGAATAAGCCGGTGATGATCGTGGTGACGTGCGGGGTTCCGAATTTGGGGTGAAGTTGGGCAAATCTTTTTGGGAGAAGTCCGTCCTTGGCCATGGAGAAGAAGATGCGGGGTTGACCCATCATCATGACGAGAATCACGGAGCTGAGACCGGCGATGGCACCCAACTGGACAAGCGGACCGAGCCAACGGAGACCTTCGCCCGCGCGATCGATGGCCAAGGCAACGGGGGCGGGCACGGCAAGTTCCTTGAAGGGGACGATTCCGGTGAGGACAAGGGAGACGAGGATGTAGAGGATGGTACAGAGGAGAAGAGATCCAAGAATCCCGAAGGGCATGTCCCGCTGTGGGTTTTTGGACTCTTGTGCTGCGGTTGAGACGGCATCAAAGCCGATGTAGGCGAAGAAGATGACTCCGGCACCGGTGAGGATACCACTCCAACCATACTCGCCGAAACGTCCTGTATTTTCTGGAATGAAAGGGACCCAGTTTTGGGTATCAATATAGGAAGAGCCGCAGAGAATGAAGAGGACGATCACGGCGAGCTTGATGATGACGATGACATTGTTGAAGCGGGCAGATTCCCTGATCCCGATCACCAGAAGTAAGGTGGCGGCCAGGCAAACGAGGACAGCAGGGAGGTTGAATAGGGCTCCGCTTTGGGTCCAGACGCCGTGGTTGAAGACCAGAGGAGAAGAGCAGAGGGCAGGGGGGATATCGACGCCGAAGTTGTGGAGGAATTTTACGGCGTAGCCAGACCATCCAACGGCGACCGTGGCGGAGGCGAAGAGGTATTCCAAGATAAGGTCCCAGCCGATGATCCAGGCGAGCAATTCGCCGAGGCTAGCATAGGCGTAGGTATAGGCGCTGCCTGCGGTGGGAATCATAGCGGCGTATTCGGCGTAACAGAGGCCGGCAAAGAGACAGCCGATGCCTGAGATGGTGAAGGAGAGAACGAGGGCGGGTCCGGTGTGGTTTGCGGCGGTGGTGCCGGTAAGTACGAAGATTCCGGTGCCGATAATGGCGCCAATGCCGAGGAAGGTGAGTTGCCACGGGCCGAGGGCTTTGACGAAGCCGGTTTCGTGTTTGGCTTCGTGCTGGAGGTGGTCGATCCGTTTGGTTCGAAAGAGGGTTTGAAAAAGGGGCATGGAGATCGAAGAGCTTAGAATTGAAACGGAAGGAATGGCAATTGTTCTGGGAAAAGGGTGTAGATAAAGAGCGGGATAGTGGATTGGTTATTTGGGCTCTTTGGTGCAGGGGCGAATCGAGACATCGGCTCCGGGGATAATTTCCCCGATCGATTGTTGGAGTTTATGAATTCGCTTTTGGACTTCACCCATGAGAAGGAGTGGGTCGAACTCAAGGAAGATTTCGACATAGATGCGCGGACCGGAGCGGCGGGTACGGACTTTATGCAGTCGATCGTAGTCGTCTAAGTGTTGGACAAGTTGGCGCAGGATGCGGAGTTGGGTGGTTTCTTCGATCGTAGCATCGAGAAGATCGTTCACAGATGAGGAGGTCATGGCCCAGGCGGCGTGAAGCATAAAAAGGACCCCGACGAGAGAGGCGAGGGGATCTAGGTACCAGCTCCATGTTTGATTTCGAAAGAGATACGCGAGAAGGAGGGCCGTACACATTGCCGCATCGAAGCTGGCTTTTGAGAACCAGAGACGGGCTTGGGATTCCATAATGGCCGAAGGTTGTTGTTGGGAGACGCGACGGGTACGAAAATAGATCCAGTAACCGATGAAAGTGTAGAGGGCGAAGATGCAAATTCCGGGAATTGTTCCCTCGGCCATTTGGGGGGAGGCGAGGTGATGGGCGGAGTGCCATGCAATCCAAAGAGCGGAGCCGAGCATAACCAGTCCGATGCTGAGGCTGACAAGATTTTCAAGTTTTCCAATTCCGTACGAGAAATGGTGATTGGGAGATCGTCGAACGGCGCGGATGGTGAGAAAAGCGGCAAGAATGGAGAGGAGGTCGGTAGATTCCTTAAGAAGATCGGTGAGGATGGTGAGAGAGTTGGAGAGGTAAGCGGCCGTGCCCATAAGAAAAACATCGAGGAGGCAGAAGGAGAGGGCGACCTGGAGGCTGCGTTCGCGTGTGCCTGGGGAGGAGTCGGGTGTCATCGGTGGGGCTGGCGGGATGGAAGAAATTCGGTTAGAAAAGAGGGGTGAAATTAGGAGTATCAGAGTGGAAGCGGATTTTTCCGAAAGAGAAAAAAAGGATTTTTCGGAAGGGGGATATCATGGTGGTCGAAGGGGGTTTGGCGCGAGAATTGTTAGTGATTTTATCTGGAAAGGCGAGGGTGGAGAAGCGGATTCGGGGGCGAAATCCTCTGGTCTTGGCCCGATTGGGAACCGGTGAGATTTTGGGCGAACTTTCGATTTTGACGGGAAGACGACGATCGGCCTCGGTGGTGGCAGAAGGATTGGTGACGGCTTTAATTGTTCCAGCGGGGAAAGTGAAGAGCCTATTGGGTTCGGCAGGTGGGTTGAGGGGGAAGTTCCAGCGTCAACTGATGGAGTCGTTAGCTCGAAGATTGGTGCGATTATTGGAGCAGTTGCCGATGTATCAGGGGGTGTGGAGGGAGCCAAGGACAGCGGCGGGGGTTCGATCGGCATTGGAGAAGATGTATGCAGGCTGGGCGGTATAGTGCTTCGGTTTAGCTAAAGACAGACGAAGGCTTGGCGGGGGGGATGAAGCGGGTAATTTAAGAGAATGGCAATCCGCATGGCTGGTACCCTTGAAAGTAAAAATAAAAAAGGCGTTGTAGACCCGATTGAGTCGTTGGGTCGGACTATTTTGCGGGCGCGAGTATTAGAGGATAAATTGGGCAATTTGTATCGGGCGGGACGAATCGTTGGAGGAGTTTATCTTGGTAAGGGAC
>JBIKTM010000054.1:0-3823 GCA_044348085.1 Methylacidiphilales bacterium | reverse complement strand
CACAAAACCGCGGGAACGAAGGCAAGGAAACGTGTTTCTGTTCCTCATGTCATCGGGCTTATTCCGATTGGTATCAAGGAGAGCATCTGATCGAATCCCTTGGAACGACAAGGCATGAGGAGTTTCGGGCTGAAACCTTTCGGCGATTTTTGATCGCCCTCAAGCGTGCCTTGGCCCGGCTGAAACGGCCGATCGCTCTTTCCTTTAATGGTGCAGGAAGAAAAAGACACTTATACTACGATCGGGTGGATGAGCTTTCGGATTGGTTATCCTCGGAGGCTCATCATGCTGAACCGCGAAGCCTATACTCACGACTTTACTCCAACCAAGGGTATGCTTTCGAACTGATGAGTTGTTCGGAGCTCGTTTGGTCCCATAACGTTTCGAAGACCACCTCGCTTCTTGAACTCGAAGCCGCCACCACTCTCTTGCACGGGGGAACTTACACTTTGGGGATTAACCACGCTCCGGATGGCCGCATACAGGAGTCAAACTTAGCTCGCTTACCCGCTTGGGCGGATGCGTGTCGCAACTTGGCTCAGCAGGTTAAGGAATCGCATCCCGTTTTCGAGGTGGGGGTGATGCTTGGAACCCGCATTTCCCAAGAAATGTTGGGGACGGGTTGGTGGGACATTCTAAGCCAAGGCCAGATCCTGCACAGCTATGGGCGTGACATCCAAAGTCTCAAAGCTGCACGGCTAATTCTCATGGCATCCGATGATGTCACCTTGGAGCAAATTCCTGCGTTAGAAGATTTTCTCCGGAAGGGAGGTCAGGTCTATTGTGATGGTCCCATTTCCCCACGCAGCCCGATCGCCCAGTTCTTGCAAATTCAGGTGCACCCAGCCGAGTCGATGGACTGTTATTACCTTCTTCCTAGGACGGCCGAGTTAGCTGATGGGCTTCTCTCAGGGGAGCCGGTTTATTTTAGCGGAGCTCAGGCGACGGAACTTCCCGCAGATGGGTTTGAGGTGCTGGCCGATTTAATCCCTCCCTTCGCCCGTAAAGAGCGTCTGACCGACATTCAAATCGCCCCGAACTTTCCGGCTTTAAAATCTCAAAAGAATTGGGCCCCGGGTCTAATCCGGCGCAAAGTGGGGTCTGGTTCTCTAGTCGCAGGTGCGCTTCGACTTTTTCATGCCAGTGGGGGGGAGCTTCGAAATCCGTGGCCCAAGCAACTGGCGCTCAATTTGGTCCGCAGCCTTTTACTGGGACAGGCCGTGAAGATTTCTGGGCCCCATTGCTTGGAGGTCGTGGTGACGCGGCGTTCTAAGGACGTTCACATCTGGATTTTAAACCAACTCTACGATGCCAGCCGGTGGATTGATGGCCGGGCAGATATCTATGCTTTTGCCCCTATTCTTCTATCGGTGGATCCAGTCCGACTGGGTTTGGGTAAGCTGGAAGAGGTTGGGGTGGAAGGGGCCGATTTGGTGAATCAAGCCCAAGGTAGGTTGGAAATACGTTTTACGATGAAGGGGGTATGTTCCAGCTTTCGTCTTTTTTCGACGTCCTCCATCGCCTCGTCACCCACTCCCTCCAAGACCGTTCGGGCGAAAAAATAGCACAAAGGCAAGGAGGGTGGGTATTGAAGTAGGACAACCGTTCAGAGGGGAATGGCTAGCCCACCCGATTTTTCGTTTACCTTGCCCCTAATGTTGGCAGAGCAACGTCATGAAAATCTTCGATTTAGGCAGGATCTCTGTTGATTAAAAATCAATTTAGTTTTCCTGCCAGAATTTCTGGGGTCCGTACCCCAGGGCGCTGTTCACCACTTATGATTACGGTTTTTCCCTGCCATTGCACGCATGGGAGCACAGCTCGACCTGCGGGTAGTTCACCAGCAAAGTTCCATGAATCGTTGGAAATATCGTAGCTTTGGATTGCGCAAGGAAAACCGGGATGCTGGGCTAGCGGTTGGAACTGGGCGAGTGAGCCATCATCGCCGGTCAGAATAAGGAGCCTGCCGGCAAGTACGGGAGCGGGAGTGGGGGCGGCTACTGCTGGTTTGAGCATGGGCGCACGCAGAATCCAACCTTGATCTGGGCGATAACTCCAAATTTCTTTCAGGTAGCTCCGGGATATCTTTCCATTGAGATTAGATTCTAAGCTGGTACCGCCGACAATAAAGAGTGTGCCGTCATGCGCGCCAGCAGTACTGAGGAAGCGTGGTTTTCCTGGTAAGGATGGGATCTCGATCCATCGAGCGGTCGGATTGCTGAGGTCGAGGGTGAATGCGCGGTTCACACACTCGACTTCGCCAGGTTTTTCGTTGCCGCCAACTACATAGAGGGTAGTGCCAACCAAGGCTCCACAGTGGTTCGCTAATGCAATGGGCAGAGGATGGGCGTTTTCAGTCGTGAACTTGTTCCTTTTCCAGGTGAGGCGAAAGACGTTGCCGTAATGTCTCTGCGAATCGCTGCCTCCGACGCAGAAGATTCCGTCCGTAGTCGTCACGCTCACTCCATATCCCAGAGGAATGGGTAATTGACCCACGATGCTCCAAGCACCGTCCGGCTTGTCGAGTGCATACACGGTGTCATGCCATTTTTTGATACCGCCATCCCATGGCATTTGATCAGGAAAGTTCGCGCCCCCTGCGACGAGTAGGTAGCCATCAGCAACTCCTGCGAATGCTCCGGCAAGGCCGAGCTTGCTGGGCAGATCTGGCAAACGCTCCCAATTAGACGAGGGAATCGCACCGATGGGCGTCATAAGGCCAGGGCAGGATCCAGTTCCCTCCAGCAAAACCACAACATGCGAGGCAGATGAAACGGCCCTTTATACATCGTGCCCTTGGCCCGTGAGGAGAGACTGCCATCACGGTGTAGATATCCAAACCACTCGCCGTGCTCCGTGTCGGGAAAGTGCTGGAAGCTCCAGTCATGCACAAGGCGGTGCATCTCGGCGTAGCGCGAATTACCCGTCAGCTTCCAGGCTAGGAGCGTGGCGATGATCGCCTCGTTGTGAGGCCACCAGAATTTCATATCGTGCCAGTATTCCTGCACCGGAAGGCCCTTCAAATCCGTAAAGTAAAGAAGGCCACCATGTTCAGCATCCCAACCGCGTGCCCACATACAATCGAGAATCCGTGTGCCCAGCGCGATGAGGCGTGTATCGTTACGATGGCGCCCCTCATGCATGATGAACCATGCGCATTCGATGGCATGACCTGGGTTCAGCGTGCGCCCGTCGTGATGGTCGAGAATCCCGCCGTCAGGAGCCACGCACTCCATTAACGCGCCGTGATCGGGCTTAAAAAAATCACGTTCCACCTCGGCGATCCAGTGATCGATCCATTCGCTCAAGGTCCGGTCTGAGATCCGGAGATCACCCAAGTTCGTTCGCAGCTCCTGTGCCGTGACGATGCCGATCATGAGAGGGGCGAGGCCTTTCATCGGGCGAGTCGGCTCGAACTTCGGCTGCATCACACCAGGCGTGAAACTATAACGAACGAAAGTTTCAAAGCAGTTCGTCGCATCCTCCGCCGAGCGGGCATCGCCTGTAGCCTTGGCATACGCGGCATACGAGATTGCGGCGAATGCCTCGCTAAAAACATAGCGCCTCATACGGAGGGGCTGACCTTCGCACGTCACGCTGAAATACATTTTCCCATCGTCTGCGTAGGCATGTTTACGGCTGAAATCCACGCAACTCTTGGCCGCTTCTAGCCACTCGGGACGCTTCGCCACGGTATTGTAAAGGGTCCCGAATATCCATCCCGCCCGCCCTTGGAACCAGATGCTCTTGTCGGTATCCACGACGGACCCATCCCGATCCAGACACGTCATGATTCCGCCGTGTTTGTGGTCCAGACCGTGCC
>JBIKTM010000005.1:0-86225 GCA_044348085.1 Methylacidiphilales bacterium | reverse complement strand
ATAGCATCTCCAGAAAAGGTCTCCGATAACACCGGGTTGGTTCCGTAAGATGAAAAACTGCCCCCTATCGTGGATCCAGGCGTGGTGATTCGCATGCTTGTAACAAAAAAGTCTGCTCTTCCGCCAAAACCGGCTGAGTAGTTCTTGAAAATGGCTTGCGTAATATTTGCGTTGGAATGACTGATCAAGGCTCCAGTCACAGTGGAGGGGGCACCCCCAACAGGGGTAAGCTTAAGGCTGAATGATGTACTGGAAGTCAGAATGAATTCTAGGTCTAAAACTGATGTTGTGACCGAGACCCCAGTCACTTGTCCATTCACCCAATAAAATGAAGAATCCCAGCGTCGCTCCAATTTGAATAACGGCTGACTGTCACTGTTAGCCAAAACAACCTCGATTACTCCTGGCTCGGAAACAGCACCATGCTGAAGACGAACCGCTAAGGTTCTACCGACAGCCAAAGGCTGCTCGAAAGGCCGCCGGGCAGAACTCCACTCACTGCTGTTTGCATAAAGCCCCCATCCGCCTCGAGTAATTTGCAAAAAGTGCCCCGCCTCTGAACTATTGGCAGTGCTACTTGTCAAAACCCAGCCCAAGAACCCGCTACCTAAATTACTGTCGTTCGCCCAAGAAGTGTAATTGCTGGCGACGTCAGTAGCATGCACGGTCTCAGTCGTAGCAGTGCTACGGGACCAACCGGAAAATCGATATCCAGGCTTTGCCTCAGCCTTAAGAGTCACTGGAACGCCTTTGAAATAAGTTCCTGTCCAATTCGTGATATCGGCTCCTACCCCGCTGGTGGCGGACTCAATCTTCAGGGAATTTACAGTCACGACACCTTGGTTTGGATTGGTCACTCCTGCAGTCAATTGAACCGTCCCAGCTAGGCCAAATTTATTGACGATGTGCCCACGCACCGCAGCAGGACGAGCCTGCAAATAGCCACGAATCCGCTCTACCTCATTTGACCAATTGATAGAGGTAGGCCATCGGGAAAAATGCTCTTGAACACCAAGTTGATAAACTGCGATGTGCTCATCAAGCCGCGCTGTCGTCTCATGCACTGATAGCGATGTATTAAGGAGATCCGCAAACCGGTTGATGAACTGGTTTCTAAAAGTTGTGTTTTCCAGCGCCTTTCGCAAAAGGCGGGTGCTAATTTCATTGTTTGCCCAAGTTGTCGCTGCTGACGTGGTGGCGTAACTAAGGGTATCAAACTGGGCCATTTGAGTGACATTCGAATTATAGCCGGGTACATAATTAAAATTTAAGCCAAGGGCAAAGTCGTTATCCTTTAAAATATATCTCCATCGCCCATCCAACTTAGGATTGGAATTTAGAGCGGACGACAGCGAACGCCACATCAGCACATTATTGCCAGGCCAATCTGTGTTTCCTGACCAGATTGTAACTGCGGAGTAATCGATAAAGTTAGCAACATCAACGCGCGAGTTGAGACCTGCATAGCCTGAGTCGCCACTGAATTCATTATTTTCCGCCCGAGCTAAGATGTCTTTGTAATCCGACAACAAAGCGGTATTTCCAAAATCGAAGATGGGTTGACTGTTATCGGACGTAGGGTTGAGGAAATTTGCACCACCCGAGGTAACCTCAAGGACAGCAAACTGATCAGTAGGCAGACCAAAGTTATGAAATATCCAATCCTCATCGATGCGCTCCCGCAAGTTATGAATGCCCCAATATTCACCATTAAGAAAAAGGACAACAGGTCGCGCTGCTTGGCGGTCGAGTCCCGTGGGTGCGGCAATGGCACTTACCAAAGCATCCCGAAAGAGGGACTGGTTCCAATCATTGCCAGAAGCACGAAGCAAAAAGGTACTCCAGGAACGCGTGTTGCGATCGGGAAAAAGGGCTGTGCTGGTCCAAGTTGTCGACCCAGAGGGGTTGCGGTTGTAGATGCGAAGGGCTTTGCGGGGTCGATTGCGCGTTGTGTTGCCATTGATACGAAGCCCAATTGCACCCTCAATCAACTGTGCTCCGTTCAGTTCGAATAGCTCAAGGTGAGAAGCCCTCTCCCATTCACTTCCGCTTTGGTAGTAGTTCGCCCAGAACTCAGAGGGCACAGCGCCTACAGTATTAGGCCAGTCCGTCGAGTAGGTGTTTGCTCCCGGAACATAGATCCCTGACTGATTATTGAATAAATTGGCCGGATCTGACGCAACAGAAACGATTGGAAAACGGTAACGATCGGTGCCCATGGAATCAACGATGTAGGACTTCGTAACAGTACGACTTGCCGCACCTGTTTTGAAAAATCGCGCGCGAAGCACATGAATTCGCGAAACGGATCCATTAGGTTGCTTCCAATCATCAATTCCACTTCCACTAGGGGCTGTGGGTATCCATGAATATTGGGTTGAATTGTTTCCTCCAAATCCTAACGAAATCGGCGTGCTATAAGCCGATGAGGATTCGGTAGGCTCCGAACCGTCTAGTGTGTATCGAATTGTTCCATTAGGGACGGCTGAGGTAATTGTTACCGTTTGACTGGTCGAATAAATTCCAGCTGGTAACGAAACAGTTGGCGGATCAATTGGAATAGCCTCAGTTCCAGCCGTGGTGTTGGCCGTACCCCGTGTCGGAGTATTGTAGAAATAAAGAACACTAAAATTAGAACCGGTCCCGCGACCGAGAGAGCGACCGACCCCTGGGGTACCTACTGTGCCGATAGGAAGCGCGGGATACTCATCAATCGTCGTCAACCCGTCAGGCGCCGTAAGCACAATTGGCTCCCCGCCGGAACTAATGGCAAAGCCAGTGGCACGCAGTTGGCCTGCAGGATACGTGCCGGAGATCGCAAAGTCAGTGGTTGAGCCACACCAAACAATCAGATATCCACCTGCCGCTAAGGTGGTGCCAGCTGGAAAGGTAAACTTAATCCTGTTCGAGGCGCTATCAGAAAGGTAATGGCCAGAAAGGTCGAAGGAGGCGCTGTCGGGATTATAAATCTCTACCCAATCGATCAGCTGATTAAATGGATCAGGTAAACTTGTATTTGTACTTTGAACTTCATGAATAACCACTCCCGCCTCAAGCTTGCCAATAAAGAGCAATATAGAGAAATAGGACAAACCCCACCTTCCTAGCTTTTTGATCACTCAATACTCTACACACAACCCATAGTTTTTGCATTGCTTTAAACAGTTTAATTATAATACTTTATTCTGAATCTAAATTATTGAATATTATGTTATAACGCTCCACCCGAGTCCTCAAAGCAGCACGGGTAACCCCTAAAATCTCTGAAGCCCGCTTCACATTCCCCCCAGACTCGTTCATAGCCCTCTCAACCAAAAGCTTTTCTCCTGCAGCCAAAAGATCCCCGCCTTTTCCCGCAACCTCTTCGACCTTTTTCCACCAGTCCCCCGTGGTCACCCCCCCTATGCCCTGCCCCAAAATCTCAGGTGGCAAATCTCCTGGCTCAATCGATTCCGCCGCCGCACACACCACCGCCCGCGTGATCGCATTCTCTAACTCCCTTACATTCCCCGGCCAACGCCAACTCTGCAGAGCCTTTTTGCTGGCCGAAGAGAATTTTAGGCCCCGATCTTTACCTGCCCGCTTTAAGAAATGCTCAGCCAAAGGCAACACGTCCTCCGCCCGTTCTCGCAAAGGCGGAAGCTGGATCTGCACCACATGGATCCGATAGTAAAGGTCCTCCCGAAAGGTCTTCTCCTTCACCATCGCCGTCAGATCCTTGTTTGTGGCGGCAATCACCCTCACCTTGGTCCGCAGGGTCTGATCGCCGCCCAATCTCTGAAACTCCCCGTTTTGCAGAACCCGCAAAAGCTTTGCCTGCAAGGCCAACGGCATATCCCCAATTTCGTCCAAAAAGATAGTTCCCCCATCCGCCCGCTCAAACTTTCCGATCCTTTGCGTCAGTGCCCCTGTAAAGGCACCCCGTTCATGTCCAAACAGTTCGCTCTCCAGCAAGGTGTCAGGAATGGCCGCACAGTTAATCGCCACATAAGGGCGAGCCGCCAGCGGGCTGTTGGCATAGATCGCCCGAGCCACCAGCTCCTTACCAGTCCCGCTCTCGCCCACCAATAAAACCGCTGCATCCGCCCGAGCTACTTGCCCGACCAGTTTGTAGATTTTCTGCATTGCGGATGAGGCGCCTATCAACCCTGGCGTAAAACTTTTGTCCTCCGCCACCTTTTCGCCTTCTTCGGAAGCCAACTCCTTGATGGAAGCGGCGGCCTGCAGTCCTCTCCGCAAAATCGATAATAGTTCCGGAACATCAAACGGCTTCAGAATATAATCGAAAGCCCCCAACTTCATGGCCTCAATCGCCGTTTGAGCCGTTCCATGCGCCGTCATCACAATTACCAACTGCCGCGGATACTCCTTTCTAATTTGTCGAAAAATCTCAATCCCGTGCTCCAACCCAATCCGCACATCTAGCAACACCAAATCATAAACATCTTTCTTGAGTCTCTTGAACGCCTCAGTCCCACTCGTCACCCCCTCAACCTCCACAGGCTCCTCCGCCAATACCCTCTGAAACGAATACGTAACATCAGCCTCATCGTCCACAATCAGAATCTTCTGGGCAGAAGCAGAACTACTTTTGCGGCTCATCCTTCGTTCTCCTTCCGCACAATTTGCGCAAAATTCATACCGCCATCTTATCGCCTCCCTTCACCTCTCACAAGTTGAGCGTTGAGTGCTCTCCCCCTCCTCACCTACTCTTATCAGTGCCTTTTTCTTTTTTTCGACTCCTTTTGTTTGCCCTTGTCCTTGCTTTGACCTCCTGCCGCTCTACCCCTCCTGCCCTCCAACTTCCTGCCGACCTATCCTTCACCGATCTCGCCTCAGGCCAACCCTTCGACACCACCTCCATTCACGGCAAGCTTCTCCTTCTCAATCTGTGGGCCGCATGGAGCCCCGCCAGCGCCAAGGAGCTTCCCGAACTGGTCGCCCTGAATGAAAAGTTCGCTCCCCATGGACTCGTTCTTCTAGGCGTTTCACTGGACGAAGCACCCGCCGCTGGTCTTCTCGTTTTTGCCGAACGACACGGCATCCGATACCCCCTCGTTCGACCTGGACCCAAGGCCATTGACCTCCTCGAACCTATAGAAACCATTCCCTACACTCTGCTTCTTACCCCCCAAGGAAAAATCCTCGCGCGCTTTCGCGGCCCTCTCAAACCCTCCGACCTTCGCTCCGCAATCGAAAAAAATCTTTAAGAGATCGGGCTTTCGGCCACTAAATCTTCGCACCAAGGCAAAACCGTCTCCATAGGTAACCCAATCACATTGCTGCGGGAGCCCTCCACCTGCTCCACAATCCGATCCCCACCATCCTGCAACGCATACGCCCCCGCTTTGTCCAAAACCTCCACGTCCCGGAGATACGACCGAACCTCCTCCACCCCTAACTTTCGAAATTTTACCCTCGTCCGAACCACCGCCTCCCTCGTTTTTTTTCCCCCAGGCAATACCAGAACAGTCGCTGTGATCACTTCGTGAGTCCGCCCGCTCAACCAACCTAACATCTGCTCCGCCATATCCTCATCCGCAGGCTTTCCTAAAATCCGACTCTCACACACGACCAAAGTATCCGCCGCAAGCACTGGCTTATCCGGATAACGCTCCGCCACCGCCTTGGCCTTTCTCCGTGCATTCACCCGAGCCAGATCTCCAGGGCTTACCTCTGGAAAATCCGCCGCCACCCACTCCTCCACCTCAGGCCTTTCGACCCGAAAGGAAATTCCTGACTCCCGCAATAGATCCGCACGCCGGGGGGAAGTCGAAGCCAAGATCAACCTCATCCCCTTACCCTGCCTCAACCCCCCTCGAAGGCACGCCTTGAGTGAATAAGTTATTCATCGTTACTCATCTTTTGCCCAAAAGTTTACCCAACAACTTTTTCCCTTGGGTTGTTCCCCATCCCCCATCCGCAACGATACGAACCTGTGATTGCTGAAGCTGAATCAATTCGTCCCCGCACTCGTCGGGATGCACCCGCCCCCATCACGATTGAGGGATTGCTTCCCCATCACAATCTTGAGGCCGAACGCTCCCTCCTGGGCGCCATGCTGGCCGACCCCGAACATATCGTCGACCTCGCGCGGGAAAAAGGCATGCGGGAAGAGGACTTCTTTCATCCCGCCCACCAAATCATCTTTCGTTGCATCGCCGAGATGCGGGAAAACAGCCAACCGATCGATCCCTCAACTCTCCTCGCTTGGCTGACCGACCGAAAACTGGCCGACGCAGCAGGTGGTCCTGCCCTGATCAGTGATCTCGCAGCGGGTGTCATCAGCGTATTCACCGCCCAAGCCCACCTCGACCAAGTCCAAGACAAGAGCCTTCTTCGCGAGCTCCAGCAAGCCTGCGCCCAGATCGTCGTCGGAGCCCACGAACGCCCTCACGAGGTTCAAACCATCCTGGATGAGGCGGAGAGGGATATTCTAGAAATTCGCGGACGCCGTGAAACCAAAGGAATCCTACGCGCCTCCCAAGTCACACCCAAGACTATCGCAATCATCGAAGGCCTCGTCAAAGGCAAGGGCCACTACAGCGGTATTCCTTCAGGCTTCGATGAACTCGACCAACTCACTACAGGCTTCAAAGCGGGTGAAATGATCGTTCTCGCCGCCCGTCCAGGAGTTGGAAAAACCGCCCTCGCCCTCAGTATGGCTCGCCACATGCTTCGCCAACGGTACGACTCGGAAAAAGATGAGTTCGTACGCCCAGGCTACAATGTTGCATTTTTTACTTTGGAAATGTCCGCCCAACAGCTGATGTTCCGACTGCTTTCCTCCCACGCCAGCTTGGACTCGGAACAGATACGCAGAGGTCAACTCAACGAAAGCCAAATCACTGCCCTTCGTGGGGTCGCCGCAGAAATTTCCGATCTCCCCCTTTATCTCGATGAGTCCAGCCTACTCACCATTGGCCAACTTCGGGCTCGGGCACGGCGAATCAAGAAACAGTTCGGAATCGATATTCTCATCATCGACTACCTCCAGCTCCTCACCTCAGGAACCAGTCGCGGCAAAGAAAATCGCCAGGTCGAGGTCTCCGAGATCTCCCGGGGCCTCAAAGCCCTTGCCATGGAGCTGGAAATCCCCGTCGTTGTACTCGCCCAGCTCAATCGTAAGCCGGAAGAAAACAACGCCGATCCCGCCCTCCACCATCTGCGTGAATCTGGCTCCATCGAACAAGATGCCGATCTTGTCCTTCTTCTCAGCAGAGAATCCTCCACTGGCGAGACCGAAAACAACGCCGAGTCTGAGGAGGGCGAGGCACAACCTATCGCCGCGAACGTTCGTGGCTTCCCTTGCAAACTCAATATCGCCAAGCAGCGAAACGGCCCAACCGATCGCATCCGTCTTCTTTTCCAACCTCGCTTCACCCGCTTTGACTCCCTTCCCCGGGAAGCGCGCTAAACAGCTCACTTCCTCTTTTAACCGAACCCATCCTCCGATACCCTCCGCGTATGATTTCTCGGGGCTATGTAGCTGTTTTTTCCGAACCGCATACCGATGCATCCATTCGCTCGATTCTTGAATCTTGGTTCGATCGCTTTTCAAGAATCGAACAGGTCATCCCAGGAGCCCAAGCGGGAAACAGCACCGTGACTTTGACCTCACCCCAAGAGCTTTTACCCTCCGATCATCTCCAATTTCGCGTGATCCAAGGAGACGACTTCAGTTGGGCCTACCTGACCCGAAACCGTCGCGTCATCGAAACGACAGGTCTCCCAAATGAAAAAATTGCACTTTGCCTGGACATCCTTCTTGAACTCACAGGCGTGACGGAAATAGTCGACCAGTCGGACGACCGTCGGCTCGATGAGCTGGAACGCGATGGTTTAATGTGAGCACTACCCCCGTCCTGATCCTTACCGCCGCTTTCGGCGATGGTCATAACGCCGCAGCTCGAGGTCTGGCCAGTGCGATCGAACTTCGGGGCGGAACAGCCGTGGTTGCGGATCCCTTCGCCGAATCCCGACCGAAATTAAACGACTTCTTTCGCCGCCTCTACCTGACGCTGATCAATCGCTATCCGAGAGCCTGGAATCTCTTCTATCTGGCTTGTCACCACTTCCCTTTGATCGAAAACACTCTCTTCACAAATCGTCCCGCCGCACTCCGCCTTCGGGAACTGATCGAAATACACCGCCCAAAAGTCATCGCTCTTACCTTCCCTGTCTACGCTCACCTCATCGCCCGCCTTCCCAAAGATCTGCGGGCCACGTTTCGGTTGATCACGATTGTGACCGATTCGATTTCGGTTCATCGCCTCTGGTCCACGGCCCCAGCAGACCTCTGGATCGTACCCAATCCTCCCACAGCCCAATCCCTTCACGGTCTCGGAATCCCGATGGATAAGATTCAACCTGTTGGTTTTCCCGTGGATCCTCGCTTTGCCGCCCCCACCCCCCATCCGGGTGACGAACCTCCGGGGAAAACACCCCGCGTTCTCTACCTTCTTAGCTCAGGCCTTCAGGGCGGGCCCCAACTGGCCAAGTCACTGGCCGCCCAAGAGAACTGGGCGGTTACGATTGGAACAGGACGGGACCCGAATATCGCACGTCGCGTCGAACAGGCGCTGGGCCCCCTTCGCAAGAATGTCGAACTCCTCGGCTGGACCACGGAAATGCCATCCATCCTCGCCAAGCACCACTTCGTCATTGGCAAAGCGGGTGGCGCACTCACCCAAGAAACGATTGCTTCCCGCACTCCCTTTCTGGTCACACAAGTTGTCCCGGGCCAAGAGGAGGGCAACTTTGCCCTCCTCAAAGAGATTGGTGTCGCCCAACTTACCCCCGATGGAGCAACGGCTGTTCAGGTGATCCGGCAGGCAATCGCTGAAAATGCAAAGGGTTGGAAAGAGTGGAAAGCTAAACTAGCCGCAGCCTCTAAGCCCGATGCATCCCTCCGCCTTGCGGATCTGTGTCTTTCCCAAAACAGTTAACTCAACAATCCGATCCACGCCCTCCACATCACTCGGGCTAACTCCTCTGCTGGTTCGGCGTTTTCCGAAGTATCCTCCAGAATCCCTGAAACCTCAACGCCCGCCGACTCCAGTTTTTTTCTCGAACCGGCCACCATCTCATCCACCATCGCGGCCGTCATCTCCAGATGCGGAACCAATCCATACGCCTTTTTCCCATGCCGAAAAGCAGCACAGACACACTTGTCTGTACTCAACAGATGGACTGCCCCTTTGGGTAACGCAAAATGATCCCCATGCCACATCAAGGCAGGAAAATTCTCAGGCAACCTTCGTAAAACCGGATCCTTAAACGCGTCTGGAAGTTTTCGAACAGGAAACCAGCCAATCTCCTTTTCTCCCGCCGCCACTTCGGTGCCCAACGCCGCTGCCAATAACTGCGCTCCCAAACAGATCCCCAAAATCGGTTTCTCAGCTTTATGAAACTGCTTCAAAAGTGCGATCTCATCCTTGAGGTGGCCTAATTTCCCCTGATCCCCCACACCCATGGATCCACCCATCACGACCAAACCACCCATCACGCCCACTTCGTTTGGCACTTTATCGCCCTGATCGATCCGAACCCTACGCACCTTATGCCCCACACGAATGAGCTCCTCCTCAATCGTGCCTGGGCCCTCCCCCGCTTCATGCTGGATAATTAGAACTTCAGACATACCAAAACGATCCGCAATACCATCTTACTCCGCAACTATCTTTCTTCCATAAGTTGACCGTCCCTGTGGATAGGAGTAAGACAACTTAAGTGAAACGTTTTTGTGCCCTTGTTATGACCTTGGCCCTAGCTTGGCAGATCGGCTTGCCGCAAGGGCTCCTTCAAACGGTCGCGTGGGGCTGGATGCTCACCTCCTATTCCCAAGAATCCGGTTTCGGCGTAGGGCTGAAGAAAACTTTCGACGGACAACACCCCTGCTCATTGTGCGAACGAATTGCCCAGACCCGTCCCGATTCCACCCCAACGACCCTTTCCGCACTTTCAACACTCCCCGCTGATTTTCTCTGGGCTCTGGAAACCGTCACAGGCCGCATTTCCAACTCCCGTGAAGTTTCCCACTTTTCCTCAACTGAATATCTGATGGGCGCGGATCGCGCCTCCCCACTCCTCCCCCCTCCTAGAGCCTAAATCTCAACTGCTTGGTTTCTGGAAACCACGCCAACGCGTTGGCTTCCATTTGAGATTTAACCCGCTGGTCCGAACCCTTGGATCAGATTTCCCGGCTCGTCCGGGAGGAAAGAAGAAAGATATGAACTGGATTACTAAATATATTTTGATGGCTTGTGGCATTCTGGCGATCGCTGGAACCAAAGCCTTGGCTCACATTAGCTACAGCAACCGGAACTTCGGCACCCTAATCATCAGCGCCGACGTGTCCAACACCACACAAACCATCTCAAGCGGTTTCGGTTGGGCCGATGCTACCGATGCCGACTGGGGCGATAGTCACCGCGGAAGGTTTTTCCGGTTCACGTTGGCAAATCCTCTCACTGCGGATCAGAGCGTCAGGATCACCGCCGAACGTAATCTACTTGGCACCGGCCCCAACGGCACCTTCCTGCCGGCCTTCTCCCTCTTCTTGGGACTGGCTCAGCGGGCCAATAATGAAGGCGTCCAGCAGGGCTCGATCTACCGCACGGAGGCGCTCGCGCACGATGGCGCTGCGCTGTCTAGCCAGTCGTTGGTGGATCAGTTTGGAAGCGGCAACGGCTCCGGCCTCGGTGGTAGCGGCAAAGAGGGTTCCTTCCGCTCCCTAGGCAACTGGTCCATCGGCAACGACCCGACCTACAACACCGCCGGCGATCCCGCCAGCGGCATCCTGATCGCGGCACGTTTGGCGAACTTCGCCTATATCGGCCATGCCGCGGATGGCACCTCCGCCAACTTCGGCAATGCGGCCGGGATTGTCGGCGACGGCACGGCGGACGGATTCGTCACCGCCACCTTCTCCGGTTTGGCAGCGGGCGACTACTCCTTCTTCGTCGGGGGTGCGAATTACGCCCTGCAGACGACGGAAGGTCCCACAACATTCCCTACTTACGGGGCCAACGTCACCGTCGGTCTGGTGCCTGAACCCTCAACCGGTTTCTTGCTTCTGGGCGGCGCCGCCCTCTTGGCCCTGCTTCGGAGGCGCAAAGGCTAGCTCCCATTGGGGACTCCGCCCTCCCGCAAAGGAGGGCGGGGCTTTCCCTTTTTTTATGAAACGATCTTTCACAAAATCGCCAGCCTTCACTCTGGTCGAATTGCTAACCGTTGTGACCATCATCGCGACCCTCACAACTCTTGGACTTGCAGCCACCCGCGGAGTAACCGAAAAAACAAAAACGACCCGTTGCTTGAACGACTTGAGACAGGTGGGCGTAGCGGTTCAACTCTACGTCGGAGAGAATTCAGGGCGTTTTCCGAGCACTTCTCATCAGGGGGTCGCCTCCTCATGGACCAATACTCTGGCCGATTTTTTGAAGACCAACTTTCTAGGAAGTTGCTGTGCCGTCCCTAAGCATCGATCGAAACTCACCTACGCGTGGAACGATGCCTTAGCAGATGCACAAGGCTATGGAGTGACAGCACCCTCGTTTCGAAGTCCCTCCAGCACCATGGTGGTCACAGAACTGGCCACGAATCTGACTGGCGAGCATTTTCACTTTTCAGGTACCCGTGGCGGTGCTTCCCGAATAACACCGAACCAGTTTCGTGGAGAAGTAAACGTCAACTGCCACGGCCCATCCGCCAATTATCTGTTTGCAGACGGCCATGCAGAAAACCTTTCTTGGACCGAAGTCCAAAGACGACTCACACAAGCCAACTCCTCTTTCCTGGTCCCATGAAGAAACTCCTGCTTCCCGCACTTATCTTCACCGCCTGGGCACAAGCCCACGATCATGTGGAGGTAGGCCAATCCTATCAGAACCCAAGCCAACTTGGTCTGGATGGCCCAAGTTATCAGATCGCCCTTTTTGTTCCTCAAGGCGAACCCTTCAGTGGCTATGCCCCAGATTTTCCCGGTGGATACTTTGCATGCGAACTTACGTTCACCACTGAGGTCAATGTATTGAATTCAGCCGATGGATCCGACCCTGTCATCGAACTAGTTTCCGTGACAGGCCCCACAGGAGCTTTTTTCTCCTTCTGGGAATCTGGAAGTACGATTCCAACCTGGAGCCGATCCTCCGGCTGGAACCAAACAGAAACTGATCGCCCAGCCTTTCCAGTGATCCTAGGCGGAGAAACTCATGCCCACGGAAGAATCTTTACGACTGATCAACCTGGAGATTATCAGATCGCCTTTCGAGCTCAGGACAAAAACAACCTCTTCTTACCGAGCACAGACTTCACACTGACCCTCCATGCCCAACTTCCCCCACAACTCTCAATCCAGCTGCAAAACGGGCAGGCACTGCTCAGCTTTCAATCGAGGGAGTATCTCGTTTACGACCTACAGGTTTGCACCGACTTGTTTACAAACAAATGGATCAATGTGGAAGGCAACATCGGAATCGATGGTAATGGACTTAAGATTGAATGCCCCCTCCCCCTCAACTACCCCCGCGCCTTCTTTCGAATCGTCGAATACTATTAATATCCAACCAAATCCTCTCACTCAGCTCTTCGCTTCGGGAGCGTTCTTCAAAAACCAGTCGTAGGTTGAAGCAATTCCATCCTCAATCGTTACCTTCGGTTTCCAACCCATTCCCCGTACCTTCGTCACATCTAAAAGCTTTCGAGGCGTCCCGTCCGGTTTGCTCTTGTCCCAACGGATCCCCCCAAGAAAACCCACCGCCTTTTTCACGTTCTCCGCCAACTCCGCAATCGTCGAGTCTTCCCCCACCCCCACATTCACAATCTCCCGCCCATCGTACTTCTCCAACAACATCATTAATCCGTCCGCCAAATCCTCCACATACAACCACTCCCTTCTCGGTGAGCCCGTACCCCACAAAACCACCTCCTTCTCGCCCCGAACCTTGGCCCGGTGAAACTTCGTGATCATCCCAGGCAAAGCATGGGAACTCTCCGGATCAAAATTATCCCCAGGACCATATAAATTCGTCGGCATCGCCGAAATCGCACTCTTTCCATACTCGTCTCGGTACGCCTGAGCCAATCTCACACCGGTAATTTTCGCCAGTGCATATGCATCGTTGGTGGGCTCTAGAGGCCCGCCCAGCAACGACTCCTCCCGGATCGGTTGTTCCGCATGCTTCGGATAAATGCAGGAGCTCCCCAAAAAAAGAAATTTGCGACAACCATTCCCAAAGGCCGACTCCATCAAATTGTTCTGCATCCGCAGATTCTCCAATAAGAATTCCACCGGACGCTTTGAATTCTCCAAAATCCCGCCCACACGTGCCGCCGCGTCAATCACCTGGTCGGGCTTTTCCTTCTCAAACCAGTTCGCCACCGCTTTGGAATCCGTCAAATCAAGCTCCGCTCTTGTTCGGGTCAAAATCTGATATCCACCTTTTTTCTCCAAGGCCCGCACCACGGCCGAGCCCACCATCCCTCGGTGACCGGCCACAAAGATCTTCATCACTAATCCCGAATACGCTTCCCCGCCCGCTCCTCCGCCAACTGCTCAATATCCGCATCCACCATAATCTCCGTCAGCTCCTTGAACTTCACTTTCGGCACCCAACCCAGCTGCTTCTTTGCTTTCGAGGCATCTCCAATCAGAAGATCTACCTCCGCCGGCCTCAAATACCGCTCATCGAACGCCACATGCTTCTTCCAATCCAACTTCGCTCGGGCAAACGCCACCTCGACGAACTCCTGGACGCTGTGCGTTTCCCCAGTCGCCAAAACATAATCGTCCGGCTTTTCCTGCTGCAACATCCGCCACATCCCCTCCACATACTCCGGGGCGTACCCCCAATCCCGTTTTGATTCCAGATTCCCGAGGAAGAGCTTCTCCTGCAAACCCGCATGAATCCTCGCCACCGCCCGAGTAATCTTACGTGTTACAAAGGTCTCCCCACGACGCGGACTCTCATGATTAAACAAGATCCCGTTCGATGCATGCAACCCGTAGCTCTCCCTGTAGTTCACCGTGATCCAGTACGAATATACCTTGGCCACCGCATACGGACTCCGCGGATAAAATGGAGTGGTCTCCTTTTGCGGCACTTCCTGAACCAGCCCATACATCTCCGAACTTGAAGCCTGATAAAATCGCGCCTTCGGAGTGACCTCCCTCATGGCATCCAGCAACCGTACCGTCCCCAATCCCGTCACGTCCCCCGTGAACTCCGGAATATCAAAACTCACCCTTACATGGCTCTGTGCCGCCAGATTATAAATCTCGTCCGGTTGCGTCTCGCCGAGAATTTTGATCATCGAACTTGGATCACTTAGATCCCCGAAATGCAAAAAGATCTTCGTCCCTTTCTCATGCCGATCCCGGTAAATCCCATCCAACCGCTCAGTATTGAAGCTTGAGGATCGGCGGATAATTCCATGGACCTCATATCCCTTCTGCAACAGAAGCTCTGCCAAATAGGAGCCATCCTGACCCGTGATTCCTGTAATCAGCGCTTTTTTTGCCATCGGTTTACCCTACAGCCTGCAGCGACTTCGCTCGGGCATCGAGTTTCTTTGCCATCCGCAAATCCAGTTCACTAATCCCACCCACGTCGTGCGTGCTCAACTGAATCTTCACTTTTTGGTACCGATGCAATAACTCGGGATGATGATTGGCTTTTTCCGCCTCCAAATTAGCCCCCGAGACAAACATCGCAGCCGAAATGAAATCAGAAAACTGGTACTCCTTCAAAATCTGGCCGCCTTCCTGCTTCCACCCGTCCAAGGTAGAGAGCACAACTTCAATCTGATGTCCCGTTAGCTTGACCGCCATCACGGCAATATGCAGTAAATTCAACCGCACCCAAGCCTGAATCAGCCCACTCCTCGCCCCTCTTCCTCGCGCAACTCCCCGCTGATAGGGTATCTATATGTTCCGGTCAGGACCCCCTCGCCGCATCCAACCCTCCCTTCAGCCCAAACCTGTCCCCACAATACTGCCCACCCCCCCACCGCAATCCCCTCCCCCAACCCTCCGCCCATGGCGTAAGTATGTCGCCTGGCTCGCTTCCGCAATTGCCCTTCTTACTCTCTCTCTTCTCACTTTCATTCTCATCTTTCAAAGCTCTTTCTACTCAAAAAATGATGATGAGATTCGCTCCCCCCAAGCTCTCCAAGCCGAATATGCACGCTGGAGCACCTCTCTTCGCGAACTTGCGCGCCTCTCCTCAGAATCCCCGAACTCCCCCACCACTCCCGTCCTGCCCATGCCTCTATCTCTCGACAAGGCAACTCTTGGCCCTTGGCAACGCTGGCGCTACCTCCCTCCCGAAGGCCTCGCCCGCTCAGTCCTGATTCGTCGCATCCCCCAACAAATCGAGCTCGTCTCACTTCAACCTCGCCGCCTCAAAATCGAAGATGAGGGCGTCTCGGTCGACTACGCCATCTCTCTACGCGCAAAAGAAGATATTCTCATCGCCCCAGTCGTTTCTGCACCAACGGCTAAACATGGTTCAGACGACCACCGCCGCCTGCTGCCGAAAATTGTCTACGCATACGATCTTCCCCCTGGAAAAGTCTTTGATTTCGCTGCCGCCAAAAACGTCCTCCCCGCAGGTACAACTTTTGAGGGAGGTTGGACCCTACGCCGTGCCACTCGCACCTCAGGTCGATGGGTGGCTCTCGAGGCTGATCTCCTCCCCTTCACTCGAATTCCCGCACTCGAATCAATCTTTGTTCGTGAATCTACCACCCCTCCTCCCTCCCTTCTCCGCTCCCGGGGCGAACTCGAAAACAGCGACGCAAAACGCCGAGCCGCCACCCAAGCGCTGGACGACCGACTTGAATCCATCCGAGCAGACGTGAAGCAGTACCGTGCCCAGCTCATGGCCTCCGCACCCAATGCCGCCAAAAGTAAAGGAATCGGCTCAGGAAGTGGTGTCCCTACAGGCGCAGGAGTCGGAATGGTCAGCGGAGCCGCAACCGGAGCCGGAATTGGTGCGATGGCAGGAGGGGGAGATGGAGCCGCCATCGGCGCTGGAGCAGGAGCTTTAGCAGGCATGTTAATTGGGGCCATCATAGCTAACTCCGAGCAGGAAAAACGGCTCGAACAGGAACGATCCGCCCGACGGGCTGCTATCTCTGCGATCGAACGCGAGGTCAGCGAGTACCAGCGCAAACAGATCCGCGAATTAGAAAACGAGCTCCAGCAAGAAAGCACCAAGCAGGAATCCACTCTCGCCCGCCCCACCCCAACAAACTAAGAATACTCCATGGCCAAAACTGCAAAAAAGGAGGCGGCATCGCGTCGGATCATTCTAATCGGAATCTGCATAGGCGCGGCTCTTCTTCTCGGCCTTCTCAACTTCATGCAGTTCAAACCCCTCCTCGAGGCCGAGCTTTACACTCGCGATCTTCGAGTTCGCTTTGGGCAAACCGCACCCCTCTCGCCCGAGATTGTCTTCATCACCATCGATAAACCCACTTACAAGGATATCCTCTCGGAAGAAGAAATCGCCGCCGATCCTGCCTTAGCCGAAATGTCGACTGGTTCCTGGCCTTGGCGCCGATCCGTCTGGGCCAGTGTCATCCAACGAATCTCCCAAGCGGGTGCGAAGGTGGTCGGCCTCGACCTCATGTTTCCTACCCCCAAGGACGGGGACCAAGAGCTTCTCCTAGTCATGGATCAGGAGGGAAGCCATGCCGTCTTGGGTGGAACATTTGAAGAAGTTAGTAATGCAGGTCGCACCTCCGTCCAGCTGACCCTTCCCGCTGCGCTGGCCTCTCTCGGGGCATCGGAAATTTCGAAAGATAATCCCGCAGGCCGTGTTGGTTTTGTGAATCTTTGGCCTGAGAAAGACGGAATCGTCCGCTCAGCAGATTATCAGCGCCAATTCCAAGATATTCCCGCCGTCTCACTCGCATGTCGCATGCTCGAAAAAGCAGGCTATGCCGATCGAATTCCTGCCCAAGGATCAGGCATCCTTCGTTTTGCAGGCCCACCCAACTTCAACTACAAGGCCATCCCCGTCTATCAACTCTTTGTTCCCTCCACATGGGAAAAGGTTTTTCAAAACGGGGAGATGCTCAAGAACAAGATCGTCCTCGTGGGCCCATACGGAAACTGGTCAAAAGACGTTATCCGCACTCCCTACCCCAACCCGATGCCTGGACCCGAGGTCCACCTTGCGGCACTCGGAGCTGCTCTTTCTGGCAGTTTTCTCCAACTTCCCCCTGCATGGATGTTCCCCGCTCTAGTTATCGGTGCGGCTGGTCTCGCATTTATTCTCATTCTGGCCACGAAACAGCCTATCATCCGTCTTCTTCTTCTGATCGTGATTGGATTGGGATACGCCGTCCTCACTTTCGTGATTCAAGATAAACTCAGCCTGATTCTTCCGGCTGTCTCACCCTGCCTCACCCTTCTTTTCGGAGGTATCGGTTGCCTCGGCTACGAGTTCGTCCTTGAACAGCGGGAAAAGCGACGCGTCAGCGGAATGTTCTCCACCATGGTCAGCCCCGAGGTCCTCTCCTACATGCAGGCGGATCCCGACCGCTTCCGCCTGACGGGAGAAAAAAGAATGGTTTCCATATTTTTTTCCGATCTTGCCGGTTTCACCACCATCTCCGAATCGGTCTCTGCCGAGGACCTTGCCAAAATCCTCAATCGTTACCTCACCCCAATGAGCGATCTCGTTACCAAATACGGCGGCTACATCGATAAGTACTCAGGCGATGCCATTATGGCCGACTTCGGAGTCCCCGTTTGGGTCGATCCAGACCCTAACTCCCACGCCTGGAAAGCCTGCTGGTCTGCGCTGGAACAGCAGGAACGTCTTCAATCTCTTAAGCAGGAGCTCAAAGCCGAATACGGTTGTGATATCGACGCCCGAATGGGCATCAACACAGGAGAGGTTGCCGCAGGCAACATGGGCTCCGACAAAAAGTTTCAGTACACCGTGATGGGCGACGCCGTAAATCAAGCCGCCCGTTTTGAGCCCGCCAACAAACCCTTCGATACTCATATCATGATCGGCGGGAAAACCTACGAAATGGCAAAGGACAAAATCGAGGCCCGTTTCCTTGCCAACATGATCGTCAAAGGAAAGACCGAGCCCGTCCCCTGCTACGAGCTCCTTGCCAAAAAAGGCGAACTCTCCGAGACCAAGGCGCGGGTGGTACAACTGTTTGAAGAAGGCTGGAAGCTCCATGCCACGAAAAAGTTCAAGGAGGCTATCGCCAAGTTTCAGGAAGCTCTTGCCCTTGATCCTCACGATGGCCCCTCCAAAACTTATAAAAAAATCTGCGAGGAATTCCTGAAAAATCCCCCGCCCGAATCCTGGGCAGGAGAGTATATTCAGACTTCGAAATAGTCGCGGGCCCACCAAACCGAGATGAGCCGGAGGATCACCCACCTTTTTTTCGACCTTGGAAACGTTCTGGTAGGACTTCGCTCGGGCGAAAAGCTGAAAGCCTTGGCTCAAAGCACAGGCCAAAGCGTGGAGGCTTTTTGCAATAAGATCTGGTCTCATGAACGCGCTTACGACTACGAACGAGGTCGCCATACCTGCGATGAGTACTTTGGTCTTCTTGCTGAGGATCTAGATCTCACCCACGCACAGCAAGAGCTACAAGAGGCTTTCTGCGATATCTTTTATTCCCTGCCCGAACGGGTGGCCTTGGCTCGTCAACTTGCGAAGCACTACCCACTTGCACTGATCTCAAACACCTGTGCCTCCCATATCCAACATCTCGAAGCCACCTACGACTTCTTCCCGCTTTTCAAGCACCGTATCTACTCCCACCAAGCGGGATGTCGAAAACCCCACCCTGATATTTACGAAAAAGCGCTACAGGCAACAGGAGCAAAAGCGGAAAGCTCCCTCTTTATCGATGACCTTACTGAAAACCTGGAAACCCCAAGAAAATCAGGATGGCGAACCCTTCACCTGCCCCCGGGAACCGATCTCGCAAAAGAACTGCTAACTTTCCAGATTTCAGGAATCAAACAAACCTAACTACACGCTCAGCGTTCCCCCGAAGAGTTTACTCGGGATAGAAAAGTTCACCTCTTTAGATCAAAAAATCAGCGGATGTCTCGCTACGATAAAATCGTTAATACTATATATTATGTAATAAGTTGTTTGGAAGTTATTAACATCTTTATTGACACATACCATATATAGATCAAATAGAGCTCATGAGACGCCATTTGTCGTCAATTAGACGCGGGACGGCTCCCAACCCAATCAAGGATTAATTATGTATAAATACGTAAATTGTATAACTGTGGTCGCTTTGCTCGCTGCCTCTCCTGTAGTGCTGGGGGAACCTTCGGTAACCACATCTACGAACGATCCTATGGTCATGAAGGTTTATCCCGACGGCACCAAGGTCGTTGTCCGTTGGAGTGAAATCGGAAAAGCGGTCGATAACGGAGAAAGGCACGGAGGCTCTCCCCGTATCATCGCGTACGACCCAGGAAAAGATGGGGTCGTGCCGATCGGCCAACCTGCCGCAACAACGTCTACGTCCGCATCAGCCTCAACTCCGATGCCCTCCTCCACTTCAGTTGTGATCCAAGAATCTTCAAGTGGAGTGAACACAACTCCATCCCCCATGTCTGATACCGATAACTACGGACCCGAAGAAGGCTTTGTTCTCCGAAGCGCAGTAGGGGCTTCCTTCCAGCAGCCTTTGAGCGGAAGGAGCGGAGATGGAAGAACTTACAATAAATTCGTATTCCAACCAGGGATTCGATTTGATTTGGAACCTGGATATAATGTAACTGACTGGTTTCGCGTAGGACTGGAATCCTCATTTATTTACAATCAAGTCCACTCTCTCAATTTCAACAATGCGGCTTTGTATAATGGAAGCTCCAACTTGGGAAATGGCGGGTTTTATCAGGTTCCAGTTATTGCAAATGTAACCTTTACCTACCCAACTGAAGGACCTATCCGAGGCTATTTAGGCGGAGGCATAGGTGGCGCCTGGGACATTCTCCAAAGTTCGGTTAACCCGCTAGGAGCATACACAAGCTACCAATGGAACTTTGTTTGGGAGGTAACCGCTGGATTTACTTACAATGTAATGCCGGGACTCGATCTGGATTTTGCCTATAAGCTTTTATCCACCCCGAATCCTAATTTCCAGGGAGGAGGGCACTATCAGGCCAGCTTTAATCATACTGCCGAAATCGGACTTGCCTACCGGTTTTGAAATCACGCGGTTTCTTCAATATGAAAAGCTTCCCCTTCTGGGGGCGCTTTTTATTGATCGCGCTGATATTCAATTGCACTGCTTCAGCCCAGACCAGCTCTGAGGCTGTTACTCTTCGGACTGCAACATCCGATTCTTCAGGGCCTACTCTCACCACTCCCTCCCCTTCACTTCGCCCTGAAGACGTTGGCATCGTTCCGATTGGCACAAACTCTCCTTTGGTCACGACTCCTGCCCCTGTTACGCTCGAAGAGACGAACGACTCCCCTCGCACACTTGAGGATTTTTATGGTCCCAACGAGGGCCCTGTCTTTCGCACCGCCGTCGGTGTGAATCTACTTCAACCGTGGAGCACCCGTTTTGGCAATCAGTCGATCTACAGCAAAACCATTTTCAACCCTGGGATCCGGTACGATCTCGAGGCCGGCTACAATGTCCTCCCTCAACTCCGTCTCTCGGTCGAAGGCGACTTCATCTATAATTCGATCCACTCCGTCGTCTGGCAAAACGATACCCGTTACGGCGCAGGCTCCCTTTATCAAGTCCCCGTACTCTTTAATGCAACCTACCACTACCTCTCCCAAGGCCCTTTCCGTGGGTATGTTGGTGCAGGTGTCGGAGCAAACTGGATGATCTACCACTCAGGCACTGCCCTGACCGAAGTCGGTACTTACAGTTCCTACCAGTGGAACTTTGCTTGGCAGTTCACCACCGGTTTCACCTACACCATTCAACCTGGATTCGACCTCGATATCGGTTACAAGTGCCTCTCCATGCCCAGTCCCAACTTCGACGACTTCGGCACCAGCCACGCCATGTTTAATCATACCGCAGAAATCGGCCTCACCTGGCGTTTTTAGGGCTCCGACCTTACACTTGGCACCAAGCCTGCCCTACGGCGGGCCCCGGGAACTGGCCACTTCTGTACAACTATGTGAATAACTTCACTATAAGTTGAGTCCTTTTCTTTGCGGGTACTACATATTGTGCTCAGTATCCGCACTAGATCGATGAGGATACCCATTCACAGAAGGGCATCACCCCTTGTACTTCTATTAGTAGCAAGTACCTGTTTTACGATTACTGCCGAAGCACAACGTTTAACTCTACCAGAATCAGCTAGCCCCTCGCCTGCTCCGAATCTTGCGACTCCTCCCATTGTCGAGGCACAAGGTCAGATTCTAAAAACTTATCCGAACGGAACCAAACGAGTCGTTCCACTTTCCTCATTGAACTCTTGGGATGACGGAAAAGATTTCGGCGGCCCACCCACTCTCTCATTTCTAGAGCCAACCCCAACCCAAAACTCTTCCTCAAATAAAAATCTCTCCATCGCCCCAATCGGCGATGCCACAACACCTGCGACCGCTCCTGTACCACTTCCATCTTCCGCCGATAGTACAATTCAAATTCCGATGGCAAATTCAGATCCCATGGGCGGATCTGCCATGGGAGGTTCAGCTCCCGTTGATCCACTCTCCGGTGCCCCAACAACACCAACTCCACTTCAAACTGTCTCAGGCAAACCCGCACCCCTCTCCGATGGGGGCGTCGGCACTACAGACCTTGGCACGTACGATGACTTCTTCATGAACACCTCGGTAGGTGGCTCCATCCAAGGCCAGCTTACCGCCCGCCGTGTGTTCAACGGCAACAATATGCAGGCGTATCCCTACATACCCTCCACACCCTCCGTAGGTGCTGCGACTATATCGGCTGAAAATTTTACTTTTGAACCTGGCTTTAGATTTGATGTTGAATTTGGATACAACATTTACGATTGGCTCGGAGTCAGTCTCCAAAGCGGAGTGATCTACAATGCATTGGATCAATATGGCCTAACAGTTGCAAATCAAGGCACCCTTTACGGCCAAACCTTCGCTGCCGGATCCTACCAACTTCCTGCTGATGGAGAATTACTCCAAGTTCCAATTCAGATCGACGGAATTCTCCGCTGGCCCGGAAAAACTGCCTTCAAGCCTTTTATTGGCGGAGGTGTGGGAGCCATCTGGCAGCAGTTGGATGTTAATAATTTCACTTTCGGAACCACAAACATCCAAGCTAACTACTGCCGTAGCGCGTTCCAATTTGGCTACAACGCTCAGTTAGGCGCCAACTACACAGTTGCCCCAGGGGTCGACTTCTACGGAGTTTTCAAACTTCTAGGAGCCTTCACTCCTCGGATTGGAAACTACGATTTCGAAAACAGCTACAACTTCGCCCTCGAAGTCGGCATTCAGTCCCGCTTCTAGTTCTCCTCTTCCCTTAAATCCCCTGCCCGTAACCCGTGGCAGATCCCTCTCTTCGTCTTTTCAATAAAATCACAAAACTCCTTCACCTCTTTCACCTTGATATCCTTCCCGCTACGAATCGCCTCCAGCGCTTGCACCCGGTTCTTTCCTCCGAAGAAAAACTCCTCGTAGGCCCTTTCCAACGCCTTTCTCCCCTCAACCCCTACCCCTGACCTTCGAATCCCAACCAGATTCAGCCCGCATACAGCATTCGTAGCCACCGCCATACAGTAGGGCGGCAAATCCATTCCGATCCGCGTCTGCCCCCGCACCATCGCCAACTTTCCAATCCTCACAAACTGATGTACTACCACCGCACCACCCAGAAATGCCTTCTCCTCCACCTCCACATACCCCGCCAACATTACCCCATTCACTAGAACCACCCCGTCCGCCAATCGACAGTTATGCGCCACATGTGCCCCCACCATTAAAAAACACCCGTTTCCAATCACAGTGTTCGTTCCCTCCTTTGTTCCTCGATGGACCGTCACATACTCTCGAAAAATATTCCCCTCCCCTACGATCACTCCCGACTTCGCCCCCTGATAAGCGATATCTTGCGGTTCTCCCCCAATGACTGCACCCACTCCAATCCGATTCTTTGCCCCCATAAGCACCCTTCCCTCTAAAACCGCCCTCGCACCCACCACACAGCCTTCTCCCAACTCCACCTCTGCCCCTAGGATCGCCCCTGGCCCCACGACACAACCCTTCCCCAACTGAGCCCCCTTCTCCACAATCGCCGTAGGATGAATTTCACTCACAGATATCCTGCCTCCTTAAAACTATAGTACCCAGGTCGGCCCTCACGCGCGACGCCGATAATTACGTGATCCTGCAAAACCACCCCGACCGTTTTTGCACCATCCCGTAACCTCCGCGTAAAATCCAAATCCGCAGGACTTGGCGCAGGATCTCCCGAAGGATGATTATGAACCACGATCAATCCATACACCGCTTCCGACCCCAACGCCTCCCGCAAAATCTCCTGTGGCTGTACCGCAGTCTCATTCACCGAACCCCGACTCACCTGAGCACGCCTCAAAAGCCGCAGCTTCGTGTTCAATAAAAGCACCCATACCTCCTCCCGATCTTTCCTCCTCAACTCTGGCCCCATCAGCGCCTCCACCCGGACTGGAGTATCCAGTAATCCGCCCGAAACCTCTGCCACGCCCACCCGCCTCCCCAACTCAATCGCGGCTGCGATCTGACACGCCTTAGCGATCCCCAATCCCTTGAAATCTTTTTGCAATGATTTCGGAGTAATCCGCGCCAATCCCCCCAACCCCTCCCTAGAGCCTAAAATCTGTGCAGCCAACTCCACCGCTGACTTACCCGGCAACCCCGTCCGCAAGAGGATCGCTAACAATTCCGCCGCCCCCAAGGCCTCCGGACCTTGACTCATCAACCGCTCCCTCGGTCTCTCTCCCGAGGGTAATTCCCGGATTCTTGCCATCCTCAGGTAGGATAAACGGAGCGACCTTTCCCCTCAAGAAGGGAGGAATGTGCGCCACAAGCTCCACCTCGTTCCCCTCGTACCTCTTTTCAAGAATTCTCCCCGCTCGGCTCAACAAAGCCAAAAGCGCCCCTTCACTCTGAGGAACCCGAATCCGAACTCGGATACTCCATGCCGTCAACATCGAGGCCAATTCCGACAAAAGGTTCGGGATTCCCTCTCCCGTCTTCGCTGAAATGACTACTCCATGGGGCGCAGTCCTTGCCTCCCATTCCAAAGTTGTCCAGTTCTCCAATCGATCCGCCTTATTCCATACCGTCAAGGTGTGCTTGTCCCCTGCACCAATCTTCTGCAACACCTCATCAACTGCTTTCCTCTGCTGTTCCCGCTGAGGATGACTCGCATCCACCACATGAATCAAAACATCTGCAAAAGCCACCTCCTCCAAAGTCGACTGAAAAGATTCCACAAGATGAGTCGGAAGTTTCTTTAAGAATCCCACCGTATCTCCCAAAAGCACCCGCACTCCGTTCGGCATCCGAAACTGACGTATCGTTGGATCCAACGTTGCAAAGAGACGATCTTCAGCCACCACTTCCGAGTGGGTCAATCGGTTCATCAGGGTCGACTTTCCCGCATTCGTATAACCCACTAAAGCCGCGACAGGCCAATGTTGCCGCATCCGACCTTCCCTTTGAATCATCCGATGCTTTCTCACCTCTGCCAAATCCCTCTCTAGCCGAGTGATTCGCTCCTGCACACGACGCCGATCTACCTCCAACTGCGTTTCTCCCGGTCCACGCATTCCAATTCCACCCGACTGTCTAGACAAGTGAGTCCACATGCCCGTCAATCTCGGCAATAAATAAACCAGCTGGGCCAGCTCGATCTGCAACTTTCCCTCCTTCGATTTTGCCCGCTGCGCAAAGATATCCAGAATCAACTGGGTTCGGTCCAGAACCTTACAGGAAAAGATTCCTTCCAAGTTCCTCGCTTGTGCAGGACTTAACTCGTCATCAAAGATAATTGTGTCCGCTTTTTTTGCCTTCGCCACCAACGCAAGTTCCGCCGCTTTCCCGCTTCCGATATAGGTCGGCGCAACAGGGTGATCGAGTTTTTGGGTCGCCCGATCGGCCACTTCCCCACCTGCACTCTGCACCAGCAAAGCCAACTCATCCAATGACTCGCCCACTTCGTAACGACCCGATTTTTGAGTCTCTAAACCCACCAAAAAGGCTCGCTCCATCGCCTTGTCCCGACCCGTCGTAACCATCATTTCGGAATAGCCCCCCCCTCCAGCGCTCGCACCAGAATCTCCACCCCAGCTTTAGGTAGGGGCTCTCGGGGATCAATCTCGATAACCCGAACTGTAGGAATTCCACGAAACCAGGTCAATTGACGCTTCGCATACGCCCTTGTCGCTGAAACAATTTTGTCACACGCGCTCTCCCGTCCAATTTTTCCGCAAAGCAGTTCTGCCACTTCCTGATAACCAATCGCACGCGAACCAGGACACCCTTCCCAACCGGACCGCCCCATCAATCCCTTTACCTCCTCAATCCACCCGCCACTCAACATTCCCTCTACCCGCTTTCGAATAACCTCCTCCAAGAGTTCGATTGGAGGAACAAGACACCATGTTTCCACTTCGGCCATCAAACCATGTGTCATTTCCTGTTTTTGCCAGTCGGACATCTTTCTTCCTGTCTGTTCCCAAACAGCCAAAGCTCGTACTACCCTCCTCCGGTTTTGTAAGTCGGCCTTCTCGGCCCACACAGGATCGATTTTGAGAACAGTCTCAGCCAACTCCTCTGTCGTCTTTTTCTCCAGATTCTCTGCGGTGGCACGATCGGTTCCCGGGGCTTTTGATAAACCCTGGGTCATCACTCGGTGATACAATCCGGTTCCCCCCACCCAAATAGAATTCACCTTCCTTTGATCAAGATCAGCAAGAACCCGCCGCGCCTCGTTCCCATAGTCCGCGGAAGAGAAATCCTGCTCCGCTTCCACCAGATCGATCAGATGATGCCGGACTTTTCCCTGCTCCTCCTGAGTCGCTTTTCCCGTTCCAATATCCAAACCCCGATAGATCTGAAACGCATCTACAGAAGCGATTTCAGCCCCTGTCTGTTGAGCCAGGGTCATCGCCAATCGCGACTTCCCCGCCGCCGTAGGTCCAAGAAGAAAAATCACCCCCGAATCTAACTCCAGTCCCCAGCTCCTGCCGCGCCTTTGACCCGCCATACATTGACCAACTCCTTCGAAAGTTCATTTAGGAAGCGTGAAGGTGTCTGCCAAGCATCTCCTCCCTTTCCCATCCGCAACCTTGGGTGAGTTAGATACAGTTCATCCTTCGCCCTTGTCGCTGCCACGTAAAAGAGTCGCCTCTCCTCCTCTTCCCCCTCTGGAGATTCCATAGAACGACTCGATGGGAACATGCCCTCGCACAACATGATGACAAACACTGTTCCATACTCCAATCCCTTGGCCTGATGAATCGTGCTCAACTTTACCGCTTCCTCCCCCTCATCCCGCGAACGTTGAGCCACCTCAGTCTCCGTATTCCCCAAAAGAGCCAACTGGCCTAGAAACTCCGCCAGATCCGTATACCCCGCCGCATAATCCTCTAACTGCCGCAAATCATCTAACCGATTTGCGGCATTCGCGTACTTTGCCTTCACATAATCCCCATAACTTCCCTCCACTACGATCTTCACCTGCTCCGAAGGATCTTTTCCTTTGAGCTGAGACAGGGTTTGCACCATCTGACTCCATCCCTTTGCCCCCTTTTCCGGAACCTTCAGCTGCCCCAGCCCCTTTCCGGACTGAACCTCCTGCCACATCTTGGTCGCCGACCTCGGCCCCACCCCAGGCAACAACTTTGCCATTCGGTGAAAAGCCACCTCATCTTTTGGATTTAACGACAGCCGCAAATGCGCCGCCACGTCTTTGATATGAGCCTGCTCGAAGAACCTAAGACCAGAAGTGATCGTGTAAGGAATGTTTCTCCGCGTTAACTCCAACTGCATCTCCATGGCATGAAAGTGGGCTCGATACAAAATGGCAATGTCAGATAGATTTGCACCTTCCTCATGTAGCTCCAGAATCCGCTGCGCCACAAAATTGGCCTGTTGACCCCCATCCTCCAGCGCCACCACCGCGGGTTTCACACCCGCCTCCCGTACCGCCTTCAAATTCTTTGGAAACTGCTTCGGATTATGAGAAATCGAATGATTCGCCAGATCAAGGATCTGAGGAATGCTTCGATAATTCGTCTCCAGCCTAACCATCTTGGTTCCAGGATGCCGTTCGGGAAAACTCAATATATGCTCTACCTTGGCACCCCTCCACGAGTAGATGCTCTGCGCATCGTCTCCTACCGCCATGATCTGATGGTGCCCTCCCCCAATCGCATCCACAAAATCTGACTGCAAACGGTTTGTGTCCTGATACTCGTCCACCAGCACATGCTGAAACCTGGCCCGATACTGCTCTTTCAAATCCCCCTCTTGCTCTAATAGACGTAACGGCAATGTCAGGAGGTCGTCATAGTCCATCGAGGAACTGTCCCTCTTTCTACGCAGATAGATCTCCCCGACTTTCGTGATCCAGCTCTCGAACTCCGTGAAGTACCCAAACTGACTTTTAAGAATCGATCCACAATTCGTTCTGTGATTTGCCGCTAAACTAAAGATCTCTGCCAAGACTTGAGCCTTGGGAAACCTCTTGTCCTTGGGATCCACTCCTGCCTCACCTAAGCTCGCAGAGATAAGATCCTCCGCATCCTCTCGGTCTAAAATAGTGAAGTCTTTCGGATAGCCCACCCGATCTGCATGACGTCGCAAGATTCGGTTTCCCACATGATGAAACGTCCCCCCCCAGAGACGGGAAAGATCGTGAGGCAATAAAGACCCGACACGCGCCAACATCTCTTTCGACGCTTTGTTTGTGAAGGTAAGAAGAAGAATGCTTTCTGGAGCCACCCCATGCTCCACCAACCATGCCACCCGATAGGTCAAGGTCCGGGTCTTTCCACTCCCCGCACCCGCAATCACCAACATCGGACCTGGAGGAGCCGTGACAGCCTCCAGTTGTTCGGAATTCAACTCCTTGGCGTAATCAATCGTCGGCCCGTCGCCCGATCTGACCGCTTCCTTTAAAACGTACTCAACCGACACACTTCATCCTCCATCGCACCCTCGTAAAGCGCGCGTCCAACGATCACCCCCTCAACTCCTCCCGCCTTATCGAGAGCCTGAAGATCTTTCAGGCCACTGATTCCCCCCGAGGAGATCACCTTTCCAGGGAAGGCACGGATCATCTCCTGCACCGCTGGAATGTTCGGGCCGGTCATCATCCCATCACGTACCACGTCCGTATAAATAATTCGAATGACTCCACCCTTCGCCATTCGTGCCGCAAGATCCACCGCCTTCCACCCACTCGGCTTAGTCCATCCACGTGTTTCTACCACCCCATCACGCGCATCGATCCCCACCACCACTCTCTCTGGTCCGAATTTCTTTACCGCCTCATCAATCGTCTCGGGGGAATCACAAGCCACGCTTCCAAAAATCACCCTCATCGCACCTGCCTTCAGTATTTTTTCAGCTACGGCCAGATCCCGAATTCCCCCTCCGACTTGGCACGGCATCTTAACGGAACGGGCAATCTGCCCGATCATCTCCAGATTTCGCATCTGGCCTTCAAAAGCACCTTCCAGATCGACCAAATGAAGAACCTTCCCATCCACTTTCTCCCAACGCCTCGCCATCGCCATCGGATCCTTGCTGTAAACCTTCTTCTCGGTGGCTTTGCCTTGGGCCAGACGCACCACTTCGCCCGCCATCAGATCAATCGAGGGAATGACAAACATCCGACTAATCCATCCCCAACTTCTTGCGACCATCCGGAGTGATCATCTGGGGCCCCCAAGGCGGATCCCACACTACATCCACCTGCGCCTCTTGGACTCCAGTGAGGCTCAAAATCTTCTGTCGCGCATCCGCAGCGATAGACGGCCCCATCCCACACCCCTGCGCCGTCAACGTCATCTTCACATCGGCTCTCTTTCCTCCGCCGTCCGTATTCTTTAGTTCCATGCTGTAAATCAGCCCCAGATCCACAATATTCACAGGAATCTCAGGATCATAACAGGTCTTCAAAACTGCCCAAACCTCCTCCTCCCCAGCCTCTTTACCCGACTCAACACCACTCACCTCAGCCACTTTTCGTCCCAGCGCATCCGCATCCTTTCCCTCAATTCGATAAAGCCCGCCCTCTGCTGTCGCATGAATCGTAAAGGTTCCTCCCAAATCTTGCGTTACCACAACCGCAGTCCCCTCCATCAACTTCTTTTTTGTTCCCGCAGGAATCGCCGTCGCCTCAACTTCTCTCTTCAGTTGAATCTCTTCGCTCATCCCATAAGCCTACCTTACCGCACACCTACGCAAACGAGAAAATCCACACATTAAAACAAATTTGCTCGCACTCGGGCAGGATCGTGAACACGCCAAACCATAGGCCTCCCCTTAGTTAATAGTTCCCTATGCCACCAATCCAACGCCTCATCCCGACTTTTCAAACCTTTCTCCTTTTCCGTCACCCCAAGAAACGATTTCCGTGACAATCCCCACATCAAGGGACGAGACACCCCCCCCCAATCCCCTTCCAGCAAGGCTCGGTTATGCTCCGCCAACTTGCCAAAACCCACCCCCACATCCAGCACTACCCTCTCCGCTTCAATCCCCGCTTTCTCCATTCCATTCATTCGTTGTTCAAAAAAGTGACCCACCTCTTTGACCACGTTTTGATAGGAAGGGTTTTTCTGCATCTCTTGGGGCTTACCCCCAGCATGCATACATACATAACCCACCCTCGTACCACCCAACCAATCCCACATCCCCTCATCCCACCTTCCACCACCCACATCGTTCACCACCTCCACCCCGGCTTCCTCCACCGCCGCCTTGGCTACCTCCATCTTGTAGGTGTCGACCGACAAAAAAACATCAGGCCTCTCACTTCGAATCTGCTTTAAAACGGGAATCACCCTTTGCCTCTCCTCCTTGGCTGAAATTGCCTCCGCCCCAGGCCTTGTCGATTCACCCCCCACATCCACCCCATCCGCCACCTCACACAACTCCAAACCTCTCCGCACCGCCGTATCCCGTTTCTCATACTTACCCCCATCGGAGAAGGAGTCGGGCGTTACATTGAGGATTCCGAGGAGAAAAGGGCGGCCCGCCTGAATCTCGATCCTTCGATTCCCACACTGCCACTTCACTGTGGCCGGGAAATTCATCACCCCAGAAAGAAAAGCTTACGCCCCAGCAGGTGCGCCTTCCAACCCAGGCAAAATTCCGCCTTTGTCCTTCACCTTCTCAATCGGCCGATTCACGGGAAGAGACTCGCTAGGGGTTGGCGTCGAAGGTGCTGATAATCCTTTGGGAGGCGGATTCATCATTCGCCCATGCTTCACAATCTCCTCCACTTGAGCCCCATCCAAAGTCTCATACTCCAGCAGGGCCGACGCAATGAGTTCCACCTTTGCCCGGTTTTCCTCCAAAATCTTTTTTGCCCGCTCATGGGCTCCGTTGACGATCTGATGCACTTCCTCATCAATCTCCCGTGCCGTCTTCTCGCTATATCCCCTCGACCGGCCAATATCCCGACCCAGGAAAACATAATCCTCATGATCCCCATATTCGATCATTCCCATACGACCACTCATTCCCCACTCACAAACCATCTTCTTCGCATACCACGTGGCCATCTTAATGTCCCCACTGGCACCGCTGGAGATATCCCCCAAAAACATCTCCTCGGCCACTCTTCCCCCCATCGCAACACAAAGGTCATCCAACACCTTTTTCTTTCCATACCCATACCGATCTTCAATCGGCAACATCATCGTCACCCCTAACGCAGGACCACGCGGTATGATCGAAACTTTGTGCAGAGGATCCGTATGCTCCAGAGCAAGATTCAACATGGCATGCCCCGCTTCATGATAGGCCGTCAGCTTTTTCTGCTCATCACTCATCGCCAAGCTCCTGCGCTCCCGTCCGAACCGCACCTTGTCCCTCGCCTCCTCTAGATCCGCCTGAGTGATCGCTTCCGCATCTCTCCGAGCCGCCATCAAAGCCGCCTCATTGATCACGTTGGCCAGCTCCGCTCCCGAAAAACCAGGGGTGCTTCGCGCAAGCGTAGCCCAAGACACGGTCTCCATTGCTTTCACCTTTTTCGCATGCACCTTTAGAATCTCCTCACGACCTTTGACGTCAGGAAGATTGATGTGCACCTCCCGATCAAACCGTCCTGGACGTAACAGCGCCGGATCCAACACATCCTTACGATTCGTCGCTGCAATAATGATCACCCCCTCCGCCGTATCAATTCCATCCATCTCCACCAAGAGGGCATTCAATGTCTGCTCTCTCTCATCGTGCCCACCCCCCACTCCGTGACCCCGACTCCGCCCCACGGCATCAATCTCATCAATGAAAATCAAACACGGAGCTGTCTTCTTCCCCTGCTCAAACATATCTCGCACACGGGAAGCTCCCACACCCACAAACATCTCCACAAAATCGGAACCGCTGATTCCGTAAAATGGAACATCCGCTTCCCCCGCAATCGCCTTCGCCAAAAGAGTTTTTCCCGTTCCCGGAGGTCCTACCATCAAAATTCCCTTAGGAATCCGTCCGCCTAATTTCTGAAACTTTTTTGGATCCCGCAAAAACTCCACAATCTCACTCACCTCATCCTTCGCCTCTTCCACCCCAGCCACATCCGCAAAGGTGACCTTGTTTTTATCCTTCGAAAGAATCCGCGCTTTGCTCTTACCAAAACTAAAAGCCGATTTCCCTGCCATCCGAATCTGTTGCCGGAAGAAAAAGTACATGATCAGAACAAAAAGGACAAAGGGCAGTGTCCCCGCCAAAGCTTGCCATGTTGAATTATCGATCACCTTTTGACTTACCTGGGGAAATCCATTTGCCGCCAGCACCTGCTCCAAATTCTGTTTAAAGGCCAGATCTACCGTCACCTTGTATCCCGTATAACCCTGCGCATCCGTTCGTACGCTTTTCTTGAGCGCCTCAGGTGGCTCGAATTTTCCCGAAAGCCAACGCACGTTCACAGCCGGCTCCACATTTAAGGTCACATCCTTGACCTTCCCCTCCTTCAAATACCCTTCAAATTCCGCAAAGGTTAAATCACGAACCGATGCCGCATTCTGACTTTGATGGGCATAAAACGCCAAAAGCAAAACGGAGGCAGAGACTAAAAATAAAACAACGCCTCTCCAGTTCGGCCCATCCGCTTTATTCGGGTCCTGTCGGCGAACGGGTGGACGTGGCAACTTGGGGGGCTTGCGTGAGTTTGAACGAGGGTTAGGCATAAACTGAAGAGCTAAAGATTATCACGATTGCCCTGCGTGTGCAATGCGACCCATCTCCTTGATCCAGAAGAGCTTGTTTTTAGATCTCGTCACCCTGCCTCCTTTGAACTGCCAGCCACTGCTCTTTCCCATCACCACGTATTTACGAACTCCCTCAACCTCCGCAAAAGTTGCTCCACGATGACCCCTCATCCCCAACCAAATTCGAATCGCACGCCTCTGCCAAGCCACCTCTTTTTTCCTCCAATCCCGTACATCTGGCCGAGTCGAAATTTTTCCTAGCTCCTTTTCCCAATACTCTTTCTCCCCAGCAAAGATTTCTGCCGCACGACACAACGCCCCCCGCACCTCGCGCCCATACGTCTTCGACAAGTACGGCAAAACTTTGTGACGCACGCGGGATCTCCATCCCTTCTCATCCTCATTCGTCTTGTCCTCCCTCCAACGCAAGCCCTCCTCCCTTGCCGCATCTCTCACCTCCTTCCGCGTAAACCCCAAAAGAGGTCGCACCACATCCAATCCAGATGATTTGGATCGCACTGTCATTCCAGCCATTCCATCCACCCCTGCTCCACGAAGTAACTGCATTAAAACCGTCTCCGCTTGGTCATCCGCTTGCTGCGCAAGCCACAACTGCTTCACTCCAATTCGTCTCATCGCCTTGCGAAAGAAGTCCCATCTCAATTCCCGCGCCTCACCCTCCCCCGTCCTCCCAGGCTTATGGGAACGCCCTACCACCACTCTCAAACCCCTCCTCTTGCCCCACGTCTTCACCCACAACGCATCCTTATCCCCCACCCGCCCCCTCCAACGGTGATTGAAATGCAAAAGAATCGGCTCCCCTCCACTCCTCAGAATAGCCTCGGCTAAAACTACGCTGTCTGCTCCACCCGAAATTCCCACCGCCACTTTTGCACCCCGTCCCAACTCCGATCCCACCGCCTGAACCATTCGGCTCCACACCCCCTTGCCCTGCGCCTCAATCTGACGCATCCTTACCTTTCTCATGGCTCGCCAATCAAAACTCCTTTTCATCGTTGGCCTGATTCTGCTCGGAAGCAGCCTCCTCGCCAATCTCCTCTTCCTTTCCAAAGACCATCAACTGCTCTCCAACTCCTCCCATGTCCAACCAGCCCCCTACTTCGATGAAGAGTTTGTCGAAGGAGACGATTCACAGAAAAAACGCATCGCCAAGATCGACCTCTTTGGAGTCATAGCTCAGGAAATCCCAGGTGAAATTGGTTCCAGCATGGTCGACGATGTCATTCTCCAGATCCGTCAGGCCGCCAATGACGATTCCGTCGCAGCCATTCTTCTTCATATCGATAGCCCGGGTGGCGAAGTCACCGCCAGCGACAACCTCTATCATGAACTTACCCTCGTTCGTGAAGATAAACCCGTGATCGTCTACCTCGACTCAGTCGGAGCATCGGGCGGTTACTACACCGCCATGGGCGGATCCCACATCGTCGCTCATGAACTTTGCATCACAGGAAGTATCGGCGTCATCATGCAAGCACTGAACTACGAAGGGCTCTCCAAAATCCTCGGCCTTTCCACCCTCACCTTCAAAAGCGGAGCCCTCAAAGACCTTCTGAATCCAGCCCGACCCGCCTCAGAATCCGAAAAGAAACTGGTCCAAGATATGATTGCCGAAACCTTTGAGCGCTTCTCCTCTATCGTGGTCACCGAACGTGATTTTCCTGACCATAAATTACCAACCCAGGTGGCGGATGGTCGGATCGTTTCAGGCAAGCAAGCCCTGGATCTGAAACTGGTTGATGCCACTGGATACCTCCAAGACGCAATCGCTGACGCGCGAGAAATTGCAAAGCTCCCAGTCGATGCACCCGTCATTCGCTACACAGCCCCCTTCCACTTCAGCCGACTTTTCAGGTTCCTAGGTCAAAAGCAGGATACAAACACCAAAGTTCAGGTCAGTCTGGTTCCCGAATCCTTCCACCTTCAAGCCGGAAAACTTTACTACCTCTCCAACCACCTTTTCTTCCGCCGCTGAGACACTTGTTAAAATGTCCGAATCACCGGATTGCTTTAACTCTTGATCTTATATTCCCGAAACACAAATTGATCCTATGTCGAATGCCCACCTTGAAAAAATCAGCCGTCGTCGCTTCTTTTATTACGGATTCGCTGGTCTGGCCGGGCTTACGGGTGCCGGTCTAACCCGCTACCTTCCTGGTACCTCCTACGCCGCTAAAAACGAAGACGGGATCCTAATCGAAGATGCCGTCTACCAAGGCATCCGCGAATCCCTTGGAAAATATATCTATCTCACCCCACAAAAGCTGGGCGGAGGAACCCATGCCGTCGATTTGGGAACTCAAAAAACCCTCTCATGGATTTCCTACTGGAACTACGGGGACTCCTGCCCGATCTCCCACCATTTGGCTGCCTTCTATGCCGATAGCGGAGACCCCTACAAAGGCTTTGAATTCATTAACTCCACCCAAGGTGGCGATAATGTCCTAATGTACGGCCTCAATACGAAAATCAAAGAGCACGGCATGCTCGACAAATACGGAATGGGGAATCACATCTACCGCGTCGGGTACGATGGAAAATCAAATCAGATGGAACTCCTTGAGGATGTTTCCGAAACGACGGGAATCGGTTTAGGCGTCCATACTGTCCCTTTCCCAGATGGAAATGGTTTTGCCTGCGCCGACGGTCAGAAGGATGTGGTGGGATTTTTCTCCCGGGCCCGCGGCCAGGATAAAACCAAAGTCCTTACCTCCTTCCGGGGCGATTGGGTCCCCAACTCGAAGGTTCTGGCAGAAACTTGGACGAAGGGCGGAACCATCCGACTCATTAAACTGGCCCCAGGAAAAGACGGGAAGTACGACTATTACGGGACGAAGGGAAACAAACTTAACTACGAGATGGCTCCCATGGCAGAACTCCTCGTCGAGAAAGGCCAAACTCCTGGTGCTAGCCCCCATACCCTGACGGGTCTGGATTTTTGCCTGCACGACCCGCGCAACCGCTACTCCATCGCCGGCCTTCGCATGTGCGGAGGCGGTTTTATCATCGACCGCACCTCTATGGAGCCCGTTTGCTACGTGATGGCGAACGAAGGTCTCGCTGACAACTGGCCCGTGAAAAAAGTCTCGAACAGCCCGGACACCTGGGAAGTCACCCTACCTTCCGTCGGCAACCCCATCCACGAGACCGGATTCAATCCTTCTGGCAATCACCTGGTTATGATGAACAATCTACGCGCCAACAACGTTGCCGTATTCGACACCTCCAGCGACGATCCACGGGCATGGAAGCGGGTTACCTTCATCAAGGACAAAGAGTGGCAGGGCGAATATCCCTCCCCCTTCCACGTCAACTTCTCCATCGATGGTTCAAAATGCTTCTTCACCGTTCTCCGACCAAAGCCGATGAAATCGGATGTTTATGTCGTGAGCACCAAGGACTGGAAAGTCGTCAAAAAGTTCCGAAATGTCGGAGTCGATACTCAGACCACAGCCACAACCTATGATGGAAAATATGCCTTGGTGATCTTTTCGGGATTCCAACGAATGGAATCCGGCGCCTTTGTCTTCCGGCAGGATACTTTAGAACAGGTCGGCTATATGCCCAACTTCGGCGGACACCACGACTGCGTCATCGTTCCCTCCAAAGTGGAGGAGATGAAATTCAGTCGTAGCTGCACGGTCTAACCACCCTGCCCCACGGATTCCACCTTTTCCCCTTAGGATTTCGTCTGGTCCTCCAGGAGACCCGACGAAGCCCCGGTCGCTACCTCCTTCTAGCACTCGCCGTCGCCATCGGTTCCGCTTCGATCTTTCTCACTCTGGTCGTTCGAGATTCGATTCGCCGTGGACTCGAAACCTCCCTCGACCGTCTGGGGGCCGATCTTCTCATCCTCTCCAAAGGAACTACCCACAACCTAACCGCCGCCCTTCTCACGGGGGAACCCAACGCCCCTCAACTTGACCCATCGGTTTTTAAACAAATCGAAACTCTCCCCGGGCTGGAAAAAGTCTCCCTCCAACGCCACTTCTCCATCCCCTCGGATGAAGGCCATGGCGAAACCGACCTGATCGCCTTCGATCCTTCCACTGATTTCACCTTACAACCCTGGATCAGAGAACACCTGCCCCGCCCGTTCTCCCAAGGCGATGTCCTCATCGGTGGACGCCGACCAGAACCCTTGGGCTCAACCATGAATTTCTTTGGAAAAAGTTTGGTCGTCTGGGGAAAACTCGACCTAACGGGTGTGGGCCCCACAGAACGATCAGTCTTTGGATCTTTTTCTACCGTGGACGAACTTGCGAATGAATCCAGATCCCACGGAGTCCAAACATTCGGAACCCTTCCGGTCAGCGGCTCCGCCTCTGCCCTTCTCCTTCGCTTGTCGCCCGGCGCCGGGGCGGGACATGTCCGTTTCGCCCTTTCCTCTGTTCCTGAAGTTCAGGTCATTAGCGGATCTGGACTCGGAATTCAGGTCCGCCAATCGATCCGAACCATACTAACCGGCTCGATCGCATTCACCATCGTTGGCCTTTGGATGGGCGGACTTCTCATTCTTGTCGTCTACGCCGGGATCGTGGCTGAACGAAAAGCGGAACTCGGACTACTCCTCGCTATGGGCCTTTCTCGAATGGGACTCTCCTTGTGGCTGGCAATGGAAGCCGCCCTCTGCGCTTTCCTGGGTGCTCTTTTTGGCGTTCTCCTGGGTGCCACCGGACTGGCCGTCTTCGTCCGAACTTTCGGATATCTCCTCACCTCCCGCGGAATCACCTTCGAACTCCCCTCTTTCTCCTCCCAGATTTTTGCCGCTCTCCTGAGCCTCATCCTTTGCTCTCTGGTCGCCGGTCTCGGCGCCCTGCTTCCTTCCTGGCGTCTTGCGGGCCGTGAGGTCTACCAACTTCTCCGGGAGAATAACGAATGAGCGTTATCCTCTCCGCCCAAAATCTCAGCCGGATCTATCCTGCCCGACGGGGTTCCATCGCCGCTGTCCACCAGGTTTCCCTAGAAATCCAGCCGGGTGAATTCGTCGCCGTCTGTGGTCGTTCCGGTTCGGGAAAATCCACCCTGATGGCCCTCTTGGGAGCACTCGCCCGACCCGACCAGGGCACACTCCACCTTGAGGGAGCGGACCTCCTCCAACTCTCCCCCCGAAAACTTGCCCAACTCCGCTCCCGCCGAATTGGCTTCATGCTCCAAACCAACTCTCTTCTTCCCGGACTCACCGCCCTAGATAATGCCGCCCTACCGGGGCTGCTTACCGGCGAATCCCAACATCAGGCCTACTCCCGGGCCCAAAAACTTCTGACCCGTCTGGGGATGGGAGAACGTTGGGATTCCTTTCCCAATGAACTTTCCGGAGGACAACAGCGTCGCGTCTCCCTGGCCCGCGCCCTCCAATATGGACCCGCCCTTCTCCTATTGGATGAACCAACCAGCAATCTCGATCCCTTGGCTGAGGAAGAAATTCTCAAAGTACTTCAAGAACTTCGGGACGAACGGAAACTCGCGATCTTCGCCGTCACCCATGGCGACCAACTCGCCTCGCTTGCCGATCGAGTATTCCAGATGTCTGCTGGACAATTAGCTCTCACGGAAAAACCCTCCGCCACACCTGTTCGCTCTTCCCTGATCGAAAGGCAGGGGCCGGTTTTCGAAAAACCCCCCAAAGGATTGGCGACCCAAGACCCCCCCCAACCCGCACCCGTCGGGGATTGGCGGGGGCCAGCCTCGTTCTTTCTGGGTACCCTGCTTTTGGGAGCGTCACTCCTTTACTCGACTGACCGGATCATCGCCTGGTCACAAGGACGCCAACTTTGGGCGAAACAGGAAAAGAAACGCATCACTGAGGAAATCGCCTTTCGCCAACTCCGGGCCGATGTGGACTCCTTCGATGCCAATGGCGACGGTAATGTCCGTGCGAATCTGTTCCTCCAAAACTATGACTCATCCCGTCGCTTCTTTATCCTTGGCCCTTCCATCCGTGTTTTCTATCAGGCCAACGGGCGTTGGGATTCCGTTCCTCATGAGACTCCCGAGGGGTCCGACACAAAGATCCGGGAAGTTATCCCAACTAAAACCCTCATCCCCTTTCAATTCAGACTGCTTCCGTCAAAGTATGATGAACTGATCCGTGGTTATTTCCACATTCGGATCACCAGTACTATGGTGGTCAGCGAAACCCGGGAAGCCAAAGGCGACCTCTTCGAAAGGCAGGACGACTACTACATCTATCTGAAAGATCCCCGCCTCACGGAGGATGAAGTCCGTCGCCGCAATGGCTGGATACAGGGAAGTGTTGTCCCTCCTTGGATCGCCATGCCCTCCCACTGATTCCCGTGAAATCCCCCTGGCCCATCGCCCTCTTTCTCGTCGCTCTGGCTGCCTTGATCTACGGGCTTACCCGACCCGATTCCAACCCCCCCACCGCTCCCAACGAAAAGATCTCACGCCGTCATCCCTCCCCCCCTTCCGACCTACAAACCCTTAACCAATCGACAGGTCAAAACATCCACCAGAGCGTCCTATATCGAATGGATGGCCAGGTCGTCCCATGGCCCTCACTCCCCAAAGAAAAGCCCGTGGTATTCGTTTTCTTTTCCCACGACTGCGACTGCAGTCTCGAGTTTGCGAAATATTTCGCCGTTGCGATGGAAAAGACTAAAACAAAAGCCACCTGGTTTTTTCTTTTCGCGGGAACACCGGACCAGATTCATGAGTTCATGACAAAAACCGGAAAAGAACTTCCGGCCCTCCGGGATCCCTATTCCCAGCTCGGCCACCGCTTGGGAATTACCAAATCCGGATGCTTCATTCTCGCCCAACCGGATGGCCTGGTTTCTGCCATCTGGCCCGGAATCTCTCTGGCCGGTTTGAACGATCTCTTTTCCCGACTCCAACTCCCCCCTCTCTCTCCTGACCTGCCAGGCCTCTCGGGAATTCCCCAAGCCCCCACCGCCGGTTGCCCTCTGCAACCCTGACTTTCACTTACTCCGGTCGCCACTTCCTGACTGCCCAACCTCCATTTTGAGGCTCGGGCCGCAACTGGACCGCCCCGCTTTCTTTTAACTTCACAAGGGTCATCCCGATTTCTTTTGAAATTTGATCCAAGTCGACCGAGAGGGAAGGATCATCCTCTAGAGCTTTCCACGAACGGACCAAATAGTTCGGACGAACAGCCCGCAACCATTCTGACGTAAGATTCACATCCTTGGAGGGTCCTTGTACAAGAACACCCGATTTCAACTTCTCCCCATACCTTTCCACCAGTTTCTTTTCCACACCCCTTGGAATTGACCCGGCCCAAAGCAATCGTGCCTCTCCACACTCTAGAATCATAACCAACCCATCCTCTTCTGCCCTTCCTGATGCGCTTCCGTCCGGCGGCCAAAGCACCTCCGCTGTCCAATCTTTCCCCAAATCTGCACGATCCCCTTCACCGAAAAACCTTCTCCCCTCTTTTCTTTCCACCATCTCCATTCTCCACTGCTTTAAAGCTCCTGATCTCCCACCCATACCGGACTCCCCCCACCACCCAATGGGCATCGACCCCAATAACTCCTGTGCGGAACCCGATCGTTTTGCCAAACCCGCCGTTAACATCACCCCATCCAACCGATTCACCCCATAATAATTCAGAAATGGTCTTACAGAATTGGCCCAAGCCATCTTGGATCCAGTTTCAATCAACCATTTACCTCCTTCCCCTGTCACCAAGGTGGGCGCAGCTCCCTCCACAGCCACAATCTCTAATGCCGGCCCATTCTCGAACCACACTCTCGGATCCGCCACGGAAAAATGGCCTCCTGGCCAAGTCGCCATCCACCCCAACACCCCCGCCAGCAAATGGACCAACCGGGCATTTAAAAGATTCATCCCGATCGCCCCCACGGAAAAGAAAGGCGCCATCATCGAAGATACCGCCGCCAAGACAGTAACCGCTCCCGCAATCGGAGCCGCCACCACATTCGCCACCAAAGCCACCGGCGTGATCTGATGAAACAGAACGATCCCAGGCAACACCGATCCCAACCACGCCGCAACCGAGGCAGCGACAAGTGTTGCCAATGTCGACCAAACTCGATACCACGCCCTCCTCCAGACGCTCACCAGCCGATTCGGTATCCACCGGTCTGGCCTACCCCAACCCACCAGCTTCGCTTGAATCGGAGCCGCAAAAACCATCAACCCAGCTACGACTAAAAATGAAAGCTGAAACCCAACATCTTCCACTTGGCGCGGATCCCAGATCATCAATCCTATTAATGCCGCCCCCAGCCAGTTTGCAGGATCCATCGGCCTACCCAAGATCCACCCCAGATAAAGCACCCCAGTCATGACAAAGGCCCGGGCTGCACTCGCCTCCATCCCCGTCGCCAAACAAAAGAGAAACACCGCCGGTAAAGTCATCCACGCCCATCTCCACTTCACCGCTCCCGTCAGTGCCAGAATCCACAGCAACATTCCCGCTACCACCGCTAGGTTCTGTCCACTCACAGCAAACAGATGCAACGTACCGGTTGCGCGAAAAGCCTCCCTCAATTCCTCGCCCACCCCATCTCGATAACCAAACAACATTGCCGCAATCAACCCCGAAGCTTCCGAATCCTCCTGCAATCCCAATGATGTCGACCGTATCATATGCGACCGTAATCCCGCTGCCATTCGTGCCAACCAAACTCCCCTTTGATCCCCGACTATTTCCAAATCTTGGGTTCGGACCTTAAGAATATAATCCAATCCCCTGGATTGCAGGTGACGAACCCGATCAAACTCCCCTGGATTCATCGGCCTTTCCGGTAAAGTCAGATATCCCACTAGCCGAACAACATTTCCCACCTTGGGCATTTTTTCTGGAGACGGATCCACTCGTAACAACACCCTGCCACTTGTCCTCTCCCAACCTGTTTCCCCAAAAAGAGAGATTACCTCCATTTCGGTCTCCATCGCTTTTCCCCCGTTTTCCCAAATTCGTTCCGTCGGCAATTCAGCGATCCAACCTTCGACCTCCACTGTCCCACCCTCCTGCCCAGCCCGCGCCTTCAACGATTCCCGGGGCGGAGCATAGGCCCGAGCCCCCGCATAAAGAGCAAACACCCCAAGAACAAAGAGCCAGGTCGCAGGCGTTCTCCACTTTTTTGGACCCCACCAAGAGAACACCGATCCAACTCCAGCTACCCCAAGCCAAATCCATGGAATTTGTCCCCACCCTAAACCCATCACCGTTCCCACCAATCCTGCCACCGCCACTGGAAACAGAGGCCGACGCATCGGCCAATTCGTCTTCATGCTTTCAGATGATTTAAAGGCGTATACCGACCCAATTTGAGATGGCCCCGAATTGCTCGCGTGACGAACTTCTTTCCCTTCCCTACAGCTTTTTCCAAAGAAAGCCCTTGAGCCAATCCAGCACAGATCGCTGCCGAGTAGGTGCACCCCGTCCCATGCGTCTCGACCCCCTTACAGCGTACCGCTGAGAAGGTTTTCAACTTTCCGTTCGGCCAAGCCAGATAATCCTCCGCCTTCGCCAACATCAGATGCCCGCCCTTTACCAGAAACGGCACTTTCCATTTTTTTGCCAACTCCCGGGCCGCCTTCTTAGCTTGCTCTGGATTTCTCAATTTCCTCCCCACCAATCTGGCCGCCTCATCCAGATTCGGAGTCACCAAGACCGCTTTGGGAAACAGAAGCTTGGCCATCGCCCGCTCCGCATCCGGCTTGAGCAGTGCCGCCCCGCTCGTCGCCACCATCACCGGATCCACCACCAGCTTAAGCCCTCTTCTCTTTCCCAACTGCTTCGCCACTTGCCTTATGATTCCAGACGAAAACAGCATCCCCGTCTTCACCGCTCCCACCGGAAAAGCTTCAAAGACCAACTTGATCTGCTCCGCCACCATTCTTGGCTCAACCGCCGTGATTCTCGAAACTCTTCCCGGATGCTCCGCCACGACACAGGTCAAAGCCGACGTTCCATACACCCCAAAGCGCGTAAAGGTTTTTAGATCCGCCTGGATTCCAGCTCCGCCAGAGTTATCGGATCCGGCAATGGTCAGCGCAACCGGAACTTTGCGAATCATCACGGGGAGGGCCCGACGTCCAGCAGGCCGTGATTAAATATGGATCGCGTGGCCGACCGCCGCTTCGGTCGCTTCCTTGATCATCTCGGTCAATGTCGGATGGGCGTGGATAGATTGAGCGATCTCATCTGCCGTGGCCTCAAGGGTCATTCCTAATCCCACCTCCGCGATCAGTTCAGTCGCCTCAGCTCCGATGATATGCGCCCCGAGAATCTCCCCGTGCGGTTCCCCAATGAGAATCTTCACCATCCCTTCGGAATCGCCGCTTGCCACTGCCCGACCACTCGCCCGATATGGGAACCGGCCGACCTTGAACTTCAGCTTCTTTTCCTTCGCCGCGGCTTCGGTCAGTCCAATGCTCGCGACCTGCGGCTGGCAGTAGGTACAGCCTGGGAAAGCCCCAACCTTCTTCGGCTGGTACTTGGCATCAAAAATTCCATTCACCGCCTCAATCGCCTCAAACGAGGCCACGTGCGCCAGCCAAGGTGGTCCAATGATATCCCCGGCCGCAAAAACACCAGCCATGGAGGATTTGTACCGGGCATCCGTCTTCACATACCCACGATCCAACTCCAGCTTCACACCTGCATCCAGAGCCCCATCTAGATTGGCCTGTACCCCGACCGCACAGAGCAACACATCTGCTTCGATCGTCTTGGCATTTTTCCCTGACAACTTCACCTTCACCCCGGAGGCAGAAGCGGTGACGCTTTCCATTGAGGTCTCGGTCAGAATCTCAATCCCCTGCTTGGCCAAGTTCTTGCCCAACATGTCGGAAATCTCCTCATCCTCGATTGGCAAAACCCGCGACTTCATCTCAACGAGGGTCACCTTGGTGCCAAACGAATTCAGGAAATAAGCAAACTCCACTCCGATCGCTCCCGCTCCAAGAATAATGATGCTCTTGGGCTGTTTCTTCATCTCCAAAGCCTCGCGGCTGGTCATCACCACCTTGCCGTCCACCTTCATCCCGGGCAGGACCCTCGGCAGACATCCGGTCGCCAACATAACGTTCGTCGCCTCGATCACCTGGCTCTTCCCGTCGGCAGTCTTCACCTTGATCTTGCGGTCTGTCCCCAACTTTCCTTCCCCAACCAAATAATCCACTTTCTTGGCCTTCAGAAGAAACTCGACTCCCTTCGCAATCCGGTCGGAAACGTTTCGGCTTCTTCCGATCACTTTGGCAAAATCAAAGGAGACCTTCCCTGTGGTGATCCCGTACTCCTCAGCGTGCAGGATGTGCTGATAAACCTCGGCATTCTTGAGAAGAGACTTCGAGGGAATACATCCCCAGTTCAGGCAGGTTCCACCCGCACGTTCCTTCTCGATGACGATAACCTTCTTGCCCAGTTGAGCCGCACGGATCGCCCCGACGTAGCCGGCCGGGCCTCCACCTAAAACTGCCAGATCATAGGTCGCCATAAATTTCCCTTACATCAAAAGTACGCCAGGACTCTCCAACACTTCTACCAGCGCTTTGAGAAACTCTCCCGCCATCAGGCCATCCACCACCCGGTGATCGGCCGAAACGGTCAGACTCATTCTTTCACCAGGAACAATCGCCCCGTTCGAAGCTACCACCGGCTTTTTGACTGTTGCCCCCACCGCCAAAATCGCCGCCTGTGGGGGATTCAAAATCGCCGAAAATTTCTCTACTCCGACCATTCCAAGATTACTCACGGTAAAGGTTCCGCCCGTGTACTCCTCGGGCTGCAACTTTCCGGCCTTCGCTTTCGCCCCGAGATCCTTGGCCTCCCGGGCGATCGTCCGGAAATCCTTCGCATGGGCATTACGGATCACTGGTGTGATCAATCCATCGGGCAACGCCACCGCAAAGGCCAGATGCACCGCCCCATGTTGCCGGATGGAAGATCCTTCCCACGAGCAGTTGACCCCCGGAACTCTCCGAAGTGCCTCCACCGCCGCCTTCAAAACAAAATCATTCACGCTCAGCTTCAACTTTTCGCCTGCCATTTCGAGTGCGGCATTCGCCGAAGCCCGTAATTTTGCAAGCGGAGATGCATCCACCTCACGTTCGACATAGAAATGGGGAGCGGTGGTCTTGCTCTCGACCAAACGACGGGCGATCGCCGCCCGCATCTGCGAAACCGGACGAACCCCATCTTGCGCGATCGGCTTCCCACCAAAAATTCCAACGGAAACACGCCCCGCACCACTGCCGGCCCCTTCCACATCCCGACGAACAATTCTTCCTCCTGGACCTGTGCCCGCCACCCGGGTTACATCCACCCCCTTCTCTGCAGCCACCTTCTTGGCCAAAGGCGAAATCTTCACCCGCCCCACGTTCGCAGGTGCCACGACAGGAGCCGCTGCAACTGCGGGAGCCGGAGAACTGCTCGTCGCAGCCTTAGTGGCTGGGGCGGCGGAGGCCACTGGAGCCGGGGCGCTGAACGAATCCACCTTTTCTCCAGGCTCTCCGACGATGGCGATCCGTCCGTTGATCGCCACTTTGGAACCTTCAGGAGCGGAAATCTGTAAAATAGTCCCCTTGTCGTACGCCTCGAGATCCATCGTCGCTTTGTCGGTCTCGACCTCGGCGATCACTTCCCCAGGTTTGATGGTATCGCCGACCTTTTTATGCCACTTAGCCAATACGCCCTCGGTCATCGAGGGACTCAAAGCGGGCATGGTGATCTCTTTGGCCATAAGGGTGTTTGAAAGATTGGAGTATGCCGTCCCCCGACCAAATCGTCGAGCGACTAATGAACTATCTTAACACAATTTCATACGCCTCTCGCACCCGTGCGTACATTTTTCTCACCTTTTCCATCAAGGCTTTTCCATCCGGTTCCCCTACGATTTGAGCTAACCACTCCAAGTTTCGCCCAGCTTGAGGCAAACAACTTCCCCCACGACCTTCGCTCAAGCGCACCCACCACTCTACCTGTCCCCAAAACTCCAAGCCTTCGCTCAATACACCCGATGCCTCTGGAAGCTCTTTCGCCATCGCTCGCAAAATCTCATCGGTCCGGCACTCCCTCAGCCCGTGCCTCATCTGCCACGCCTGGGCAGCAAACTCTACATCCATCAAGCCCCCCCGAGTCGTCTTATAGTGAAGATCCTCCTCCCCCTTGATTACCCTCTCGGTTGCGATTCGCTCGCGCATTTCCCTGATTTCCGTAAAAATCTTATTTTTCTTGCCCCAAGCCACCCAACTTTTCTCCACACTGGGCCAGAACTGGCTCCCCACTTTTGCCTCACCCCCCACAACACGTGCCCGACACAGGGCCTGAACCTCCCAACCCTGAGCCTCCTTTGCATAGTACTGCGCGTACCTTTTTACAGGCACCACTAACGCACCCTCGGCATAAGGACGTAAACGGAAATCGACTTTAAATAAGGAACCCGAAGCCCTCTCCTCCGTTAAAAATTGGACGGCTCTCTGCACCTCTTTTTCCCCTTCTCCAACGACAAGGAGATCTAAATCAGAACCAAAACTCAAAGCAGATCCTCCTAGCTTTCCCAACCCAATCCATGCCCACTTTGGTTTTCCCGCAAAGTTCCAAGCCCACTCCAAACAGATCTCAGCCAACGCCGTTACCTCACCCTGAAACACCTCAGTTTTCCCCAAGCCCAGCAAACTTCGTAAGGCGATCCGTAGTTGCTCCCCTCGAACATAAACCCGTGCCGCATCCATCGCCTCTTCCTCCTCTTGAGGCAAGGCGAAAGCTTTACGGTGGAATTCGATTGTTCGCGGAGTATCCAACTCCGCCTGCGCAACCGCCTCAAACAAATCGGGTCTTGCGACTAAACTCGTCCCCATGCTTTCGCTGCTTTCAAAAAACTTCACAAGTAATCTCAAGGCCTTGGGGCTAGCACACAGACTCTCGTACAAAAGGGATCGGGCTCCGTACACGCCCACAAAACGTGAAAGCCCCGACAAGGCCAAATCGGGTCGGGCGCACTTCGCAAGTTCAGCGACTAACAAAGGCTGCCAACGTTCGAAGTTTTCCTTTGTCCGCGCCGTCGCATGAACTCCCTCATCCGGTTCCAGTGTTTTCCATGCCAACTGTGCGGCTTTGCCATCCTCCCACTTCACCTGACTCAGCCCATCAAATCCTGAAATCTTTTGGGGCTGAAGCTCCCCGAAGATCGAATCGTAGACTTTCCGAACGCGAAGACGCCACCCCTCCACCTCCTTTTCTAAATCCCCTCCCGTCCCCTTGCCCATCGCACGCGCCAACCGATCCATCTCTTCAGCCGTATCAGGCAAAAGATGGGTCTGCCGGATCTGCCGCATTTGCAGAAAATCTTCCAACCTGCGCCAAAAATCGTATCCGCCTTGTAGAGTCTCAGACTCCTCGGGACTCAGGATTCGCAAAATCTCCAGGTTCCGTATCGCCTTTCGGAGATCGCACGTTTGAAGCGTGGGTTGCCTTGCTCCGTGAAGCAATTGCAACCCAAGAACGGGAAACTCCACCTCTCGCAACCCACCCCGCCCGCGTTTCATCTCCCGATCTCGGTCTACGTCGGCGATCAACTCCTCCTCCGCCCGACCTTTTTGCTGAAAAAGCTCCCCCAAGGCAGATGGACTAACTCCTCTGGGATAAATAAAGGATTGGAGAGTTTGAAAAAACTCATACGCCTCCTCCTCGTTACCCCCCACTCTTCGACCTCGGATCCATGCACACCGCTCCCACACCTCCCCGTACGCCTCATAATAATCCTCCAAAGCAGACCGCACTGGAACCAGTGCTCCGCGATCACCCTCGGGCCGAAGCCTCAGATCCACCCGATATATCCTCTCCCCTCCTGGGGCATCCAAGTCTCCGACCAGAGATCGAGCCAGCCGAGTTACGGCCCCCTCATCATCCGTCTCTCCGTGAAAGAAAATAAGATCAAGGTCGGAGTAAAAGTTAAGATCCCCCGCCCCTAATTTTCCCAAGGCCAAAAGGGTAAACCCTTCTGACTTCCCCCGATCCATTTCAGGAACTTTTTCCTGAGCCAACTTTAGCTCGGTCTCCAAGGTGAACTCCGCCAACTCCGTCCAACTACGCCCCGCTGCTTCCGCTGGGATTGGTTGGGCAAAGTTACGCCAAGCCAGCCTAACCAACTCCGCACGCTGCCAATCCCGAAGCATCCTTAGCCGCTGCGAAGCCGAGTTTGCTAGGCTCTCCCTCTCCTTCCACTCGATTCGGTACTTTGCCTTCGAGCCCTCCTTCAAGTGCAACTCTGGGCTCTTGGCCCATTCCGTTAGAATTTCACTACTCTGAACCAGCTCGGCGCTTCCGGATGAAAATTCGAGGAACTTTTCCCAAGCCACACGAGCTTGGGCTGGAGAAAGAGGCTCGTTCATCGAGAAAAAGATCCATCTACACCAGAAGATGTGCCCGTCGTAAGAGCGCCCGTTCGCGCGGAGTCAAAGGTCGCCAGTTCCCTTTCCCCAACTCACCCAGAAGCTGTCTCACCTCACGTAAATATTCCGACTCCGACATCGCCGTCACCTCCACCGTAGCCGACATCTCCTCCACTCTCTTTTGAATCATTGGACTTAAGACAGGTGGCTGAGGGGATCGACTCCTCCAGGCTCGTGCCAAAAAGAATCCAGCCAGCAGACCTCCGATGTGTGCACTATGCCCTATGAAAGATAAAGCTGGGATAAACATCATAGCCAGACTTAGCAGAATAAATACTCTCACGGCCCGACTCGCTTTGACTGGAAAAGGAAATGGAAAAATAAAGAGACGAGCATCAGGAAAATAGACGGCAAAAGCAGCAACCACCGCCAGAACGGCCCCGCTAGCTCCCACGATCTCCTGGGTTTGATTGTGAAGGGCGATCAGACTTTGACCCGCACTCCACCACTCCTGCCCTAGAAAGGCCCCTGCCGCCGTCAATCCACCAATCAAGTACAGGGCCAAGAATCGGGCAGATCCAACCCTTGCCTCGACTGGTTTCCCAAAAATCGAAAGTGTCAGCATATTGAAAAGAATATGCGTGACCCAGAACCCCACAGGAGGCGCATGAAGCCACATATAGGTAAAAACCTCCCACCATGCCCCATCCAGAAGGTTCGCAGGAGAAAGGGACAGCATGTGACGAACCCATGAATCCTGCCCTTGATTATTGATTGTAAAAAGGACATCCACCACTGCCACACCGACATTTCCAAAGATAATCGCCCTCGTGACGGGAGCGGGGTGTTTCACGAGGCAGCTCGAGGAGAGTGTCGTTTCTTTTTTCTCCCCAGTCGAAACACGTTACTCCAAGTCTTCTTCAAAGCCTGTGTTTTACTCATATACCTCTGCTCTAAACCCGACGCCCCCTTACGAATTGCCGCTAAAGTTCCCGCTACCGTAAAATCATCCAGTTCCAAAACCGTGCAGGCGGTGCCGATAGCCTCCACATGGTGCGCATCACTTCCTGCCGTCATCGCCAACTTGCGTTCGACGGCGTAATCAAAAGATCGCTGATTCGCTCTTTTGAATGTGACCGCGGCATTAAACACCTCAATCGCCTCCAAGGGCAAATCTTGCAGGATCGACTCACGAATTCCTGCACGGAAGTTATCGTACGGGTGCGGAGGAACTGCCAATCCACCCGCACTCTGAATTAACTTCATAGCTTCAGCAGGGGAAATCCCCTTTAGATCAGGCAGTCGCACCCCAAGAGCCAGCAGATGCCCTGCCGATGTCGTAATCTCCTGTCCCGGCAAAATAAGGAATCCATCCACAGGCTTTCCATCCTCCCTCATCAACCCCGTCGACAAAAAATAGTCAACACAGGCACTCGTATTATGGTCGGTGATGGCAAAGCCGTGTAATCCACGGTCTTTGGCCGCCTGAACCATCTCTTCAGGCTCACTCACCCCGTCCGAAGAAAATCGCGAGTGACAGTGCAGATCAATTCGAACTTTCATCGCTTTATAGGCCAGATCCTTTTTCCACGGTATCCACCTGCACATAAGTCCTCGTAACCGATAAATCTGTCCCGGGGGTCAATTTCGCGACTTTCATCTCCCCAATCACCACCGTGTCCTCCGCCTCAATCACGCTGTTGAAGGTAAAGCGCTTGATCGGTTGTCCCTTGGCATTTAACCCATCCGCCCGAATCATCGTTTTATATCCCTTGCTAATCCAGTATCTAACTTTCGCATAGTTACTCTCCACGGGAGGATTCACTTCATAAACCCAGCAATCCAGCATCATCACCGAATCTTCTCCTTTGGGCTGGGGGTCGGGCCAACGTAAAAAATCGATTCCTAAATCCTCGTATGCCAGATCCGTACCCGCCACCGACTGGGTCTTTTCCACACCCGTCACCACTTGCCACTCACCATCCGACTTCTTTCGTCGCTGAATCAAACTACCCTCAGGAGCAAATCGAACACGGATCTGCAAGGGTCGATCCTGAAATTCAAACTGCAAAAGGCGATCCTTCGTACGAACAATAATAGGTATCTTTTTCTCCCCAGACTGTACCTGCCCTTTAAGTTTTAAGTCCTTCATCACCAACGTTCTCCATAGGAAGTTTTGCATCTGCCTTGGAGTCGGTGTGATTTCATCCTGATCTTGCGATGCCGATGCAGAGGGCGTCTTCCTCTCTTGAGCCCAACCAAGATGAGTGCAACCCAGTAAAAGCCCGATGTATGCGACTTGTCGTACCATTTTGAGTAATTTATCCTCGGATGCTTGATCTCCCAAGTTTATTCGTTGGACCTCAGGGTTTTCCGCTGGATCAACCGAGGCCTGAACCACCCTATTTTGGATCAGTTCTTCAATATTGTGGCCGATGGTCGGTTCTGGACCCCTCTTCTTCTTCTACTGGCTCTTTACTTTCTCGTCAGGGGCAAGGATCGGACAAAAGCTTGGGTCGCTCTCACGCTCCTCTCTGTTGCAATCGGCGATCCCTTGATCACCAACCCACTCAAACACCTTTTCGATCGACCACGCCCCTACCAGTCGGTCGAGGGAGTCCGTGAGGTCAGCCCAGGCTCGGGCGAACAACGCTGGGAACCCGCCGTCCGCATTTCCGGCATACCCGAACAGGACATCCCTCACGGACGCTCCTTTCCCTCCTCCCATGTGGCCAACGCCACCGCCGCCGCCATGTCGGCTCGCCTAGTCTGGGGTCCCGCCCTCCGTTGGCCCTGGTACCTCGTGGCGCTAGCTGGCCTAGGTCGTATTTACACGGGCGACCACTACCCAACCGACGTTCTCGCCTCTATCCCGCTTTCCATGCTCTACACTTGGGCGATTGCCCAGATCGCAAATTCCATATGGAAAAAAGTTGGCAAAAGACGGTTTCCGAAACTGTTTGCCCGACTCCCTTCTTTGCTCCATTCCAAATAAGTCATGTCCGCCCAGCTTTCCCTCATCATCCCGTTTTATAACGAGGAGGAAAACGTCTCCGCAGTAATTACGGAAGCCCGGTCTGCTCTGCCTGGTGTCGAAATCATCGCGGTGGACGACGGAAGCAAAGACCGTACCCCTGTTCTTCTCGATCAGGAAAAGGATATCCGCGTCATCCACTTTCCAAAGAATCTCGGCCAAGGCCCCGCCCTCTACGCTGGACTTCTCGCCGCCACACGTCCCTTCGCAGCAATGATGGATGGAGATGGTCAGAATAACCCAGCCGATCTGCCTGCCCTTCTCCAACTCCTTCAAAACAATCAAGCGGACTTTGCTTGTGGAATCCGAACTCCTCGCATGGATTCATGGCAAAAAAAGATCGCATCCAAAATTGCAAATTCGATCCGACGCGCCGTTCTTATGGACGGGGCACACGACACCGGTTGCTCTCTCAAAATTATTCGCAGGGAAGACTCCCGCTTCCTTGTTCCCTTTAAAGGGATGCACCGATACCTTCCCGCTCTTTTGGGCGCAGCTGGCCTCCGATTAGGGGAACTCCCCGTTCACCACCGCCCTCGTCGGGCAGGAGTCTCCAAATACACCATCGCAGGCAGAGCCTGGGTGGGCATCCAAGACCTTATCGGTGTGGGTTGGCTTTTACGTCGCCGAGTTCCTTGGCCCGTGGGATTACCAAGGTAGGGCCCGATCTACGTATCGGGCCGCGTCAGCCCTACGACTTGTCCTCCGAAGCCTCGGCGAAGGAGGAAGCTCCTCCGCGCAGCGGGTTAGGAGCGAAGTAGGGCCGGCATTCACGGTTTGCTCAGTTTGAATGCGGGAGGCTGGAGGTGGAAAATGGAAGGTCGCGCTCTGCCTATGGTTTTTTCACCTTCCACCTGCCCCGACCAGCGTCGGGGCCTGCCCCCTTCCACTTGTCTTCGGGTCCCGTGCTACGGTTTTTATTGGAGATTAGTAGCGGACTAAAGATTACAACCGACGACGACGCAACATCGCCAATCCGCCTAAACCAACGGCGAGAAGCGAAACAGCGGAAGGTTCTGGGACAGGCATAGTGATATTATCAGCTCCTACAAAACGGCTCCCATTGCTTGAGAAATACGGATAGAGCACACTTGCTCCACCAAGATTTGAATTTGTAATAGTGCGCGTCGCACCAGATGCCATCATTGAGCCAACGGCTCCCGTAGTTTGACTTACATCATATACCTCTGGCGTTAGTTCAAATTGGTTGGAGCCCAAATACTTCATCTTGAGGGAGAGTTGCGACCAGTAGTTACCCGAGCTGCCAAATCCTGGACTAGGAATTCCCTGATTTCCGGACTTACTGGCACCGTAAGAAGTCAAAGTCCAAAGGGTATCACTCTCGCTCACGGAATTGTTGTTTAGGTTAAACCCTCCTCCGTGATAACTGATGCCAAGACCCGGATTTACTCCGGCGGTGGATCCAGCCAAATTCAGATTTGAATTTTGCGAGGTAAGACCGATTCCCCCATACCCAGAGTTGATCTGGCACAGGTACTGTACGGAAAGAGTGTATGTGGAACCTACCGAAGGCTGAAATCCCACCTTCGCAACCCAGACATCAGAGCCCCCCAAAGTCCATTGAACTCCTCCCGTCCCTCCGACACCGGCAGAGGAACTCTGACTCCAGACAGGATTCGAATCCCCGTTAAAATAATTGGAGAATTGTCCGGTTTGCTGAAAATCAAGAAAAGCCGTCGTAGCCGCTTGTGTCGAAACAGCTACAAAAAGCAAAATAGCGAAGAGCGACCGCACACCTTAAATTAAGCACCACCCCCCTAATTCCGCAATATCCCGAAAAGGCTAATAAAATGTTTTAGTTTAAATTCTAATCTTCGGCTTTTTCATAGCGTTTTCCAATCTCCCCACCTCACCAGATACCCCCCTTAACACCATCCTCTTGAACATGTTACAGCCTTTCTAAACCCTTCAGAAATGTCGGGTTAGCCACCCGACTACCTCTATCCGCATAGGGTCGCTAACTCCTTTCCCTTGGGGATTCAGGGGTAAAAGGAGTAAAATTTTGAGGAATTTAGTTAACTTATCTCTTCCACAGCTTAACCCCTTCAGCATGATGGGACTCTTCAGTGGCCGTTATCTCAGAGGCAGCCAAAATATACGCATGATAAAACAACCGCTTGCTTGTAGCTACATTTGCGCCACAATTAACTCATGCTGAAAACTACCACCATCCGCGCACGGATCACCCCTACCGTAAAAACCCAAGCGGAAAGAATTCTTTCCTCACTGGGAATGACCGCTTCGGATGCGATTCAGCTTCTCTTTCACCAAATCCAGCTCCACCGCGGACTTCCCTTTGCGGTAGCGCTGCCCAACGCGCAAACCGCCAAAGTTCTTCGGGACAGCCGAAAGGGTAAAGGCGTGAAGCACCATGAATCGAAGAAGCACCTCTATCGCCACCTTGGCCTGTGAGATCCGTTAGTAGCACCACCGCATTCAGGAAAGACGTCAAACGAGCCCAGAAGAGAGGCAAAGACCTTTCGAAACTCAAGAAGGTCATTGATCTTTTGATCGAAACCGCACCTCTACCACCAATCTATAAAGACCATCCTCTTCATGGAGAGTTTGTGGGATGCCGTGATCTCCATATCGAGCCTGATTGGATTCTGATTTATACCGCCTCTGCCGAACATTTACGTTTAGAACGCACTGGCACACATTCCGATCTGTTTCGCTAATTTGTAGCTGACTGAATATTCGGAGCTCCCAACCGCTTCGCTTTGCAGGAAGGCAGGAGGTGGAAAGTGGAAGGCCGCAGTCAATTTAAAGTCTTTCCAACTTTCACCTTCCACCTGCCCCCTTCCACTTGGTTCGGCCGCCAGGCCTCTCTGCTACGGGTTTTGTTGGGGATTGGTTGAGGAATGGGAGCGTTCAGATGACACTTATTCTCATTCGAGGCTCCGTAATGCCTCTTTTGCCTCCTTAAGCCCTTGGTCCGCCGCCTTAAGATACAACTGCTTTGCCGTATCTAGATTTTTATCAACACCATTACCACTTTCATAGCATCTGCCTAAATAGTATTCCGCGCTTGGCTCACCGGCCAAGGCGCCTTTTTCATACCAACGAAAGGCCTCGGAAATATTAACTTTAACACCAGTCCCCTTTTCATAGCACAAACCTAAATTCGCAAACGCAAAGGTGTTTGTTTGTAGAGATGATCTCAACCAGAGACGAAATGCTTCCGCTTCGTTTTTTTGCACGCCAAGCCCTTTTGAGTAAAGGTTAGCTAGGTTATTTTGAGCCTCACGGTTTCCATTATCCGCAGCTTTTTTGTAATAGCTAAAAGCTTTATCATTGGACTTCTCAAGGCCGATTCCATTTGCGCTTAACCAGCCCAATTGATACATGGCATCGTCATTCCCTTGTGCAGCTGACTTTTGATACCATATGATTGAGTTAGATATATTTTTCTCGGTTCCATAACCATTGTAATAAGCGTTCCCAAGGTTGTTTTGACCTATTGCTGATCCATTTTGAGCAGACTTTGTAGCCCACTTGAAAACATCGTTTAGATTTTTTTTGGTTCCTATACCCTCATAATAATAGCGACCTAATTCGGCCTGAGCATCAGCTATATTTTTTTCGTCGATTTCATCTTGGGGAGTTTTGTTGACGGCCATACACATGAGCTCAAATGCTTTTGATTCGTTTTTTTCACATCCGCGTCCATTTAGGTAAGCGTTGGCCAGATTACATTGAGCAGAAACTTCGCCCTCCAAAGCGGCCTCCTTCCACCATTTAACTGCATCAATATCGCTCTGTTCCAGCCCAATCCCCTTACTGTATAAAAAACCAATATTTCTTTTTGCTCGTGGATTCCCTCCGTCTGCCGCCAAGAAAAACCAATAAACGGCTTGTTCAAGATTATGAGGTTGCTTCTTATCTTTCTTCGCTATTGAGAATGACATCTCAGGCAATGCTTTAGCGATTTCTGCATCTGTCTCCGGGGAATCAACCTTATTTTCTAGATAGTACCCGCCCAAGGAGTTCATGGATTTTGTATGACCTTGCTTGGCACTTTGCATATACCATTTTATGGCCTCGTGCTCATTCTTAGAAACTCCTTTCCCGAGCCGTAAATACTTTGCAACCAAAAACTGCGCTTTAGGATCTCCAGATTCTGCTTTTTTCAGAAGCTCCGGTGAATAGCTCTGTAGTTCATATTTTTCTTCTGAATGGGAGGATGTGACAAGGAACAAGAGAAAAGCAAATCCTCTTAAAATCATTAGCTCCATTATTAATTCATTACCTTCTAGTTCTTCCGTAGCGAACTGAAAAAAACAGGTTAATCCTCTTACTTCGCTTTTTTGCAGCGTTTTCAAATCTCTCCATCTTTCCTAATCCCCTCTTTAACACCATCCTCTTCAATGCTTTATAGCACTTCTAAACCCCTCAGAAAAGTCGGGTTATAGACCCGCCCCTACCTAAATTTACGGCTTGAGCCTTGCCGACCCCGTGGCCGGGACTTTTCGTGTCGGCAATGGACTCTCCGGATACAGCAAGTACGGCTTTCTCTCTTCTCGCCACTTAGCCACACCTACATCCCAACTGGCCACAATCTGCCTTGCGCTCATCCCCCCCTCAACTGCCTTCCTTGTCTGTCGGCCTCGATTCAGCTTATCAAACATCAACATATTCTCCGCATCCGAGAAAAACCTCTTTTTGGGTAAAAGCTTTTTCAGAAACTCCAGACCCGCCATATTGATGGCCGTAATATTAGCTGGAGCCTGCGGATCGATTGCGACTCGTGCCCCTGCCATGACAACGGATCGATACTTACCCGTCGGCGGTTTGAAGCGAAACGGAGTGAACTTAACCCCGTTGAATCCCCACTCTGTCATTTTCCGACAAAGCTCCTCCGCATCCACATTCTCGAGCGCAAAGATATCAAACGGCTGAACCACCGTTCCATCCAACCCCGTCGTGGGTACTCCCGTTGGATTGGCTCCATTGCTAACGCCCAACTCCCCAAAGAACCCAGTTGCGACGTACCCTCGCGCACAACGAGTGATCGGAATATTGGGTGAAGTGGGAACCCACTTCAGTCCAGTATCCTCCCAAGTCATCTTCTGATTCCACCCCTTCATGGGAATCACTGACAAACTACACGGGCGCCTCAAATGAACTTCGTTAATCCATTTGGCAAGCTCCCCTACCGTAAGCCCATACACATAAGGAATGTCGTACTGCCCAATAAAGGAGGTCAGGACTCCTTCTCCCTGCGGACGCGGACCCTCCACGCGAAAGTTTCCTAGAGGATTCGGACGATCCAACACCATTACTTCGACTCCCCTCTCCTGTGCTGCCTCCATCACCAACCCCAATGTGCTGATATACGTATACGACCTACACCCCACATCCTGGAGGTCGTAAACCAGCACATCGACACCATCCAGCATCTTGGGAGTGGGTTTCCTCGTATCCCCATAGAGCGAGAAAACCCTGATCCCCGTCTCTTCATTCTTCGAAATTTTTCCGTCTTGGTTTTGATCCTCTCCGTGCCTCTCACCCGAAACTTTATCTCCCGCACCAACTTTCCCAAAAACCCCGTGTTCTGGCCCATACAAAGCCACTAAGTTTACGCCTTCAGCATCCCGGAACCTTCGCCAAGTCGGCACTCCCTTCCCATCAACTCCCGATGGGTTCGTCACCAACCCTACCCGCTTTCCCCTCAAATCCTGAAAACCCCGATCCGCTAATACATCGATGCCTAAGCGAAAGACAGGAACACTACCTTCTTGGGCAAAAGCCCCGCTGAAGCAGATCAACCCGAGCAAACATGGAAACCGAAATGCCATTCTTGACCCTAACCTAAAGACGAACTCTTGGGTAGGAAAGGGTCACCGATCAATCAAACCCTGAGTTTAATCCCCTTCCGCTGGAAGGTCGGCCGATCTAAATCCTCCGCCCCTCGTACGCTAGGAGATGACCTCGCAAATCGGCTCGGTGTTTTATCGAATTCTAATTCGGCTTGGGCAGCTACAAATTTCTTTCTTCTTTTAGCTTTCGACTCAGCTTGCTCTTGGCTCATTTCAGCAGACGACTTCGAGGCCACCTCGACCTTTGGTAACATCACCTCCTCACACCTCCTCGTCACAAGCACAGTCAATCCAATCGACTCACTTCTTTCAGGATCTACAGCAGCCCCAGCGGAAATGGGCAGATCTACGGGTAGCCGGCGCCGGATTTTTTCAAGCAAACCATGAAAATCCTGCAGAGATGTCTCAGGTCCAGTGATCACGCTCACCAGAACCCGATTTCCATCTTTCCAGGCCCTTCCATCCTCCAAAAGGATATCCTCCACAACCGCCTCTATCGCTGCCTCCTCCCGGCCCTCACCAGAGGCCTCGGCTACTCCTGCCCATGCATTTTCGAATTGGGCAACCGCATCCACCCCTTGACCCACAGCTTCACGAAGCTCATCGACGCCTAAATGCACCAATCCCCCCTTCTCCATCACATGAGCTAATCCATGAATCGTTTTTGCCAACGCCCGATTCAATGCACGCTGACCCTCCCTTAAATCTTTTGCCATCGAAGTCTCCAGCAACCTGTCGTTTCCAAAAACCAGCACTGCATCAGCTGAATTCCGTAACGCTTTCAAAGCCGACTCAGCCTTCTCCTTTTTCTTTCGACCCTCAAATCCAAAGGGTGTCATTGCGAACACCACCACTTCCGATCCCTGCTTCTTTAATCGTCGTACCAAACTGGGTCCAAGTGCAGATCCCGTGCCCCCACTCACGGATAGTACGATCAAGGCGGTCTGAATTCCTTGAAGCAACGGATCTAAACTATCTCCCTCTTCCAAACTCAATCCCTCCAAAAGTTCCCCCTCGCCGCCTGTACCCATTCCATGCACTCGCTCTGGAGCTACTAGAATCTTTTTCCCCGCCACTGTCCCACGCAACGCCAACGCGTCGGTATCTATGCAGAGGGTTCGATGCTCCCCCTCACAAGCTACCGCTAAATTGTCAAGCACCGCCGCTCCCGCTCCTCCGAGAGCAAGAATGGCTACGGATGAATTTTCTTGAGATGAGTGATTCATAGTTTTGTTTCCTTTCTTTACGCCAAAAAGCGCATTCCTGAGACGACCCGTCCCAAGGATTTCTGAATTTTTCTCCAACCCTTTAGCTGACTGGACTCCCGCCGTTCACAATCGGCCGCATAGCGTAGGGTGCCTAAGACGGTTGAAAATTCTGGCCGCTCCAGATCGCTCTGCTCGCCCAGAAAATCGCGTGTCCTGCCGATCCTCACAGGGCGTGGCAGTATTTCAGATGCCAAGCGACTAAGTCCTCGGAGTCGGGCCCCGCCACCCGTCACCACCACCTCTGTCTCAATCGCACTCCACAGATTCTGCTCCTCCAGATCATCTTTGATGATCTGCCATATCTCCGCCATCCGAGCCTGCAGAATCTGCACCATCGCCTCTTTAAAGAAGACTCGTCCATCAAAACTCACCTCACGGGCTAGGGTAATCTTCTCGTCTTTCTCCATGGGCTCCAGAACGACAGAGCCCATCTCTTTTTTTAACCTCTCGGCTCGCGCGTATGGAACCTCCAGACCAATGGAAAGATCCTGTGTCAGGTGATCCCCACCTACTCCATGCACAGCGGAATGCACCACTGCGTCGTCCCTCCACACTGCGACATCTGTAACACCGGCACCCAGATCGATCACCACCGCTCCGCGCTTTTTTGCATCCTCACTCAATACAGCCAGCCCAGAGGCATAGGCCGAAAAGGTGCAACCTTTCACCCGAATCTTCTGATCTGCCACACACTGCACCGCAGTCTGCAGAAGTGTCCTTTTCCCAGTCACAAGATGGTAGTGCGCCTCAATCTGCTCGGTATGCACTCCCAGCGGTTGACCAGAACCGACCCCACGATCTAACGAGTAACCCCTCAAAAGTTCGTGGAGGATTGCATGATCCCGACTCAAAGGCAGATTCGCCGCTAGTTTATGCAGTTCCTCTAGAGATCCCTCCGTCACGCGATGATCATCCTCAGCAACCGTAACGCCCCGCACTGTCTCGTTTCTGGAGTTTAAATGGGTGCCGCTCAAAGACAGGTAGACTTCAGTAATCTCTGCCTGAGTCCTCCGCTCAGCTTCCGCCAGAGCGACTCGGGCTGCCGTTTGGGCATATCCAAAATCTGTTACCTCCGCTTTGCGCATTCCTGCGGATGCAGACTCACCCACTCCTAATAAAGTTAACGCTCCGTCCTCAGACATCTCTGCAACCGCTACCTTCATCGTTTGCGTACCAAGATCGGTCGCAATGAGGATTTCTTCAGTCGGGGTTCTTCGCATGATCATAGGGTTTGTTCTCCAGGTTTTGTGCTCAAGAAGGTGACAGGAACGTTACGTTCAGGGGTTAAATCTACGGTCTGAACGATCCGTCCCTTGGTTTCCGCGTACTCAAAAATGACGTTCAGACGCTCAAACTGTTCGCTCAGGAATTGAGTCCGGAAACGGATCTTTCCTCCTCTGGGTGTCGATATTTGGAAGCGTCCGGGCCCCTCGATCACTATTTTCGAGAAATCCAATCCATCCCGGACGGCAGCCAGAGAAGCCTCTCGGATAAAAAGAAGGGCTGCTTTGACATCGGGATGATTCATTACTTCACCCTCCACAACCTCATCCGATGAAATTCCAGTAATCACAGGGAGCGACATCAACTTCTCCCCTGGCTTGGGCTTTAAGACAAAGCCACGTGTGTCGATATAGTACATCGGTTGTGCCAACTGCATCCCCGCAGAAGGCGTAGGGGCCAAAAGGGCGACAGGCCTCCGCTCTTCCACAAAGAAGTATAAAGTATCAGGCAAATGACGCTCCACCCGTACCGAGGCCACGTGAGGAATCTTTTCAATCGATGCCTTCACCTCGTCTAAGGACAGTTGCAAGACGTTCTGACCAATCTTCACACCACTCGCCGCCACGAGTTCTCCCTTTCCAATCTTATTGGCAGGTTCAATCACGAACCGCCGAAGAGTGAAATCTGTATTTCGATATAGAAGAGCCCCTAAAATCGCATCCATCCCGATCGAGGTCACTAACGCAGCCGTGGCCAAAGAACCGGCAAGAAGAAGGAGAAACCCAACACGCCGGCTAAATGCACGCGCACTCTCTTTTCCTGTCATTCGCGCAGCCAGCACATGCCGTGCGCGCCGACTTCGCTGACGTTGTTTTTTTGACGAAAAGAATGGAACTCGTTTGAACTTCATGATGTCACTCCTTTTTTGAATCTCTCCCAAGAAAGCTCTAATATTTTCAAACAGAGGGATGCAAAATCGATTCCCCCGGTCCGACCTGCCTTCGGAAAGAGGCTCAGGTCCGTCATTCCTGGAAGCGTATTAACTTCCAAAACATTGATTTTCCCATCTCGATCAACGATCAGATCCACGCGAGATAGAACCTCACAACCCAGCGCGCGATGAGCTGCAAGGGATACGGCTTGCACCTCTTCCGCCTGTTCTTTGGTGATGGGTGCGGGGCAAAGGTACTGGGTTGCGCCTGCCGTATACTTATTGGCGAAATCATAAAATCCCTTTACGGGCCTAATCTCAACAACAGGAAGTGGTTTTTCCCCCAAGATGCCCACGGTCATTTCTACTCCTTCTACCAATCGCTCCATCATCATCGCACCCTTCCACTTTTCCGAACTCTTCATTGCAGTCGCCGCCTCTTTTTCATCACGAACAAGGTGAACACCGAAACTGGATCCATCCGCAACGGGTTTACACACGTACGGAGGTTTCCAATCATGATCCTTCCTCCACTCCATACTTTCAGCCATGGGTATACCAGCCGCCACCAGGACATCCCGGGCCCTCAGTTTGTCGAAAGCCAGTGCGCTGGCTACGGAACCACTTCCTGTAAATGGCATCTGAGCCGCCTCCAGCTCCGCCTGAACCTCACCATCCTCTCCATAGGTTCCATGCAGACATAGAAAACATATGTCAGTTCCCTGCGGCACTTTGAGCCCCTTCTCCTTCACATCCACCTCCAACACCTTCACGCCCAACGATCGCAACGCCTTGGCCACTCCCGCACCACTCCGCAAGGAGACATCCCGCTCCCTTGAAATTCCACCCGCCAAAACCGCTACTTTCATTTTCTCGGGTTTCATTCGTCTTCCCCCACCACAATGACCTCAGGCTCCAAATCGATTCCCCGATCCTTTTGAGCCCTTGCCCGAACCTGATCCATCAACGCCAACACATCCACCGCTTTCGCTCCGCCTTGGTTCACGATGAAATTTCCGTGCACGGGCGAGATCCGAGCACCTCCGATCGCTGTATCCTTCAATCCCAACTCTTCGATCAATCTTCCTGCAGGAATCTTCTCCGCATTCTTGAAAATACAACCCGCACTAGGCGCAGCGGGTTGCGAATCCCATCTCTTCCGGCTGTACTGTTTAAGTTTTTCAGCAATCTCCTCAGGATTCCCTGGCTTCCCATGCAGAACAGCCCCCACCGCAATCTCCTCCACTAATCTTGGTACCCTCCGATATTTCACCTCGAACTCACCTCTCAATACCTCACTCACTTTTCCTTTTCGGTCCATCACCCTCACGCTTTCTATCGTTTCAAAGGTCCAAGACTCCATCGCCCCAGCATTCATCCTCATCGCCCCGCCAAGAGCGCCGGGAATCCCTTCCATAAATTCCAAACCCATGATTCCGTTTGCTTTTGCCACAGCGACAATCTGTTTAAGCCGAGCTCCCGCCCCCGCATGAATCTTGCCATCCACCACCTCGATCTTGCTCATGCCCGGTTGACCAAAATGCACGCACACCCCCGAAATACCGCCATCCCGCACCAGTAGGTTACTTCCCCGTCCTACCACGGTCAGAGGCACCTTCTCATTTGCACACCACTCCACGACCCGACCTAATGCAGCTTCACTTTCTGGCTCAAACCACACTTGCGCTGGCCCTCCAATACGAATGGTGGTGTGCTTCCGCATCGGCTCATACCAACGCACAACCCCCTCGCCTTTTGCCAAATCCCTTACCTTGTAGAACCCAAGAAAATCTTTCGCCATCTTACGGGCCATTTGGGTCACATCCCCTGCACCCATCATTAAAAACAGATCCCCCTCTTGCCAAAGCCTTCCCAAAATCGACCTGCACTCCGACATCGATCCCGCCAAATCCACCGTTCCTCCCTTTTCTTGAATCGCCCGAACAAGTTGCTCGACCCCCGCCCCCTCCATAGTTTTCTCTCCAGCCGCATACGTAGGTAAAATCACAACGTGATCCGCATTCCGTAGCGCCTCCGCGAATCCACTCATAAAAGTCGCCAATCTTGTGTGACGATGAGGTTGAAAGATTGCCACCACACGTGCCCGACCCCTTGCGCGGGCGGACGCAATCGTCGCCTCCACCTCTCTCGGGTGATGCGCATAGTCATCCACCACCTCCAAGCCGGGCCCACTAGTAAGAATTTCGAATCTTCGATCTGCCCGTCGAAACGCTTTCAAGCCCTTACGGATCTTCTCGACCTCCACTCCCAACTCCGCTGCCAAAGCCAACCCTCCCAAAGCGTTTCCTCCATTGTGCCTTCCTGTAGCTGCCACTGAAAAACTTCCCAAATCTTTTCCACTTTTCATTACTCCAAATTGAATCCCGTTCGCAGTCTCCCCCTCCCACCGACCCACATAATCAGCCTCACTCTTCTCCCACCCGAAAGTAACTTTGGTTTTCACCCCCATCGTTGCCTCCATGGCCGCTTTTTCCTCCTTGGCCACAACTACAACAGGGCCTGTGACTTGACCCAAAACCTCACGATAAGCCGCCACTACCGCTTTCTCATCCGCATAGCGATCCACATGCTCGTGATCCGCATTTAACAGCAGCGCCGCCCAAGGCTTCATCTGTGCGGGTGCCCCCTCGCTCTCGTCCACCTCAGCAATCAACCACTCCCCCTTATTCCAAGCTCCTGAAACACCCAGGGCAGGCGAGTATCCACCCAAATAAAAACACGGTTCTAACCCTGCCTCATGGAAAATCTGCGCCAAAAGGGTTGCTGTGGTTGTCTTCCCGTGAGAACCCATCACAGCCACGAGCTTTTTTCCCTGAGCCAACTGAGCCAAAACCTCACCTCGACGAAACCTTGATATCTTGCGCTTCTTCGCCTCCATCCACTCCCTGTTTTCATCTGGAATCGCTGCCGATGCCACCACCGCATCCACTTCATCCATTTTGGAAAACTCGTGACCTAGGGTAAATTCAAGTCCTCTCTTCAGTAACCGATCTGCGACAGGCTTAATATCCGACCCGCTTACCCGATGCCCTAAATCGAGGAGAATTTCAGCCAATGGGGTCATTCCGGAACCAGAAACACCAATCAGGTGAATTCTCTTCTTCCCCTTAATCCAATCAGAAGAATTAAAGCTCACGGGAAATCACCTCCGCGATCTTTTCCGCCGCTTGCGGTTTTTGTTGTCCTTTTGCCCAATGCTTCATTCGTTCGCATCGACTTGGATCTGCTAGAAGCCTGGCGATGCGCTGTCCCAACTCCGTTCCAATAAGATATTTCTCCGCCACCACTTCCCCCGCTCCCTCTTGAGAATAAGCTCGGGCATTGGCCATTTGATGATCTCCCGCTGCCGCAGGAAAAGGCACGAGAATGGCAGGCACCTCACAAGCCGCTAATTCAGCAAGTGTTCCCGCTCCCGATCGGGCGACCACCAGTTCTGCCGCTGCATACACTGCCTCCATCTCGTCACAAAAACCCATCACCACCGCATGAAATCCAGTTCCCTCATAAGCTCGCCGCACCTTTTCCACATGTGCTTCACCCGCTAAATGTAAAATCTGCAAATGCTGCGCCTCGCTTTTCAATGCTCCCAGCCCATTCACCATTGCTTCATTCAATCCACGCGCACCCTGACTTCCTCCAAGGACAGCCACCAAGCGACGATGGGGGTGAAGGCCTAGTTTTTTAAGGGCCGCCTCTTTCTCCATTTTTCCTAACCGACCCCGCACAGGTGTTCCGCTCACTGTGGCTTTCACACCGCCTAATCCCGATTCGCACTCTGCAAATCCCACAAAAACCTGCTTGGCCCCTTTTGCAAGAAGGCGTGTTGCCCTTCCCGGAATCGCATTCGATTCGTGAAGAAAGTACGGAATGTTTGCTAACCGAGAAGCCACTGTTGTCGCTCCCGAAATAAAACCACCCATACCCAACAAGGCCTTTACATTTCTCTTCCGCAACTCATCTCCCGCTTTTCGTACGGCAGACACAAAGTGAATCGCAAAGTTTCCCGCTCCTAGCACCCCACTCCATCCCACAGCTGGAATCTCAATTCCAAACTTTTCCTCTCCTGCTCCCTTCAGAGCCCGCCGATCCACCGCTTTTGATGAAATGAAGAAACTTACGTCGTGACCCCTTCTTCGTACGGCTTCAGCCACAGCCAACCCGGGAAACAGATGTCCTCCCGTGCCTCCACAAGCGATTGCGAGTTCCCCCATAACCATCACTTCGCTGCACCCACCAGACGACGGCTACGAGCCTCGACCGGATATTTTGCCTCGCGATGCAAAGACAACAGAATCCCTACCGCACCCAAACACAGAACCAAATTGGAGCCCCCATAACTAATAAAAGGAAGCCCAACCCCCTTGGGAGGGAGTAATCCAGTGACGACTGCAAGATTCGCGACCGCTTGCATCCCCACTAAAGCTGTCGCCCCCATTCCCAACGCCATTGCGGGCAGATCGTTCGCATGCCCCGCAATGAATCCTCCACAAAGAGTGAGAATTAAAAACACGATCACAACTCCCAATGTGGCAAATAACCCCAATTCCTCGCCCACAATCGGAAAAATAAAATCGGTGTGCGCTTCAGGGAGATAAAACATCTTCTGAATGCTTTGCCCTAATCCCACCCCCCTCACCCCGCCCGATCCCAACGCAATCAGTGCTTGGGTTACCTGATAGCCGCCCCCCTGCCGGTGCGCTTCAGGGTTCATGAATGCAACGAGACGATCCATACGCTCAGGCATGCTGACCGCCACGAAACCCACACCGACCAATGCCAGAATTCCCATGATGACGAGCGGAAATATCGGCGCGCCCCCTACGAAAAGCACGATCGCTGCCGCAGCCATAACAAAAGCAGCAGATCCCAAGTCCGGTTGTTTGACTAAAAGCAAAACAGGCAGGGCTAGAATCAAGAATGGCAAAATTAAACCATCCCATGCGTTTTTCATTTTTGGCCCCTTCCACTTGACCCACCCCGCCGCCAACACAACAGTTGCTAATTTCAGAATTTCGCTGGGTTGAACTGCGAATGGACCCAGAGGAATCCACCGGGCCGATCCTTTCACCGATTTTCCAATTCCTGGGATAATCGACATCGCAACCATCACAGTCGCAATACCGAAAATCCATCCAGCGTATTTCAGGATCGATTTTGCGTCGCAACGACTCAACCCCACGCATATCCCCGTTCCCACCACTAGCCAGAGCCCTTGCCTTTGGAGGAAAAAAAGGGTTTGGCCCCGGTTATCAGGGGAAAACGCACCTACGCTCGCTAGCATGGTCAACCCAAGGCCGACCAGTGCCGCTACGCAGGCAACAAGGATATGCGCGGAGTTTCGTCCCATGGTTAGTTCGTCGATGCTTTCGGCAACATCGCCATGTCGGTCGGGCCGGCAGCAGATTGGTTCGATGATGGAACCTCCGCCTTGGCCGAAGCTTCCCCAGGAACCTGAAGCTTCATTCCGATCTTCAGTTTTTTAGGATCGGTGATGGAGTTCAGCTTCGCGAGGGTATCAGCCTTCGTTCCGAACTTTTTTGCGATTTTCGCAAGGGTATCCCCAGCGCCGACTGTGTAGGTGCCAGCAGGACTTGATTCCTGCTTCGCTGCCGCTGCCACAACCGCCTTAGCTGGAGTCGTTGCTTTGGGCTCCACAGTCTTCACGGTCCCTGCACCTGCGCTTTCAGGAATCATTAGCTTCTGACCTAGCTTGACCATCGAGCCTTTGATTCCGTTGGCTTGCGCAAGAGCCGAACTCGTGACTCCGTTTGCCTTTGCGATTTTTGCTAAGGTATCTCCCTTCACCACCACGTGGCTTCTTTCCACCATAGGAACTGCAGGAGCGGGAGCTGGTGCTTCCGTCGCTACAGGAGCAGCAGTTTGCCAAACCTTATCGTCAGGGCTAGGCATGCTGCTCGTCACTTCCGCCGCAGGTTGTGCAGGAGCTTCAGGGGTAGCAGCCGTTTCGGGTGTGGGGCTTGGTGCGACCTCACTCACCGTACTCATTCCCGTTTCAGGATTCCCCCGAAGCAGGTGGTACGCGCTGATCCCCACAATCACGACGACGTGCAGACCCAACACCACGAGAAAGATTGTGGAAAGACGGTTTAGTCCTCCACTCTTTGCCGGGCGTTCGCCTGCTTCGCCGCTATTTGCGGATATTTGGTTTCGTTGGGCTGAGTATTCCAGCAGTTCATCACTCATTTCTTTGTTTCTCCTCCGGCAGCGCATTTACGCACTGCCTATAGTTCTCCCCTCTTTCCTCGAAGTTCTTATACATGTCGTAACTGGAGCACCCTGGGCTTAACAAAACCGTTTCCCCTTTCACCGCCATTTCGGCTGCCCGCTGCACAGCCTCCTTTAAATCTCCCACTTTTCGGCACGGAACCGCCCCCGCCCAAGCTTTTTCGATTTTCCCAGCCATTTCCCCAATCAGAAAAGCCCCTCGCACTTTCCCCGCCAGACACACACGGCTTTGGGCAAAATCGAAACCCTTGTCTTTCCCGCCTGCAATCAGGATGACCGATCCCTTGGCTCCCATCACAGCACGCTCCATCGCATCCAGATTGGTAGCCTTGGAATCATTCACCCAGGTCACTCCGTCCCTGACCCGAATCACCTCGCATCGGTGTGGAAGCGGCCGGTACGCAATCAATGCCTTTTGAACGATATCCCTTGAGATTTTCTCCACGTCCGCCACGGCAAGGGCTGCCAAAAGATTTTCTGCATTATGGGGTCCGTGCAACTGGGTCTCTTCTTGGCGAATCACTCGGTCCTCACCTGCACACAACCAACCCTCACGCAGGGTGTAATCGGCAGACGAATCCACAGCGGAGAAGGTCATCGTTCGCGATTTCCGAGCAGGAAGGAGAAGCCCTTTTTGAACAACCGCACAATCCTCACTTGTCTGATTTTCAAAGATTCGATTCTTTGCACCCCCGTACTCCTCCATGTCCTTGTATCGATCGAGATGATCTGGAGTTAGGTTCAGATAAACAGCAATGCGCGGACGAAAAGTCTCAATCCTCTCAAGCTGAAAGGAACTAACCTCAGCAACCACAACGTCCAACCCGCCGCTGATGGGAGCCACCTCGCTCAGGGGTTGGCCCAAGTTCCCACAGGCAACTGCTTTTTTACCAGCCGCTTGAAAAACAGCCGCAATCAGCTCTGTCGTTGTGCTTTTCCCGTTCGTACCCGTAACGGCAATAATCGGGCAGAGGCAAGCACGTGAACCCAGTTCAAATTCCCCAATCATCGGGACTCGGTCGGAAAGAAGCTGAACGACGACGGGACGCTTCGGATCGATCCCAGGACTTAGAATCGCGCAATCAAAACGGGTATGAGGAAGTTTTTCTGAACCTAAAACCATGCTCACTCCACGACTCTTCCAATCTTGCGCAGAGGCTTTTGCCACCAAGGTTTTGCTCTCGTCAAACATCGTTACCTCCGCACGTTGAGACAGTAGCCACCCCGCCGCAGCCTGACCGCTGCGACCGATTCCCAATACGATCACCTTTTTTCCAATCCATGATTCCATAGCTCCTTTCACCGCAACTTCAGGGAAGCCAGTCCCGCCAAAGCGAAGACCGCACTCAAAATCCAAAACCGTGTCACCACTGCCGTTTCACTCCAACCTCGGAGCTCGAAATGGTGATGAATCGGTGACATGGCAAAAATTCGTTTCCCGGTCAGACGGAATGAAGCGACCTGTAAAATCACGGAAAGTGCCTCCATAACAAAAACACCCCCGATCACGGCCAGCAAAAGCTCCTGATTAATACAAATCGCCACAACCCCTACCGCACCTCCCAATGCCAATGAACCCGTATCTCCCATAAAAACTTTTGCGGGATGACAGTTGAACCATAGAAATCCCAAGGACGATCCAAAGAGAGCCGCACAAAAAATCACCAATTCCTCTCCACCTGGAAGCCGAGGCAAAAATAGATACGAAGCCAATTTTGCGTGGCTGGAAAGATAGGCAAACAACCCCAAAACAAGCGCTACGGTTAAAATACACCCTGAGGCCAATCCATCTAACCCATCTGTTAGATTCACTGCGTTCGAACTTCCAACAATAATGAAGATGAAGAAAAGAATCGCACCCCAGACTGGGAGCTGGAGCATAAAGAAATCCTCACGAACAAAGGGAATTTGTAATTTCAGAGCTGCCTCTCTCGCCTGAGGCATCAACATGAGAACACCCGCCACACCCCCCGCAACCAGTGCTTGCACCAATAACTTCTGCTTCCCCCCCAATCCCCCCGAACTCTTCTTTCGTACCTTCGCGTAGTCATCACAAAATCCCAGCGTTCCCAAAGCAAGGGTACTTCCCAACGCGAGCCACAGATACGGACTCGTGGGACGCCCCCAAAGCACACAGGCTAAAGTCAGGGAAAACAAGATTAAGACTCCACCCATCGTCGGTGTTCCCTGCTTACTTTCATGTAAATCCGCAAGCCGATGCACCTCAGACTTTTTTCTCAAGGGTTGACCCAATTTAAGCCGATGCAACGCATCAATCACCGCAGGCCCAATCCACAAACAAAAACCAAAGGAGGTCATCGCCGCACCTACCGTTCGAAACGTCACATACTGAAAGACGTTCAAAGGTCCAAACCAGTCAGTCAGAAGGCTTAAATAGTACAGCATAACTATTTCGCTCCCCGTAGTTGTGCCGCCACCGTCTCCATTCCTTCTCGCCGACTTCCTTTCACCAGAATTCGATCCCCCGGTTGCGCCAACTCCCGATAGGCTTGTAGAAGTTCCTCTTTCTTGGAAAACCAACGGACCCAATCCCCGGGTCGCACTCGCTGGGCACCCTCCACAAGAAACTTTCCATCCGCTCCAACCACAAGACAGATTCCAATCTTTCGTCGCGCCACTGCAGCACCCGACTCTTCATGCAACATTTGGCAAAAGGCTCCCAACTCCGCCATCGCCCCAAGCAATGCCACATTCCTTCCTTTCCCAGGAAGATCCTCAAGAGTTTGCAGTCCAGCCAGCAAGCTGTCCGGATTGGCATTGTAACTATCATCCAAAAGCCACCCCTCCCCATACTTTTCTAGCTTCACCCTGCCTGGAGGCAGTTGAACCTTCTCTAATGCTGTGGCCGCCGCCTTAGGCTCAGCTCCTAGCTCCACCCCAGCCGCCCACGCTTGGGCCGCATTCATCGCCATATGCGCACCTGGAACAGAAATTCGGACGGCCATTTTCCCTTTTGGGCCTTCACACACAAATCGTGTTGAATTTCCCTCACACATGACTTCTCCCAGTCGATAATCCGCCCCTTTCGATCTTCCGACTCGCACCACTCTTGCCCGGCACCCTTCCAAAGTAATTTTTTCCAAAGGATCATCCGCATTGCTGATGGCGAGCCCATCCGCTGGAAGTGCCCGATACAACGCGCCCTTCTCCTTCGCCGTTTCCTCTTTTGAGCCCATCCCTTCGATATGCGCCCACCCAATATTCGTAACCACACCCACCTCAGGGCCCGCCAGTTCAGCCAAAGCACCAATCTCTCCAGGAGAATTCATGGCTAACTCAACCACCGCCCAACGATCCTCAGCCCCGATTCCCAGCAAGGTGAGCGGGACCCCAAAGTGGTTATTCAAATTTCCCTTCGTCCGATGCGTTCGACCCGTTGTCTCAAGGACAGCGGCCAACATTTCCTTGGTGCTGCTTTTACCCGAACTGCCTGTGACGGATGCAACCCGCACCGAGAGAAGTCGTCGGTACCCTTTGGCCATCTTCTGGAGTGCGATCTGAGTATTCGGGACACGAAGGATGGAAAATCCATGTACTACTTTCACGGTCACAGGTTTTTCAACGAGAGCCGCAATCGCACCTTTCTCCGCCGCTTCCAGTACATGCGCATGCCCATCCTGCTTTCCCCCACGAATCGCCACAAAAAGTTCACCAGGTTGGATCGTTCTCGAATCAATCCCCACGCCCGTTGCCACTCTTTCTCCATTTCCTGCAATCAACTCCGCTCCCGCCAACTCTGCCAAGGTAGATAAAGAGAGGGATTTCATGATCGACTCCTCTCCGCCAAAGCTCGCTCCACTTCGCGCCGATCCGAAAAAGGTAACTTCTCTCCACGAATTTCCTGATACTCCTCATGCCCTTTGCCCGCGACCAACACCACATCTCCTGCAGCTGCAGATAACACAGCCGTTCGAATCGCTTCGACGCGATTTTCCAAAACTTGGACAGAAGCACCCTTGGGCAACCCTGCCGCCATTTCTTTCAAAATCTTTTTTGGATCCTCACTTCTTGGATTATCGGAAGTCAGCACGATCCGGTCTGCCCACCGGGCTGCCATCGCTGCCATCGCCGGTCGCTTCCCCGGATCCCGATCCCCTCCCGCTCCCAACACCACCCACAACGATCCTCGGGTGAAAGGTTTTAACGTACTCAAAGCAGCCCCCACTGCATCCTCCGTATGGGCGTAATCAATCAAAACGGAAATTTCACCCGCATGGGCTACTTTCTCCATACGCCCAGGGACCGCAGGTGCGCGCCCTAAACCCGCTGCAACCTTTTCAGCTGAAAAGCCAGCCTGCATCGCAGCGGCTGCAGCAGCCAGGGCATTGGATACATTGAAACGCCCCAACCACGGAAGGGTCGCTGGCACCTCCCCCTCGGGCGTGCAAAGAAGAAACGAACTTCCCTCCATCCCCATTCGCAAATTCTTCGTATGCACATCGCCCCGATCGATACCGTACGTAACCACTCGAACTCCCGGACGACACCGCGCTCCCATTCTTACCCCAGCAGGATCCTCCTGATGAATCGCCGCGAAAGCCCCCTCCGTAAGTCCCTCAAATAACTTCCCCTTTGCATTCTCATACGCCGCCATCGTTTTGTGATAATCCAAATGATCTCTTCCCAAATTGGTGAAAATGGCGCCCGCAAAATGAACTCCCTCTGTCCGACCCTGCTCTAATGCATGGGAACTCACCTCCATCGATGCCGCACGACACCCATTCTCCCGCATCTCAGCCAACATCGCCTGCAGATCCAAAGCTTCTGGAGTCGTTTGTTTCGCCGGCTGAATCCCCTTGCCTAAATCATTCCCAATCGTCCCAAGATAACCACAACTCAACCCACAACCTTGAAACAGCGATTGCACAAGCAAAGCCGTGGAGGTCTTTCCATTCGTCCCCGTCAAACCCAACACACGCAGCTCTTTGGATGGGTTTCCATAAAAATTAGCCGCCATCCTTCCCAAGGCTCTCCGTCCGCTCTCGACCCGGATTCTTGGAACGTTCGCTTCTTTCGCCTTCTGCTCCGCAACTACGGCCACTGCACCGCGCTGAAGCGCATCAGGTACATATGCGTGCCCATCACTTTTTTCACCCTTCCATGTACAAAAGATGGAACCCTTTCGTACCTTTTGGGATTCGTACGCCAAACTCGACACATCTGCCTCTTGGCCGCCCTGCCACTCCTTCACCTCAACTCCTTTCATCACGTCTGTCAGCTTCATGGTGAGGATCGGCGTGCCACCACAGCCCCTCGATTTAAGTGCAACTGCTCCGCCACCTGGGTCGCGATATTTTTAAAAGCAGGACCTGCCACCAATCCTCCGTAGTAAACTTTCCCCTTTGGCTCATCCACCATGATGGAAACAAGAAATTCAGGTTTTTCGGCTGGAAGAAATCCGATGAAGGACGCTCGGTACTTGTCCTTTGCGTAATCTCCTTGAACCACTTTTCGTGCAGTTCCTGTTTTTCCCGCCACCTCATATCCAGGGACCTGCGCCCCCTCGGCCGTACCCTGATCCGAAACCACACCCCGTAAAGCTTCCACCATTTTTTCTGCCGCCTCGGGCTGAATGGCCTGGCAAACCACTTTAGGAAGGAACTGCAACACGACCCGATTGTCACGATCCACCACGGCTTTGATGATGCGTGGCTCCATCCTCTTACCCCCGTTGGCGATCGCACCGTAAGCCAACGCCATTTGCAAATTTGTAGCGGCCACTTCGTACCCCATTGGAATACGCGTGATCGAAAGCTTGCTCCACCTTCGGATCGGCCTCAACAAACCTCCCTCCTCCCCAGGCAGCGCTCCTTCCCCCCATTGCGTTTTTTGACCAAACCCAAACAACCTCGCGTACTCATGCACCTTCTCCTCCCCTAACTGAATCGCCAACTTCGCCATTCCGATGTTGCTCGATTTGGCTACCACCTCACGCAGCGTCAACATTCCATAATCCTCATGATCTTTCAGTGATGATCCTCCATAAAACATCTCTCCATTTTCACAAAAGAAAGTGCTGTTCAGATCAGCCACTTTCTCATTCAGCGCGGCTGCTACCGTCACAATTTTAAAGGTGGATCCCGGCTCGTAGGTGTCTGCGAGAATTCGATTTTTTACCGCCCAAGACTCGTACGTAGCTCTTTGGTTCGGATCAAACGTGGGCCGACTCACCATCGCCAAAATTTCCCCCGTACTCGGACGAAGTACGACGATTTGCAACGTCTCAGGCTGATACTTCTCCACCAACGCATCGGCTTCCTTCTCCACAACATGTTGGATTCCCTGATCGACGGTCAAAACGACATGATATCCATCCCGCGCGGGCCGATCACTCAGGCGAAAGTATGGAATTTCCCTTCGTTTTACGTCTTGAATAATTCGCCTTTCACCTGCCACTCCTCGCAAGTACCGATCCATCGATTTCTCAACACCCGCCTCCCCCACCTCCACCGTCAATGGCCTAGCCATTCCCACGGGCGTCACCTCCATCGAATTGACATACCCTAAAATTTGAGCCGTCTCTGAGCCGTTCGGATAGTTCCGCGCCGTTTTTCTTTCCGTAATGACGGAACGCAACTTGCTGGCTTTTAATTTCCCTTCCGTTTCTACACTGACTCCTTCTGCAACTTTTAGATAACGATTCTCGGGATCCACTTGGCCTTTCAACCACTCGGCAGAAACTCCCAAAATCGAAGCAATCACTGGCAGCTCCTTAGGCTCCTGCGCAAGAATCTTCCCATCCAAATGAACCTCAATCAGCGGCATGCTCTGTGCGAGCACCCGACCACTCACATCCAAAATGGAGCCTCGCTGGGCAGGCACGGGCTCCCCGCGGGTATGACAGCGAATCGCTTCCGCCCGATAACTCTCCTGCTTGACCAACTGAATCCAAATCAACTTGCACGACACAGCGGTTAAGCAAAAAGCGAATACGAACGATACCGCCATAATTCGCCGGCGAGGATTCATCTTGCCTCCTCTTTTGCTAAATCGGTTGCTTGCCAAGTCTTGCGAACGGGGGCCTCATACATCTCCAACTCACTCACACTGACCAAACCTAAATTCATGTGTGCCGCCTGCTCCGTCAAATACTTGGGAGATCGCAATTTTTCGGACAAGAGACGCGCCGATTTCAAAACATCCTCCTGCCTAGCCCTGGCCGTCTCTAGTTTTTTCAACTCTCCAGCAGCCCGAATATTCGAGACATGCAAAAGAACAAAAGCCACGACCAAAGAGGTCGCCAGACCCGCCGCCAAAAGAAAGCGAGCCAACTGCGTTCCTCCCACCTGATTCGTTCTGCGGATCTGATTACGGCTCACAACTTCACCTCCCCCAATCGCTCTGCCCCGCGCAAGCGCGCACTTCGCGCCCTTGGATTTTTCGCAATTTCCTCCTCCGTCGGCACGCTCTCACCTAAAGCTTTCACCCAACGCTCAGGATTGGGCTGTCCAAAGGCCATTCCCATCTCCCGCTTTTCCTCCTCCGCATGATCTCGAATCCAATGTTTCACCACCCGATCCTCCGCCGAGTGATACGTCAAGACCGCCATCCTTCCCCCGGCTCGCAAAACTTTCGGAACCGCCGCTAAAGCACGATCCAACACTTCTCCCTCCCGATTCACAGCCCTGCGAAGAGCCAGAAACGTTCTTGTCGCAGGATGCTTGATGCCCGGCCGGGCAGGCCGTGTCGCTCGGCATACTGCTGTGGCCAAGTCCGCCGTCGTGACCAAAGGTCGGGCTCTCACAATCGCCCGCGCGATTTTTCCTGGATCCCGATCCTCTCCGCCATCCCGCAAAAGGTTTCTCAACTCTGGCTCGGAAAGATGGTTCACCAGATCAGCCGCCGTCGTGCCCTGGGTCGGATCCATGCGCATATCCAGCGGGCCGCTCTGCTGAAAACTAAATCCTCTCTCGGCTTGATCCACTTGCGGAGAGGAAATTCCCAGATCGAGCAAAAGACCATCCGCAGCCCCCTCTTTCTCCGCCACACTTGCCAAATCACTGAAATTCACACGGTGGAAACGAAAGCGATCTGCACCCACCTCAGCCGTCAACTTCTCTGCCTCTGCTTCGGCAGCGGGATCCACATCCAGAGCTACCACACGGGCTCCCTGCTTCAGAAAGGCACGAGCATGACCCCCGCGCCCAAACGTCGCGTCATACATCGTGCGTCCAGGAGCAGGTTGCAACATGGTCAAGATCTCCTCCAAAAGAACAGGGACGTGTTCCACGCCTTAGGGTGTGGGACGCAACCGGAGGATTTCCCGTCGGACGGGTCGCCGGAGGCCGATGATTTCATACGCATTGCGTTTCGGAAGCTTCACCACCCCGTGACCCTCGACTCTTCCGGAACCGTCTCGGCGGCAAGAAAAGCCGCATGCGAGTTTTCCCCTCATCATCTGCTTCCAGTCCATATTCTACCTCCTGGGACGCCCGAACCGATCCGCTGGAACGTGCCTCCCGGGCGCGTCCTACGGAATCAGTTGCGAGAGTCGGTTGTTTTTCTTCCCCCGGTAATTCGGAGGAGTTCCCGACAACGCGAGAGCCATCGGCCACTTTTGAGGCGACGATGAACTGCGGTACCGTGGAAAAGTTTCGGAGAGTGAGGAAGGCAGACTCCCGTCGAAATATGGCGAGGCACAAAAGCGATCGAATCGATCATCATAGTCCCACCTCCTTGGCCACTTCTTCGAAGGTCGTGGCGGGCGGGGCAATTTTTTTCCACTTCTTCGGGTCCCAAACTTCAAAATGATCCAACCTTCCCACTAAAACCGCTTGCCGACCCAACCCCGCGTGTTGCCTAAATTTTTCGCGGATCATAATTCTTCCCTGCTGATCCGGCTCAGCCGCCTGAATTACACTCGCCAGTTTTTCCAAACTTTTCCGACGCGCATCGGCAGAAGTCGCTCCGAGGCTGGACAACTTTTCCATCTCTCTTCCAAGAAAACTCGCAGGGTAAATCCGCAAACATCCGTCGGACGAAGGCATCACCAAAAATCGCTTCTCGAATGCTTCCCCCCGCCACTCCACGGGCACGGAAAGCCTTCCCTTGTCGTCCAAGGAAAACTCAAACCGATCCGTATACGCCTCTTTCATCGTCATATGTATTTGTTCACCACGAATAAACAGATTTAACCTCTATTACCCATTTTTACCCACATCTAACCACAACGTCAACACCTATTCCCATCACAAATAGCCCCCAAAAACACCCCCCTATGAAGGTACTGACTTGCCCTCAAGCCTACCTTTTCCCATTCTCATCGCCTTATGTCGTCCCCCACCACCGTCCCATCAGAAGAGCCTCGCCTCCTACCCGCCCAGATCCCTGCCTGGCTCCAACCCCGCACTCTCATCCCGATCACCCTCGCCCTACTCGCCGGCATCGCCCTTCTCCTCTGGCAATACTCCAAATCGGAAAAAGCCAGATCTGAATCAAATCTCCTTCTCGAAACCAAACCAGGGCCTGAGACTTGGGCTCAACTCATCCGCGACTACCCCGGCCAACCCGCCACCGCCCTCGCCATTCTAGAATCAGCCTCGTCCGCCACCTCAAAAAAAGAGTTCCGTGAAGCCGCATCCCTCTATGAAAAGTTTACCCGCGACTTCCCCTCCCATCCCCTCGCTCCTGCCGCCCGTTTTGCCCAAGCCAACCAACTCGCCGCCAGCGGAGACCGCTCCGCTGCCCAAACCCTTTTCCTCCGAATCATGACGACCCAACCCGCTGACGCTTTCCGTACCGGATCCGCCGTCGGTCTCGCACGCATACAGATTCAGGAAAATCGACCCGAGGCAGCCCGCCAAGTCCTCACCGATATCATTGCCGCAAAAACAGGAAGTGCCTTTCTTGCAGAAGCCCGCTCCCTTCTCGAAAGCCTCCCCCCGCCACCAAATTCCGCTGCACCCGTCCCCACCGCCCCTCCGGCGTCGGTTCAACCTCCAGCTAAGTAGCGCTCCGCGTCAATCGCGGCCATACACCCCATCCCTGCTGCAGTGATGGCCTGCCGGTACACCTTGTCCGCACAATCCCCCGCTCCAAAAACCCCCTCTACATTCGTTCGACTCCCCGCCGCCAACTGCAAATAACCCGCCTCATCCATACTGAGTTGCCCCTTAAAAATCTGCGTGTTGGGAACATGTCCGACCGCAATAAAAACACCCGCGCACGCGAGAACCGAACTCTTTCCAGTTCCACTCTCCTTCAACTTGACCCCTGTCACTTTGCCCTCCTTCACCCCCTCCACACTCTCCACCACGGAATTCCAAACAGGCTGAATCTTTGGATTTCCCAAAGCCCGATCCGCCATGATCTTCGAGGCGCGTAACTCCCCCCTGCGATGCACCAGATAAACCTTCGATGCAAATCGCGTTAGAAATGTCGCCTCCTCACACGCCGAATCTCCTCCTCCCACCACCACCACAGGCTGATTGCGAAACATCGGCAAAGCCCCGTCACACGTTGCACAGTACGTCACTCCCTTCGTCTCCAACTCCTTTTCCCCCGGAACATCTAAATGACGGTGCCCTGCGCCCGTGGAAACAATCAAAGTTTTCGTCTCAATGATTTTTTTTCCGGCACAAATCTGCTGCTTTCCTTTTCCCAAAGTAACTTTATCCGCCACCACCCCAAACTCCACCTCGGCTCCAAACTTTTGTGCCTGCTCCATCATCTGGACCATTAAGGCCGTCCCATCCACTCCTTGGGGAAACCCAGGATAATTTTCCACAATCGAAGTTGTGGTCAGCAATCCCCCCGTCTGTGTTCCCGTCAAAACCAAGGGCTTTAAATTTGCCCGTGCCAGATAAAGAGCGGCCGTCCAACCCGCACATCCACTTCCTAAAATTACCACATCACGCATGCTTCTTTGTTACCCTTTCCCCTCCCCTCCGTCCAACCTGCTTGCCGATTTCTTCACATCCAACTCTGTTTTTCTGTAAAAAAGTCTCCCTCTTCTGCCCCTACCCGCTACCCCTACTCTATGTCATCACCTGACAAATTAGACGAAATCTTCCGTATGCAGGACCTCCTCAACAAAAAAATCGGGGTCGATCTTGCCAACCTCTCTCCAGACGAAAAAACCAAGTGGGCTCTCAACTACACCCGCGCCATGTCTCAAGAACTCGCTGAGTTGATCGACAGTTTCCCTTGGAAATGGTGGGCCAAATATCAAAAGATCGACGAACAAAACGCCCGCGTCGAAGTGGTGGATCTCTTTCACTTCCTCGTCTCGCTGGCCCAGACTCTCGGCATGACCGCCGAGGACATTTATCAAGGTTACGTGAAGAAAAACGAAGTGAACCACAAACGCCAGGAATCCGGCTACACGGTCAAAGACCACGCCGATTCGAAACACATCTAACTACCAACCCTTCGTAACTCCGCCGAGCCCGCGAGGTGAAAAGAAAAAAGAGGGTGCAACCCTTCGTAGCTCCTCCGCGAAGCGGGTTAGGAGCGTAGAAGGGCCGTTTACTTCCATACCGTCGCTATCTCATACCGCCGATCCGACCACGTCACATCATTCGTCACCGCCGTCATCTTTTCACATCGACACTGCGCAATCATTAACCGATCAAACGGGTCTGGATGAACCCGAGGAAGGCGATACACCTCCTCCGCATGCCTACCCTCAATCGGAAGAATTCGAAACCCCGCTTCCTCTAAATCCTGACTTAATCTCTCCCCTAAGCCATCAGGAGCCACTAACGCCCCCGTCGCAGCCTTAACCGAAATCTCCCACAACGCGGCCGCACTCACATAAACTTGATTCCGCGAATCCTCAATCGCACCAGCCGCACGAGCTGAAATCTCCTCGTCTTTCCGCAAAAACCAGATTAACGCCGCTGTATCAATCAGCAGTTTCATGCGGGTGCAGAAAACTCCTCCAACGGGCGACTAAACTTCTCACCTAAAGCCGCAAACTTCTCCCTCATCATCCCCCTCTTTCTTCGCAACTCAGGCCCCTGACAAGGCCTCAACTCCGCCATCCGCTGCCCATTGCGCGTGATCACAAAAGTCTCCCCCTCTGAGGCTGCCCTCAAATACTCGGAAAATTTTGACTTCGCCTCATAAGCAGGGACCGATTTCATAAATTTATACTATTAGACTGGTCGGACTGGTCAATATAGAAATCGATAATTTCGCTAGAATTCGCCGTTTTGGCCGACTATGATTTAAGATGATGAGCAAAGTGAAATCCAAGTCTCCCTCGAAGAAGCCTTCCCAAGGTCGATCCAAGCTGTCGCCCCCCACCATGGGATGCGATCTCCTTGTCCAAGCTCTCGAACACGCAGGCGTGGACACCATCTTCGCCTACCCCGGCGGTGCCAGCATGATGCTCCACCAATCCCTGACACGTTCTAAAAAAATCCGCACTATTCTCCCCCGCCACGAGCAAGGCGGGGCCTTCATGGCAGAGGGCTATGCTCGCGCGACCGGAAAAGTCGGCGTCGTCATGGCTACCTCAGGTCCCGGAGCTACCAATCTTGTCACGGGCATCGCCGATGCCTTTATGGACTCCGTTCCGATGGTTGCCATCACGGGCCAAGTCCCCACAACCGCGATCGGCCGAGGCGCCTTTCAGGAAACCGATGTATTCGGCGTCACCCTGCCCATCGTCAAACATAGCTACCTCGTTATGCATCCGGGCGACATCCCCCGCATCGTCGCAGAAGCCTTCCACATCGCTACCTCGGGTCGCCCAGGCCCCGTAGTGATCGATATTCCTAAAGACGTCCAAAAAGCTACGGCTCAGGTCACCTGGCCCGCCACAATGGATATTCCCGGATTTCGCCCCCTACCCGCGCCAGACGAAGTGGCTCTCAATGAAATCTTAGGCCTGATCGAAAAAGCCGACCGCCCCGTTTTGTACGTCGGAGGCGGAATCATCACCTCGGAGGCCGAAGCCGATCTCCTAAAATTCGCCCGAAGCACAGGAATCCCCGTCACAACCACTCTCATGGGGGTTGGAGGTTTTCCTGAAACCGATCCTCAATCTCTCAAATGGCTTGGCATGCACGGCACCGTCTACGCCAACTACGCGGTCGATGATTGCGATCTACTCCTCGCTTTTGGAGTTCGCTTTGACGATCGTGTCACCGGAAAAGTTTCTGAGTTCGCAAAAAAAGCCACCATCGTTCACATCGATGTGGATGCATCCGAGCTCAATAAAAACAAGGTCGTCCACCTTCCTATCCTTGCCGATGTGCGGCTTGCCCTAAAAAATCTCAATCAGATCTTATCCCGCCGCTCCCACTCCCACCTGCCCAAACGATTCCAAAAGTGGCGCGAACAGATCGACATGTGGCGCAAAAAATATCCCTTCTCCTACAAATCTATCCCTGGCCGAATCATGCCCCAGCAGGTCATCGAGGAGCTCTGCCGCCTAACCAAAGGCGAGGCCATCATCACCACGGGCGTTGGTCAGCACCAGATGTGGGCAGGACAGTTCTACGACTTCCATCACCCCCGCAGCTTCCTAACCTCCGCAGGTTTGGGCGCGATGGGCTACGGCTACCCAGCTGCGCTTGGGGCTAAAGTCGCTTGCCCCGACCGTGAGGTCATCGATATCGACGGCGACGGTTCCTTTCTGATGAACGTACAGGAGTTAGCCACCGCCATTGCGGAAAATATCCCTGCCAAAGCCATCATCATTAACAACCAGTACCTCGGGATGGTCGTCCAGTGGGAGGACCGCTTCTTCGCCAGCAACCGCGGTCACACCTTCTTGGGTGATCCCAAATCCCCTACAGCAATCTTTCCCGATTACCTTCCGATCTGCCAAGGCTTCGGGGTTCCCGCCGAACGCATCACACAACCTGAAGAGATCCGCCCCGCCCTCCAACGCATGCTTGCCTCGAAAACCGCCTACGTTCTCGACGTCATGGTTCCCTACACCGAGCACGTTCTTCCCATGATTCCTGCCGGTGGCACCGTGAAAGACATCATTCTTGAACCCATGCAACTAGGCGACGCCCCCCTCCAATCCGAAGTTCCCGGATAGCCTAAGCTTCCCAACGCCTGCGCAACCAGTCACCACTTTGAGCCAAGTTTCTTTTTCCCGGTCACTCGATACCGCTAAGTCAGCTGGACTCCCCTTCTTACTCATTGGAGGACATGCGGTGTTCGCCCATGGGCATAGCCGGACGACCCTCGACGTCGATCTAATCGTGCCGGATATTTCTCTGCCATCTTGGAAAGTTTGGGCCAAAGAAAATCAATATGTCCAGGCCCACGAGACCGATGCTTTTTTGCAATTCAAAATGTCACCCAACCTTGGCGGATGCCCCTTGGACCTGATGAAGACCGATGCTGCCACTTTCGCCAAGCTCAAGCTCGGTGCAAAAGATTTTTCTTTCTCGGGAGTGACGCTACCCGTCGTCGGACTGATTCACCTTCTGGCACTCAAGCTCCACGCGTTGAAAACGCCCACGCGCCAGCCATTCCATGCCCAAGATTGGGCCGATCTTTTGGCCCTGGTGCGAAAAAATCGGCTCGACCCTCTCTCCCCCGACTTTCAAGATCTCCTCCAAGCTCATGCCACCCCCGAACTCCGTCGATCAATCCAACAAGAATGCTCCCGTTCCCCTGCAACTTCCTGATGTTGCCTTAGGACAGGAGCCCTTGGAACACGCTTGCCCCACCAGCGAGGTGTGGTGGGCTCACTGTGAGATGCTTTTCCGGTCCCAACCAGCTGGGAAAATTCGAATCTCCTCTCCCTCCCCCGAAAGATTTTCTCTGAAATAAAGTCTCCGCAGCGGGCCGCCGTTGTCCCTTTCCAACTCTCCACCCTCAATCTTCATCACCGGTCGGGCGCATCATTCCTGATGCACCGGCTCAATCACTGGATCTCCCCCTCTTAGGTAGGGCCGCCTCTACGCAGGCGGCCGCCGCAGTCAACTCATCCAGTGCCGGAGAAAGTATCCGATAATTCAAGAAAGTTTCTGCCGCAACTTATGCACCGCATCGGCACCATCGACTGCTTTTATTTTACCTTGATCAAACGATTTCAACCTTTCATCCGCCGTTCGACCGCACTGCTCCAACCAATCCATCTCTCGGCTTTCAATAAATGCCGATACCTCGGCCAACTCTGCAGGACTCAATTTACCTACCGCCTCCTTGATCTCTATGACACTCACAACCCTCTTATTTTCGCTCAGCACCCTAACCTGTCAACTTATCCTTACCCCAAACCGCTTCTAAACCAATTGGACAGTGAATGCCGCGTTGGATTGTGTTTACTAGGTCAGCCGTTTCCATCGAGAAAGATAGAGGTGTCCAATTCATGGATTTTGCCGCCCCTACCTAAGCTTCCAACTCCAAAAGGACTTTCACACATTCTCACATCCGAAATCCACTTTCCCTAATTGAACCAACCCCAAGCAGCCCAACCACCTAATCAGGCGATAGTCCAAGCACCTTCGCCGCTCGCCCGAGTTTCTGGTCGAAAGTATAAAGTGGAGAGCGCAATCTCTCGGCCAATTCCAAATAAGCCGCGTCATAGGAAGACACCCCAAAGCGAACCGCTAAATCCCGCCACCGCCCCATTCTCTCGAGGGGCATCGTCAAACGTACCACGGGCCAACTCTGTACCAACGCCCACGACTCGTTCATCACCTCTTGGCTCATCCGACCCCTCCGACACCCACTTAGAAGCACATTCAGCATCTCATGCACCCATAACTCAGGAACCCGCACACCCAGTTTCCCCTCGCCCACCTTTTCTAAAATATCATCTGCCTTAGACTCGCTCTCATCCGTCAAAACCCAGCAGGCCGTGACCGAAGCATCGAGAACCGCAGATTTCAAAACCTTCGACCTAGTTCGATCAGCTCCCGAATCCCCTTTCGGGCCTGCTTAGTCTTCGCACGAATCCTTCGCGCCTGCTCCACCCAGTTTTCACCTGTTTTTTCATCTCCGTTTTCAGGCCCCACTAAGCGCGCCGCCACCTTCCCCCTACGCGTAATCACCACCTCCTGCCCCCCTGCTACCAGATTTAATAACTCCGATAGCCTGTTCTTCGCCTCAAACGCCCCCATCGACAAACAAGCCTTCATACACCTAGCTTACACATCTAGCTGTTTAATGCAAACCCACTTCAGAGTTCAAACCCCCTCCCCCCGCCCGCTGCGGGCGCCCTCCGAAGCTCAGCGAGGTTTACCGAGACCGAGCGAAGGAGGGTTCGCGTCCTTAACCCCTTAACCCCTTAATCCCAAATCCCCCTCGCCCCTCCCACCCTACTTTGAAATCTTAAACCAACCCGACCACATATCGTTTTTGTTTCTCTGATCACTTCCCTTGGGAGCCTCCACATTGGCTCCGACCGCAATCCCTCCCTCCTGTTTCGCTCTTACTGGATCAAATTGCACAAACTCCTCCATGGATTGCCCTGGAGCTAACGACCCTGGATAAAATTTCCGCGTTGTCTCCCCCACACGAATCTCAATCACTGGAGAACTTACCGTTTCCGTCCCCCGATTCTGCACCGCTACGGTTACTTTTCCATTGTTTGAATCCAGCACCACTCCCGCTGTCGCCAAATCAACAATGCCACGCTGATTTCTCTCAAACACTCTTTGTAAATCAACAACACCAGCACCCGTCTCCTCATCCACACCCGCCACACCCGTATCATTCGCATATCGGAAGACCAAATCAGCCGCCTGCTTTCCCGTTAAATTGGGCTCTCTCGACAGAAGTGCAGCAATCGCTCCACTTACCAAAGCCGTGGATGCCGAGGTTCCACTTACTTCGACCTTTTTTCCTCCCGGCCAATCTGCCACGACCGCGAATCCAGGGGCCACCACATCCACAGCTTCTCCGCGGTTCGAGAAATAGAGATGCTGGGCATTGCCCCGATCCCCATCGACCGATCCCACCGCCACCACCCCTTCATACGCCGCTGGATACGCCACCCGATTCACCGCCTCATTCCCTGCCGCCGCTACCAAAGCCACCTGTTTGGAAAGCGCATACGCAACAGCCTCCCGTACAACCCCACAGTCCCCCGACGATCCTAAACTCATGTTAATCACTTTGGCCCCCTGATCCACCGCCGCATAAATGGCCTTCGCTAGCGAGAAGCTATCTCCCGTCCCCTTTCCATCCAAAACCGTAAACCCGAGAATTTTTGCCCCTGGGGCCGCACCTCCCTTTCCCCCAATCAAAGATGCCATAGCTGTCCCGTGTCCCTCCTCACTTCCAAGACTTGTACTCGTCGGATTAAGGCTCGTATCCAGTAACGCCAACAGAACCCCTTTGCCCCAATTTCCTGAAACACTCTCGGCCCCCATTAACTTCAGTGCATCCGATCCGACGACACGATAAAACGCATCTCCCATCGTTTGAACTTCCCCAGGAACCTCAGGAACTGCCACGTAGTAGTTCTTCCCTACCTCCATGTCGGACGTTTTCGCCATCGATTTCAACCACTCCCCATCCTTCACCCGAACCGCCTGTAACCCGTCCATCTGATCTAAAACCACACCCGCTGGTGCCGATTTGAGAAACCGCTGATACGCAGACTTGTCCTTAAACCGAAGAATCTTTTCCCCGGGAATCTCCTGCCCAGCCCCCGTATCGATCGCCCCATCAAAATTCCCTTTCGCTTTACCTTTCTTAACTTGATCTGCCTTCGGTGATTCAGAGCCCAACATTCGATCAATTTTTTGACTCGAAACATTTCGCACACGAGGCTCCACCTCCTCTTGCTTCGTTCCGATCATCCGATCGCTTACCCACCACACAACTATCCCAAGAGCCAATCCCCAAAGAGGATAACGCAAATATTTCACTCGATGATTCTACCCTACTTCTGGATAAGGAAAACCCCTTGTCACAACCCCATCCCATAGAGGATTATGAATCTTACCTTAGCCGGCGTGGCGGAACTGGCAGACGCGACGGACTCAAAATCCGTTGCCCGCAAGGGCGTGTGGGTTCGACCCCCTCCGCCGGTAGGTTTTTAAAAGTTTGTGGATTGATTTGGATTGTTGCCGAATTGGCGGGGATTGTTATGGCGTTGTTTCGCCATTGTTGTGGCGTTGACTGTGGATTGACCGTGGATGACTGTGGTGGCTTATGGCGTTGACCATGGTCTGACTTTGGATTGACCAGGGATGATACTGGTTTTGATGGCTCGAAATAATCACAAATCTCCATCTACCTGTTGCATAGGGCTGCCCATACGCCTCATTTGGAAGCTGCCTTTCCCAAAATAAGCTTGGGTCCAAAAACCAGATTGGCCCTGCGGCGTTCGATGACCGCTGTTACGGCGTCTCGCCCGAGTTGGCGGTAATCGTAGCGGAGCCGGGTGATCGGCTGATGGATTGCCCCGGTCCCCTGCATGGAAACCAGGCTGATCTGATTTGAGGATTGGAGTCCGGCATTGCATAGGCCCTGCCAAAGAAGAGAGGTGACATTATCCTCGGTGCAAACAATGGCAGCACGGGCTTTCAATCGGGCAATGCGGGTGATCGATGATTTTCGCTCTGCCGGGGTGGAGCAGTCCAAGGGTTCAACCTGTGGAAAACCACCGTGTGCAGCCTCGGCACAAAGGGTTTCACCCGCCACGTCCACCGCCCGGTCTCCGCGGAACGGCAATCCAAGGTATATCCGTTTGCATCCGGATCGGTTGAGGTGTTGCAGGATCAATCGAGCTCCGGCCGCGAAATCTGGGGCAGTCGAGAGGAGATCCTCCTGACGCGAAGCGCGTGCGAGCAAAAAGCGTGGAGCCGACGGAAATGAATGTCGCAGAATCACCTCCTCGTCCCAGAGATGATCCAGTAACAGGCCGGCACAGAGTCGTGGCATGGTGGAGGCAAGCCGCTCCAATTCTGTTGTTTGAGTTTTGCGCGAAGCAAAGGCCGGGGGTAGCTCAGGTGACTTGTGACTGACCAGTTTATCGGAGGAAAGAAAGAGGAGCGGGCAACCCAGGGCACAACAGTTTTCCGATACACCTTCAATAATTTCCTGATACAGACGGCTCCAATTCTGGATCTGGCGGCCAAGGACAACAATCGGCAGCCCCTCGGCCGCTTGCGAACCTGCATGGGCCGGGAAGAAACGCCCATTAGGATGCTGCCAGACCAGCCCCTCCCTCACCAAACGTTGGAACAACCTCGAGATGGTGGCGTAGTTTACTCCCCATTGCTCCCCGAGTGACCGAACCGTAGGAAGGGGCGCGCTGGAATCCCATTTCTTGTCTCCAAGCAGAAGAAGGAGCTTTTTTTCAGCTTCACGCGCGCGAAGAGTGGGGCGTTTAGGAATGCGGATACCATGCAGATGCATGTTTTATTTGCAACAATATTTTATGTTGGTTTTTTATTTCTTTATCTATACTTGAAAAATGTCGCCTTTGCTTTCTGGAAAAGTTCCCAAATCAGAAAGGATTACCTCCATGACGGAAAAAGTAGTTAATCGCATCGAAGTCGGCTCAGTTGATAGCGCTCGGCATCGAGTGTCCCTGGTCCGGGGTGACTTACCGTGAAGACAAGCTCTTGGTAACGCAATTCATCGCGGATCCCGTAACCACGGGCGGATATACAGCCAATCTCGGTATGGAGGAGACGGCACAATGAGAGTGCTAATTACAGGGGGGGCAGGATTTATTGGCAGTCATCTGGTTCAGCATTATCAAGACAAGGCGGAGGTCATCGTGCTGGATAATTTCCGCACCGGAAGCCGGAAAAATCTCAAGGGGCTGAAGTGTCAGATTATTGAGGGTTCGATTTTGGATCGCGAGTTACTAAACCGCATCATGCCGGGAACTGACTACGTTTTTCACTTGGCTGCCCTGGTGAGTGTTCCGGAGTCGATGTCAAAGCCTTCGGAAACGGTCGAGATCAATGTCCAGGGACTTCTCAATGTGTTAGAG
>JBIKTM010000022.1:0-31606 GCA_044348085.1 Methylacidiphilales bacterium | reverse complement strand
TGGAAGCGACCTGCGGCAAGCCGAGGGCCCGGATTGGTTGGCCTCGTTAAAAAGCCGATCCACAAAAATAAAAGCTAACAACGAGTTGGCCCTCGCAGCCTAAAGTGCTGTGACGTTACTCCTCCGACCCCGGCTAGGGGGAAGTGACGTGTTTGCCGGGTCTGAGAATGGGTGAGCAACCGACCTGTTTTTAGGAACCAACGTGGATGCTACGGAGTACGGGCCAGTGGCAGGGCAACCGGACTCCCGACAATCAAGCTGCCAACAAGCTTGTAGATGCGGGTGGTATCTGGTTTGAAGACGTGGGTTCAACTCCCACCGCCTCCATAAATACATAGTAGATAATTATATATCTATAATTACACTTATTTTGATCTAAAAACTAATTTCAAGATATTGCCCGGCTTTTATTGTATCCAGAGCCTGCTTGATCGTTGCTGCATTTTGCTCAAGTTTGCGCCAGCTGGTCGTGGGAAGAACGAGAATTGCAATCTTCCGATTTTTTAAGTTCTGTTGGTATTTCAAATTTTGGTCCGTGCTGACAAACGCATCAAATAAGGTTTCTGCCTGAGCGATCAAATCTCCGTTGGTGATCTGATCCCACCCCTTTTCCTTGCAGGTTGTTACTTCGTACCCCGCTAGTTTCTTGCGAAGGGGAACCGGCACCCCTTGGTCAAAAAGAATCCGCACAAAGATCAGGCTGCCAGCAAGGAATGCTCTGCAAATTTGAGGACTTCTTCGGCCTGAGATCGGGTCACTCCTGGAAACCATTGAAGGAATTCTTCGACCGAAGCACCATCCTCAAGGTTTTGGAACAAAGCACGGACGGGAACCCTAGTTCCGCGAAAAACATATTCCCCGCTTTGGATTTCAGGGCTCTTCTCAACCGAAAGGCAATCTTGCCAGCTCATAGGGGTATTCTCGCCTTGGTTTTTAATGTGTCAACGGATCAGAGAATAGGCTTCTTCAATCTGCAGCAACTTTCCAAATCACTCTAGAATATGCGCAAAGGTTTTTGACTCTCCGAGGGAGTGGGCAGTAGTGCTCACGCAGATCGCGTGAAAAAGAAAAACGCTGCTAAAAATATTTTTCTAAGTCGTTGAAGTGTCTGGCTATTAATAAATTGTCTGCCGATTCAACTCCCACCGCCTCCATGTTTCCCATTAGTGGGTGACGCTCGATGGGATGTACTCGAAGGGGCTGGCAAATCGGAATTTTGTACTATAACCGAGCAGGATAGTTTTGGACGGCTCTCATCCATTAAATGCGTTATTGAGGCTTGGGCAGATGGATTTATGTTAAGGCATGTCTGTGGAAGCACCTCCTGAAGAGCCCGTTCAAAAGCCGGCGAAAAATGCCAAGACGGGGGAATACCATTTTTTAGGAAAACACCGCACCATTTTTGCCATTTGCCTCATCGTTGCGGCCGCCGCACACGTTTTAGTTTTGTTGATCTTCGGAACGTACACCCTTTTCAAGGGGTCGACTCCACGAATGCCGTTTACCAGCGAAGGCGGGGTGCCGGCAGAAGATGTGGGAATGGAAGCGCCACCTGAGGTAGCTCCGGAGACGATGGAAGAAACGGCGGTGGAATCGACCCCCAGCCCATCTGATTCTCCTGCAGCGGATACAGATATGGTTCTTGCTGTGAGCGGGATGGTAAGCCCGTCAATGTCCATCAACGCTGCTCCTCCGGTTTTGGCACCCCCATCCGCAACTGGAGCGGAGAAAATAGTAAGCAAGCCAGCTGGCCGTTCGCCAGGCAAAGCATCGTCCGTGAATTTCTTCGGAGTCAAGGGGGAGGGAACAAACGTCTACTTTGTGGTGGATTTATCCGACAGCATGGTGGAGCAGGACAAAGGCGGGATCGAGGGTTACAAGAATCTCAAGGAAAAGCTGGGCCAGATGATCCAGAGCCTGTCTCCTGAGACCAACTTCAACGTGGCTTTTTACGGAGATGCAGTAGATCTATTTATGCCCAGTTCCGTTCCGGCTACGCCGGAAAACAAACAGGCCGCCATGAAGTTTCTTCCTCGGTACATGGCAAGCACGTCGCAACGGGGCAACCTCACCCGGAATTACCGGCCCAAAATCAGCACGCTACCTTCGAATGGTGGCACCAGTCGTATGGATCTGGGCCTGATAGCGGCCTTTGAGGGCAGGGCAGACACCATTTTTGTACTGACGGATGGCAAGCCGGTCATCCAGAGGGCGATGAACGAAAAGGAGCGTGAGGAGTACCGAAAAAAAGCAGCAGATTCAGAAATCTCCGTGGCGGACCGGCAGAAGTACGAGAAGGAGGTTGCGGAGTATCGAAAAAAGTATGAGGAATACAACGAGGAGATGAAGAAATACCGAGAAAGATATGCCGACAAAATTACGGAAAAGGCACGACGCGAGGCGGAAAACCGGGCCAAGGGGAAAGGCAAAGTCATCGAGGGGCAGGGCTTCGTGGTCGATTCCGTTAAAATTCCTGGCTTACCAGATGCGCCCAAAGCTCCTACCACGCCTTCCCCTCCTCAAGCCAAAGCCCAAGGAAAGGCGGTGGCCCCACCCAGCTTGGGGAATTGGCAGGACGATGACATTTTGGCGTATCTCAAGGAAACGATCGCGGGGACCTACAAAAAGGACGGCTATGAACTCCCTTCTATTCACGGGGTGGCGTTTCTGGCCAAACCGGCCGAGGAAAAGTTTCTTCGATCCCTGGCCTCTCGTAACAACGGCAACTTCATGCGCATTTCCGCCCCGATCAGGGAGTCATCACCGAGTCCCTAATCGGCCACTGGGCAGTGGTTGAAGAGGATCTTATTTGGCCTTTAATACGTGAATACCCTTTCAAATACAGCTCAATGCTAGGTCAATACGCGTTTCAACTCCCACCGCCTCCATATTGATTCCTTCAGTGGGATTCCTCGCTCCTTAAGCCTTGGAGAACTCCGAGAACGTAGTTAGCCCAAATTTTGTCCGGAGAAGGGGACCGATCTCCAGCGGGGCGACCAGTTCCCATCCGTCCCGACGCATCCGAATGGCTTTGGCCCAACCTCCGTAGGGAACGAGATCGAGAGAGAGGCTCATCCATCCTCTATAAATCAAAGAGGAAATGAGATCACGCCCGACTTTCGGCTGGCGGGCAGGTCTACCAGTCTATTTTACGCTTCAGATGAGGTGTCGCGGAAGATTTTCCAAGACCTCGCAACCGAGTTGCTCCATCACCTGTTGGAGTTCCTTCTGGAGAATTTCAACCACCTGATCCCCACCCTTTGCGCCCATGGCACACACGCCATACATCGACGCGCGGCCGATGAAGGTAAATTCAGCTCCGCTGGCCATGGCGACAGCGATGTCGGACCCAGAGCGAATGCCACTGTCCATCATGATTTTGGTCCGGCCCTTAAACTGCTTGGCCAGTGCGGCAGTGGCTTTGATGGTCGATTGGCCTTGGTCGAGTTGCCGGCCGCCGTGGTTGGAGACGATGAGGCCGTCGGCTCCGAGGGAGATGGCGAGCTCGGCATCCTCGGGGTTGACAATGCCTTTGATCACTAAGTTGCCCTTCCATTTGTCGCGGATGGTGCGGATGCGGGCGGCAGTGAGCCGGCCGCTGAAGGTTTTGTTCATGAAGAGCCCGAGGTGCTTCATGGAGAGGCCGGGGGGGATGTAGGGCTTGAGCGTGGCGAATTGGGGAATTCCGGCAAACAGTTGGGAAAACGACCATTCCGGACGGGTGCACATTTGGAAGACGTTACGAAGGCTCATCTTCGGCGGGACGGATAAGCCGTTGCGGATTTCCTTGGGGCGGTAACCGAAGGTGGGGGTGTCGGCAAGAAGCACGAGGGTCTTACAACCAGCAGCGGCGGCGCGCTCGAGTAGCTTGTCGCGCAGCGAATCCTCGGCGGGATGGTAGAGTTGAAACCAGAAGTCTCCTTCTGTGATTTCGGCTACTTTTTCAATGCTGGCGGTGGTGACCGTGCTGAGGACAAAGGGAATGTTTTGCCTATGCGCGGTGCGGGCAAGGATCTCGCACGACTTTGGCCACATCAGGCTCTGGAGGCCGACGGGAGCGATGCCAAACGGAGAGGCGTATTCGCGGCCGAAGAGAGTGGTTTTTTGGGAAGCACCTTTGTAGTCACGCAAGTAGGCGGGGCGTAGCTCCACGGCACGGATGTCGCTGGTGTTTTTATGAAGGTTCACCTCGGCCATGCAACCTCCGGCGAGGTAGTCGTAGGCGAAACCAGGCAAGCGCTGCTTGGCGCGTTTGGCCAGAAGTTCGATCGACGGGTAGGAGGGGTTCATGAGCAGGATAGAGCTGGAAGAGAACTATTCATAGGTGGAGCCTAGAACATTTATGATCGAAATCAATCATAAGAGGATTGAGCTCTGATCCCACAAACCAATAACTGAGTTTTAAATCGTTTCAAATGAGATACTTGCAAGATATATGACCCTATTTAATTTATTGATTATGAATAGCTTGTAGGGGCGATTTTAACGGATGACCTCAGCCACCTAGCGGTAGATAGGGCCGTAGGTGGAGCAGGCGCGGAAGTCGGCCGATTCAAGGTCAGCGGTGCCGAAAGTGTTCCATGCAGATGGCCTAAAAACTTTTTCCGAGTCCACGTTGTGCATATAGACGGGAATCCGAAGTAGGGAGGCGAGTGAGATCAGGTCAGCTCCGACATGGCCGTAAGTCAGGACGCAGTGATTGGCACCCCAAGCGTTCATCACCGAATAGACATCACGGAAAACTCCTGTTCCACCCGTACGGGGAACAAACCAGGTGGTGGGCCAAGTAGGATTAGTTCTTTCCTCTAAAATCTGGTTCACCTTGGACGGAAGTTCGACGGTTTGACCCTCGGCAATTTGAAGAACGGGACCAAGCCCGCCGACAAGGTTAAGTCGATGGATGGTGCAGGGCATGGAGCCAGGTGTGAGGAACCGGGTCGACCAGCCTCCGCCGGGGAAGTACTCGGTGATGGATGGATGCCAACTAGTGGCTTCAAGGCAGGCCTTTTCCTCCGCATCGCTGATTTCCCAGAACGGTTTCATCGCGGGCTTGCCGGAAATCTTTTGGCGTCCAGCTCCGTCCAAGGCTGCAGGACCAGAGTTGATCAGATGGAGGAATCCTCCCGAAGCTGCACCGGAAAGTTTGGCTCCGCTAACGCGTTTGACCGCGTCAGGGCTCCAGTAGGTGCGAACGTCAGCAAAGATCTGGGCGGTGTTCGTCAAAAGATTGCCGAAGAGCATTCCAACTCCGTTGAGGGCGTCGTTTTCCGTAGCGACGAGGTAGGGAGCGCGACGACCGTTCCAGTCAAACGAACTGTTGAGGATGGCTTCGAGGTAGTCACCGTTGGGAAAGTGATCGGTCCATTGGCGCTGGCCCTGGAAACCGGCGACGATGGCGTCGTGGCCGAGGGCTTCTTCGCCGAACCCGGCTTTGGCTAGAGCCGGGTTGCCGACCATCAGGTCGCGGGCGATGAGAGCCATTTCGACCGACTTCTCCCACTCCTTGTCGAGTTGGGCACGGGGACGTTTCGTTTTCGGGGAGTTCCAATCTTTGCCTTCGGGACAGTTCTTTTTTGTCCAAGCGAGGGCTTTCTTTTTTTCTGAAGCGTCGAAGATTCCACGATCCATCCGGCGTACAAACTCGGTCATGTCGATGCTTTCGACGCGCATACCGAGATAGGATTCGAAGAAGTTGGGATCGACGATCGATCCAGCGATACCCATGGAGGTTCCTCCCATAGCGAGGTAAGCACGATTCCGCATGGTGGCCACGGCGAGACCCGCTTGGCAGAAGCGAAGAATCTTTTCGGAGACGTCGGCGGGGATTTTTAGGTCGCCGGCCTCCTGGACATCGCGGCCGTAGATGCCGAAGGCGGGCAGGCCCTTTTGTGCGTGGCCGGCGAGAACGGCGGCGAGATAAACGGCGCCCGGGCGTTCTGTTCCGTTGAAGCCCCAAACGGCCTTCGGGCGTAGAGGATCCATGTCCATCGTTTCGGAGCCGTAGCACCAGCAGGGGGTGACGGTGAGAGTGAAGCCAACGTTTTCACGGGCGAAGAGGGAGTCGGTCTCAGAAGATTCCGCTGCACCACCAATGCACTTGTCGGGAATGATGCACTCGAGGGGTGAGCCATCCCGGTGGCGGAGAGAAGAGGAGATAAGCTTGGCGGCGGCCTTGGCGAGGGAGAGGGTCTGGTTTTCGAGGGATTCGCGAACGCCTCCGAGACGACCATCGATGGTGGGGCGGATGCCGACTCTAATTTTATGATTGGAAATGCGCATAAAGGAATTGTAGATGGAGGCTATCGAATTAGGCTAGCCAGATATGAACATGAAAAAATCCACACCCGCAGGGGGGCTTTTCCAAGGGACAGATGGAAGGAGTCATCTGGGAATCTTTGGATTGATCAGCTCCCTCTTTTTTCTGTGGGCCCTGTGCAATGGAATGATTGATGTGATGGACAAGCATTTTCAGGATTTTCTGCATTTGACGAAAGCCCAGTCGGCTTGGGTTCAATTTGCCCACTATCTTGGATATTTTCTCATGGCTCTTCCTGCAGGTTGGTTGGCCAGGAAGTTGGGTTACAAGGGTGGGATTTTGGCGGGTTTGTTAGGTGTGGCGGCGGGATGTCTCTGGTTTATTCCCGCGACCCAGATTTCCACCTTCTGGGCCTTCCTCCTTGGAGTTTGTGTGATCTCGATGGGGTTGACCTTCTTAGAAACGATTGCGAATCCTTACACCACCGTTTTGGGTGCGCCCCAGTTTGCGGCTGTTCGGATTAATATTGCCCAGAGCTTTAACGGAGTGGGCTGGATTTTGGGGCCGATTCTGGGGGGAATGTTTTTCTATTCTTCAGAAGGGGCGGAGGCAGCGCACCAACAACTCTGGATTCCGTATGCAGGAATTGCGGGTGGAGTCCTTCTCTTAGGTGTTATTTTTTTATTCGTTCGGTTGCCCGAGATTCAGGTCCCCGACGAGTATTCTAAGACCGAATCTGCTGCAGGAACCTCGAAATCGATCTGGTCCCGTCCTCACTTTGTCATGGCGGTGGTGGCGCAGTTTTTCTACGTGGCGGCTCAAGCTGGAATTTTCGCCTTCTTTATTAACTATGTGGTTTCTGAAATTCCGGCTGTGGGGGAAGGATGGAAAAATAACTTTTGGTTGGGGGGCAGTGCGGGTGTGACTGAGAAAGCGGGGAACTGGTATGTGAGCGAGCAGGGTGCAACCAAGCTGTTGGCTTATTTTGGATTCACTCTTTTTCTTTTGGGTCGGGCGACGGGCGCATGGATTTTGTCGAGGGTGGCGGCTCATCGGGTGATGGGCATCTATGCATTGGCCAATGTAGTCATGATGGCTGGTATTGTGCTGAAGTTGGGATGGCTTTCGTTAGGAGCTCTCTTTCTGAGCTTCTTCTTTATGTCGGTCATGTTTCCAACGATCTTTGCTCTTGGAATTCATGGATTGGGGGAGAAATCGAAATATGCGTCCTCGTTCATCGTGATGGCGATTATGGGTGGAGCCCTCTTGCCTAAGGTGATGGGCTGGGTAGGAGATGTTCGAGATATGTCGACGGCATTTCTTGTTCCTATGGCTTGCTTTGCGGTAGTCGCAGTTTACGGATTTACTTGGCCGAAGCTCAGCGGAAGCCGGGATCTGTTGGGCACCTAGGAGCTTTGTTATCGTGAATTGTTAGTGGAACAGGGCCGGATTACCTAAATCACAAGTCGCTAATCAAAAATAAAATAAGAGAAATTATGATTTCAAAATATGCTGGTTCTGGTGATTAATTTATATGATTGAAAGCAATCATATAAAAGATAAGATGCACCTTGATGAGGGTATCCAAAAATGTGGTGGAAGCGCGAAGGCAACTGTTGGCCGATCTTTTGCAGAACCAGCGCTATCTCCCTTTAGAGCAGATCTGTATCCGGCTATCGATCAGTGCCGCGACGGCTCGGCGTGATTTGAGCGAACTCGAGCGGACGGGCAGAATTCGCAGAACCCCCGGTGGAGCCCTATCCGACTTTTCGGATAAATTTCCGAGCTTTGCCGAGCGACTGGGAAGGAATTCGGACAGGAAGAATGCGTTGGCCCGGCAGGTTCTGCCCCATCTTCTTTCAGGGTCGATAGTTTACATCGACGGAGGAACAACTCCTTTTGCGTTGGCTCGGCTCTTGCCTGAGGCAGAAATTCCCGGACTGAAGGTCGTGACAAATAGTTTGCCCGTAGTGGAGCTTCTGTCAGGAAGCGGGGTCTCTTTACATATTCCAGGAGGGGACCTGGTGGCACGGCAGTCGTTGCTGATTGGAGAGCGGGCCGTTCGAGCCCTACGGGATTGGAAAATCGATGTTTCTGTCCTAGGGGCGGAGGGAGTAACAGAGGCTGGATTTTGGAACAGCGCCCCCGAGGTTGTCGCCCTGCAAAAGGCAGCAATGGAAAACTCGAACAAAAACTATGTTTTGGTCACGGCAGAAAAAATCGGCCACCGAACAGGTGCTCTGCTGGCCTCTTGGGAAGCTGGTCTGCGACTGATCACCGATGCGACGGCGCGACAGTTGGCTGCGGAAAATATTCCCACTAAAGAAATGGAAAAGCTATGAAAGCAGCAGACCGAAACAAGCGGCTTAAGCAACTGGTGGAGCTCTCCAGGAGAATTGGGACAGCCCCTGAATCCTTTGCCATTCTTGGGGAAGGGAACACATCGACTCGGTCCGGAGAAGATACGTTTTGGGTGAAGGCCAGCGGAACTTCTCTCTCCACGGCGGAGAAGGATTCCTTTACCGAATGCCGACGACCGATTCTGGATTCCCTATGGGAGTCGTCCGTTCGCTCCGATTCGCAGGTAGATGAGAAGCTCCTCGAATCCCGAGTCAAACCTAAGGATCGCAAACCCTCGACCGAGGCGCTCTTTCACTCCTACCTGCTCTCTCTACCGGGGATCGAATGGGTGGCCCACACTCATCCGATTGCGGTGAACGGGATTCTCTGCTCTCCGAAAGTGGCCGACTTTGCAAAGTTTCGGATGTTTCCAGATGAGATTGTTTGCGGAGGAGAACAGTCGGTACTGGTGCCCTACACCGACCCTGGCGTGCCGCTGGCGAAGGCGATTCGACAGGGAGTGGAAAACTTTGAGAAAGAGCAGGGGAGGTTGCCTAGGATGATTCTGCTTCAGAATCATGGACTGATCGCCATTGGGCCGAGTGCCGGAGCGGTAGAGGCCTCGACGAAGATGGCGGAGAAGTCCGCCAAAATCTTTCTCGGAGCCGCTTCGCTCGGTGGGCCGGTTTTTATGCCTGATGCCCAAGTTCGGAGAATATCAGGTCGACCGGATGAGCTTTATCGGCAAAAGGTGTTGAAGTTGGAATGAGCACGACCTCTTCTCATCATGCCGCCGTAGATCTTGGAGCGGAGAGCGGTCGTGTCATTCTGGGGACGCTGAGCCAAGGAAGGCTTTCTATCGAGGAGATTCACCGTTTCCCGAATCGAATGAGGGAGAAGGATGGGGGATTGAGGTGGGACCTGCGGCATTTAGAAGGGGAAATTCTTACGGGATTGAAAAAGATCGGGGATCGGAAAATCCCGCTGGAATCGGTCAGTTGTGACAGTTGGGGCGTCGACATTGTTTATCTTCCGAAAGACGGGTCTCCAGCAAAAGATCCGTTCTGCTACCGGGATGGAAGGAATGAGAAAATCTTTCCGAAGGTGGTCGACAAAATCGGAAAAGAGAAAATCTTTGCGCGAACCGGCCTTCAGTTCATGCCTTTCAATACCTTGTATCAATTGGCCGCGGATGTGGAGAGTAGAAGGGTTGAGGTGGGGCAGAGCACTACCTTTGTGCCTGTAGCGGACTATCTGAACTATTTTCTTGGGGGGCGTCCAGCCAGTGAGGTTTCCTTGGCAAGCACCACGCAGTTTTACGACCCCAAGAATCGCAAGTGGGCGGAGGATTTGGTTCAAGAGGTGGGATTCTCAGTTTCTCTTCTTCCGGAAGTGGTCTCTTCGGGAACGGTTCTGGGAAAAATTTCGAAAAAGACAGCACAAGCCACAGGGCTTCCGGATTCGTGCCAAGTTGTGGCGTCCTGTTCCCATGACACGGGGGCTTCGGTGGCGGCCGTTCCAGCCGAGGGGAAAGGATGGGCTTATCTAAGTTCTGGCACTTGGTCCCTCTTGGGGGTGGAGAGTTCGAAACCTTGGATGACTCCCGCTTGTGCCGAAGCAGAAGTGACCAACGAAGTTGGTTTTGGGCACAGCATCCGCCTTTTGAAAAATATCGCAGGGCTATGGCTGGTGCAGGAGTGCAGAAGGGATTTTGCCAAACAGGGTCGGGAGATGGACTACGGTACGATTACCCGATTAGCTTCTGAAGCAACTCCGCTGGTCACCCTGCTTGATCCCTTTCTTTCCTCGTGGAATGCCCCCGGGGAAATGGGGCGGCGGATTACGGATTATGCGAAGGCGACGGGTCAACCTGTACCACAATCCGATGGAGCCATGGTTCGGGCTTGTTTGGAGAGCTTGGCTTTGGCCTATCGAGAGAGTTTGGAATCGATCGAAAAGGTCACGGGAGAGAAAATCAAGACCCTGCACATCGTTGGAGGAGGGAGTCAGAACAAGCTTTTGAATCAGATGGCCGCGGATGCGATAGGGCGGACGGTGGTAACGGGGCCGATCGAGGGAACCGCCATCGGCAACCTTCTCATTCAGGCTTATGGGTTGGGCCACCTCAAGAGCCACCAGGAAATTCGTGCTGTTGTGCGGGACTCTTTCCCTATCGAAGTCTTTCAACCTCAATCCAACCCCTTGTGGGAGGAGGCGTGGAAACGCTTCCAAATCCTGCGCACCCCGAAAGGAAAATAAAAACATGAAAAACCATCCGAAAAACCGCTGGCAAGATTCCGTAGCGAAGACCCTCGATCCGGTTGCCCGACTCGTCTACCGCTCCAACCTCATCGGAGAAGATCCGACCCTGACGAACACAGGCGGGGGAAACACTTCGTCCAAAATTGCGGAGAAGGATCCCCTGACACATCAGGATACCGAGGTTTTGTGGGTAAAGGGGTCGGGCGGAGATCTGCGTACAGCAAAAAGAGATGGGTTTTCCTCTCTCTACATGGAGAAGTTGAAGGGGCTACAGAAAAACTATCTGGGTTCCAAGACGAAGGGGCCGAAGACCCAGATCGAGGACGATATGGTGGGAGCGTATGCCCACTGCACCTTCAATCTGAATCCCCGTCCTTCGTCCATCGACACTCCGTTGCACGGGTTTGTTCCAGCACGGCATGTGGATCATACCCATCCGAACGCGGCGATTTCCCTAGCCGCCTGCGCGAAGGGTAAAGAGCTAACCAAAGAGATTTATGGGGACGAAGTGATCTGGACCGAGTGGCAGAGGCCTGGTTTCGACTTGGGACTGATTTTGGAAAGGTTGTGCAAGGATCACCCCAAAGCCAAAGGGGCAATCATGGGCCAACACGGGCTGATCAACTGGCATGAGGATGATAAGAAGTGCTACGAGCTGACGTTGGAGTTGGTTGGAAGAGCGGCGGAGGCGATTGCAAAGAAAGATCGCGGCGAAAAGACCTTCGGTGGGGAAAAATATAAATCCCCAGCTGAAAAGGAGAGGAAGGCCCTTTGGCTATCAATACTGCCTTGGCTACGCGGGAGGGTTTCTGCCCAGCAGAGGATGATCGGAACCGTGCAGGAAGATGCGACGATCCTGCGTTTTGTGAACAGTAAGGATGCCCCCCGTTTGGCGGAGATGGGGACTTCCTGCCCAGATCATTTCCTGCGAACGAAGATCAAGCCCCTCTATGTTGCGTGGGATCCGGCTACGGGCGATGTGGCCAAATTGAGGAGCCTTCTGGAGGATGGGCTCGAAGCCTACCGGGCGGACTACAAAAAGTATTATGAAAAGTGCAAGCGGAAGGATTCCCCAGCGATGCGGGATCCGAATCCGACGGTTGTGCTGATCCCCGGGTTGGGAATGGTGGCGTGGGGGAAGTCGAAGAGTGAGTCGCGGGTCACGGCTGAGTTTTACAACTGTGCCGTCGAAGTGATGCGTGGAGCGGAAGCTCTAGGCGGGTACATCAATCTTCCCCAGCAGGAGGCGTTCGACATTGAATACTGGCAGTTGGAGGAGGCAAAGCTTCGTCGGATGCCTCCAGAGCAGGAGCTTGCCCGGCAGGTCATCGCCGTGGTGGGTGCGGGCAGTGGAATTGGCAAGGAGACGGCTCATCGTCTAGCCAAGGAGGGATCCTCCATTGTTTGTGTGGATCTGAATGCAAAAGCGGCCCAAGAAACTTCGTCCGAGCTGGTGAAAAAGCTGGGCGAGGGAATCGGTGTCGCGGGAACGGGGATTTCCGGTTGTGGACCGGCGATTGGTCTGGGGGCTAACATTGTCGATCGAAAAAGCGTTTCCGAAATGTTGGGGGAGGCGGTGTATGCCTTCGGGGGAATCGACGGAGTCGTGGTGACGGCGGGAATTTTTGTTCCCCCCGACCTCGAGGGAAGGATCCCCGATGAAAAGTGGGCGCAGACCTTTGCGATCAATGTGACTGGTTCCTACGTGGTGGCAGATGAGGCGAACAAGATATTCAAGGCACAGGGGCTGTCGGCAAGTCTGGTGCTTACCACCAGCGTGAACGCGGTAGTGGCGAAGAAGGGAAGTTTGGCGTACGACACCAGCAAGGCAGCGGCCAATCATCTGGTTCGGGAGTTGGCGATTGAGCTTTCCCCGTTGGTCCGGGTGAATGCGGTGGCTCCGGCGACGGTGGTGCAGGGTAGCGCGATGTTCCCGAGGGATCGGGTGATGGCTTCGTTAGCCAAGTACAAGATTCCGTTTTCAGAAAAGGAAGGGGACGAGGAGCTTCGGACCCGACTGGCAGAATTTTATGCCAAGCGGACGCTGACTCAGTCTCCAATTACGCCGGCGGATCAGGCAGAGGCAGCTTTCCTGCTCGTCAGCGGCAAGCGTTTCCCTCGGACGACGGGGCAGGTGATCCACGTCGACGGGGGCTTGGCCGACGGATTCCTTAGATAACCTCTTTATACGAGGCGGAACACTTCTCGTAGGGTGACGGCCTTTTGGGAGTGGTCGGGGTTGGAGGGCATGATGTGGGCCATATGCCGCAACCATTTCTGGCGCTCCGGCGCACGGGCGATGGACTGCCAGAGGGTTTCGTCCTCGATCGCAAAATGGGCAAAGAACTGGCAAACCGAAATTATTAAAAGTGAAATGAACTAGTTTCCTCTGGCATACTTTTCTAGAGACTTGGCTCGCAAACGAAGGAAGAATTATCCCAAGGATATAAAACCTAGTGATGAACCGCATTTTGTTCCTTTTGGTTTTTGTCCTCCTCCTGCCCACGGGGCATGGGGCGGATGGAATCAATCCAGGTGTCCCATGGCCCGCCACGGACGCGCTGGGCAGGGAACTGCCCCTGACGGCCGAAGTCGGCCCTCCTAAAAAAGACCGGTTTGTCGGAATCTTCTACCTCACTTGGACCGGGGACGAATTCAGCTACGGCCCCTACGATATCAGTAAAATCCTGGCTGATCAGCCGGACATGCAGACAACCCCGACCTTCCGGCACACAGGACCGAAGGAGTGGCATTATGCCTACTGGGGCGAACCACTGTTTGGCTACTATAAGCTGACCGATCCCTGGGTCATTCGCCGCCATATGCACATGCTCGCCGATGCTGGGGTGGACGCCCTGGTTCTTGATGCCACCAACGCGGAGATTTATGAGAATGTCCTTAACCAATTCCTGCCCGTGCTGTTGCGGATCCGAGCGGAAGGAGGTCGCGTTCCTCAGCTGCTATTCATGCTCAACACGGATATGGGCAATGCCGCCAAACAGTTGTTGGAAAAATTCTACCGACCCGGCCGTTACGACGAGCTCTGGTTCCGATGGGAAGGGAAGCCACTCATGCTCTGCAACCCGGATGCGGCCAGCCCCGAAGTGCGGGAATATTTCACGCTCCGCACCGCCTTCTGGCCTGGTACTCCGCCTTACAAGAATACCCCCAATGCCTGGCACTGGGAGAGCGTCTATCCGCAGACCTACGGCTTCACCCAAGACCCCAAAGTGGCTGAGCAGATGAACGTCTCACCGGCGCAAAATATGAATTGGGAAACTGGCGCGCTGGAGCTCATGCACACCGGCAAGGCGCGTGGACGCGGTTTTGCGAAAGGAAAACAGGATCCTTCCATCGAAGCCATCCGGCAGGGTCGTAACTTTCAGGAACAGTGGGACCAAGCGCTGAAGGTGGATCCGAAGTTCGTCATGATTACGGCCTGGAATGAGTGGGTCGCGGGACTGACTCATAGTATGAAGAGCCCCTGGGTACAGTGCGACAGCTTCAATGAGGAGTTCAGTCGCGACATTGAGCCGATGAAAGGCGGATTCGGCGACAATTTCTTCTATCAGGCCATCGCCAACATCCGGAGGTACAAAGGAGTGCCGGAGATTCCCCTCGCCGGAGCTTTCACCGCTGGCGGGCAGAAGCGGATCATCGAGTTGGATGGATCGTTCGACCAGTGGAAGGAAGTCACCCCGGAGTATCGGGGCCATGTCGGCAACACGATCCCGCGCGATTTCGACGGATTCGGGCGGGCCCACAAGACTCGGACCCAAGGTGCGCATCCCGATTTCGAGGGGAATGGCACCACCTGGAAGGGGCAGGAAGGCCCGCGGTATACCAACACGACGGGCCGGAATGGTCTGCAGGTCATGAAAGTGTGTCGCGACCACGAATACATTTACTTTTATGTGCAGACGGAAAAACAGATCACTCCTACCTCAGATCCAAATTGGATGATGCTCCTGATTAGAACGGGCAACTCAGCCAACCATTCGTGGAACGGCTATGATTTCATCGTCAACCGACTCCCTCCAGGAAAATACGGAGCGCTCCTAGAGAAAAACAACGGGGGTTGGAACTGGCTGCGGGCGGCGGATATCAAGTTTCGGGTGGAGGGGAACCAGATGCATCTGGCCGTGCCCCGCTCAGCTCTCTTCCCCCTCACAGAGAATCGCAACGAGCGCCTGACTGTTGATCCACTGACCTTCGACTTTAAGTGGATCGATAACGTTAAATTACCGGACGATCTGACGGTGTTGTATCAGGGAGGCGACACCGCGCCGCTCGGGCGTTTCCGGTTTCGTTACATTACGAAGTAACGCCCTATGAAATGTTGTCTCGCCTTGATACCGGCTTGGCTGGCGGCGGGGACGATCTCCGCTGCGGTGAATCCCGGCGTGCCATGGCCTGCGACCGACGCGCTGGGTCGCGAACTCCCGCTCGCCGCAGAAGTCGGACCGCCGAAGAAAGACCGGTTCGTGGGGATCTACTACCTCGGTTGGACCGGCGACGAATACAGTTATGGGCCTTATGATGTGACAAAAATTCTAGCAGAGCATCCCGACGCGCCAAACGCTCCGAATTTTCCGCACCGTGGGCCGAAGACGTGGCATATGGTTTATTGGGGCGAGCCGTTGTTCGGTTACTACAAACAGACTGACTCATGGGTCATCCGTCGTCATATGAAACTGCTTTCCGACGCAGGGGTGGATGCCCTAGCCCTCGACGCCAGCAACGGAGAGATCTACGAGGACATTTATCGTAAACTGTTCACCGTAATGGAAGAGATTCATAAAGAAGGCGGGCACCCGCCCAAATTCTTTTTCTTTGCGTCGCGCGTCGTTGGAAAAACCTCCATGGAGTTGCTTGAAAAGTTCTATAAGCCGGGGTGCTTCCGTGACCTTTGGTTCATGTGGGACGGCAAGCCGCTGCTGATGGGCATGGCCGCCCCTGATCCCGAGGTGAAGGAGTTTTTCACCATTCGGGAAGCAGCATGGCCGGGTAAACCGCCATACAAAAACACCCCCTATGCCTGGCACTGGGAGAACGTCTACCCCCAAACATACGGTTTTACCGAAGACCCTAAGGTGGCTGAGCAAATGAATGTCTCGCCTGCACAAAACATGCATTGGCAGACGGGTGCACTAGAAATGATGCAGACCGGCGAAGCCCGCGGGCGCGGGTTTCACGAGAGCCGGAAAGACTCGTCCCTCGGCGCCGTCCAACGCGGGCTCAACTTCCAGGAGCAATGGGACCGAGTGCTCAAGGTCGATCCGAAGTTCGTCATGATCACCTCCTGGAATGAATGGCTCGCCGGACTGGGGGATTCTTTCCAGTTACACTATTCACTATGCGACATGTTCAACGAGGAATTCAGTCGCGACATTGAGCCGCTCAAGGGTGGCTTCGGGGACAACTATTACTACCAAGCCATCGCCAACATACGGCGCTACAAGGGCGCTCCAGAAATTCCCGTGGCCACGGCGCCCAAAACGATCGACATCGCTGGCTCCTTCGATCAGTGGAACGACATTGGCCCGGAATTTCTCGGGCATACGGGCAACACGATCCACCGCGACCACGACGGTTGGGGCCGTGCGTCCAAAACCCGCATCACTCCGTCCACCCCGGCCTTCAAGGGGGATGGGAAAATCTGGCGTGGGCAGGACGGCCTGCGTTATATCAACAAAACAGGCCGCAACAGCCTGCTGTCGATGAAAGTGGCTCGCGACAAGGACTACTTTTACTTCTACGTCCGGACGGAAAAGCCGATCACGCCGCAGACTGATCCGAACTGGATGACCTTGCTCATCCGAACCGGAAACCCGACACATCACACGTGGAGCGGCTACGATTACGTCGTCAACCGCGTCGCGCCGGGCAAAGACGGCGCGCTGCTGGAGAAAAACAACGGCGGCCAGAACTGGCTGAAGGCGGCGGACATCAGGTTCCGGATGCAAGGCAACCAGATGCACTTGGCCGTGCCGCGCACATTGCTTAAGCTGAACGATGATCCGGTTCAGTTCGATTTCAAGTGGTTGGACAACATCGCGCTCCCTCTGGCGGATGATCTTTCTGTGTTCTACACCGATGGCGACACCGCTCCGATCGGGCGTTTCCGTTTCCGCTACGCCACGCCGCAATTTGTTTCTGAAAAGTGATTTAGGAGATACATCACACGAGGTTTTGACTTTCCTCTGGAACAAAAGCGATGCCATTCGAGGATAGTCGCAATTCAGTGGTGCCTGCTTGGCAAGCAATCGTTGCACTGGCTTTGAGCAGCGTCCAGGGTGCGGGGCAGTCCACCCGGTAGATGACCGTCTTACCCTCACGGCGCCACCCGATGTCGGCCCAACCCACAGTGGGGAAGGCGACGCGTCCCTCCGCGCGTTGCAATTTTCCGGGATGGACGGCAAGGCGTATGACAGGGCGGCCTTCGTGGAGTGTGGAGTCGGCTCCGAGGATGCGGCGGGTCATTTGCCACGTAGGAGAACCCGCCCAGTAGTGGCACTGGCTCCAGCGCTCATCGAAAACTTCGAACCATGTTTGGGCACCTATCTCCAGCATCCAGCCCCAGGATTTATGCCAGATTTCGATCGCCTCATCCACCATGCCCGCTTGGAGCAGGAGATCGATCGAGTAGTTGGTGAAGTAGGGCGTGGCCACATCAGAGGACGCTTGGGTCGGATCGCGCAGACGCTTGCCTTCGGGATGGCAAGGGAAGGAACTGCGTAGTTGATTGAGGGTAATTGCGACGGCGAGATTCCTGTCCATTGCTCCGACACGTTCGGCGAGGACGGCGGCATGGTATTCCGAAGTTTTGCGTGCGATGGCCTGTTTTATGACATCGCGAAGTTGGTCGGCCCGCTCTGCGTAGAATGCTGTGTCTTTCTTTCCGAGAAGTCGTTGCCAGCGCACCCATGCGTCGACCGCGTAAACCACGTGCGCGAGCACCGGGATTTCAATTTCTCCTTTGACCGGAATGTAACCCCAGTCGACGAATCCCCAAGGAAGGCGGTGCTTTCCATCGGGTTCGATGCAAGCGAGCAGCGCCTCGACATTGCGACGCGCTGGGGCTTCGAGATCAACGAGCAGTTCCGTGCTGCCTTCCAGTTCAGCGCAGCGCAAACACGAGTTGACCCATTGGGCAGCGTAGGTCCCGAGATAGATCAGCTCTCCGGGGCCGCAGCCCGCGACCATGCCGTCCTCGCGCGCGGAGGCTGCAGCGTGGTAGAGCGCGCGGCGCGCCGGTGCGAGGTTGTTCCAACCCGTCGAAAGCAATTCCACTCCGGCCAGTGCGTTGTCGCCGGTCCACTCGCCCCGCTCGCGCACCGAGTCGACTGACGAGTCTTCGGTCGACGCGCGCATCGTTTCGAGTCCGGTTTTCCAAATGCGGTCGAGTTTTTCGTCGTGCAAGGTGAGGCGGCCTGCCGGCTCGCCGAGATAGTCGCGCTCCCGGAAACGCACGTTGCCGATCTCCGCTTTGGCCGGGCAGGCCAAACGGACCTCGAGGTATCTTCCCCCAAGGCTTTGCAGCGGTCTGATCTGCGTGGTGCCCGGACCAAAAGCGAACTTCTGCAGGAAGCGCGTGGGTCCGGTGGAGAGCGCGACCACCGGGAGGGGGCGTCCGTCTGGGCCCAATTTTTCCGCGTAGGCAATGGTGGCTTCACCGGCTTGGTCGGCAATGATATCAAATTCCAGTGTGCCAAGGCGAATGCGACCAAGATCGAAACGCATCCAAGTCCCGTCGATTCCCTCCGCCGCTTCAGGTGAGGGATCTGAGGTTATGAATGCGACAGCAGGATCATCGAAACGGTATCCAGTGAAGATATCGCGGAAATTTCCCTGTGCCGTTTCTTTCGGCACAATCGACGGCCACTTCGGTAACTGCAGCAGAGATTCGCGCGCCGGTCCGAGGATTTCATCAAGTCCAGGAACTGGCACCGTCTTTGACCAACCTTGGTCGCGCGCGGGGTCTTCCGTTTTCCATGCGCCCGCTTTCGGGTGCTGTGTCCATTCCATCCATCCTTGCAGCGGACTCACCCGCAGGCCCGTGGAGAGATATTCGTGCAAGTGACGTCCGAACCAAACCGGCGGCGTCTCGAGCTCGCCCGCAATGTCCACCCACGCGAACCCTGGCATCTTGGCGGCCAGGCGCGTTGTCAGGCCCTCGTGAATGACGTGAAGGCTGGCGCGGTGCAATCCTGCGGGAAGCGTGATCCGACACTCCTGGTATTCGGGCATGGAAGGAGCAAAACGCAGTGGACCCCACGCGAGTTCCTGGTCATTGACCATGAGGCGGTAAGCCGCGGGTGCAATGACACGCAGGCGCACTTCGCCATCCCGAGCCAACCGAAAGTCCGCAACAAAGCCTACGTGAAGATCTTTGTCCCTAGGCGGAGCAGCAATCCAGAATGCCTCATGCGCCATTCGGACGGTGGGCGGATGAGCTAGCGGAGCGGCGAAGTGACCAGTTGTACCGGGAACCCCAAACGCTTCGATTTCAACATTGGATCCTGAGAGTACGGTAAAATCTTGGTTCTCTGACATAAGATAAGAAGATTTTATGTTGGCTTTGCGCGTCTTCTACGCCTTTGTTTGGGTGCCAGTGATTCCATCTTAAGGACCCTGGGCCTGATAGTGATTTGAAATTTTGTCGATGGCATCTCCACGGATAAGTGTGACACCTGTCCGAAGGTTGTTTTTGCCCTCGTCTGAAAGTATGGATTGTTGCCAGTATTCATTTATCTCTTCCCCCTATTATCCAATTTCTTTTCATGAGTTCTAGCCCTGCCGCCACCTCTGCCGCTAAGCACCACCAGACAAATCCTGAGGACCGGCTGCCGATCCGTGAGAAGGCCGGCTACTCGTCCGGCGGCATGGCCTATACCCTCATGGGTAACGCCATCGGGAATTTGGGCAACATCGTCCTCAACATCGGCATGGGGATGAACCCTTTTCTCGTAGGGCTACTTCTCGCCCTTCCGCGGGCGGTGGATGCTTTATTGGATCCCCTGATCGGAACCTGGTCGGATAACTTCCGTTCGCGTTGGGGAAGGCGGAAACCATTTATGGTGGCTGGGGCGTTAGGTGCTGGAGTCTTTTTTATCGTGCTGTGGTGGATGCCAGCCGGGGGGAGCGAAATGGGAAAATTCTGGTATTTTCTTTTCTTCTCCACGGTCTTTTACCTCTTTATGTCCCTGTTCGCCGTTCCTTGGGGCGCGATCGGACTCTCGATGACGGCGGACTATCATGAGCGCACGAGGCTCATGGCCACTTATGCTTTCACAAGCGCGGCTGCCGCCATCCTGCTTTCTTGGTTATATGCACTGATCAAGCTCCCGTGTTTTCCGGACACCATCACTGGGACGCGCTGGGTTTCGGCTGGCCTTGCTGGTCTGATGACTGGATTGGCTCTGCTTTCGGTGTGGCTGTGCCGGGAAAAGCAAACTGCAGGGCAGGCTAAGCAGGCCTCCGAACCGGTTTGGCCCCAAATCCGGGCCGTTTTGGGAAACCGCGCCTTTCTCATTCTTGGAAGTGCTGTCTTTTTTATGTGCCTGGGAATTTTCAGCATCAGCAGTCTTCCGACTTATCTTGCCATCTATTTTATCCACGGGGGGAACGAGTCGGCCGCTTCAATCCTCTCCGGGTGGGGCGGGACGGTGTGGCAGGTGGGCAGTCTTTTTTTTATTCCCTTGATTAGTCTGGTGGCCACCCGGATGGGCAAGCGCCATACGCTTGTCTTGGCACTGGTGGCTGCCTTGACCGGGAATCTCATCAAATGGTTCTGCTACACCCCGGCCCAGCCGCTTCTTTTTCTCCTACCGCCTCTTTTGATCGCTTTTGGTTTCAGCGCCCTCTGGACTCTAACCGCCTCAATGCTGGCGGATGTATGTGATCTGCATGAGCTGAATACGGGCAACCGAAACGAGGGGACACTCAACGCCATGTATGCCTGGGTGATGAAAGTAGGCAGCACTCTTGCTTTTGCGCTTTCGGGGATCCTCCTCAACCTTACGGGATTTGATCAGGCGCTGGGTGCGAGCCAGAGCCCCGCTACCATCCTTTCCATGCGGCTGATCGATATCGGGGTGCCGGCGGTCGCGGTACTCGCCGCCATCGGACTGACCTGGCTTTACCCCATCTCCGAGGATCGCGCCTACCAGATCCGAGAAGAGTTGGAACGTCGGCGCGGCAGGATGCACTCCGCTTGAAAAACGCAGGTGTAATCGGTCTGTTGTCGGGTTTGCTTCTAGGGCTGAGTTTGGCCCGTGCCACGGAATCCTCCGGCATCCTCGAAGACAAGGCGGAGTGGTTTGTTGCAGGCGACTCCTCCCATGCTTCCCCAGATCTTGGAAAAGACAATCGGGTGAACGGATGGATATTTTTTGGCAGCGAAAAGTTGTCGGAGAATTCCGGCGACACCTCGAACCGACTGGAAAGTCTTCCGACGTATATCGCCGGGGTGGCGGTGGATGCCGTAGCCAAGGTTGCCAGATTTTCCGCTTATGTGCCGGTGCCGGCTCCGGATGGTAAGGGTAACATTGCCGGAACGTTGACTCGGTCGGGAGCGGAAGGAGAAACCGAACTGCTGACCGTTCGTATTGGGAAAGATGCACCCAAGGTGCTGCGACTGGCCGTGCTGGTGGACAACCTCGGATCCTCCGATTACGTGTCCCGCACGGTGACGCTCGCCTTGAATGGGGAGGGTGTCACTTCGCTTCGCTTGCAACCCAACGGATATCCAGACTGGCTTTTTTGGGATCTGCGTGACCTCCGTGAGGGGGCGGAACTTTCCCTTCGTCTAAATCCGGACAAGGGGGTGGCTGCTATCGGTGGACTGGTATTTTTATCCGAAAAAAGCGGAGAGGCCAAACCGGCGGAGGTCACCGCTCCCCTGCCGGTGATTGCCAGCCGACCGGGCCATGCGGTGGGGGAGTTTTCGCGGGAAGGGGAGTATATGAAGGACTATTATGTTTTTCTCGAGGGCGACACCTTCCATCTTTTTTACAACGTGGGGAACGCCGGCAAGGTTCAGCAGTGGTTTGAGCCGGGCAACGAAAAGGCTTTTGGGCACGCAACTTCTAAGGACCTCAAGACTTGGCAGCACCATCCACGGATCCTTGATGCCGTGCCGCAAAGCTGGGAAGGAATGGTGGTTTCCGCTCCATCGATCATCCAGCACGATGGACTCTATTACATGTTCTACACTGGCTTTGACGACCGGGTTCCGGGTAAGCAAACGGTCGGGCTGGCTACCAGTAAGGATCTTTTTGAGTGGAAGCGTCATCCCGGAAATCCGGTTTACCAAGCACCAGAGTGGGCGGAGCGCCGGCCGGACGGCTGGATCGACTGTCGCGATTCCCATGTCATCAGGTATGGAGATGAATTTCTTCTCTTCACGATGGTCACCACCAAAGAAGGGAAAGGAGCCATTGCGCTGGCTTCTTCGAAAAATCTGAGCGAGTGGAAAGATCTGGGTCCGGCGGTGGTTACCTTCAAAGAGCCAGAGAGCCCAAGAGTTTTTGAGCATGGCGGCTCCTACTATATGTTCATTTCGAGTGCCCATGGAAAGAAGTTGCTACGCGCGGCAAATCCGAAGACGGGCCCGTGGGAAGAAATTCCGTTCCGCTGGCCAGCTCCGGGTTTGTGGTCCGGTTGGGAGGTTGTGGGGCAGGAGGAGCGGACCATCTTTTCCGCCTTTGAGTGGAAAAGCTTTGGAAACTTCATCCGCTTCTGGGAGGTGAAGTGGAAAGACGGGGTCCCGACCGTGGTCTATTAATCTTCTATGGCATTTTTCTGCTACCATCTGTCACTAAGCCCAAGGTATTTCGAAAGCCTTCTTTTAGGGTAAATTGAAATCGTGAACGACAGGCCCGACCAATTCGCCACGACTCAACCTATAAAAAAATCCCCCAGTGCCTTCACTTTGGTAGAGCTTCTGGTGGTGATCGCCATTGTTGGAGGCTTGGCAGCCTTAGTGGTTCCTGCGGTCAAAGGAGGCATCAACACGGCTAAATCTGCTAAAGCGGTTTCTCACTTACAGCAAATTGGGGGGTTAGTTGGGAATTATGCAGCGGAGAACAACAACCAGCTACCTTATGCGGCCGTTTGGGGAAGAATTTTTTCTGGGCAGCTCGTTTACTTTTCCCGAAGCCTAGCCGAAGGGACGATTCCTGGTTTTGTATACGAGAAGCCTCCCCAAACAAAGAAGCGTCCTTTGCCAACTATATTTTATGACCCCATTTTGGAATCCAATACCCGTCCTCAACATTCCATGGGAGCTTTCGGAGTTAATTCTTCTATTATACCCGGAGTATGGAGTGATGCCGAGAGGCCAACCTCTTTAAATAACATTTCAAGACCGTCTCAAAAAGTCATCATGGGTAGCATGAATTCAACAACCGGAAACAATTCCGGTGGATGGAGTTTTGACGGGGAAGTTTTTACCAAACAAGGGATGGGTTCTCCCGACTACCTCGACCCTCGTCACGGGGGCAAAGCGGCCTGTCTTTTTGCTGATGGTCATGTGGAAAAACTGGACGTGAAAGGGATGGATCAGGCGACCCGTCAGCTGTATTTCACTCCTTGATCCAGGGGCCAGGCCCTTGGGCTTCGATTATTCTAATGAGCATCTTACGAATCTTCCTTTTTTTTATGCTAACGGTGTTGGTTTCAGCGCTTCCGGCTACTGAAAGCACGAATCAGTTCAAAAAGCTCCCGACCGAGGCTTGGTCGAAAGTTATTCCCGCCGATAAGAATCTTTCCCCGGAATGGGAGAAATCCCTCTTTGAGCGTGGATCGCCCCGCAGTTACACCGGCGATGCCCTAATGAACATCGGTATGCCTGTGGGGGGCCTCACTACTGGAGCCGTTGTCTACCTCGGAGGGGACGGAAAACTTTGGAACTGGGACATCTTCAACCGACCTCTAAACGGCGTGATGCCCCGGATGATCCAGTACAAGGATCGCTCGTGGCACCAGCGCCCGAAGGGAATCGAAGTCTGGCAGGGGGGGAACTACATCGACCCGATCCGAGACCAACCATCCCCCTTCGCTCAGGGCTTCGCAATAAAGGTCACGCTTGATGGGAAAGAGCAGATTCGCTCTCTTGATCGGAAGGGTTGGAAAGAGGTGGTTTTCACCGGTGCCTATCCCTTTGGCACGGTGAACTACTCGGATCCGGACTGTCCGGTGAAGGTGACTCTGGAAGGCTACTCGCCCTTTTGTCCGCTCAACTACGACGACTCGAGCTATCCCGCCACCATTCTGAGTTATCGGGTAGAAAACACATCCACCAAGCTGGTGGAGGTGCAAATTGGCGGTTGGCTGGAAAACCCGGTGCTCATCGACACGATCGAAATCTACCCGGGGGTTCTTCGCACCAATTCGGTGATTTCGGGAAAGGGGCTCGTCATGGTGGTTAGTGAGGCAGTGGATCCGTCTGGGGGGAAATCGGTTCGCCCTGATGTTGTCTTTGAAGATTTTGAAAAGCCAACCTACGAAGGCTGGGAAGTGGAGGGGACAGCGTTTGGAAACGGACCGGTTTCGAAAAAGGATGTTCCTGCCCATGTCGGCGAAACCGCGATAAAAGGTGAGCGTGCCGTCAACTCGCACGCTTCGGCGCCGGGGTATCTGGGAACACCTCCGGACCCGGCGAGGGACTCGGTGACTCGCGATTCCGCTAAGGGCAAGTTGACGAGTAAGCCCTTCACTATCGAGCGTAACTTCATCACCTTTCTCATCGGTGGGGGTCCGCATGCGGAGACTGCTGTGCGGCTTCTGGTCGATGGAAAGGTGGTCCATACTGCGAGCGGCCCAACCAGTAGTGCCATGCGGGAGGCTACCTTTGATGTAAAGGCGTTGGCGGGAAAAACAGCTAGAATCGAGATCGTCGATCAGTTCGACGGCGGAGTCTGGGGCCATGTCAGCGTCGACCAGATTGTCTTTCGCGACATGGTGACCCCGCTCGAGAAACAGCGCGATTGGGGCAGCATGGCATTGGCGTCCATTGGTGGGACTTCCAGCGGTGGAAGTGCGCAACTATCTGCACCACCGGAGCATTCTGTATTCCGTGCGGCGGGTCCCGCGTCCGCCACCTCCCCGAGGGACAAGCCGCTGGTCGGTGGAGTTACCCAGTCTCTGAGCCTTGCGCCGAAGGCGGTCGGCACGTTGCCTTTTGTAATTTCTTGGTATTTCGCCAACACGATCGAAACAGTAAAGGGAGCCGAGACTGGTCACCAGTACGCCAAGCGCTTCAAGACTGCGGCCGAGGTGGCCTCCCATATTGCGAAAAATTACCAACGATTAAATGCAGAGACCCGGCTATGGAATACCACGTGGTACGACTCAACCCTTCCGTACTGGTTTCTTGAGCGGACTTTCATTCCGCTGGGTTCCTTGGCTTCACCGACCAGTTACCGTTTTGCCGATGGACGATTCTACACCTACGAGGGGATCCGGAGCTGTGCTGGGCATCCCAATCACGTTTGGCACTACGCCCAAGCTCATGCCCGAATGTTCCCAGAGTTGGAGCAGGATGCGATCGAACGTGTCTGGTACGGATTCGGATTCAAGCCAGATGGATCGATGGCGTACCGCGGCGAGGTCGGTGGCGATAGCGCGATTGACGGTCACTGCGGTGTGATTCTTGCGGTGTTGCGTGCTCATCAGACGAATCCCGAGAACCAGATGCTCAAGCGCATTTGGCCACGCGTTAAAAAATCGATCGACTACGCCAACTCGTGTGACCGTGACGGGGACGGATTACTAGACACCCCTATGCTGACCACGTTGGATGAGCCGTGGCATGGAGTGATCCCATGGATCAGCAGTCTTTATATCGCCGCACTCAAAGCCGGCGAACAGATGGCTTTGGAAATGGGCGATCAGGAGTTTGCGACCGATTGCCATAAGAGGGCGGAAAAGGGGAGAGCCGGGATGGATGCCAAACTCTTCAATGGCGAGTGGTTCATTCAGACTCCGGATCCTGCAAACCCAAAAAAACTTGGCGCCTATGAGACGGTCCACATCGACCAGGTGATGGGTCAGGGGTGGGCTTGGCAGGTGGGGATGGGGAGGGTGCTTAATGAGAACACCACCCGCTCCGCCCTAAACTCGATTTGGAAATATAACTTCACCCGTAACCTGGACGCTTACGATGCCCAGGCCGATCCCAAGGGGCGGCCTTACTACGCCGATGGGGAGGGGGGGGTTGTAATGACAGCCAACGCGCTGGGAAGGAATACACCATTTGGAATTTATTCCGGCTTTGCCTGCTACCTGAACGAGACCATGAACGGCTTTGAATCCCAAGTGGCCGCCCACATGATCGCCGAAGGGATGGTGAAGGAGGGCATGGCTGTGATGAAGACCCTCGATGAACGCTATGACGGCAACAAACGAAATCCCTTCAACGAAGTGGAGTGTGGAGATCACTACGGTCGTTCGATGGCCAGCTACGGAGCCTTCATCGCGATCACCGGCTTCACGTACCACGGTCCAAAGCAGCATATTGGATTTGCGCCCAAACTGAGACCGGAAAACTTCAAAGCTGCCTTCACGGCGGCAAAGGGGTGGGGTAGTTATAGCCAGAAGATCACCGACGGATCGATGCATGCAGAGCTTGCGGTGAAATACGGCAAGGTGCCGCTGCGCACCATCTCTCTGGTTTCCCCTTATGCCAAGGCGCCTCACAAAGTGTCCGTCACGCTCGACGGAAAAAGTCTCGCCGCCTCGCTGTCCGAGAAAGACGGCTCGGCACTTGTTGTTTTTGATCCCGAGATCACTGTCGATGCGGGACAGAAACTTGAAATCACCATCTCTGCGGGTAGCTGAGTTTTCAGATGCGTCACCCTCCCGCAGTTGTTCTGATTACCGTTACGATGCTCGCCGTGGGGGTTGTGGAAACGCAGGCGAGACAAGACCGCTCTTTGGCAAACGGTTGGCGGTTTTTCAAAGGCGAGGAGGCAGGCGCGGCGCAGGCTGTCTTTCCCGATCGGGAATCGCTGGAGATTTCGTTGCCGCATTGTTGGGGATGGGACGAGGCGCAGGTGTCGAAGGATTATTACCGCGGACCCGGCTGGTATCGTCGTGGGCTCGATTTGCAGCGCAAGCAGGGCAAACGCTACTTCCTGCGGTTCGAGGCAGCGGGCTCTGTGGCGGATGTTTTTTTGAACGGTGACAAGCTCGGGCAGCACCGCGGCGCGTTCAGCACGTTCTGCCATGAAATCACCGATGCGCTCGGGCCTGTCGGCAAAAACGTCCTCGCGGTCCGCGTCAGCAATGCGCCCGAGCCAGACATCGCGCCCCTGGCCGGCGACTTCTGCATGTTCGGCGGCCTCTACCGTCCCGTGCATTTGCTGGTGACCGATGAGGTCTGCTTCACGCCGGTCGATCACGCTTCGCCGGGCGTAACGTGGCTGCAGAGCGCGGTGTCGGACGAGGAAGCGGTCATCGACGTGACGGCGTATGTGTCCAATGGAGGCAAGGCCCCGGCGCAGCGCACCTTAACCGTGAAGTTGTGCGATGCCAAAGGTCGGGTCGTTGCGCAGGAAGCACGCGAGGTTCACGTCGAGACCGGCATCACTCCTCCCTATCGATTGCAACTCAAAGTGACAAAGCCGCGCCTCTGGCGCGGGCGCGACGATCCATATCTCTACAAGGCGGTCGCTGAACTGACGCACAAGAACGAGGTTCTCGATGCCATAGAGCAGCGCCTCGGTCTGCGCTCCTTTCACGTCGATCCGGACAAGGGATTCTTTCTCAATGGCAAACCCTATCCGATTCGCGGAGTCTGCCGTCACCAGGATGTCTGGAACAAAGGCTGGGCCCTGACCCGTGCCGATCACAAGCGGGATCTGGCTTTGATTTTGGAAATGGGCGCAAATACCGTCCGTTGCGCCCATTACCAGCATAGCGACGAATTTTATTCGCTCTGCGACGAGGCCGGCGTTTTGGTGTGGGCGGAGATTCCGTTGGTACTCTTTATCACTCCCAGTCCGGCTTTCGCCGAAACCACGCGAGGCCAACTCATCGATCTCATCCGCCAGAACGTGAACCACTCATCAATCTTCGTCTGGGGTCTGTTCAACGAACTCCAACCCACGACCGCGGACACTCACCGCCTTCTGCAGGATCTGCAAATCGTCGCGCATGGGGAGGATCCCACGCGGCCCACCATTGGCGCGCAGGATTCCAACGTGTGGGGCGGAGGCAAGGTGGTGCCGCGTCCGACCGACCCCGAACTTTTTCTGAAGCGTCCTAAACAGGCTAAAATTCCAGATCTCCTCGGCTGGAATCTTTATCCGGGATGGTATTTTGGAAGTGCGGAGGACGCGGGACCGATGTTCGACCAAGTGCGTCACACCAGTCGTAGCGGTGGCATCTGCATCAGCGAATACGGCGCGGGAGCGAATCCATTCCAGCACGAGGAAAATTGCCGGCAACCGCAGGACACGACAGGACAGTGGCATCCGGAGGAGTGGCAAAATGTCGTCCACGAGAAGGCTTTGGCTGCCATCCAAGAGCGGCCTTTTATTTGGGGGAGTTTCATTTGGAACATGTTCGACTTTGTGTCTGCCGGTCGCAACGAAGGGGGTGTGATGTGCCGCAACGACAAGGGCCTCGTTACCAGTGACCGCTCGCTGAAAAAAGACGCTTTTTATTTTTACAAGGCGAATTGGAGCGATCAGCCGGTGTTGTACATCACCAGTCGCCGTTTCACAGAACGTTCAGGCAATGCGACGGATGTGAAGGTTTACTCCAACGCGGAACAAGTGGGCCTTGCGGTGAACGGCAAACAAATCGGAAAACCCGCACGCGCCGGCGATCGCGTCTTTGTTTGGAAAGACGTTCCGCTTTCTTCAGGAGCAAATCGGTTCACCACAACAGCCCGCTTTGCCGGCAGGGAGTTCAGCGACGAGTGTGTCTGGACTGCGCCTTGACCCGGGACGCGGGTGGTGACGTTGCTTGCTGCTGGCACCTGCGCAGTAACTCTTGGCACATCAGCCAAGGCTGGTTTGCTTTCGAAGAAGGCACTATAAGAAATCCATGAAACCATATTTACTTTCGCTCCTTTTAATGTTGGTTGGCGGAATCGGATCTTGGTCTTGCCAGGCCCAGTTGAAGGATCGGCAGGAAGATTTTTCTATTCCCGCGCAATGGGGCCCCGGTTCTTTTCAGTATCAGTGGGGCATCAATCCAGAGGACATCCGAAAGCGTGGTGAGGAAGGAATGTCTGAAAAGGGTGGGAAGCATTTCGGCCAGCTTAACGCGAGCGCATGGCAGCCAAATCCGACAGAACAAAATCCTTACCTTCGCAGCATCGTTAGCCGAATTATGTGGCCAGTGGGAACTGTTACGGAAAAGGACGTGGGAAAAACCGTCACCTTCACGGGGCTCTTAGGCTGGCACGGTGGGCAGCCTGATCGTATAAAGGACCTATATTTACCCAAGGAGAGTGGGTTCTATCTTGGCGATATCCCGGTGCAGGGGCTTAAAGGCATGCAGGATTTTGAGTTCGCTTCCATCCGCGAAAAAGATTGGCAGGAGTTGACCGTCAGTTATCGCGTTCGGCGGGAGGATGTGGGCAAGGACCTGCAACTCATGTTGCAGGTTCAGACCCGCCAGCAGCTCAGTGGCTATCCCGTCTTAACCGCTTCCGATTGGAAAATGAAAGTCACCCCCTGAAAAAAGAGTTACGATTGGTATCTTTATAAAAATGCCTTTTGGCACTTAAACAGTAGGTCTTGGCATATTCTACAAGGCTACATTAGTGCTTTTGTGCCATAGTCGGGATTGGTGATCTATCATACTTGGTCATTGGTCTCGGCTTTTTTCCAGCCTTTACTCCGTTTTCGGACTGATAATCCACATTCCAAACCTTTTTCCTTTCTTTGGCACGTGTTTGCCGTGGGTGTTGGATTAGGGCAATTTCGGGGATGTTTCCAAGCGGTCTGGTTTCCCATCCCATTGGAAGGCTTGGGTGAATTCGAGGATTTCTCTCTAGGGGTTACCTTCCATGAGAACCGTTAAACCATCCCGCACCGGGGACTCCCGGCTAACCGTTCTGCACTGGTCAGATCTACCTAAGAAGCACGCCCGTCCCCTTGCGGTCGTTCGGGCTACCAATCATCCTGCCTATCCCTGCCACCGGCACGAGTTTTGGGAAATTGTCATCGTTTACCGTGGTTCGGGTTTGATGTCCTTTGGCCGGCGGACGCTCCCGATCCGTGTGGGAGATGTATTTGTCCTGAGTCGTGGGCAGAGGCATGCCTATCTGGAAACCCGGTCGCTAGATGTCATCAACATCGTCTTTGATCCAGCTTACGTCGGTTCCGTCCACCCCGCCCTCGCCGACTGGATGCGGCATGAATCCCTTGTGTCTGTCGGGCCGAGCTGGAAGCCCGGCGAGACGGAGGGGGAGTGCCAGCATTTAGGCTCTTCCGATTTCGCCCTCCTTCTCGACAAGGTGCGCCGCATGGAGACGGAGTTGGAGGGCCAGAAGACAGAAAATCGCATCGCGGCACTGGCTTATTTTCTTCTCATCATCACCATGCTGCGCAGACAGAGCCGGCCGTGGGAGTCGTCGGGAAGTGTTGCCGCCGGTCATCGAGTGAGCCGAGCCATGGGGTTCATTGAAGAACATTTTTCCGATCCCATCACCATCGAGGACATTGTCAGCCACAGTCAGGTTTCCCGGCGACACTTCTTTCGGTTGTTTGAACAGGCCATCGGCGTGGCTCCAATGGAATATCTCAAAAAACTGCGCCTCCAAAAAGCGGCCTCGATGCTCTTGACCACAAATGCCTCGGTCACACAGGTCGCCTTTGCCTGCGGTTTTAACGACAGTAATTACTTCAGCTCTTTGTACCACAAAGAGTTCGGCATGTCCCCCAGCCAGTTCAAAAAGGATGGTCAGCGGGGCTAAAACTTGAATTTCTTCCGTTTCACGCGTTGGCACGGGTACAACGGTTTCTGGCTCTTAAGTTAAGGTGTTTCCAATTTGCTTGAATTATATTCCAATCATGAGTGATTTAAGAAACGGTATCGTTTCAGCGCTTTCTAAACTTCTCCATGCAGGATCAACATCAATCGGCAATCATACGTTGCCGTTGACGAGAAAATTAAACGCAGAATCTAAAAGCAAATCACTTACAAAAAAAACGATTCACACTTCACGGTTTACAAGCCTGCTCTTGTCTTTAGGGATCTCCATTCTTCTGTCTGGGCTTTTCGCGCCACAGATTGTTCAAGCGGCCGATGGCACGTGGACCGGCACCAGCGGTGCGACTTGGAGCACATCCGCCATCAACTGGTCCGGCGTTTCTGGAACCCCGTGGGACATCACCAATGGTTCTGGAAACACCGCGATCTTCAGTAGTGGGGCAAACGCGACCGTTTCTGGCGGCTCCAACATCTACGTCAACAACATCACATTCAACGCCAATACAACCCTTTTATTCACCAGTCCTCCGGAAGCCGTCGTTACATTGGCCGGGGCCAACGCGACGATCAATGCCGCCGCAGGAACGACCAGCACTATTAAAACTGTTCTCGCTGGTACGAACGGCCTGATCAAGACCGGTGGTGGCACGGTGAATCTCGACCCGGGGGATGGATGGTGGTCAAACACCTTCAGTGGCCCCATCACCATCAATGGTGGCCGATTGACCTCAATTCGGTCTACTTCCTTGGGTGACGGGGCAGGGGCAATCACCATCAATTCCGGTGGTACTTTGA
>JBIKTM010000021.1:0-32036 GCA_044348085.1 Methylacidiphilales bacterium | reverse complement strand
AAGCTCCGAGCGGATCGCGGGATCCAAGCCTGTTGTGGGTTCATCCATCAAAAGGATACTCGGACGGGTAAGGAGCACCTTGGCGATTTCCACTCTTCGCCGCAGACCGCCTGAGAGGCTTTCCACCATCTCCCCTCCCCGATTTTCGACCCCTAGAGCCTCAAGATTTTTGTTAATCCGTGTCTCCAAATCATGAGGATCCAGTCCGTAAAGATTGCCGTGATGCCGAAGGTTCTCTCGGACCGTTAATTTCATATCCACTGCCGGGTTTTGAAATAGAACTCCAATTTTTTTTCGCACGGGAGTTGGAAACTGGCGCAAGCTACGTCCCCCAACTGATATCTCGCCATCTTGAAGGGCAAATATCGTGGAGATGATCTTAAAGAGGGTTGTTTTGCCGCTTCCGTTCGGGCCGAGGACACAGAACATCCCCCCCTCTTCCAATTTTAGATCAATATTATCAAGAACCCGTTTGCGCCCATACGAGTAGCCTACCCCTTGCGCTTGAACGGCATATAAACTGTCAGCCATAGATCCTTACTCTGAGGGGAAAAAAACGCTCGGTCAAGCAACAGCAGCCCGAGGTCTATACGAAATGCAGATAACTAGCGTGAACCAGACCGAATCGAGCCAGTGATCGGGTCTTGCAACTTGGCCGGCACCCCTTGAGTTTGGAGATAGCTCTCAATTCTGGAAAGGGATTGGTTCGGAAGTGCCTTTGATCCCCGTGATCTGCACAAGGTCAAGACACACTGATGGGCTATTTCGCTAGCATCCATTCCCTTGGCTTTGGCGTGTTCGACAGAGAGAGTAAGCCTGCTTTTCCAGTAATTCATTCGATTATCAGCGCAACCTTGCTTCTCCTCATCGATGACCGCTTGCGCAAAACCCCAAATCTCTCTCTGTAAATCTTCAGAAATGCGAGTCGCATGCATACCGACATGATGATGATGAATCTTCGAAATCATGCTAGGAGCTGAAACAATGTTCGATTCGCTAAAATAATACAATAATTAAGTTTCTATATGTATTAATATTTCTAATTACATAAGTTCTTCATTGCCAGTTGCCTGCAAAAACAAGAAGCGTGGGTGATCAAACCCACGCTTCTTGCCAAACACTAGGAGATGTAAACGATCTGTAGTAATAGACAGGGTAAGAGCCAAAACGTTCAAACTTTTTTCGGCTATTTCAGCCACTTAATTGCCATGAACCCCCCTACTCCCAGAAGGAATAAAAGGGTAACCGCCACCTCCAAATACTTTTCAATATGAGGCTTCAGCTTGGCTCCCCCTAGGCGAATCACCGCCGCCACCATAAAGAACCGTCCGGCCCTGCCTAAAATCGAAGCTGCAACTAAAGTCGAAATCGGAACAGCAAAGACACCCGAAGCCACCGTAAAGACCTTATAGGGAATGGGCGTAAACGCTGCCGTAAGAATGAAAAGAAAGGCGTTCTGCTGGTAAAATCCCTCCACTTTTTGGAAAGTCTCAAGGGTGAACCCAGGAACATGAGCAAAAAACCAGGGGGCCACCGCACCCCACAAAGCATGCCCAATCCACCACCCAAATACCCCTCCAGCCACGGAACCCACCGTGCACCAAAAGGCAAAATGAGCCCACCTCTTAGGATGGGCAAAGCAAAGGGCTAAAAGCAGAACGTCGGGTGGAATTGGAAAAAAGCTGGATTCAATAAAGGCAATAGCGACTAAAGCTGGGACAGCTTGAGGTGTCGACGCCCAGTGAATTGTCCAATGGTACAACCGCCTCAACCAGTTTTGCCCTGCTCCAACTTTCATTTCAATCTCCCCTCCTCCCCAGCGGATTTTCTTCCACCGATCTTTCAGCGCTACGGCCACGAATCCCCCGGTGGCCAGCGCCGCCAAGGCCAAGATGCCGGTCGGCGGCAGCACTCCGTTCCATCCTAAGACCCCTGCGAACAAGAGGGTGATACTAGACAGCAAGGCCGCCAACTTCAGGGCACGGTTGCTTGTGTCGACCATAATCCATCAGCCTCCAAGAAATCCGACGCCAAAACAAGCGCAGAGCATTATGGACCGCTAACCCTGAGTCGTAAGAATTTTTTCGATCCGTCTATGGGGACGGAAACTTCTTTTCGGATGTGATTGGCAGGCACTCCACTCGTATTGGCCGCATTGAAGGAAGTCAGTGGACTCCAACTTCCCGCCAGATCTGTCGTGACCTCTGGGACAATCGCCAAGGAAGTGCCCCCGTCCGTACGTTGCAACCACTGCAGCACGAGACGATTCGTTCCGCCGGAGTTGATATTCGCCATCGTCTGCAAAGTTCTCCCATCCGCGTTGTTGGTGGGGCCTCCTCCCAAGGCGTATTCGAGGAGATCCGCCATGCCATCCCTGTCCGTGTCGTCGGTCCACGCCCCTGCCGACGGTAGACCATTCACCTCCCGCCACTCTGCCGAAACCGGGAAGCCCTGAACGGTGTAGGCACCGTCGATTTCGCTGAAAGCAAAGCGATACCGCCCAGCCACGAGATTGGCGGAAAGATCGCTGGTGCCGGCGGTCGACGCGGTGTTGGCCGCCACCCCAGCCCCGGTCCCGTATTCCAGACCGTCCCAACCCGGCCCACTGGCAAATTTGAAAGCCAACGCCTCTGCCGTGAAATTACCCGTCCACTCCCAACGTTGTCGGGCATCGGACCAGGTCATGCGCAGCGCCGCGTCGTCTGGGGACCAAGCCAGCGGAATGCGATTCCCGACCACCGACATTCGATTCACCACACTCGGGCTGCTCAGGCGACGGAACTCCGCCAGATTGCTGATCCCGTCCCCGTCCGGATCCGCCGTGGCAGCGGCGTTTGCTCCGGTCAGGCCGTGATAAGCGACCCAGGCATCCTGCACACCGTCCGCATTCGCATCCGTGGGGTCGTAATTAACCTGGTAAGCAGAGGACGCTTCGTTGAATTGGAAGCGATAGATGCCGTTGCCATCGACAAAGTTGATGTTGATATTGGGCGCGCCACCATCCGTATCTCCCACCCCATCCGGCTGAGCATCGCCCCACCAAGTCGTGTTGCCACCGTCGGTTCCCGTGAATTTAATTTGCGTGGAGGTACCGTTACGGAAGGGAAGATCGAGATGCCAGTCATTGTGCCAAAAGTAAACCAGCGGATTCGCATTGGCGGTCCAGTTTCCATTCAAGCCGGCCATTCCGAGATTCGGTCGATTCCAGACCGTCGGATGACTTCCCCGCTGGAACTCCTGCAGATTGGAGTAGGCATCGTTGTCCGGATTCGCCGTTGGAGAGGTCTGACCGTGCCAAGCTTCCCAGCGGTCATCCATGCCGTCGGAGTCGGCGTCTACGGGGTTGGTGGGCGTAAACGTCGCCACGGTGTAGGCCTTGGTCACGATGTTGAAGGTAAAGTAGGTGTAGCCCCGTTGCGGTGCGTTATAGGTGATGTCACTGCCGGGCGCCGCGGCCACTCCCGCCGTCGCCGACGCCCCGTGCCACTCCCCCACCCAGAGAAACTTAAAAGGCTGTGCCGGGGCGGCCTCTTCCGTCACATAAAGATAGTGAAGCACGTTGGCGGTGGCCGTCGCCTTCATCACCGCCCCGGCCGGATCCCAACCATTGAACTGTCCCGCCACCGTGGTTGGATCCGCCTCGTTGGGGTCGAACCCCAGCTCGTACTCCCGCAGGTTGGAAATTCCGTCTCCGTCGGCATCCCCCGCCGGATTGGTGATGCCCGTCAAATCCTCCCATCCGTCGGCCAGCCCGTTGCCGTTGGCATCCGCGGTCAGGCGCGCCGACGGAGCGGCGGTGCGCGCCAAAACCACCACACTGTGGGCCGCCACCGGCACATTCGCGCGTACCGAAGATTCCACGAAGGAGGCCGTGACCGTGTTGTTGGTCGGCCCCACGTTGCCGAAATCGGATCCGTACACCCCCCAATCGGAGTTGAACTGCACATGCCAGGTGCCGATGGTGGGCACGGGGCACTGAATGGTTCGGTCCGAGGCGGAGAAATTAAAAAGAACCACCAGATTCTCTTCATTGGTGGCGCCCAGACGCCAGTAGGCCATTAAATCCAGGTCCTCATTCACGAAACCGGCCGCGGCATCCAGATTGGAATTCTGGAGCGCGGGCAGCTGTTCACGCAGATCGATCAAATCCCGGTGCGCCCGGAAAATCCGATGCTGGGCGGAAGCTTCCCGCCAGCCCATCCGCACCGAATCGCGGAACGGTCCGGTGGCGTGAAACTCCTGCCCCATCCACAGCATGGGTGTTCCCGGCGCCGTCAACGTCAGCACGGCATTTAACAGCGTCTTCTTCCTTGCCACTTTCCCGGTGGGATCGGCTGGCACCATCCGGTTGGCCAAACGCGTTTCCCCGTTCAAGATGCCCGACTTGTCGTGGTTGTCCGTGAAAATCACCCGGTAGCCCGGTGGCTCCGACCAGTCCGTCACTTTACCTTGAATCCATCCCACCGTCGGGTTGGTCCTGGCAATTTCCGGCGTGATCGTGTTGTGAAAACTGGTCTGCCAATGTCCGTCAAAGCTGTCCGCGGCATTGTCCACCCGCAGTAGGTCCCAAAAGGATCCCGAGGGGTAATTGCTGCCGTCCGGTCGCACGGTCAGGAGATCCGCATCCTCCGCGATGCTCCACCGATTTGGATACTCCTCATGAATCATCCGGTTGATCGTCATCATCATGCTTTTCCCGTTGGTCAGGACCGTGTCGGGGTTGGCCCCTCTCTGCGTCGTGTCGTAACCCAGGATATTTTGGGGCGAATCCCACCGGAATCCGTCCACCCGGAACTCATCCAAAAGAAGTTTGATGTTATCCTGGATGTAACGGCGTACTTCGGCCTTGTCATAATCCGGCCGGGAACCCCAAGGCGTCCAGCCGCGTCCGTCGGTGTAAAAATAAAGGTTGGCGGGCCCATCAAAATCCCAGACTCCGTCACCCGGCGGATTCCAATGGTTATGGACCACATCGAGCTGCACTTTCATGCCGCGCCCGTGGGCCGCTTTGACAAACCCTTTTAACCCGTCGGGCCCGCCGTAGGCCGACTCAATGGCGTACAAATGCTCCGGGTTGTAGCCCCAGCTGTAATCTGCCCCGAACTCGTTGACCGGCATCAGTGCAATCACGTTCACTCCCAACCGTTGCAAATAGTCGAGCCGTTGGATGGCATTTTCAAACGTGCCCGGCCGGTTGTCGTTCGGATTCGGGTCGTAAAAACTTCCGATGTGCATCTCATACTGGACCTGCCGTTCAGCCGGAATCGTGGGCCGGCTGTAGTTTGTCCCCCAATCGAAAGCGCTGTGGTCGTAAATCACCGTGTTGCCGTTCCGCACCCACACCGCCCGGGGATCCTGTTTCCAGGTTCCCGTGCTATTTCCGGGCCAACGCAGAAAATATTTGTACTCCTGCCCGGGCCGTGCGGCCGAGTTGGTGGCCGTCCAATAACCCGTGGCCCCATCTTTGGTCATGGGAAGGTCCGCCCAGTTGTTGAACTGCCCACGCACCACGACATTGGTGGCATTCGGCGCCCAGACCCGGAAGGTGACTCCCGTCACATTGGTTCCGCTTTTGTTGATGATCGCTCCTAATGGTTCCCCCTCGCCAAAGCACAATGTTTTGTCTCCAATACAAGCCAAAGCCAAAAGTAAAATTAGCCGAAAAGATTTACTTAAGTATTTAAAATGGAACATATTAAATTTAAATTAGCACCAAACGAAATATATTCTATGGGGTAGAAATTGAACAGTTCTTCTATTTGCGTAATAGATCCCTAAATCCCTCTGGCACAGCCACACTCGCCTCCCAATCGTTTCCACGGAAGGGCACTTTGACCCGTTCCGCATGCAAAAACATCCCCTGCTGCCCCGTGCTTTTTGTGAAGACCCGGTTCTTTTCAAAATCCCCATACGTCCGATCCCCCACAATCGGCAAATTTCTTTGCGAGCACTGAATCCGGAGTTGGTGCGTTCTCCCCGTCTTCGGTTCCAACTCCAATAGACTCATCGCTCCCGCTACTCCTTTACCCCTGCCCCTTTCCTTCATCACCGCCTCAGCCCAAGAACCGTTCCCGGGACGCGCCCGAACTCTCCCTCTGTCCTTCACCACCTCAATCCGATCCTTCCACACCGCGTTCACCCTCTCAGGCCATCCGAAAACTACCGCCACATACTTCTTTCTCACCTGATGCTGTGCAAACGCATACTTCACCTCAGCTGCTGTCTGCTCCTCATTGGCCACCAAAATAACCCCAGATGTCCCTCCATCCAATCGATGCAAAAGCCACACCTTGCCCCCACCCTTGTCTGGAGGAATGTGATACGCCTCATCCCTTAACGAGTAGCTACTCGTAAAAAGCGCTTGGGCATCTTTCCCACCCTCTTTGGGTTGCGACCGAACCCCGCTCGGTTTACTCAGTGCATAAAGACCCGCAGGCCCCTCCTTCACAATCTCCACCCCAGGCCCCAAGGGCCACCGACCTGATGTTTTATTTTCCTCCGACATCCTGAGCCACTCTCTGTTTTTGAAAAAAATCCCTTAGCAGATCCCGACACTCCTCCGCCTTCACCCCACTCCGTATCTCACATTTGTGATTCAACCCCTCAAACTGAAGCAAATTGAGCGCGCCACCAGCCGCACCCCCCTTGGGGTCCGACACCCCATAAACAACTCTTTTCACCCTCGATAAAACAATTGCCCCCGCACACATCGGACACGGCTCTTTGGTCACATAAACCGTCGCCTCGTTCAGACGCCAATCCCCTATCTCCCCCGCTGCTGCTGTCACCACCAGCATCTCCGCATGTGCCGTCGCATCCTTCAACTCTTCCACTTGATTATGCGCTTTGGTAAGAACCGAGCCATTCACCACCAATACGGCTCCAACCGGAACCTCCCCCTTGGCGGCCGCCTTCCGTGCTTGGCGTAAAGCCTCATCCATGAAATGTTCATCTGTCACCCCTCCACTCTGATGAATCCCGAGCTCCTCCAAAAGATCAAATCTCCATCCTCCTCTTGGATGCCCGGACCCCGCACCCTCCTCCGCCTGACTGGTGCCGATCGCCTTCGCTTCGTCAACGGCCAAGTCACTCAAGACATAAAGAAACTCCCTCCAGGCCATGCCGCCCGATCTGCCATCACCTCCTCAAAAGGCCGACTCGAGGCTGATCTCCACATTGCCGCTACACCCGACTCCCTCTTCATCGAAACCGACTTCTCGCTTCGTGAATCAATCCGGTCCCGAATCGAAAAATTCATCGTCGCAGATGATGTCATCCTTGAAGACATCTCCTCCTCCTACACCCTCGCCCACTTCCCAGCCCTCTCATCCCCGCCCTCCGATACCCCAAAAGATGCCCTCTTTTTTCTATGCTCCCGCTTTCGCGAGCCAGGACTCGATATTTGGATTCCCACAACGTCCACTTGGCGCCCCAACTCCTCTCCACACTCAAATTGGGAACTCCTCCGCATCAGTCGTGGTCTTCCTCTTTGGGGAGTGGATGTCGGACCCGACACCCTTCCTCCCGAAGCCGGGTTCGAATCCGACGCCATCAGCTCCACCAAAGGTTGCTACATCGGCCAAGAGGTTATGTCCCGCCTCCGAAGCGTCGGCCACGTCAATCGCCACCTCTGTGTCCTGGGTACGAGCGATACCGCGCCTAAACAATTGGGAGAATGCATAACCTCGGACGGAATCGTTGTGGGAAAAATGAGCAGCCTAGCCTCGGATGTCAACTTACCGGGGGCGGTAGCCCTAGCCATGATCAAACGTGACTATGCAATAGTCGGAAATTCAGTATTGGCCGAAGGGGCATCTTGGACCATCCTTCGTCATGCTTAAACAAACCTTATCCACTTTTCTCACCTCTCTTCTCCTCACTTTTGCCGCACATGCGGCGGAAACCACCACCCCCACCCCAAAGGAATCCAACGACATGAAACCTACCCTCATTGAAGAAGATATCATTACCCTCACCACAGACGACGGCGTGATCGTCATCAAACTCGACTTGGTGAATTGCCCGAAGCATGCCGAAAACTTTAAAAAACTTGTGAAAGAGGGTTATTATGATGGTACCACATTTCACCGCGTGATTCCCGGTTTCATGATCCAAGGCGGCGATCCCAAGAGCAAAAATGCCGATGATCGCGCCTCCCACGGAACAGGTGGCCCTGGCTATACCGTTCCTGCGGAAATCAAAAACAAGCACAAACGGGGCACTGTCTCCGCCGCTCGCACTGGGGACGAAGTCAACCCGCAGAGAAATTCCAGCGGCAGCCAGTTCTTTATCTGCGTCACAGAAACCGCCTTCCTTGACGGTCAGTACTCCGCTTTCGGTGAAGTCATCGAAGGTATGGACGTGGCCGACAAGATTGTCGCCAAACCAAGAGACCCTAGGGATAACCCCAAAACTCCCGTCACGATGAAAGCCAAGCTGGGTCGTCCGAAAAACTAGTCACTGCCTCAAAACAAAAAACCCAGCCTCGATTATATCGGGGCTGGGTTTTTGATTTTACGAAACGTTATTTCTTGTTGCCTGAAGTAGGGTTGTTGGTCTCGGAATTCTTTTTCTTTTTTGCACCACTATCATCATCTCCACAGCTACCACAGCCTTCACCAGCCATAGTTGCGGACGCCAAACCAACTACCAACCCCAACACAGCAAGACGAATCAATTTAATTGTCATTTAGTTAAAATAGAAAGTTTCCCAGTGAATGCAAGTCAGCCGCTATGGATTGCGTTTAAACTCTTCTTCAACAACGAGATACCTGCCTCCTGGCTTTTCTCTGGGTGAAATTGAAACCCCGCTACTTTCCCTTTCTTAACCCCGCTAGGAAACCAACCCCCATACTCAGTTTCGCATATCAGATATTCTGCGGGCACCGATTCAGGACGGTAGGAGTGAACATGGTAGAAAAATCTGTCCCCACCCTCGAAGTAACTTCTTTTTGTATCCTGCACTCGCACCTCGCTCCATCCAATCAGTGGAATTTTCAAACCTTTGGCCTGGAATTTAGCCACGCGCCCAGAAAAAAGTCCTAATCCCTTAACCCCAGGCGCCTCCTCCCCCTCCTCCCAAAGAAGTTGATAGCCCAAACAGATTCCCAAAAATGGACGGTCCGCTTTCACCCACTCCCGTAAAGGTTCCCACAATTTTCTTTGCTTCAATCCCTCCACTGCATCCCCAAATGAGCCTACCCCGGGTAAAATCACCGTTGTGGCCTTTTCCAAACTTGCCGGATCCTCCACCCGCGTAACAGCAGCTCCAGCACTCTCCAAGGCTCTCTCCACGCTTCTTAGATTCCCCCGACCATAATCAATCATCGACACATTCATCGCGTGTACCTTACCAAACCCCCTCTCCTAGGGTGATGTTTTTCTTCCCTCTACACCTAAGCGTAACTCCCCTAATCCATTCACCACATTTGTCCTACAACGATCCAGTCGATCCCGACTATTGTGACCGCAAGGAATCAACACACACTCAACCCCCATCGCACGGGCCACCTCCGCATCGTGAGTCGTGTCCCCGATCAAAAGTGTCTCCGAAGGTGAAACATGAAGCTCTTGAAGCATTCTCAACCCGTGCTCTACCTTTCCCTCTGCATAGTGATTCCGACTTCCCGCCACGCTCTTAAAATGACTCCTGACCCCAAAATGTCCTAAAAATGTCTCAAGGGACCCATGAGAATAAGCCGATAGTACCGCCTGGGATAAACCCGCACCCTCCGCACGTTTCAGCAGCTCTTTCGCTCCAATCTGCAGGCGACACTCCGTCTTTCTCTTTTCGTACTCCACAATGAACTCGGTCCCAGCCTCTTCAAATGACTCCTTTCTCCAATCAAAGCCAACCTTTCGATAGTACCCCTCAACCGGAAAATCGAAGATAGCCTCATATCTCTCGGCACTCAGAGTAGGCAACCCACGTTTCCGTAGTTGTCCGTTCATAATTTCCCGACACAACCAAGCGTCATCCAACAACGTTCCGTTCCAATCCCAGATCAGATGCCGATAGATGCTCAAATCCATTCCTAACTCTACCCTGTGAGTTACTCCCTCATCACCCTCTTTCCGATTCCACCGCCCATGCCTACCGATTAGATTGAGCACATGCATCTTAGTGTACCTGCGCCCCGCCTTGCCCATCCACTCGGATTCCGCAGAAGACGTGGCTTGAACTGGATCTCGATCGGCCTTCTGTACGCAGCCTACTACATGTGCAGATACAACTTCCGATTTGCCACCCCAGGCATGATTGCCGAATTCCACTTCACCACCTCACAAATCACCGACATGCTAGCCATCTGGTCTTTGGCGTATGGCACTGGCCAACTCATCAACGGACTCCTGACCGATAAGATCGGCGGACGCGCCTCCCTCCTAATTGGCGCCATCGGAACCATCGCGATCAACCTAATCTTCGGTTTCGCATCCCTCGCAGGGACCTTTATGACTTTCTCCCTGATCTGGCTGATGAATGGCTGGTTTCAATCCTTTGGCTGTCCAGGAATGGTCAAAATCAACGCCGCTTGGTTCGCACGACAAGAACGAGGCACCTTCTCGGGAATTTTCGGCCTTATGATTCAACTTGGACAAGTCGCGGTCAGCTTCATCTCCCCTCTTATCCTTGCAGGCTTCACCTTTTTTGCCTTCACCGTTCCAGAGGGGGAGTGGCGATGGCTCTTCCGCATTCCCCCCCTCTTCACGGCAGTCGCGGCAATCTTTATGTACTTTGCCGCTCGCCCAACACCAGACGAGGCAGGGTTTCCAGGAGCCATTCAGGACGAAATCGATAACTCCGAAGGAGTCACCGTCTCCTTAATGGAATCCTTCCGCACAATCTTCACCCATCCCCTTGTCTGGTTTTATGCGGCTGCATACGCCTGCACAGGTGCCGTTCGTTCCAGCTCGGACCAGATCGCAATTCTCTACTTTCAAGATCAGATGGGTTTTGACATGAAAACCAATATCCCTGCCGCAGCTCGCCGCACCTTGGAACTAATGCCCCTCGTCGCCGTCGCAGGCTCTTTCCTTGCAGGCTGGGTCTCAGATCGATTTTTTAAGGGCCACCGCTCTCCCGTGGCTATGTCCCTCTACATAATCGAAGCTGTTGTGATCTCAATCGCCGCTGTCGTTCTTCTTCTGGGCCATGTCGGTCCAACCGCAGGAGGAATTCTCCTCGGGTGCACCATCCTCGTCCTCATCTCCTTTACCGCCAACTCCACCCACTCCATCGTTGGCTCTGCCGCGCCGATGGATATCGGAGGAAAGAAAATGGCTGGATTTGCCGCTGGCGTAATCGACTCCTTTCAATACTACGGAGCCGCGATTTCCCTCTCCCTTACCGGACGAGTACTCGAAGCAACCAAAGCCCAATACGGCTACACATTCTGGTTCGTTATTATGGCTGGATTCGGAGTCTTTGGAGCCATCGCCATGAACCATGTCCGCAAACTCCACAAGCTTCAGCGCCCACCCGCTAGTGCTTAGAGTTCAGGTCAGAGACCCGATCTCTGATTTACTTTGATTCTGGCGATTGGCCGGAAAACCAACTCAAAACCAGCATCCCCACACCGATACTAATCGCCGCATCCGCCACGTTGAACGCAGGCCACGACCAATGCCCATAGTGGAAATCCAGAAAATCGATCACGTAGCCCACCCGCATCCGGTCGATCAAGTTTCCGACCGCCCCGCCCGCAACCAACCCCGCTACCACCTGCACCCAGCACTTCCGCCAATCCCATTCCCGAGCCATCCAACCCGCAAAAATCAGGATCCCCAACGCAAGAAGCCCAGTCAGCAGGTTGTTCCCCTGTGCCATTCCAAACGCCACTCCCGTGTTATGAACCCGCGTCAGAGAAAAAAGTCCCGGAAGAATCGGAACCTCTAAGCCCTCCCTCATCTTTCCCTCCACCAGAAATTTCGTGATCTGATCCACCACCACCAAACCCAGCCCCACCGGTAAAAACCATCCTCCCCCGGCTTTTCCTTCCTTCAACTTATACTCCCTGTCGACAGCACCTCGGCACAACGCCCACACAAGCTCGGATGCTCCTTCTTCTTTCCCACCGATTCGGAATGCTTCCAGCACCGGTCACACTTCGCCCCATCGGCAGGAAAAACGGCCACTTCGATCCCCCCCGCTCCTCCCGCCACCTCGACCCCGCTAACCAAACAAACCTCTTCCAGTAAGCTAGCATCCTCAACGACCAATCCTCCCCCCTTGATCTGAACCCTCGCCTCTAGGCTTTTCCCGATCTTTTTCAGCTTTCTCTGCTCTTCCAACGCTTCGTTTACCTTCCCCCGTACAGCAAGAAGCTTCTCCCACTTTGACGTCTCTTGAGCACTCCACTGAGCTGGCACAACCGACTCCGGAAACTTTTCCAAATGCACCGAACTGGTCTTACCTCCTGGCATACTCTGCCAAGCCTCCTCCGCCGTAAACGCCAACACAGGTGCCACCAGCTTCACCAACCCCTCCAGAACCTCAAACATCGTCGTCTGCGCCGAACGCCGTCTGGGACTTCCCTCCTCATCGCAGTAAATCCTGTCTTTGCACGCATCGACATAAAATGCACTCAGCTCAACCGAACAAAATCGGTTCAACGCATGGTATACCGCCGGGAAGTTGTAGCTTTCATACGCCTCCCTCACCGTTTTAACCAACTCAGCCATCTTCGCCAAAATATACAGGTCCAACGCCTCTCGCTCCTTCACCGCATCCTTTTTGGGATCAAATCCCGACAAATTCCCCAGGAGGATTCTCAGGGAATTCCGAATCAACCGATAACTATCTCCCACCCTGCCAAAGATCTCTGTGGAAAACGGAACGTCCTCTTTCGCATCCTCACTTGCCACCCACAATCTCACCACATCCGCACCATACTTCTCCACCAACTCCATCAGGGCCGGAGGTTTCCCCCTAGATTTCGACATCTTCTTGCCATCCACATCCACCACGAATCCATTCGTCAAAACCGCCTTGAAAGGAGCTTTCCCTGTTAACGCAACAGACAGAAGGAGGCTCGACTGAAACCAGCCCCGATGTTGATCGCTCCCTTCCAAATATAAGTCCGCAGGAAACTTCACTCGCCCATCCTTAGCTACGGCAGCCCAGCTCGAACCTGAGTCCAACCAAACATCCAAAGTCTCCCTTCCTCTTTTCCAATCCTTTTCCACCCCACAAGTCTTGGTCACATCCTCGTCCGATCCCCCAAACCAGAACCCCGTACCCTCTTGTTCTGCCCGATCCGCTACTTTATGAATCACCTTCGAATCTAAAACTGAACTTCCATCAGGCTTATAAAAAGCAGGAATAGGCAATCCCCACGATCGTTGCCGAGAAATACACCAGTCGGGTCGCGTCCCCAACGCCCCCCTTATCCTGCTCTCTCCCCAAGCTGGAACCCACTTCACCTGCCCCACCGCCTCCAGTGCCTTGTCTCGGAGCTGATCCATGCGAATAAACCATTGCCGCACGGATCGGAACACAATCGGCGTCTTGGAACGGGGACAGTGTGGATAGCTGTGCCGGATCTTTTCCCGCGCCCAGAGTCTCGCTTTCTTTTCCAATAAATCCGCCACCTCAGGATTCGCCGCAAATACATTCTTCCCGACCAACTCTGGCACCCCACACTCCTCCGTTAGTTTCCCCGCCTCATTCACGGGAGAAAACGGCTCCAACCCACATTTTCGTCCCAAGACATAATCCTCATGACCATGCCCGGGGGCGATATGGACTAATCCCGTTCCCGAATCGGCCGTGACAAACTCCGCACACCGTACCATCCCCTCCTTTTCGACCAACGGATGACGGTAAATTCTGTTCTCCAAATCGGTTCCTTTACACTCCTTTAGAATTTTCAGCTCCTTACCCGCCGACTTGCCCACCGCCTCGATTCGACTCTTTGCTAACCACACCTTTCGCCCATCGCCCGATTCAGCCAGCACGTAAACCATCCCAGGATGCACCGCCACCGCCAGATTGGCCGGCAAGGTCCATGGAGTCGTCGTCCAAATTAGGAGATCTTCATCCTTCGAATCCTTGAGTTCCAACCTCACATAGACCGACTCGTCCTCCCGCTCGGCATATTCCACTTCCGCCTCGGCTAGGGCGGTTCTGCATCCGGTGCTCCAGTGAACGGGTCGTAACCCCTCATAGACCATCCCTTTTTCCACCAGTTGAGCCAGTACCCTTAGTTCTGCGGCCTCGTAGGCGGGACTCATCGTCAGGTAGGGATGATCCCAATCCCCAAAAACTCCAAGTCTTTGAAACTGCTCCTTTTGCCTTTGGATAAAGTGACGAGCCACCTCCTCACACTTGGTTCGGATGACGGCTGGATCGGCTCCTACCAGCTTCTGTTCGGTCACCACCTTGTGTTCAATCGGAAGACCGTGACAGTCCCATCCCGGTACAAAAGGCGCATAAAAGCCCATCATCGCACGGCTTTTCAGGACAAGATCCTTAAGGACCATATTCAGCGCGTGGCCCACGTGAGCGTCGCCGTTGGCAAAGGGAGGCCCATCGTGCAGGTGGTAAGCGGGGGCTCCGTCTCGAGTCTTTAGGAGGGCTTGGTATGCCATCTGGCGTGCCCACTGCTCAACAAGGGCAGGTTCCCGCTTGGGGAGATCTGCCCGCATAGGGAAATCGGTCTTTGGCAGAAGAACCGTCGAACTATAATCCATCCAGTAGGTTTAGAAGAAAAAACGAATCATCCAAGCCACAAGCAGTGGCAACGAAACAAAAGATTAGGCGTTGGCCCCCGTGGGTGTTGCGTTTGGATTCGTTGGCGGAGTCACAACTGGTGGAACATTCTTGGCAGAATCTTCAGCTGCCTTATCAGCAGCAGCTTTGGCTAATGCTGCCGCATCCGCTGCTGCTTTTGCTGCTGCAGCCGCTTGATCTGCTGCAAGTTTTGCTGCTGCTTTGGCTGCAGCATCCGCATCTGCAATCCGCTTGGCTTCTGCCGCAGCATCCGCTGCTGCTTTTGCTGCTGCAGCCGCTTGATCTGCTGCAAGTTTTGCTGCTGCTTTGGCTGCAGCATCCGCATCAGCAATCGCTTTCGCCGCTGCTGCCGTATCCGCCGCAACTTTGGCTGCTGCCGCTGTTTGAGCCGCTGCAAGTTCATCTGCTGCCTTAGCTGCTGCATTAGTCGCAGCAGCTGTATCTAGAAGCGCCAACCTAGCTGCCTCCGCTTCAGCAGCAGCCACCTTTGCTGCCTCTGCAACTCTTTGCGCTTCCATTGCCGCAGCTGCATCAGCTGCCTTCTGTTTGCTAGCCGCCAAATCAGCTGCGGCCGCAATATCTGCTGCGAGCTGTGCCGCAGCTGCTTTTGCTAGTTCTGCGGCTTCTCTCTCCCCCTTCAATCTTGAATCCTCCAAGGCTTTGGCTAATGCCGCCTGCTCTGCAGCAATTCGTGCATTTTCTTTAGCAGTCATTTCCGCATTCGCTGCAGTAAGAGCAGCTTGTGCCGCTGCTTTTGCCGCCGCAAGGTCTGCGGCTGCTTTAATCGCCGCCTCTGTTTGTTGCGCCACAAGTAGGGCTGCTTCCTTTGCAGCCTGCTCAGCTAACGCTGCAAACTTTTCCCTCTGTTTATCAATAAAAGTATCCCACTGTTCAACAAAAGTCTTGAGTTCAGGGTTATTTACTAATTCCGTAGGGGTAAAGATAGATCGAATGCTTGCTCTACCAGGCTCACTTACTGCCGGGTTACTAGCCTTATAGTCGTTAGCCAAATTTTTGTTATCTGCTGATAAACCGTTAAAAGTAGATGTGGATGTAGTTTGCGCGCTGTTCGCTGCATTTGTCGCTGCAGTCGCAGCGGAAGCTGCAGCAATGTTTGCTGCGGCTGCAGCCACTCGGGCGGCCTCTGCTGCTTCATTCTGCTGAGCCCTGGTCGTTGCAGCATCAAGTGCCGCTTTTAACTGGGCTGCTTCTTGCGCTGCCGCAGCTGCAGCGCTAGCTCGTGCTACAGCCTCAGCCTCCGCTCTTTCAGCCACTACCGCGAGCGCCGCTGCCGCTATTTGAGCTGCCTTAGCTTCTTCAAAAGCACTATTCGCATCTGTCACGACAGAATTAGCAGCGGCAACAGCCTGATCCTTGGTAGCCGAATTTTGGATTGCAGTATTGGCTGCGTCAGTTGCGGCTTTAGCATCAGCTAATGAGTTGGCTAAAGCACCGGCTTGCTGAGCAGCTTCAGCCGCTTGTCGGGCTGCTGTATCCGCATTTCTAGCAGCTATTTTAGCCGCATCTGTTGCTGCTTTTGCCGCTGCCGCAGCTTGAGCCGCTGTAGTATCCGCAGCTGCCTTATTGGCTGCTGCTGATGTTGCTGCTGTTGCTGCTGCTGCTGCTGCATCTGCTGCTGCTTTTGCCGTTGCCGCTGCTTGAGCCGCTGCAGTATCCGCAGCTGCCTTATTGGCTGCATCTGCTGTTGCTGCTGTTGCTGCTGCTGCTGCTGCATCTGCTGCTGCCTTTGACGCTGCCGCTGCTTGAGCCGCTGCAGTATCCGCAGCTGCCTTATTGGCTGCATCTGCTGCTGCTGCTGTTGCTGCTGCCCCCGCTGCTGTTGCTACTGCTTCCTTCGCCTTTCGGTCGGCGACTTTTTTATTATAATCGTCCAAAAGCCTTGTGTATTCTCTCTCATTAGCAGCATTTAATGCGGCTTTTGCGGCCGCTTCCGCATCCCTAGCTGCCTTCAGTGCATCTTGCGCCGCTTGATTATCCTGCTCGGCCTGCAACTGCTGAAATTGTGTAGCCGCCATTCCCTGCCCCATTCCTCCGCTGCCTGCGCCAACGCCAGCACCGCCTCCACCCGCCGTGCCCGCTGCAGTGTCCACTGAGGGCGCATCTGCTGCCCCTTGAGAAGACGCTGTGGTAATCGCCGAGATCGATTTCGCATCCATACCTGGAGTCGCGGCGATCACAGCAGCAGCAATTTTTGAAGCGGCTTCAGGAGCTACCTTCGAAACCGCTTGGGCAATCGCAATCGCTGCTTCGGGAGCTTTGGCCGCAACAGCTGCGGCAATCTGCTCTGCCGCTGCAGGGGACGCCTTCGCAGCTATGGTCGCGATCTCCGCCGCTGCAGTCGGAATCGCAGCCGCAATACTTGCCGCCACGTTCGCCACCATGGCACTAACTGTCGATTCAACAGCTTTTCCCGCCGCCGTAACGGCAGCCGAATTGGCAGGGGCCGCCACAGGAGTAGCCCCAGGAGCCGCCTGTTGTCCTGCCGCAATTGAAACCATCTTGCCCGAGGAGTCCCGGCTTCCCACCGAACCCCGCGTAACAGTCGTCATCATCTTCCCACCTGCAAAAGTTACGGCAAAAACCGTTCCCTGTGCTACCGACTCTCCATCTGTTGTCTTCACCCGAACATCCGTCTTCTCCTTGTTCCAAGGAGCAATGTTCATGACCACCAACCCGCTCTCCGAATTCACAACAGCTTCGCGGCTTTGCAATTCACCATTCTTGATTTCAGCACTCATCTTCTCAAGGCTCGCGACGCTCCCGGGTTCAATGGAAAGAACCACTCCGGGAGCCATTCCCACCAAAATCCGACCGCTTTTTCCTGTCGCAATCTTGTCGTTCAACGTGAGCACTTGCCCAACTAAAATTTTCTCCTTCTTTCCATCCAAATTACAATCTCCCTCGACCAGCAACACCTGCCCCAGCTTCATTTCCAGATCGATTCCCTCGATCGCCAATCGCTCCAATCGCTGATCCAGAGATTCCAACGCATCCACCTTCGCCTGCTCTTCCTTGGAAAGTTTCAATCCCTTCACCCCAGAGGCTTGACTGATGGCATTGAAAGACTTGGGATTCGCCGCCAAACACTGCTCGGCAATCTCTTTTGCCAATTCGGGCTTTGCTTTGACAGCACTGGATACGATCTCCTCCACAGCCTCAGGACACGCTTTGACTCCATCCCGAGCAATATCGATCAGAGCTGTGTTCCGCGCACTGCCTTCGAACGCAACCAGAGATGCCTTCTCGGGACTGTTTGCAGCTAAAGCCTTAGCCTCGCCTCCCTTCGCTGCGCTCCATGTTTTTTCACCTGAAAGTGTGGCCAACTCTTTTCCGCCTGCCTCCTGCGCCAAGATTACCTTCCCGGAGATTGTCGTGATCGTCGTCGATTCAGCACCCGAGGTTTTAGAAATCTGATACGCCCCGTCCAAAGTCCGCGCCACCTCCCCGTTCCCCAGCGCAATCAGCGACGCGCGAGGCGCAATGAGAGGTTGAGCCACAAAGGTCTGAATCGTTCCCTCACTCAACTCAACCTTCAGATCAGGACTTCCCGCCTCCAACTTGCCCAGAGAGAAAACAGTTCCTGGTAACGCAAAGTGAAAAACTCCAGCCCCACTTTGAAACATCATCCCGATCTTTGATCCTACCGTGATCTTTGCTCCAGTTTGAAAAGCTTCACTTACTTGGATCTCACGCTCGGGAAGCTCTCCCACCTGCACCCGATCCCCACCTTGCGTAGCTAAAATTTTTCCAGACTTGTTACTCCAACCACCTTTTCCAGAAATCCACTCAGCCAGCCGCTCCCTGCAACGAATTAGATTTTTCGATGGAGGAGTATTTCCTGCCACCTCTTTACCAGCGGCCGTGTCTAGGTTCCCTAGATCCGCCATCAGGAAGCGCGAACCCCCCGTACGATCCATCTCAAACTTGGGTTTATTGTCTGCCCCAAACCTCACCAGGACGGTGCCTTCAGGTTTCATTCCGACCGACAAACCAAACGCTTCAATCTCCATTTCGGAGAGCGGAGACTTCGCATCCCGCAAGGTCACCTCGGGTTGCCCTGAAGAATTCTTAATAAAGGAAATATTGAGACTGGATTTGCCCGACGTCACCGTCTCCCCTTTTGCACCTTCGGTTACATCGGTGATTTTTACAGCGCTCGAATCCATCACCTCCAAACAGGGAAACTTCTGATTGTAACGGATCTTGAAATCAGCGGCGGCCAGACCTAACGCCGTGCAGGCAAAAAAAGATATAAGGCCCATGCCCACAGATCGCATAGTTGGCATATAACCTAAATTAAGCCTGCATTTCCGATTAATCAAGGGGTCAATAGTAGTTTTTGAACTTTTTGTATCTAATCCATTCATCAAGGGGTTAGACACAAACAAGTTTCACTCGTTCAATCTTTAATAGCACTGTCTATCAAGTACTTGTATAGATCATACATCTTTAAACCCCGCTAGCTGAATCGATTCTAATCTTTTTACCGCTACACCCCCCTTGCCCCTTTGACTTATCAAGGCATGATCTGACGATGCCCAAACTCGAAGCTCCTGATCTGACCCGTTCGGCACCTCGTAGCCCACGGGTTCGAATCGGCGGATATGTTCTTCTTCCCCGTGTTCTAGACAAGTGCCGCGCCACCCTTCTTAAAAAAAACGGCGAATACAACTACAACTGCCCCCTCGACCAGTACTTTTTGAAATTTGCTGGCGTAAATCCTATTTCCTTAAAGAAGCAGGTCGCCAACGGCTTGGGAGACGGCGAAATCCTCCGCTGGATCGAAAAAAATCAAAAGCACCGTCGTAGCGGGCAGGAGATCGAAGCCTGGTCCGAATTCATGAATCGCCGATCTCCTACCTCGATCGATCAGCGGGAACGTCTCAACAGCTACCAAAAAACCGCCAACGCGAAACGGGAAGACATCAGCACCTGGTTCGACGTTCTCGATCTTGACGACTTCGCGTCTTTCGGCGGACCCGCGTAGCATCCTCCCCGTGATCGCACCCGCACGTCCCCCCGCAATCGTCATCGGCTCAGGCTTTGGAGGCCTCGCCTCCGCCGCTCGCCTCCAAGCCCGTGGTTACGATGTCACTCTCCTCGAAGCTCTCGAGCAACCAGGTGGTCGCGCCTCCGTTTTTCGTGATAAAGGATTCACCTACGACGCCGGCCCCACCATCCTCACTGCCCCTTTCCTCCTCGATGAGCTGTTTGCTCTCGCGGGCAAAAAAACTTCCGATTACGTCAAAATCGTCCCCTGCAAACCTTTCTACCGGATCGCTTGGCACGACGGCCAATCCTTCGAATACACCGGGAACCAAGCGGAAATGGAGGCCCAAGTTCGCCAGCACTTTCCCAACGACCTCGAGGGCTACCGCCGTTTTGTAGGAGAAACCCACGCCATCTTCCAAAAGGCCTTCGTCGAACTTGCCGATCAACCCTTCTCCTCCTTCACCGATATGCTTCGAGTCGCTCCCGACCTCATCCGACTCCGTTCGGATCGCTCGGTATGGCAAATGGCCTCTCGCCACGTCCAATCGCAACGCCTTCGTGAAGTCCTCTCCTTTCATCCTCTTCTCGTCGGTGGCAATCCGTTCCAATCCTCGTCCATCTACGCCATGATCCACTATCTGGAGCGCGAATGGGGCGTTCACTTCGCAATGGGTGGAACCGGAGCCTTGGTCCAGGCCTTGGTCAAACTTCTTCAGGATCTTGGTGGCAAAATTCGCCTCAACTCTCCCGTGGACGAACTTATCGTCGAAAACGGGGCGGCGGCGGGAGTCCGGCTCCGCTCGGGCGAAACGCTTCGCGCTAACGTTGTCGTCTCCAATGCCGACGTGGCTAATTTCTACCAGAAAAAAGTTCCTGCCTCAGCTCGCCACAAATGGACCGATCGAAAATTAAACTCCATGCGCTACAGCATGTCTCTTTTCCTTATCTACTTTGGAACGAACCGAACCTACCCCGACCTCGCCCACCACACCATCTGGCTCGGCCCCCGCTACAAAGGCCTTCTCGACGATATCTTTAAAAACCGAGTCTTGGCAGAGGACTTCTCCCTCTACCTCCACGCCCCAACCCGGACCGATCCATCCCTAGCTCCGAAAGGCCACGAATGCTTCTACGTTCTTTCTCCCGTCCCCCATCTCGGCTCGCCAGGAGATCAGATCGATTGGGAAAAGGAGAAAGAAGGATATGCGGATCGCATTCTCACCGCCCTCGAGAAAACGATTGTCCCCGACCTACGCAAACACCTCGTCAGCAAGCTGATCTTCACCCCTCGGGATTTCGAATCCCGACTCGATGCGCACGTGGGCTCTGCCTTCCAGTTTGAACCTATTCTCACTCAAAGTGCCTGGTTCCGACCCCACAACGTGTCCGAGGACGTTCGCGGGCTTTACCTGTGCGGTGCGGGCACCCACCCCGGAGCTGGCGTCCCAGGCGTTCTCTCCTCTGCCAAACTGCTCGATCGCGTCATTCCTAATCCATCCCACTAACTGTAAGTTTTTCTGATACTTCCTCCTGACCGCTTGCATGCCCCCCGCCCAATGGCAATTTAAGGAAACCAGATATGATTTGTAGGACTTCCGAAGAAAAACATTCAGACCGCCGCTTCCAATGCTGCCTGAAGCCATATCTCAAGGTAAAAAAACACCGGGCTATGCGGACTTCCAAGAAATGCAGGACCGCAAAATGCAGTCAGGCCAAATCCATCCCTTCAGCAGACATCAACCACCTGTTTAACCATGAGGCGATGCTAGCAGTCAGCCATGCCATCGAGGATCTCGCCCATGAAACCGCTAAGGGGGAACTGATCTCCACCTTCCAGCACTTCGATAATTTTCTCCATCAGGAAGATCGCTACCGGGAACTCGCCCGCCGATTGGATGCAGTACGAGTCTGGGCCGAAGGCGAGCTTCCCACCCATAATGACGACATCGACTTTGTCCCCATTTTCCATCCCGAACTCACCCGCTACTGGGTAGTACTTTTCGATAGCCCGGAAATTCATGCCATTCTTTTCTGCAAACAGGCGAATCAGACCGACCATTTCCAACGAAAAGTCTTTTCCGGTTACTACAGCTTCAATCCCTTCGTGGTCCGCTCTCTCCGTCGGCGCTTCGAACTTCTCTCTTGCGGAATGTCTGGCGTCGTCAACCACTTCGAACGCTATTTTTCTCCGCAAATGCCCGATTCGCTGAACGACTTCGACACTCTTCTCGCTACCGCTTAAGCTGAGTTCGTTTCTTTTTTCTTTAGACCCAACCCAACTTCATTTTTCCAGCTTCACTGATCATCGATTGCGTCCACGCCGGTTCCCATACCAGTTCAACTTCCGCCTCCTTCACCCCCGCAACGGACAACACCTTATTGCGTGCATCGGCCTGAATCGTGGGTCCCATTCCACAACCCGGGGCGGTCAACGTCATCTTTACTTCCGCCCTCGAGCCACCCGCTGGGAGAGGTTTAAGCTCCATGCTGTAGACCAACCCCAGATCCACAACGTTGACAGGAATTTCTGGATCAAAAACCTCCTTCAACTTCTCCCAAACTTTTTTCTCATCTGCAGGCTCGTTCGAGTCTGCAACTGGAACCACCACGGCCACTTTCGATAGACCCAACGCATCCTGATCCTTCTCCTCAATTCGAGCTAGGCCGAACGCCCCTGCCACCGTGTGACTTCCCCCCAACGACTGGGTCAACGTAACCTCCGTGTCCTTGGGCAGAATCAACGGAGAACCCGCAGGAATCGCCGTAGCGGGAACCTCTCGAGTTAATTTTGTCTGATCCCCTGGTTTCATTTAAAACTCACTTTATCTTCTGCAAAAAAAACATCTCTATCTCACCCTGATTCTTAATTGGTTTTTTACCACGCGCCTCGACCTCGATCCGATCCCCCATCAAATCCCGAAAATCCTTTGATAAATTGATCCGTCCAGGCTCCGACCCCTGCTGAATCCGTGCCGCTATGTTCACCGTATCTCCCCAAATGTCGTATGCCATTCGCTTCACCCCCACCACCCCGGCCACTAACGGACCGCAGTGGACTCCGATCCGAATGTTCCAATACTTTTTACCACTCGCCTCTACCTCACCCTTTCGCTTCAACACAAAAGCCAAGATTTCCTGAGCAAACTTCAACATCTTTCCACCCGCCTCCACTGGATCCCCTTGCAACCCTCCCACACAGAGATACCCATCCCCGATCGTCTTTAACTTCTCCACCCCATACCGAGCACTCAACCCGTCGAATAAACAAAACGCACGGTTCAACTCCTCCACCAACTCAGCAGGATTGTAGCTGGCTGCTACCGATGTGAAATCGCTGAAATCAGAAAACATCACCGTAGCCTTCTCATGCCCCACCGCCTTAACCTTTCCGTTCGCCCGCAACTCATTTGCGACATTTCCTGGAAATATATTCGTAAGAAGAAACTCAGAGTTCTGCTTCTCAGCAGAAAGATCCGCCACTGCTTTCTCTAACTCCTGCCCCTTTTTCTCTAACTCCTCCTTCGCTTTCAAAGTCTCAATCTGCATTTGAATCTTATCCAGCAGGGTGAACTCTCTCTCCACCAACTTTCCAATCTGACCCAGCATCGTAAGGTCATGATCCCCAAATTCTCTCGCCTCGTGATCCGCTAGGCACAGCGTTCCCACCTTGTGTCCAGAAGGTCCTCGCAACGGTTGCCCCACATAAAAACGTATGAAAGGCTCACCCAAAACCATCGGGTTCGCCGCAAAGCGGTAATCCTGCAACGCATCAGGAACCACCATCGCCTTATCCTCCAAAATCGCATGACCACAAAACGAAACGCTGCGCGACGTCTCATTCGCCTCAATTCCCACCTTGGACTTGAACCACTGCCGATCCTTATCAACCAGCGCGATATACGCGATCGGAACGCGAAACAGGAGTTGGGTGAGCTGAACAATCCTGTCAAAACGCTCCTCCTGCGGAGAATCGATCAACTTCAAATCATCAAGGGCTGCTTGCCGGTCCACCTCATTCATTGGAATGGCAGGAATCACGCAACCTTGGGTGGGAGAGAGGCTCATTGTTGTTTCTAAATAATCGTAGAGCACCTTGTTCTGGACGTGATTATTTTCCTAACCCCTGCAGTGCCCGTACATCCAAAATTTCCTCTTCCTTCAAACCGCCCTTGTCGAATCGGGAAGGCGAAAGAGGCTTTTCCAATGAATCCACTTGGCTTCTACGCGTCTTCATCGAGGCAAACTTTTCCGCAACAAGCGACCGCACCTCCTCGCCAATCTTTTTGTCGGGCAACCGTGCAATCACCTCTTCGAAAAATCCATGGGCCAAAAGTTGGGCTCCCGTCCGGGGATTGATCCCCCTCGCCATCAGATAAAAAAGCTGATCCCGATCAATCTGTCCCGTCGTCGCTCCGTGCGTGCAACGCACATCATCATTCAATATTTCCAGCCCAGGCATCGAATCCGCCTCCGCCTCCGGATTCAGCAGCAAGTTCCTGTTGTTCTGATACGCATCGGTCTTCGCTGCCCCAGGAGCCACTCGAATCAGCCCCTTAAAAATCGATTTCGAACGATCATCCAACGCATTTTTGTAAAGAAGATCGCTCCAAGTGTTCGGCACGTCATGACACTGCAACGTCCGCTGATCAAACTCCTGCCGGTCATTTCCAACCGAAAGTCCCAGCATCTCGCTCCGCGCTCCCGACCCCACCATCGTGCTTCGGCTCTCCTGCCGAGCATACGCCGCGCCCAAATTCACAAATAAACTTCTGGCCTCTCCATCCTTCTCCACTCGTGTGGAATTGAGCTGAAAACTTGTTACTTTCGATCCCCACCTCTGAAAACAGATGAGATCTACCTTCGCGCCTGAGCCAACAATCAGGTCGCTCACCCCACAAGCCAGCCCTTTTCCCTCCACCTGCGTTGACCCCAAATAGTCCACCACAGTCACCTTCGCATTTTCCTCAGCTACAATCAAAGTGTGGGGAAACACAGCCGATTCATCTCCATCCAACCAGTGAAATGAGACCAGGGGAACCTTCAAATCCACATTCTTAGGGACATAGATCAACACTCCAGCCTCGGCATTCGCCGCATGCAACGCCGCAAACTTTTGCGCCCCCAAATCAACAGGGTGCGCCATAAAATACTTCTGCAGTAACTGAGGATGTTTCTTGAGTGCCCCACCCAAAGATTCGAAAACCACACCCTGCTTTGCCAGTTCCTCCCCACCCTTTACCTGAATCAGACGATCATTGGAGAAAACCGCCCTTGCCGCATGAGGAAAGGGTGTCGCGCTTCTTTTTAGCAACTTTTCAGGACTCGTTTGCCCCATTCCACCCGGTTGAAAATTTCCTAGATGAATGGCATCCAGAGTCGCGAATCTCCAATCCTCCTCATTTCGCTTTGGCATCGGCAACGCCTCGAATCTCTTTCGAGCACTTGCCTTTTTCTCCTCCCACCAAGCCGGTCCGGTGCTGCCATTCCGACCCAAAGGAGTTTGCCCAAGTTTTCCCGACACGTTTGCCTCAGGCGCCGTTGCTACCGATCGCTTCAACTGGACAACCTTCCATCGCTTCTTTCGCGAGCTTTTGCTCCTCGGGACTTTCGGGCTGCTTGTAGACGAAGGAATATCCACCATCGTCATTCCGTTTGAAGCTGGCTGGTGCTGTCTCCCGGCACAGATCGCAGTCAATGCACTGGTTATCGACGTAGTAAGCTCCCGGAATATTTTCTGGGTAGCGATTGGCAGTATCGGCCATGGTCAGGTTTCTCCTCTTGGATGGATTCGTTTCATTTAGCCCACCGACCCCTCCATCTCGAGGTCGATCAGCCGTTTCAATTCGACACTGTATTCCATCGGAAACTGGCGGACGAGATCATTGACGAACCCGTTCACGCTCAAACTCATCGCCTGCCCCTCTGTCAATCCCCTCTGCTGCATATAAAAAATCTGCTCCGCACTCACCTTCGACACACTGGCCTCGTGCTGAACCGAATTTCCTTCTCCTCGGGTTACAATCGCCGGATACGTGTCCGTCCTAGACTCCGTATTGATCAGGAGCGCATCGCACTCCGTATTGTTCTTACAACCTTTCAAATGTCTCGGGATATGAACCAATCCCCGATAGGTAGCCCGACCCGACCCAATCGATATCGATTTTGAAATAATATTGGAAGTGGTCTCATCTGCCGCATGAATCATCTTGGCACCGGTATCTTGGTGCTGACCGCTGTTCGCCAGCGCGATGGAGAGAACTTCACCCCGCGCTTTGCGACCTTTCAGAATGACCCCTGGATACTTCATCGTCAGACGGGACCCGATGTTGCAGTCGATCCATTTGATTTCCGACTCCTCATGGGCCAATCCCCTCTTCGTAACCAAATTAAACACATTCGGACTCCAGTTCTGAACAGTGATGTACTGCAGCTTTGCGCCCTTCATCGCCACCAACTCCACAACCGCACTGTGCAAGGTAACCGAATCAAATTTGGGGGCTGTGCAACCCTCCATGTATGTCAGCTCGGCCCCCTCATCGACGATGATCAAGGTCCGCTCAAACTGACCAAAATTCTCCGCGTTGATCCGGAAATAAGCCTGTAGCGGGTGCTTCACCTTCACGCCCTTGGGCACATAGATGAACGAGCCACCTGAAAATACTGCACTATTTAAAGCAGAGAACTTGTTGTCAGCGGTCGGAATCACTTTCCCAAACCACTTCCTAAAAATCTCAGGATGGTCCTTCAGCCCTTCCCGACTTCCCACAAAGATCACCCCCTGCTCTGCCACGGCTTTTTTGATGTTCGAGTAAGCCGCCTCACTGTCGAACTGCGCTTCCACACCCGCCAAGAACGCCCGCTCTTTTTCAGGAATTCCCAATCTTTCAAAGGTCTTCTTTACGTCATCTGGAACCTCATCCCACGTACGCTTTGGCTTCGCCCCTTTCGACAGATAGTAACGAAAGTCATCAAAATGGATGCTCTCCAGATCTTTACTGGCCCAGTGGGTCGGCAAAGGTTTGTCTTTAAAAACTTTCAATGCTTTCTTTCGAAACTCACGAACCCAATCCGGGTCTTCTTTCGCATCGCAAATGTAATCGATCGTCTTCTCAGTGAGACCCGTACCTGCATCAAAGGCGTAATCCTCCGGATAGGAAAAGTTTCCCTGATCCTGATCAATCTTCAGGTCCGGTTTTTCTAACGTGTTTGTTTCACTCATAATATTTTCTCAGGCCGCCACCAGGTTTTCGACCCAGTCGTACCCTTTCTTTTCCATTTCCAAGGCCAGCTCTTTCGGGCCGCTCTTCACGATCCGGCCGTCCACCATCACGTGAACCACGTCCGGCACAATATAGTCGAGTAATCGTTGATAGTGGGTGATCACCAAAATCCCCATCTTCGGACCGCGCAGACTGTTCACCCCATGGGAGACAATCTTCAGCGCATCGATATCCAACCCCGAATCAGTTTCATCCAGCACTGCATACTTCGGCTCCAGCATGGCCATTTGTAAAATCTCGTTCTTTTTCTTTTCCCCTCCCGAAAAACCGTCATTCACGGCCCTGGAAGTGAAAGAACGATCGATCTTCAACAGATCCATCTTCTTGTAGAGCTCGTTATAATACTCCACCGCGTCGATCTCCTGCCCTTCTGGACGCCTCGCGTTGAGCGCCGCCCTCATGAAATTGGCAATCGTCACACCAGGAATCTCGCTCGGGTACTGGAAGGCAAGGAAAAGCCCTTCCCGCGCCCGAACATCCGGTTCCAGACCCAAAATCGTCTTTCCATCCAACAACACATCTCCTCCCGTCACCTCATAATCAGGATGCCCCGCCATCACTTTAGCCAAGGTGCTCTTGCCCGACCCATTCTTCCCCATAATCGCATGCACCTCTCCCTTCGGAATCGTCAAGTTCAACCCATGTAAAATTTCAGTTCCGTTGATTGCTGCCTTCAGTCCTTTGATTTCGAGCGAGTTCTTCATTTTGTTTTTCCTTTCAGCAAATGGCCGCGGAAGACCAACTCCACCGAGTCCGCCTCGTACTCCCCCGGCAAAACTCCGGCTAATTCCTGCATCATGCCTGACGGGACCGGAACGTCGTACACCCGGCCCGTCTCGCGACAGTGAAAATGAGCATGGGGAGAAAGATTCGGGCAGTAGCGGGTAGGTTCCCGCTCAATATTGACCTGCTTCACCAAACCGCAGCTGACCAAAGTTTCCAGACAGTTGTAGACAGTAGCCATGGAGATGGTGGGCATCAGTGACTTGGTCCGGGCGTACACCTCATCGGCCGTCGGATGATCCCTCTGATCCAAAAGAACGCTGAATACCGTTTCCCTTTGGGGGGTAGTTCTTTGACCGGAATGATCCAGAGCATCGCTCAAGGCACCCCGATCCATCTGTTTGAGGTTATTCATCAGCCCGTCAACATAGTTTAGAATTATTCTAAATCAAATTCTAAATAGAAGGATCAGGCAATATCAGCCCTAGGCGCTTGATGCTTATTAATTTTCGCCGATTGAGGCTCTTTGCCGATCGGACCAAACCTTACAAATCCCCTTCATTCTTGAGAGAATATAGTACGTCGTCTGACTCCTAACCCGCACCAACTGCGCCCCCACAATTTTAGGCACAAAATCACTCTCCAACTCCATAACCGCTTTCGGCGTCGTTCCCTCCAACCCCTTGCACAAAATCGCCGTCATCGCCTTGGTTAAGGTCTGCACCTGAGGCCCCAGCGTCATCCGAAAATGACTTTTTCCCTCCCCATCCACCTTCAAAAAAACACCTACCGTATCCGCACACTCCTCATCCTTACGCACATCCTCCAAATCAAACTTTTCTCCATCCACAGGCTCACACGCCTTGGTCGTCATACTGTAAGAGACCAGACTCTCCCTTTTTTCCTCGTCGGGCAGATGCTCGAACAATGAGACGATTTCCTGAAGCTTAGTCGGATATGCCATAAAGGAAAAGTATCGCCCAAAGTTAAAAGACTCAACTACCGCCCATGAGCGCGACCACGGCCACCATTCCACCAAGGGCAATTAGCGAGATCAGCGTTCCATAGACCATGAGATCCCGCGTCTGCACCCAGCCTCGCGAATGCATCAGTGCGTTGGGCGGCGTGCTCACCGGAAGGCTCATCCCCAATGAGCAGCAAAAGGCGGTCAACAGTACCGCGTGGATCGTGTCCATTACCCCGACAGATCCGGCGATCGGCACCAGCAGACTGGCCGCCGCCGTGTTCGACATGAAAACGGAAAGAAACAGCGCCAGCCCACCCAGCGAAAGCGCCACCTGCCAGGCTTGCTCCCCGCGCGACAAAACCTGTGCCACGTCTCCGGCCAACCCGCTTTTCTCCAGCGCGGAACCGAGCGCGAATCCCCCCGCGATTAGTAAGAGCACATCCCAGTCCAGCTTGCGCAGATCGGCCGCCGTCAGGATCCCCGAGATAAAAAAGACGCAAACGGGGATGAGGGCAACATAGGCTGCCGGCAACCCGTGCCATCCGTCCATCATCCACAGCATCACTGTCACCGCACCCGTGCCGATCACCCATGCATCTCCACGGTTGAGTGACTTTTCCGCAGTGGCCAGCATCGGGGCAGCCTCGGGAGGAACCCGAATGGCCCACCCCAATATCCAACCAGTCACGCCCAACAGCACCAAGACCAAGGGCAAACCCCACGCCATCCAGCCGACAAACGTGAGCGAATGCTGGTTTGCTGAGAGATAACCAGCGGCCACGGCATTGGTCGGACTGCCGATAACCGTGGCCATACCCCCGATGCTTGCCGCCATCGCCACCGCCAAACCTAAACGCCTTTTCTGGTTGGGATTGTGCTCCGGCGCATCCAACCACGGCGCCAACATCGCCATCATCAGTGCGGTTGTGGCCGTATTCGAAAGAAACATCGAGGTCAGCCCCGTAAATCCCAGCACCGCCCACAACAGTCGGTCTGAGTTTTTTCCCCATCGGCCCAATACTAATGCAGCCATTCTCCGGTCCAAACCCCGCTTGGCCAGCGCCAGCGCCAGAACCAGTCCGCCAAAAAAGAGGGCGATAACCGGACTAGCCAACGGCCGAAGAAAAAGTTCCGGATCGCCCAACGGGCGGGCCAGAAAGATCGAGCCGACCAAAATGACCAGCAGGCCGGTCGCAAAAGGAGGCACCACCTCCGTGAACCAGAGAGTTGCCGCGATCGCCAACAGAGCGGCCGCCATCCGCCGATTGGAATCCCACGCCCCGTCCATCAACAGACATGCCGCTGCCCCGGCAAACCCCAACCCCAGCAGGAACCAGCGGAGCTTTGACTTCAAACAGCCTGCGCCCTCCGAACTGCATCCTGTCGCGTCCATTCCCAAAGTTTTTCTATCTCGCCGGCCAGTTCCCTCTTTGCTTTAGCCAAATCCTCATTTGCCCCCACATTCCGTTTCCCAAAGAAATAGCACTTCATTTTGGGTTCCGTCCCGGAGGCCCGAACCGCAACCCGAAATCCCTCGCCCAAATCAAAGATCAGCATCCTTTCCTTGGGAATCTTCTTCCCATCCACATCTTGGTAATTTTGTTTCTCGAAGTCCGTGACACCTAACACCCTTCTCCCTCCCCACTCCTGAGGCGGGCTGTTCTGATAACTCTCGACTGCCCGCGCAATCTGCTTCGCCCCCTCCGCCCCACTCATCTCTAAGGTTCCTAATTTTTCCAAATAAAGCCCATGCTTTCGGTAAATCGCATCCATCTCCTCTAATAAGTTTCGCCCGTGTGACTTTGCCCACGCCGCAGCCTCGACAAACATCAGCACGGCCCCATTGGCATCCTTATCCCTGACATAATCCCCGCCGCTGTACCCATAGCTCTCCTCCCCACCAAAAACAAAAAAAGTGCTTTTCTCCATCCTCCTTTTTCTCCACTCCTCTGCCCCCATTTGACCCCGTCCCCCTGCCTGCTTCTCATAAACCCCCAGCTTCTCGCCGATATATTTAAATCCCGTCAATGTCTCCACACACCTCATACCTGCAGATCCCGCTATCTCCTTCTGTAGATCCGTAGTCACAAAGGTCTTAATCAAACAACAGCACTTCTCCTCACCAGGCCGAATCCAGCCCTTCGCCCTCATTCGATCAATCCGATAGGCCGACAACAACGACCCAATCTGATTTCCTGTGATCAATTCATATTCTCCCGATGAATTCCGAACCGCCACCCCCATCCGATCCGCATCAGGATCTGTCGCAAGAACTAAATCCGCCTTCTCTTTCTTCGCTTGCTCAATTCCAAGTGCCAACGCCTCTCCATTCTCCGGATTGGGTGACTTCACAGTCGGAAACCTGCCGTCCCCTTTTTCTTGAGAAGCCACCAACGAAGCCTCGACCCCTACCCCTTTTAACATCGCCGGCACAATCCGAACTCCGGTTCCATGCAAAGGCGAATAAACCACCCTTAACTTGGCTCCCTCTTTTTTCAACATCTCCCCCTCAATCACCAACTCCTTCAGCGCTTCAAGATAAGCTGTGTCCACCTCTTGACCGAGGACGACTACTTTGCCGCCCTGTTTTGGATGAGGATCGACTTCAGGTTCCTGGACCGCCTCCACCTCCCGAATAATTCCAGAGGCGTGTGGCTCCACAATCTGTGCCCCGTCCGAAAAATAAACTTTGTAGCCATTGTCGTGCGGAGGGTTGTGGCTAGCCGTGATCTCAACCCCCGCCTGCGCCCCTAAATGCCGCACCGCAAAGGAAAGCTCCGGAGTGGATCGATCCTCCGCAAACAGATACGCCGTGCCCCCCGCCGCCGCAACCGTGCGAGCCGATAGCTCGGCAAACTCACGTGAAAAATGCCGCGTGTCATGAGCAAAAACCACAGAAGGCGCTTTCCCTGAGAAGTTTTTCTTTAGATAATTCACCAATCCTTGGGTCGCTCGCGCGACATTCCCATAATTCATGCAGTTCGTTCCTACTGCAGGAAACTCCGGCCGACCCAAAGCCGTCGGCTTGCCCATCTCCGCCTTCGTCACCACCTTCCCAATCGTCCTGCCCCGTAACCCCCCCGTCCCAAAGGCCAACGTTCGAAAAAACCGATCGTTCAACTCCCCCCAGTCCCCCGAACCGACCAGGGCCTCCAAGCTTACCCGCTCCACACTCCCCCCCTTCGCACCCACAAGGGTTTTCTTTATATTTTTTCCCGATTCAGCCGAGAGCTGACCCGCTTCCACGGCCCGTTCTACTTTTTGAATCCCTTCTGTACTCACCATGCTCCGTTCTACCTATTTTCTAACGCCTAGGCGAGAT
>JBIKTM010000004.1:0-93042 GCA_044348085.1 Methylacidiphilales bacterium | reverse complement strand
TATTTTTTCATTGGGATAAGTATGAATTACCCATGCGCCGACCGAAAATCGCAGCAAAGAGGCAATTCCTCCTCCTACCATCGCTGCGATTCCGTGCCGGATCAGTTCATAGCTCATCTTCGGAACATACCCTTCGCATAAAAAACACCCGAAAACCAGGCTCCCAATACCAGGAAAACTCCCAGGGTCAGCTTGGAAAGGTGTGGCGAAAAAGCCGCAAGGAGGGTCACTCCTTCTTCCCGTTCGCCCACAGCTTGAATCATGGTTCCGCAAAAGAGAAGAGTTCCACCGATTGCTACGGACATTTCCAAAAGGCCACGAAGTCTGCTGCCCATACGAAAAGTTCCTAAACCAGGGAGGACTGTAGCGTTCAGTCCAAAACAGTTTCTGGCTGCCTCGAGTTTAGCGAGAATCGGTGGCTCGGAAGATCTGATCATAGGCGCTCATGGTCGCAAGAAACGTAATAGGAATCGTAATAAACAGACCTAACCCGAGGCAAAGTATGCCGATCAGATTGATGCCACCCAAAAGAACAAGAAGCCCTACATAAGACCAAAAGTTTTTGCGTACTCCATGCCAACTCAATTTTAAAGACTCCCAAAAGTCGGTCTGACTACACGCCGCGATAGGTACTGCGAATGACCAACAAATAAGAAAATACATCATCCCAAAAAAACCCGCCAGCAAAGGCAATCCCATGCCCAAGATGAGATTCGGGTGTTTCGTGATTTCCTCCATTACCACTCCGGAGGCACCAAATAACGCCGCCGCAGGAATCAGGGACAGAAGAAATGGTCCGAAGGCAAGCAAGCTCGATACGGTGGTGGCAAGAAAACAGGGTAAGAAACGAGTTTTCACAATATCCATCACATCTTGAAGCCCTCTCGTGTGACCATGGATGACCTGATGGCAAAAGTTGTAGATTCCACCTAAAATAGGACCATTCAGTAGGAAAGCTAAAAGAGCACCGGCCAAGGGTATGCTGTTGAGGAGGAACTGAGCCACGAATACCAAGGCGATAATTCCCGTAATTCTCCATGGATCCTGCCGGTACACTTGCCACCCTTGGCGCACACAATCACCTACCCGTAGTGTGCCCGTGGCACTAAGGATCGACGGATGAAGTTCTCGCAAGATTTTAGGTGGAGAGGATGAGTGGGGAGGGAAAAACGCGGATAAATTGCCCAGATCTTCCCAATTCGTGCCACCCTCACGTTTGATCTGAGTCCTCTCATCGGCCCTTCCCTCGCGAATCCAGCGATGCACCTCGTCAGCAGTTACAGGTCCATAAGTTTTTTTATCCCCACCGATAATCGAGTACATGATTACCATCATTGTAACGATTCACGCCTCTCACAAGTTCCTTTTTCTTATCCACATCTTAACCCCAATAAAAATGGGGTTTAGTTTACAAGCCAATCAATACATTTCATAACGGACTCATGCGCTCAACCTTGAACTCATTTTCACTTCTCCTTTCGACGACTCTGTCAATCATTGCGGCTCCTGCGCTTGAAACCCCATATCAGCCACTCGATTTTGATTCCTACCGAAGAAATCCAATTGAAGCAAAACGGAAGGCCTCCTATGCGGCCGAAGGTCGCGATCTTCAGTCGAACCTTATTGCAGGTAAAAAGGGTGGAAGATCCGATATATCAAAGGAAGCTGCCGATCTTTTTCCCAAGATGGAAAGCATCCCAATCAAAACGGAACCTCAGCCCCTCCCCACACCCCGAGAACTCACAGATCAGGTTACGGCAAGCCGTACTGGCCAGGACACGAAGGGGCGTATCGACCTGCTAGCTCGCGGCAAAGTCTCAAAAGAACTCAATCTTTCCTCAATGTCGGAGAGTGAATACGAGCTTTATGCGACCCAAAAGCAGAACGCAGAACAGGAGAAGCCCGATAAACCGAATCTCCTGAACCCGATGCCGACTGTTACGAATGTAAAGACCGATGGCCCGGCTCATGCCTACTCCGTAAGCCAGGCTGGGGTGGGAGCACGCTCGAAAACAGGCTCCAACCAGAATCCTTTTGAAGATGTGTTCAAGTTCCTGCGCCTAGACCAGCCTGTGACCCACGGCGAAGACCCAATGCCTTCCGGCAAAAACAAACCGTCTGCACCTCAACCCCCGACTACAACCGCAGCCGACCAAGCAAGCCCCTCTGCAGGGGCTTATTAAGCCCGCCAGCAGTTAAAAAGCAGGTTGGCTCGCCACCTGATTTTCTCGTAGGGTTCTTAATTCTGGTGCGGTGGCAGAGCGGTCGAATGCGGCGGTTTGCTAAATCACTCACTGTCAATAATATGTACATGATTTGTCTAGGCTTTTGTTGAGTAAAAACGACTTGCAGTTGACACTAGTGACACCGGAGCGGTCATAAAATGTACAACTTTTCCAACGGAAGAGACATTAATTGTCAGTAATTTTGATTCTGCAGCAAGAACCACAGAAATCCTGTTTGCCATGAACTGCACGGACTCAGGTCTGTTCGCTGCGAACGAGATATCTCCCCTCTGCCCCGAAAGCAGTCAGCTAAGGCAATCGGGTACTACGGATTTTTTAGCGGTTATTTTGAGGATTTCTGGTTATCATTGCAGATAGTGATTTTGCGTTCGCGGTCCATAAGTCCGATGCGATGGCTAGTCTCTATACTTTGCTTGATTACATTTGTGGGGTGCAGTGATGTGGTCACGACACGTTTTTCCAATCTGGCTGAAGCTAAGTCGCATGGAGCATTTGAGCGAGGATGGTTGCCGCCTCTGTTGCCCGATTCCGCCAAAGCTATCGTGGAGCGAAATGATTTGGACCTGAATACAGGCACGGGTTCATTCAAATATGATTTGCGCGAAAGGACTGCATACATCAAGAGGCTCACAGAAGCGGGGGCTCTGTCCCGGACTGAGGGGGACATCGATATCCTGACGCTCTCCACCAACGATTCACGTTGGGAGATTCGGCTGCCACGCGCTTCTGGTTCAGGAGAGTGGAGCATCACAGCGCGATGAAACCGCCGAACAAATCGGACCAGCCAACCTCGCTGCGCTCGGTGCCTCACCTTAAAAGTTCGGCCAAGAATCAGCGCTACTCATCATGAAGCCAGAGTCCATCCTCCACGAGTTGCACGAGCGCTATGCTAGTTTGCAGTCTTATCAGGACGAAGGGGTCGACGTCACACCCGTTTACCCTCTTACGATTGGTTTCGGGCTAGCCTGTGCCATCCTCATACCAATGAAGATCGTCAGAGGATGCTTTCAAACCAACACCGAACAAGCCGGACCAGACAACCGGCACACTGCCGGTGTCTGACCTTATGCGTTTGGCAAACAAATGAAGCGCATCGCGATAGTCTCGATTAGCGCGGCAGTTGCACTGCTACTCTCTTTGCTGCCTGTCTGGAACTTCTCCGAGCGCATCGCTATTCCATCTTCCTCAAATCCACTTTGGACACATCAAAATCAGGCAATCACTTCTACTCTTACGAACGAATTGAAGAAACAAGGCTATGAATTTCACACTGACCGAGGGGCGGAAGCCGATCCAGACGGGATATGCTTTGGGCGCTTTGGGAGCGACGAATACTGGGTGATTCAGTATCATGCCGGCAGAAAGGAAGTTGATGCTTACGCATGGATTATCGGCATCAACTGGATTGGTCACCTTTCCGCAGCATCGAGATTCTCGCGTTTAGAAGAGAGTCTTCAAAAACACATAAAATGAAAGAAGCCGAACAAGGCGGTCCACCCAACGCTCCCCAATTCGCTACTAAAACCGGGTACTTCGAGTTTTGTTGAGGATTGGTAGCGGATTTGTGCTTAACGGATTTTGGCATACTATACGGTAAAACACCCCATACGATGCATCGGCCACGATCATTTCTTGCAGCTTTTGTGGCGCTGTCGCTCGCCTCGTGCAGCTTTTTTCCCGAGAAGGTTTCTTGGAACGATACGCGCTTAGCTCCGATGCTCAAAGCTATCGATGCGGTTGATCGGAGTTCGCTCGGCTTCACGTCAATTGACCGCACCTCCACTGTTCGCTTCGAGAATCGTCCGCGCGCAGGCTACGACGCCATGCTCCATATTAACGGGCACACTTCGCGCACCATCGCCTTCCGCAAGACGCCTGAAGGGTACAAATGGATTCACGAGCAAGAGACATACTCCGGCCCTAGGACCTACACGACCGTTGACGGAACCTTCCATGAGCAGATTGTAATTACCTACGGGACCGAAGCTGTTTCTGGCCATGCACCCAACAAGCTACATGTTCAGTATTTTGGCGAAGATTCACGGCTCACAGAGAATCGGTCACTGGCTCTCGAACAGGTCAGACCAATCATTGCCGAATGGAATAAAGCTAAATGATCGAACGTAGTATAGCCATCGCTGTAACAGATCTCAAAACTGATCGCTAATTCGTACCTGACTGAATATTCGGAGCTCCCCACCCAAATCGGGAAACGGGTCAGTTGGAAGAGGTAGTGAAGGCTTTTAATTCATCGGGCCGCCGGGATTTGAACTCGGGACCCCTAAAAACTCACCCAGAATTCGTCCTCGACTATAATAAAACTCTTGTCTGAATTAACTATAACCCAAAAATCATCCCAATTCTTATGAAAAAATCCTATCAACAGACATTAATTGCCAGTAATGTATTTTTTGTTATTAATTTATAAGGCTTTTTCTTGTAGCAAAGCATTGTTTGACAACAACTTGGTGCGGTGGCAGAGCGGTCGAATGCGGCGGTTTGCTAAACCGTTGTACGGGTAAAACCGTACCGGGGGTTCGAATCCCCCCCGCACCGGTTTTTCCACTTTCCCTGATGAATAAATCCTTCAGGGTGATTACGTGAACTCAAAGGCCTATCGCGCCGTTTCTTCTGCCCAGTCGAAAAAGTACTTTGCCCGAAAAAAGAGCTGGTCGGGTGCGAACTCATCCCAATCTGCATTTCTGCCTCTTAAAACAAATCCCCCCACCCTGCCGACGGTTTCCAAGAAACAACCATCCCCCACCAATAATCCTAAGAGCACGCAAGTTTAGCCAAAAGCGAATTGAACTTAGTGAAGTTACTCACAGAAGCGTCACGACCCGCATTGACTAATAAACTCAATTCATTAAACATTTTGCCATGCAGAAAATAATCTTATGGAGCTTGAGTGGCCTTGTCAGTGTTCTGTTACTTGTAAACCTACTCCTTGGACTAAGCACACGGGGAGCCATCTCCCAAATTCAAGCTGTCCAAGCCCAAGTCGCAAATGGTCCTCAAATGGAAACTGTTCTCCGCAACCTGAGCATTCGGATCGCGATGGCCGGGGAAAAAGATGCAGCCTTTAAAGAAATCCTTAAAAAGCACGAGCTCAATGTGAAGCTCGATGAGAAAGCCAACCCATGAACGACGAAAATCAATCTTACGAATCCCCTGTTTCCTGTGTTTGGCCTCTTGTAACAGTTCTAGGGGCACTTCTGCTCGTCAATCTGGTCCAACTCGTATCTATCGTTAAGGAACGTCAGGCCGTTTCCCAAACAACGGGTCAAGCAGCCCAGGCCATTGCTCGTTACAAGACAGTTTCCGATAAGCTGGAAAACTTGGCGAAAGATCTGATGCGCCTCAGCCTAACAAATAATGAGGCAAAGGAGATTGTAACGCAGTTCAATATTCAGATGAATCAGCCCGGTGGCGCAATTGCTGCACCCGCAAAGAAATAGAACTCCTACTATTCCTTGATCAGATCGAGACTGAAATCGATCGATCTCGCACTGTGGGTCAGTTTCCCCACGCTGATCCAATCAACCCCGGCTCGAGCTAGATCTCGCGCCTTCTCCAAGGTCACGCCCCCCGAAACTTCAATTTGCATTTGGGAAGCTAGCTTTTTGCGAGCAGTCACAATTTCAGTGACCTGATCCAAAGTCATATTATCCAAAAGCACTCTCTGAATTGGAAGCTTCAGCAATTTCTTAGCCAACTCACAATTGTCCGCCTCCACTACAATCGAAAGGTCGGGATGATCTTGGCCGGCCTTCCTCAATATCTCGGGGAGATTGGATAAAGAAACCAGCGCCAGATGATTTTCTTTCACAAGAATTCCATCATAAAGACCAGTTCGGTGATTCGTCCCGCCACCTAGACGCACGGCTTGCCTCTCCAATGCCCGCAAACCCGGAGTTGTCTTCCTCGTATCCAGAATCTTTGCCCCAGTACCTTCCGTCTGCCTTACATACTCAGCAGTCAATGTGGCGACCCCCGAAAGTCGCTGAATGAAGTTCAATGCACATCTTTCGCCAGTAAGGACAGATCGGGCCGAACCTGTCACCTCAGCGACTTTTCGGCCAACCAAGATCCTCTCTCCATCTTGAGCTAGAGGCTGCCATTTTAGTTGGCCGTCAACTTCGCGAAAAACCGCTTCAGCAACTTCCATTCCGGCCAATACGCAATCCTCCCGAGCTACAAGAAAACCGGTACCTTTGAGTTCTACAGGTATCAGGAGTCGACTCGTTACGTCATCTGGCCCCACATCCTCCCCTACAGCACGTGCTGCAGCCTCCCGTACGACAGCCTGCCAACTTTTTGGAGACAATTCCATATCCCCAGCGTGCAACCCCCACTAGGGCAAAGTCGAGAAAATCGTACTCCTCTTTCCTCGATGACGAATTTCTTCTAGGATGATCCCGTGCGAACTCGAGTTATCCCCGTATCCAAATCCTCTATCCAAGAGGCTTGCCAAATTCTTTTAGCTGGAGACTTAGTCGCTTTTCCCACAGAGACAGTTTACGGACTAGGGGGTCTGGGTCTCAACACCACCGCGGTGCGCAAGATCTTCGAAGCAAAAGGTCGCCCCTCCACCGACCCCTTGATCCTTCATCTCTCCTCCTCCGATCTCGCTCAAGCTGGTTCAGACGGAATTCTTGCAAGCCCTATCCCAAAGATAGCTCAATACGTTACTCAAAGATTTTGGCCAGGCCCATTAACGCTCATACTACCAAAAGGCCCCCGCGTTCCTACTGGGGTGACCTCAGGCTTAGAAACAGTCGCAGTCCGCTGTCCTTCAGACCCCTCGGCATCGCTCCTTTTAAAGCACTTGGGTCAGCCTCTAGCCGCCCCCAGTGCAAATCGCTTTGGAAGAATAAGCCCGACAGATGCCTCCGCTGTTCTTGCGGAGTTAGAGGGTAAAATCCCGCTTATTTTAGATGGAGGACCGTGCACGAACGGAATTGAGTCAACCGTCCTGTCTTTGTCTGAATCGAAACCCGTAATCCTTCGCCCAGGATCAATTGACTCCCAAACCCTCTCCTCATTTCTTCAAATGGATGTCCCTATCCGCAACTCATCCGGGAATGTTCAATCTACCTCTCCCGCTCCTGGAATGCTTGACCATCACTACTCCCCAATTACCCCACTCTATCTTTGCAGTTCACCGATCAAAACATTCTCAGATGCATTTGAATTTATTGTTTACGTAAATCATTCCATGCCCCCAAAACCGAATATCCACGTTCTGACAAATGATCAGCAGGGGTCTACAGCTGCGAAGAATTTATATCGAACTTTACGGAACGCGGATCAGCGAGCTTCCTCCGCGATTCTAATCGACCCGATTCCGAATTCCCCTTGGGCCCCTGCTCTTTCTGATCGTTTGCAGCGCGCCAGCTCGGGAACCGCTAGTTGGAGTGATGGGCAGTGGCAGTTGATACCACGGGTCAGAGGTTAAATCTGTCCGCCAGGTCCAGCCCCACCCTCGTGATCAAGATCCTTTAACTGCACGAGCCCAAGCACGTGCTTGAGAAGTACAGCAACTGAATCCTCCACCTTCTCTTTCCCCGTTTCTAAAATAAGGTCAGGATTCGCAGGCTCCTCATAGGGTGAATCAATTCCCGTGAATCCCTTGATTTCACCTTTGCGCGCTTTCTGATAAAGCCCTCGAGGATCTCTTTTTTCGCACTCCGCAATTGAGGCGTTGATATAGATCTCAGAAAAGTTCAGGCCTGCTGTATGACAAGAAGCACGCACCGCATCACGCTCTTTTCTCAACGGCGAGATCAGTGAACTAATCACAACCAGCCCAGACTCAGCCATGAGTTTCGCAACTTCGCCTGCCCTTCGAATATTTTCAGCCCGGTCGCTCATGCTGAACCCTAGGTCAGCACATAGGCCATGCCGAAGATTATCTCCGTCTAGAACCATGGTCCCAATTCCGCGCCTGAACAAAAGACTTTCCAATGCCACCGCAATAGTCGATTTCCCCGAACCCGATAGTCCAGTGAGCCAGATAACGGCCCCCTCATGTCCAAAATGGCTTGCCCGTGCCTCCTGAGAAACTCGGCCCTCAGTCCACGTCAAATGCTCTCCAGTTACCGCCTTAGCAAGCGATGTTGGGTACTCCGCAAACGTAATAATTCCACCACCGCCAATCCTCGATCCCCGTTGCAGTGCGAATCTACCCGTTGAAGACACATTTTCATGGGAGTCATACACCAGAGGTCGACGGCAACGAATTCTAACCTCGGCAACTTCAAATCTTCCCACCTCCTCCCGAGCTTCACTCGCCGCCTCCAACTTCTCCGCATCCACAACTCGATCAATCGCGACCAGTCGCGCCTCAACGGATTGTGTTCCTAGGCGTAATGTTACGGGTGACTGTAAACGCAAAGGCTCGGGATCCAGCCAGAAGATTCTTGCGCGAACCTCCCTGGACTCTACGGGAGGCTGATCGGAAAGAGCCCCTACATGTCCTCTCTCTACAAAGATCTGCTCCTCGAGAGTTACCGCTACGCTTTGCCCAGGACCAACCTCCCGCAATGGTGTCTCTTCACCCCATGATTCAATCGATTTAATTTTACTCGTTTTTCTGTCCGGAAAGAAAACTACAGGATCCCCGACTCGTATTCTTCCGCCCTCAAGTTTCCCTGCAATCACCCTGCGTGAATCAAAGCGGTACACGTCTTGAATGCTAAAGCGCAATGGTCCTTCACTCTTGGACTGCACTTTTCCAGCACCTGCTAAAAGGGCTTCCAAGAGTGTTGGACCTTTCCACCAGGACAAATGCTTTTCGTCCCTACGCATCACAATGGCCCCCTCCCGTGCTGAAATTGGGATGACCTCCCTCGGTATTATTTTCAGTCCCCCCAAATACTCTCGAATCTCTTTTTCTAAGAAACGGAAGCGCTCCTCTTTCCATCCCACTAAATCCATCTTGTTCACGGCTACGATCACCCGAGATACCCCCAAAAGAGAAAGGAGAAGACCATGTCTTCTTGTCTGCTCTTTCAATCCTTCGTGTGCATCGATCAGCAGGATGGCTTCTTCTGCAGCCGCAGCACCCGTGACCATATTCTTAATAAATTCACGGTGGCCTGGAGCATCAATAATTTCGAAAGATTGGCCCTTGTATCGGAAACCGATCCGCGTGGTGTCGATCGTAATATTTTGGGCCTGCTCCTCAAGGAAAGCATCGAGAAGGAAGGCATACTCCAAAGGCATCCCCTCTTCTCGCGAGGCTTTTTCTGCGGCTTCCAATTTACCTTCGGGCAAGGAGCCAGTGTCTGCAAGGAGCCTCCCAATCAGAGTAGACTTCCCATGATCCACGTGCCCCACGACCACGATACTGGTTCGTGCTTCCTCGGCTCCTCCTGCTGCCCTAGCACCACCCTGTCTCTTAGGAAAAAAGGCCGGGACATAATCCTTTGGCACAGGCTTGGGTGCCGGAGGCATGACAACTCCTTGGCTCACATGAATCCTTTCGCCCGCAGTTTTTGCATGGCGTTCCGTTCGTGATGATCCTGCGCCCGCCCGGCTCTTTCCGAGGTCTTGGTAACCTTCAACTCCTCCACAATACCCTCCAAGGTATCGACCGAACTTTCGATCGATTTTGTAATAGGCCAACATCCTAAAGATCGGTACCGCCGTCCATTTTGAGCAAAATACATTTTTGGGATAGGAATCCCTTCCCGTCGCACATACTCCCAAATATCTAACTCCGTCCAATCCAGCAAAGGCTGAACGCGAACATGCTCGCCCGGCTTTACCGCTGTGGTGAATTGCCCCCAAAACTCGGGCGGCTGATCGCGGTACTCCCACTCGTTATCAGCGGTTCGTGGAGAGAAATACCTCTCCTTGGCACGAGTGGAGTCCTCATCTCTGCGGATTCCAGTAACCAGAGCATCCCATCGATATTTGGCTAATGCCTGCTGGAGAGCTGCTGACTTTAATTCATGGGTAACCGTCACAGGATCGTGAGTCTCATAACCGATCCCCCTTTTGCGAGCCTCTTCATTGACAATCACGATCAAATCAATCTCGTAATGTTTTTTTGCCCATTCTCGGAAAGCCAACATTTCTGGAAACTCATACGTCGTATCGATATGAACCAGCGGGAAAGGGATTTTTCCCGCAAAAGCCTTCTTGGCCAGCCAGATCAGGGTATTTGAGTCCTTGCCCATCGACCAAGGCATAGCCATATTCTTAAAATTCGCGAAAGCCTCGCGAAAGATATAAACAGCCTGATCCTCAAGGTTTTGCAAATACGACATAAACGATAGACTTTGTATGGTTTAAGGTTATATTGCAAGCATGATCCTTGGTTTAAGCGGCCAAAAAACTGTCCTCAAGGAGGCTCTGCCTGATCTAGAAGGAGTCTCGGCTCCCGAGCGAATGGAGTGGGCGACTCTCAACTATCCCGGGAAAATACTCCTCACGACCTCTTTTGGGGCCCAATCTGCAGCGTTTCTTCACCTGGCTACACAGATGAAAAACGACCTCCCCCTGCTTTTTATCGATACTGGCTACCATTTCCCCGAAACACTCGAGTTTGCCCAAGGATTAACCAAAAAACTGAATTTAAATCTCCAGACAGTCCGCCCCCTTCTGACCCCAGAGGAGATTGAGCGGCAACATGGAAAACTATGGGAAATGGGCCCCCAAGGTTTGGAAAAGTTTCATGAGATTGTACGTGTCGAACCCTTGCGGCGGGCCATGAACCAGATCGATCCCCACCTCTGGGTTGCAGGATTACGCCGCACCTCGGCCGATTCGAGAAAAGAGCTTTCTGTTGTTTCTCAAAACCAATCCAGGATCAAACTACTTCCAATTCTCGATTGGACTGACCGCCAAGTGGGGGAATATCTTCGCCAACACTCTCTTCCCTACCACCCCCTCTGGTCGAAGGGGTATGTTTCCATTGGGGATCGCGTCACGACCAAGCGATTGGACGAGGTGAATGACCCCGCGCAACTCCGCCACTTCGGATGGAAACGGGAGTGCGGAATTCACGAAAAGGTTTAGTTCGCTCGGAAAAAAGATTTCAATCCCCTTCTCTTCCGCCTAGGGTTACAGGTTATGGCAGGCGAAGTTGTTGAAGTAGAAGGGGTGGTGAAGTCGGTGCTCAAAGGCACCCTCTTTCGCGTTGAACTAGTCAATGGCCACACGGTTCTGGCTCATATCTCAGGAAAAATGCGCAAGAATTACATCCGACTAAACATTGGTAACAAAGTGAAGATGGAAATGTCCCCTTACGACCTCAGCAAGGGCAGGATCACATATCGAATTCCGCCCCCCTCAGCCGACGGCCAACCTGTGGCACCCGTTCCTCTTTAGCGTTCCTTCGCTTTACCTTGCGCAACCATTTCCGCGTACGTTTCCCAAGGCACATCTCCGCCCTCATCTCGGGCAATCCTCGCTAAGTCTTTCGATTCAAAATCGATCCCAAATAAACCAAATCTAGGGTCAAAGGTCCCCCACTCGTAATTGTCCGTTAGCGACCAGTGAAAATATCCAATCAGAGGCAGCCCTTCCGCTCTTAGCTTTTGAACCTCTCCAACATGTTGGCGGATGAAGTAGCTGCGGCTTTGCTGATCACTTCGAAGTGTGCAGGCCTCGCCTGAATGACACCTTCGCTCCGCCATCCCATTCTCTGCAATTAAAATAGGCAGGTCGGGGTACTCAGCCGCATACCGCTCGACAAAAAAACGAAGTCCTCTGGGTAAGGCCTTCCAGTCCCACCACTTCGTTGTAAGACTCTGGGTCAACCACTCCCGCAGCCCAACCCGGCCAAGACGCAGATCAGAAAACGTCGGAAGTCGAACCGCGTTTCCGACAAAGGGATCATAGTAATCAAACGAGATATAATCCACAACGGCGTCACCTCTCCTTTCTCGAACTAAAGGCACCAGCCTCGAGAAAGTGCTTTCATGGAGAAACTTTCGGCTTAGGCCATGTTGAATTTGCTTAATCAACTCTCCTGCAGCCTCTGAAAATAGTCCGTGATGAGGAAAATCCATTGCCCGATAGGCTCTTGTGAACTCCCGATACCGATCGGTCAGATAGGCCAGAATCGGCTCACTTCCCTCGGTCTGTCTCGCCCCCTCCAAAACATCAAGCAGCATCTTATCCATCCAGTACAGGTCACTTGCAAAATTATTAAAGGTTAACTTGGGCTGCCCCCAATCGGGATGCTCTGCATACAAAGCGTGGATCTCACGCCGAACGCGAACATGAGCCTCCATCATAGTTTGCAAGGCTTCGAGAGCAGCCCCCCACCAAGCACGACGTCCCGCAGGAAACGCACCTACATTATATGTGCAAGCCGCCAACATATTGGGCTCATTGAGGGTAATAAACCACGTCGGAGGAGCGATTCCCCGATCCACAAGCTTTCGGTTTAGAACTTCCCACAACTTTCGCTCAAATTGACAAAAAAGATGAGGTGTTCGTTCGTCCAACCAAGGATCCGCACCCAGCCATTGAGGAGTGGTAAAATGGCAAAGGGTAATCAGGGGTTCTAGGTTTCGGGCTCGAAGAGCGGCGATCATATCCACATATCGGTCAATGGCAGCTTCCTGGAAATCCGATGGCGGTGCAGAAGGCTGGATTCGCGTCCAATCCACGCCCAGCCGATAGCCCGTTAACCCCATCATCTCTGCACGATCAAAATCCTCCTCATACCGGTTCCAGAAATCGACCGATCGACCTGAGCGCGCCACCTTTCCTGAGCTTTCCCAGGCCGACCAATTATTCTTCGGTTGCCCCTCTCCGTTGTATCCACCTTCGTGCTGATAAGGGCATGAGGATACTCCCCAAAGAAACTTCTGATTCCTCCAACCCTTATTCATCGCTTTCGAGCCTGATCTGCCATCACCTCCTGCTGATCACTATTCATCTCCACTGGCTCACTATCCGATTCGGCGAGAAGAGTCTTCACGACAACCTCCGCCGCTTTAGGACGTCCCATCTCGCGCGCCGCTTCACGCATCCTCTGCATCCGATCTGGCTCTGCTAACAAGCGACCCACTTTGTAGCCTAAAGTCGTAATTTCATTGCACTTGATAGCCACCCCTTTCTCAAGAAGCTGGTCACTGTTTCTCTCCTCCTGTCCAGGAATCGGGTCGTAAATCGCCATCGGGAGGCTGGACGCCATCGCTTCTGCCGAGGTCATTCCCCCGGGTTTACTGATGAGAAGATCAGCCGCCCCCATCCACTCAGGCATGTCCTCAACATATCCTTTCACAAGAAATTCCACCCCAGTGGCAGGACCACGAGCAACTTCTTGCTCCACCCGCTCTTTAGCTTCCGGATTTTTCCCGCAAATCACAGCAACTTGTATTTTTTGGGTCACCTGCCTTAATGATTTGACCACCTGCTCGGCAGGATTGACCCCTAAAGCACCTGCGGAAACCACCACCACAGGACGATCCGTCTGAAGGCCAAGTTTTTTTCGTATCAAAGGACGATCCTTCTGGCGCCCAAAACTCGGATCCACAGGGATTCCGCTCACCGTCACCCGATCGGCAGGAAATCCAAGTAACGTCAAATACGCCTTGGTCTCGTCTAAAGCCACAAAGTAGCGATGAAAAGCACGCGAAAGCCACATCGCGTGAAAATCATAATCCGTCACCACAATCGATAGCTTGGCCTGAATCACCTTTTTGGTGATTAAGTGGGATATAATCTCAGCAGGCATAAAGTGAGTGCACACCGTGATGTCGGGTTGGAGTTTTGAAATCAGCCGAACGAGAGGACGAGTATTTAGTCGATCTAGCAAAAGGCGCATCTTGTCAGTCTTCCATGGTTCATCACTTGTGTCATACCACCACCCGAGAAGCGTGGGCGCGTCCTGAGCTAAGGCTAAATACAGTTTGGAGTAAAAATCTCGAAAGAGCTTATTGGTGAATGAGAGCGCGTCCACATTCACAACCTCTCCAATCCCAGGAGTATTTCGACAAACAGTCTCTAAAGCTGCAGCAGCCCTCACATGCCCTGTTCCAGCACTCGCGGAAAGGATAAGGACCTTCTTTAGCTGCTTCACACACAGAACCTAGCGTACGAGTCGTCTTGCGTAACTCTAAAATGACTTTGGGCGAGCAGCAAAAAGATCCATCTGGTCCTTCTGAGTTTTTGATTTTGAAGAGCCTCCCTTGGGCTTGATCCGGGCAGGCTTCCCCGAAGCGTCGGTCTCTCGCTCTTCCAGCCCCTGCAGAATCTCTTTCGCCCTTTGCAGAACACCTGCCGGCAAACCCGCAAGCCGGGCCACTTGGATTCCGTAACTACGATCTGCGCCGCCCTTCACAATTCGCCTAAGAAAAACAATTCGATCCTTCTCCTCTCTTACATCCACCCGAAAGTTCATCACTCCACTCCGGGTCAGCGCCAACTCGGCAAGCTCATGGTAGTGCGTGGCAAACAGGGTCTTGGCCTTCACCTCATCATGCAAATACTCTGCGACAGCCCAAGCGATGCTTAGTCCGTCCAGAGTGCTCGTTCCTCTCCCAATTTCATCCAGAATCACGAGACTTTCCTTTGTGGCGTGATGTAAAATCAAGGCTGTCTCATTCATCTCGACCAAGAAGGTGCTCTGCCCGCGCGCCAGATCGTCCCCTGCGCCAATCCTTGTGAAAATTCTGTCGAGAAGTGGTAGCTCAGCACTTTCAGCAGGAACAAAAGACCCAACCTGCGCCAGAAGGCAAAGAAGGGCAACCTGCCGAAGATAGGTGCTTTTTCCTGCCATGTTCGGACCTGTCAGAACCATGAAACTCCCCTCCTCCCCACCGATACTCACATCGTTCGGAACAAACGGCTCTGCACCGCCAGCCAGAAGTTGCTCAACGACAGGATGACGCCCTCCGCGAACCCTTAGAAAACCATCCTCTCTCATTGTAGGGCGTACATAACCCCAGCGCCTAGCAGTAGCCGCAAAACCTGCCAAGACATCCAGCATGCCCACGGCAGAAGCAGTGCCTTGCAAAGAAGCGCATCGGGTCAACACACGATCCCGTAACTGCACGAATAGTTGACCCTCGCGAAGAATCGACTTTTCTTCCGCCCCTAAAATCTTGGATTCCATTGCCTTCAGCTCGGGTGTCACAAACCGCTCAGCTGCTGCCAAGGTCTGCTTCCTTTCATACTCTGGAGGAACTTGGTCTAAATTTGTTTTGGTTACCTCAATTCCATAACCCGAAATATTATTGAACCGTATTTTAAGACTCTTAATTCCCGTCCTCTCAATCTCCTTAGCCTGCAACTCCGCGATCCACTTCCGCCCCTCCCTCATTGCTGTACGATAATCGTCTAGCGCGGAGTCATAGCCATCCCGAATCATTCCCTCCTCTTTCAATGTCCCTGGAGGTTCATCCGCAACGCCCCGAGCCAGTTCGGCCACCAGCTCCTGTTCTAGATCGATCGCACGACTTAAGGACTGATTTAAGTTACCAGGTATCTCTGAGCCCCTACGTTGTAATTCAGGCAGAACCTCAAGTGTGGTTTGAAGAGCTCGGAGGTCGCGCGCATTACCCGCCCCTCCGGATAGTCGCCCTACGATCCTAGCCAAGTCACGAACTCCTTTAAGACTCTCCCGAAACCCATCTAACGCCCCCACATCCTCTAAAAAGCCTGCTACAGCCTGATGCCGCTCCTCCACATCTTTTCTTTTTCGCAAAGGTCGTATAAGCCATGACCGTAGCTCTCTTGCCCCCATCGCAGTATGAGTCTGGTCAATTGCCCGAAGAACAGAGGTGTTTACCCCATCGGAAGCTGACTCCAAAAGCTCCAGGTTTCGTTGTGTGGCGGAATCCAACTGCAGACTTTCTTCAGAGCGAAACGGCTTTGGAACCTGAAGATGACCGATTCCACTCTTCAGAGTTTCCTGAATATACCGAACCAATGCCCCAGCGGCACCTAAAGCAGGCCCCATTTCCTGACAACCAAAGCCGTCTAGGCTTTGGACCCGAAAATGCTCACATAACAACGCCCTCCCTCCATCCACCTCCAATGTCCAATCGGGAATGCGCGTAACAAGCGTCTGCGACTCTACCCAACCAGCGATTTCTTGATCCTCTTCGGCAATTAAGATTTCCGCTGGTTTTGTCCTACGGATTTCATCCCGAAAAGCGACCTCGTGAATCGGTTCCGACAAACGAAAATCCCCCGTGCTTGCGTCGAGAAGAGCGAACCCCCACTTACCATTTTTACCCTCCCCCCTTCGCACAGCCGCAATCCAACGCGGAAGCTTAGGCTCCGACACCTCCATACCCATCGCGCACCCTGGGCTCAAAATTCGGGTTACCACTCGCTCCACCATTTGACCACTCTTGGCCTCACCCACCTGATCACAGATCGCCACTCGCCGACCCGTTGCCAATACTTTCGTAATGTAACCCTCTGCCGCGTGATAGGGTAACCCACACATCGGAATTGTATTTCGCTTGGTTAAAGTCAGATTCAGCAACTTTGCTCCGTCAACCGCATCCTCAAAAAAAAGCTCATAAAAGTCCCCTAACCGAAAAAACAAAAGAGCATCCTTCGGTACTTGTGCCCTCAGTCCGTGGTACTGCCTCATCATGGGGGTAGAGCCTTCTGCCATACTTCCTTTCTCCCCTACTCGCCTTCCCAGCTCAATCCGCAAGGATGTGGGCTGTGCATAGCCTGAAAATCTTCTAAACTTCTTTTGTGCGAATCATTATCACCGGACTGGTCGGGCAGTATCCATTTGGAGGCGTCATCTGGGACTATCTTCAATACCTACTCGGCTTCAGGTCCCTTGGACATCAGGTTCTGTACCTTGAAGACTCCGGAGCTTGGCCTTATGACCCAGTGGCAGGAACGATCACAGACGACTGTTCTTTTGCTCTCCAATCACTCCACAAGATCTTTACCGACTTCGACCTGGCCGAATCATGGGTCTATCGGAATGGAGCGGACGGGAAGTTTCACGGAGCGGGCGAGAAAGTTGCGCGCGAGTGGCTTCGGCATGGAGATCTTCTCGTGAATGTCTCGAGCGCAGGGTGGCTGAGGGATTACGACCTCCGAGTCGGACACCGAATGTTCATCGATGGAGACCCTATGTTTTGCCAAATCGGTCTTCTGGATGGATCGAACCCCCTCTATGCAGGTCGTCTCAGGGATCACGACAGTCATTTCACTTTCGGTTTGTCCGTCGGACAACCTGATTGCCCTGTCCCAGTGGACGGGATTACTTGGCGGCCCACCGTCCAGCCTGTTGCTATCGATCAGTGGCCCGTAACGCCGGTATCTGCCGATGCTCCATGGACAACGGTGATGAACTGGTCCAGCTATAAACCAAAAGTCTGGGAAGGGCGAACCTACGGACAAAAGAATCTGGAATTCAACAGATTTCGAGATTTGCCCAGTAAAACCACCACCCCGCTTCGACTCGCCATGGGACTAGGTGTGGATGGAGAACGCCCTGCTCAAGAATTGCGTCAACTCGGTTGGGATCTGGTTGAACCCCAAGAGGTCGTTCCAGATCATTCGGCATACCGATCCTTTCTAACCAACTCACGCGGGGAGTGGAGCGTTGCAAAGCACGGATATATGGAAGGAAAAACCGGTTGGTTTAGCTGCCGAACGGCATGCTACTTGGCGGCTGGCCGACCTGCTGTCGTTCAGGAAACAGGCTGGAGTCGCCATATCCCATCCGGTCGGGGGGTTCTTCCATTTACAACCGTCGAGGAAGCAGCAGAAGGCCTCGCCAGAGTCACCCGTAACTACTCGGAACACTCCAAAGCCGCTCGGGAAATTGCACTCGAGTTTTTTGAAGCAAAGAAAGTCTGCCAAAGCTTGTTGAGACAAGTTTAACCATAGCGGATTAAAACCAGTCGGATCAACGAGTCAAAACGAGAAATAGAATTATAAAAAGGGAGCCCCAGAAAAGAGCGCTCAGCCCGATCGAAACAAAAAGGACATAGGAACGATTCTTCTCATGATCGCTCCCCTTCTCATCCTCCCGATTTGGAGGGATTCTCAATGGGAGCCCCTTACCCCATTACCCATCGCCCAAGATAGTTGGGTTGCGCGGACAATTTTCAACTTATCATAAATTGATTTTCTTTGGTTTTTAACCGTACCCTCCGTAGTTCCATTTTTTTTGGCTACTTGCTCTGCTGAGTACCCGCGAACCAACAACTGGGCCACCTGCATTTCCCGGCGACTCAAAAGCTGCAGACCGCGCTTGGAGTCGTTTGCGTCGAGAGCACTCTTAGCCGTTGGGGTCTGACTGACCTTACCATCCAAAACTTGGTTGACGCAGTTCAACCACTCATCGGGACCATCTCGGAAATCGAGCAACCCTTTCGCACCGCGATCTTTCCACCAGACCGCAGTCAGTGGGGTGAAGTTATCATCAAAAACAATTGCAGCACCCGAACAGTGTTTGGGCAAAATACGCCCCTCAGTCGGGGGAATGCGGGTTGAAATAAATACCAGCCGAAAAGAGTAAGCCCCTAGCTCATGAGAATGCGCCACTGGCACCATTCGACAAGGGAGGTTGGCCTCCACCCACTGATGAAAAAGAACCCGTATAAAACTACGATCTTCCCAAATCGCAAAATACAGAGGCTCCGTATGATTTGGAGCAGAGGATGAGATGCCGCTATCCATTGTAAACGGATCCCATGACCCTTGAGGGTGCGCTTTTATTAGCAATACTACAGATCTTTTTCATAGTTATTTGTCACGTAAAATTAATAATCCTCTGTGAGTTCGCTCTATTAACTGAGACTCTATTGAGTGGACTCAGAAACCACTTCAATGGGACAAGTGGTACAAATAAAGTGATGAGCGGAAATCGTTTCATAACCCGCCCCCTCCTGCTAATACGCGTTAAGAACTTTCCCGTTATTCATACGTGAATACCCCCCCCTCAACCCCCACCTTATTCACTACTGTAAAGTGGATTGCCCTAACTGCCCTACTCCAGCTTGCTTTGTCTGCGACTTCTCAATGGCTTCATAATGTCTCCCCTGACTGGTCCTCATCCCTTTGGCTTGGATCAGGTGCTGCCCTTGGATGCGTTCTTCTGGGGGGACCATGGATGCTTTTGGGCGTCTACCTCGGGTTGGTCGCCTACCATTTCCTCGTTACCGCATCACTCCCTACCTCCACAGCACTACTTTTACCCATAGCCAATATAGCGGAAACCTCGATTGCGTGGCTCTTTCTTATGAGGGTTGCTGACAATTTCCATCCTTGGATCAGCAAGCAAAGGGATATCGCCATTTTCCTCATTGCAGCACCTTGGATTCCATCCCTTACCAGCGCCCTGATCGCACAAACCCTACTATACAGCGCTGGAGTCATTCCCTTATCTCATTTTGAGTGTGAGGTGGTTACATATGCTCTTGGAAATGCAGGCGGCATCATACTTCTGACGCCATTGATGCTTGTTTGGCGGGACGTTCGCCATTTTAAATGGCTATCTCGAAAAGGCCTCCAAATAGCGGGCCACACCCTTGCGACCGCCATTTTGGTCGCCACCTTTTACCTAAATCTACCATTCCGCGGGATTATCTTAATCATTCTACTGCCCTTAATCGTTTGGGGGGTTTGGGGAAATGGAATGAAAGGGGCAACTATTTCATTTTTCATTCTTTCTTTCCTCTTTGTATCTCTAAGAAACGATTATTCTTTTAGAGGCGCGAATTTAGCATCGCAGAAAGATTCGATTGCCGGAACCATTCAGCACGAGCGGCTCAGGACATTGGATCTTCAAAATCTAAATTTGGAAACAATACCCCGGACAGAAGAAGTCGGTCTCTTGATCTTCTTTTGTATTACCATGTTTCCATTGGGATTGGCGGCAGACACGCTCCGAGCCAGCTTGAAAAAGGAGGAATGGGTGATGAATTCTCTAGACTCCTCCCTTTGGACGTGGAGTTCAGTGAGTGGGTATACGATTGATCAAGAGTCCGTAGCGAAGAATATTTCAAAAGGATGCCTTCTTTTCAGTAAGAAGAGCAGGACGGGGCAGATAAAGATTCAACCAAGAGATTCCAATACACCTCCTTATCTTTCTCACTGGGTTATCACTCATACGTCCACATCGGGGGAGCCACTCGAAGCAACTGGACTCCTGCACTGCCTCCGTCTGGAAGAAAGGGCTGAAAAAGCCGAATTAAGCGCAGAAATAGCCAAAATGGAGGTCGCCACGATTCGATCCAGAATTAACCCCCACCTCCTGTTTAACTGCCTCACGGGTCTTCGGGCTCTCGTACAACGCAACCCACCTCGGGCACGGGAATTTATCACACTCCTCGCCCAGTTTTTACGCACTAGTGTGGACTCTCAACTTAGCACTCTGATCCCGATCGAAGAAGAATTGGCCCTTTGCCGACAATATCTCGCACTCGAATGCATTCGCGGAAAAGACGTGTTATTCAAAGTTACTGTCCCCTCAAAGATTCAAGCATTCAAAATACCTCCGATGAGTATCCAGACTTTAGTGGAAAATGCGGTAAAACATGGGAATTTTTCGCCAAAGAAAAAGCTATGGATTCGACTGTCAGCCAAGCTGGACGCCGACAAGAGATTGGTCGTATCGATATCTCAACCTGGAAACTTAAAACCCCGCTCTCTCGATCAAGTCTCTGCCGGTATGGCTCTCGTGCGACAACATCTTCTATTGGTATATCATCATGAAGCATCCCTTAATCTCCGAGAACAAAGGAAGGGCGTAGTTTCAGCAATCCTAACGCTCCCAGTCGGGGGTAACCTTGTATGAATCGACTAAACGTAGTGCTGATCGATGACGAACCCCTTTGCCGTCAGGATTTGCGAGACATCCTTTCATTCTTCCCAGCTAATCTCATCGGCGAGGCAGGCACGCTGACTGAGGCAAAATCTCTCATAGAAAAATTCCGCCCGAATCTCATCCTTTTGGATTTGTCCCTAGGGAGCCAAAACGGATTCGATTTTCTTCGATCAATTTCTTCACCTCCTCTTTGCATCGCAGTAACGGCCAACCCTAACCAGGGTGCAACCGCCTTCGAATTCGATTTCGTGGACTACCTCGTGAAGCCGGTCGACAAGGCCCGACTTGAGCAAGCCCTTAAACGCGCCGTACGCAGAATCAGCACTGCTGAGATTCAAGATACGACATCGTTACTCGCTGAAATCTCGCACCAAAAAGTTCTTATCCAAGGAAGTGAAATTCAACAGATCGAAGCGATGGGTAACTACGTGATTCTGCACTCCACAAAAGGCAAAGGGATCGTTCGCTCAACACTACGGAACACGCTGACCGTTTTCCCAAAGAATTACTTTCTACAACTTTCGCGAAGTCGATGGGTTTCACGTAATCAAGTTTTAGGTTGGCATCGACAATCCTCGAAACTTTTTTTATGCCTGCGCGATAAAACCGAAATTCCTGTTTCGCGTCGTAACACTTCATCGGTGATCAAGGCTCTCACGCCCCCCCCCAGCGACCCAAAGAAAAATCGTAACTAACTATCCATTAGATATATAGAAGCCATTAAAAAGCTGATCATCTTTTTCCCAACCGCTCCATAATATAATTTGAAAGGAAGATGCATTTTCATGATCTGGAGCTATATTCACTGAATGCAAAGGTATAGCTCCACTTTTCTCACCGCTATACTCCTGTTTGTTCAGATCAGTGGTGTTGAACTCCATTCGGAAAACTTGCGTCCCAGCGCAGGTTCTCAAGCCACTGCCATGCTGGTTCAGAAACTTCTTCAAGATCATCACTTCGCAGGCAAACCACTTACCGAGGAGAAGGCCAAGGACTGGATCAAGGCCTACATGGAGTCGCTCGACTACAATCACGCCTTCTTTTTGGATAGCGATTTAGTTGCTTACCAAAACACCTACGCCCCACAGCTTGCTCAACTGACCCAGCAAGGAAATACGAGCCCAGCTTTTGAAATTTTTGCAGGGTTCAATGAGCGAGTTCGAGATCGACTCGCTTGGATTAAAAAGCGCCTTCTTCTGCCCTTTGACTTCGCATCAGAGCAGACCTATGAGATCGACAGAACAAAAGTAGGTTGGCCCAAAGACTCGGTCGCAGCGGATGAACTTTGGGAGCGAAGACTCAAGTTTGACATGCTTCGCGAAAAGCTGGCCCCAAAGAATAAGCTGGCAAAAGAGAAAAAGAAATCGGATGAGGATCCTTTGGTCACGGTCACAAAACGGTACGATCGCCTCGTCAAGAACCTGGAGGAGTACGATAACGAAGAAATTCTTCAACTCTACCTGTCCGCTTTAGCCGGTTTGTACGATCCACACTCTAGTTATATGAGCGCAGATACGTTGGCTGATTTTGCGATCGGAATTAAACTGGCTCTTTGCGGTATTGGAGCCGTTCTCTCCTCAGAGGACGGCTACTGCGTCATTAAAGAGTTAGTCCCAGGTGGGCCCGCTGATCTGGATGGGCGCCTGAAAGTTGGGGATAAGATCATCGGAGTCGCCCAAGGCGAAAATGCCTTCGACGATATTGTGGATATGAAGCTTCGTAATGCCGTGAAGAAAATCAGGGGGGCCAAAAATACACTCGTAAGACTTCAGGTCATTCCCGCAGGAAGTAATGCAGGGGAACAACGGGAGGTCCAAATCACGCGCGACGAAGTTAAATTAGCAGCCCAGCAAGCCACCGCTTCGCTTTACGATGTCCCCAAACCCGATGTGTCCTTGCCTGCTCCCGAGCCTGCGCCAGCCCAAAAACCCCAGGAACCGTCCCCTGAATCCTGGCTCACCCAAACACTGGCCAAATTCACAGGAAAAAAGGATCAGGAAAAGTCAGACGCACCCAAATCGACGACTCAAATCCCTTCTGCCAACCCCGATTCTTGGCGAATCGGCGTCATCGATCTTCCGAGTTTCTATGGTGAGGTAGGCGGGGCTGACTCTGCTGCGAGCGGGAATGGAGCAAAACCCCGATCCACCTCAGAGGATGTGGAAACACTACTCAAAAAGCTAAATCAATCACAGGTCGACGGAGTTATTCTGGATCTACGCAAGAATGGGGGCGGACTACTGGATGAAGCCGTAACCCTGACAGGTCTTTTCATCGATCAAGGCCCCGTCGTCCAAGTCCGAGACAACAAAGGGACTGTAATCCAGAGAACAGATGATAATCCAGGGGCACTTTATCAAGGTCCCCTTCTCGTGCTTACGGGGCGTCGGAGTGCCTCCGCTTCAGAAATTGCGGCTGGGGCATTGCAAAACTACGGCCGAGCTTTGGTCGTCGGGGAAAAGAGCACCCACGGGAAAGGAACTGTCCAGGCCGTGGTTGAGCTTGGAAGATTTCTTAAACAAGCCAGCGAGAAAGCCCAACCCCAAGCAGGTGCTGTTAAGCTTACCATTCAAAAGTTCTACCTGCCAAATGGTCACTCCACACAAAATCGTGGTGTCATTCCCGACATCTCGATCCCCTCCCCACTCGACTACATGAAGATTGGTGAATCTGACCTTCCCAATGCCCTTCCTTGGGATGAAATCGGCCCAAGTCGATATAATGCCAGTCGCCTCGACCCATCCTTAAAAGAGGTCCTAGAAGAAAAGTCCAAGGAACGCATCGCAGCCGATCGAGATATGGAGTTCCTGAAAATAGACATTGAGAAAGTTCGTGCGCGAATTGAATCCGGCAAGATATCCCTCAATGAATCGAGTCGTCTTCTGGAGAAAAAAGCGGATGACACTAGGAATGAGGAGCGAAAGAAAATCGAGGATCGTATTCATAAAAGTTCCGAACCCAAGGCTCGCCTTGTCATCGATGATAAAAAGGGAGTGATTCTTTCGGATAAAGACCCGAAGAAGAAAAAACCCACGTTGGAAGATTCAGCAGATGGAGAGTCTGAGGAAATTACTGACGCAGTCGATCTCGCCGAGGCATACGAATTGGGCGAGGCTCTCAAAATTATGAGGGATTGGCTTAGCTTCCAATCCACCCACAACGGAGCTACGATCGCAAAAGATCGGCCTCCTACAACCACAACGATTAAATAACTATGGCGCGCACAGGCTCAACTCAACGATTAGCTTTAGGTTCCCCTGCCCCAACCTTCTCCCTCCCAGATGCCCAAGGAAAGAGTTGGTCGCTTCAAGATTGCGCGAAGGGCAAACCTTTAGTCGTCGTTTTTGCATGTAATCACTGCCCTTATGTCATTCATGTACGAGATGCTTTAGGACGGCTCTCAAATGAGTTTCAACCGAAAGGCATCTCTTTTGTTGCGATCAACTCAAACGACGTTGCCCAGTACCCGGATGATGCCCCCGAGAAAATGCCCTCTTTCGCCAAAGCTGGTGGATGGAACTTTCCTTACCTGATCGATTCGACTCAATCGATTGCCCATGCTTGGCATGCTGCCTGTACTCCAGATTTCTTCGTTCTCAATGAAAAAGGTGCTCTTGTCTACGCAGGTCAGTTCGATTCAACGAGACCGAAAAGCGATGCTCTAGCCACTGGTCAAGATGTACGATCCGTGCTGGAGGCTCTTTTGTCCAACCGACCCATCCCCTCACCTCAGATTCCGAGCCTTGGATGTAATATTAAGTGGAAACCGGGCAACGAGCCGAAAAACTAGCCCTCAACACAAACACGTCGTCCCTACCTCAAATGAGGGGGGAGCAGAATTAGGAAGGTTTGAGCCACAAGAAAACTTGTGATGTAAAAGAAGGCGGCCTCTTCCCAAGGCATCACCCCACCGATCTTCCACCCCGTAATCTGCTTTTCGTCAAAGAACCAGATTCCTTTGCCAATGGCAAACCAGTCGGCCAGGCAAAGATAAGTTCCGATCACAAATGTCGGCACAAATACCTGCCACGCGTAAGCCCATAACATTGGCCCGGCCACGATCCACTGAATGAAGATGACAGGCAAAAACCAGAAAAAGAGGTGCCACAAGTAGTGCACCCTGCGATCGCGATTGGGCCACTCTTTCAGCAGGACTCCCACTCCGATCCAACTGACAAAAAGAATGGCCAAGTGCCGCATCACCTGAGGCTCTCCGATCCATCGCGGCATGGGGGCTGACATAGGAGGTGCTACCCAGCGTAAGAATGCCCAGCTCAGCATCATGACCTCGAGGGACTGGATGACGAAAAATGCGTACTCTTCGATGGGTAGTTTTCCAAGACGAAATCGGATCCGATCAGGAGGGAAATCCCAAATCCCCTTCGCGACAGCCCAATTGTCCCAAGGAGAAGTAAAGGCAACAACAATTCCCAGAATGGCGATCATGACGAACAGCACCTCCCCAGGCCAAATCCCCTTCCCAGAAGCGAAGAAAAGAAGTAACAGAACAGGCAAATTAAAGGCTAAATGGAATCCACTATAGGTCATAACCACCTATCGGTTTCCACTCTCCGAGCCCGCAGTGCAAGCCTGATGTTTCCCCCGCCCTAACTTTTCCGCTAAAACAATGGGGTGAACGTTCTGCTCATTGCGGGTCCTACCCATGTCCCACTGGATGAGGCTCGCTCCATCATCAACCGATCCACGGGTAAAACAGGCCTTGTGATAGCGGAGCTATTTCATAAAGCAGGACATTCCGTTAGTCTTTGGCTTGGCGAAGGCACCACACACCCTCTCCCAACGTCCCTGAATCGGCCCACACAATTTCATACCCTTACCGATCTTGAAAGATTGATCTTAAAAACCGATCTAACCGCATTCGATGTGATTCTTCTGCCTGCAGCGCTTCCCGACTATGAACTCCATCAGGCCCTTGGCCCAGACAATCACCCCTTACCTACTAAAAAATGGCCAGGCTCTCTACCAAAAATCCTGATTGAGCTCCGTCCCAGTTCCCGCGTCTTGCCCACCCTTCGATCCAAGGCTCCAAAGGCTAAGATCATTGGCTGGAAGTGGGAGGCTGGTGTCACCTCAGAAGAAGCTTTCAATGCGGCAAAGCAACAGTGTCTGAGCTGCAAAACAAGTGCCTCAGTACTGAACGGACCAGCGTACGGAACGGGTTATCTCATGATTTCCGCAGAAGGTGAAAACGTGCCCTGCGCAGATGCTCAGGCCTTGGGAGAAGCTCTTCTTCGGTTTTTGAAGGGCTAACTACGACTACAAAACGTAAAGGATGGAGTAGAGAAAGATCCAGACCACATCCACAAAGTGCCAGTAGTAGCCAGTCAGCTCTTCAAAAGTGTGGGATGGGTTGGGGGCTTGACCTGAAAACAGCTTCATCTGACGCAAGCCAGCACGCCAAACGGCCATTAAAATTCCGAGCAACCCCAAAAACACGTGTAGGCCGTGAAATCCGGTCATCGTGAAGAAGCAAGAGCCATAGATTCCATAGGAGTTAAACCACATCCCCTCATGCTTGAGGTGCATCCACTCCCATGCCTGCACCCCCAAGAAAATCGTTCCGAAAAGAGCGGTAAGGCCATACCCGATGAGCCCACTTCCACCTTTTCTCATCCGAACCTCACCCCAGTGATAGGTAACGCTGCTGGCGAGCAGGATCACCGTATTGGCGATCATAACCAAGTTTAGAAATGTAGGCGGAAGTTTGACGCCGATCTCAGGGGCTCCGGGCGGTGGCCAAGCACCAGGACCTTGGGCAATTCGCAAAACAATGTACCCCCCAATTAGCCCAGCAAACAGCATCGCCTCGGAGGCAAGGAAAACAAGCATCCCAAACTTAGGCAGGGTAAATCGGGGCCCAGTAGAAGGCGTCTGAATGGGGTGAGCTGAAGAGAGTGTTGTGGAAGTCATGGAAAGAATCGATTTAGGGTCGAAGTGGCTCTTTGGCGATAATGAAATAAATCCAAAATGCAGTCATCAGAAGAGATCCCGCAATTAGAATCAAAAGAATTCGAACATTAGCTTTTCCTAGAGGAGTCATAATCAGCGGGAGTCTGAAACGAGAAGAATCAGAAGAAGTGGCAAATATAAAATCGAGCTGAGAAAAAGATTTCGGGCTGTTACGAGAGAAGGCTTCCATGCAAAAAATCCTGCGAAATAAGTGTACCCAAAACCTAGAAGGATGGCTCCAGCTCCATACAACCAACCTGCAGCCCCAAGCGCGACAGGAGCCATCGAGGCGGGCAGAAGAATGAGACAGTACAGAACAGAAACTAATCCCGTGATCCTCCCCTGTTCATCCGTACAGGGCAGCATGCGGAACCCGGCACGCCTGTAGTCGTCCCGATAACGCCAAGCGATCGCCATAAAATGTGGAATTTGCCACAGAAATAAGATGGAGAAGAGGGCCCATCCCTCGAACTCAATTCGACCCCTCCCCGCACTGAATCCGATCAGGGGCGGAATAGCTCCTGGAACAGCCCCAACAAAGGTGTTGAAGGAGGTCCACCTTTTCATAGGTGTGTAGACAAAGAGATAAAGGGCGAGTGTGGCCGCAGCTAAAAAAGCCGCAGGAGCATGGACACCAAAGTACAGAGTAGCTAATCCCACGCCTGCCATGCCTGCTCCGCCCACGAGTGCCTCGTCAGGGCTAATCCGACCCGCTGGAAGAGGGCGATTAGCAGTTCGCTGCATTTTTGCATCCAAATCTCTCTCCAACCACTCATTCAAAACAGCGGCTGCAGCGGCAACCAAGGAGGTGCCTAGCAAGGTGAAAACGGTCCGCCATATTTCCATACGCCCTGCAGAGCCACAGTATAAGCCGACGAGGGTGGTAAGGAGGACTAGGAGGCTAAGACGGGCCTTGGCTAGTTCAGACCAGTCCTGAAGCCACGTGCGAAACACACTCCATGAGGACCGTTGCTGTACAGCGGAAGGAGGCGACATGTTCATCGAGCCAACTCCCTCACCTTACGAACTCGCATAGGCCTCTTAGGCATCACCACGGGGGTTGAGCTCAAGGTAGTACGCCATGAGGCGAATCCCAATAACCACCCAGTCAACGTCAAACAGGCCCCAAAAAGCACATGGAGTGTTGCGACTTCAGGTAAGCGACCTGTCCAAAGTATCGAAATTCCAATCAAAACCTGCATAACGGCCAGAAAGACCCACCCAACCATTCCCCGACTCCACCAAGACGGTGTGGTTGTGGACCGAACGCTCCAGATTGCCCCAGCTAAAATCCCCAATCCTGCCAAAATTCCGATCGAACGATGCAAAACCTGCCAAAGGATCAGGCTGGTTGTAGTCTGCGGCCAACCCAATTGTGTGCCTCGATACTGGTTGATCGTTTCAAGGACGCGACTATCCCAAAAGGCAGGCATCCACTCACCATAGATCTTAGGAAAGTCTGGGATGGATAGAAATCCAGGCCCCTCATGCCGCATCAATGCGCCCAAAATCGTCTGGGTAAAAACAAGAAATGTCATAGCCCACACCATTTTGGATCGGCTTTTGGCCAAATCATCTCCTCGTCCACAATTTTTCCAAAACCCGGAAAGAACAAGAGCGAGGCTACCCGCAACAAGCAAGTAACCCTGCGCCAGGCATCCGTGGAGTAACCCCAAAAACCAAGACCCTTGAAGGACTCTTTGCCCCCCGAGGACCCCCTGAACGACAACAAGGACAGAGGCTGTGATAGCAAGTTTTCTGGCCAATCCCCTTGGCTGAGTTGCAAAAACCAATGCTGTTACAAGAAGGGTGATGAGACCTACCCCAGAAGCAACCAAACGATGGGAGTGCTCGAGAAAAATGTGCAATGAGCGGGTCATTCCAGACCAAGGGTAAAGAAACATGTTGTGTCCAAAGGTTCCAGGCCAATCAGGAACTGCCATACCCGCAACACGGGTTGTTACCTGACCCCCTAGGGTGATGAGGAAAAGGATCGCACCAACCAAAAAACAGGCTGTGCGATAAGCCGCCTTACTCCAGAAACTGACCTCCATTAGCCAACCGGGACTTTTGCGGGCGAGGACTTGGGCGCAGACGCGTCCGGATAATCAGGCTCTGTCTGCATGATGTAATCTCTGGGGTGACCCGGGACGCTGTAATCATATGCCCCTCGGTACACCTTAGGTGTTGTGGCAAAGTTTCCGTGTCCTGGAGGAGAGTCCACCGTCCACTCCAAGGTCGTGGCATGCCAAGGGTTTTTCCCAGCTGGCTTTCCGTACTTAAGACTACGAAAGAAGTTCCAGAAAAAGAGAAGCTGGGAAAACCCAAGTCCGATCGCTGCAAAAGTGATGAACTGGTTAATCGGTTGCAGTGAACGAAGGTGTTCGTACGCTGTTGGATCCGCGATTCTGCGCATCATTCCCCCAAGTCCAACATTGTGCATCGGGAAAAAGCAGAGGTTGAAAAATACAAATGTTAAGGCGAAGTGAATTTTTCCAAGTGTCTCATCCAACATGCGCCCAAACATCTTCGGGTACCAAGTGTAGATAGAGGCAAAAATGGCGAAAATGCTTCCACCAAACAGAACGTAGTGGAAATGCGCCACAATGAAGTAGGTGTGATGAACAAAGATGTTCACGGGGGTCGAGGCCATAAAGATTCCGGAAAATCCACCGATCACAAACATGGCAACAAAGGCTAAGGCGTTGAGCATGGCGGTCGTAAAGTGAATCGATCCACCCCAAAGAGTTCCCAACCAGTTAAACGTTTTGATGGCAGAAGGAACTGCGATCACCATGGTCGAAACTCCGAACGCCGCAGAGAGAACAAGATTCATTCCCGAAACAAACATATGGTGCCCCCAGACAATAAATCCGAGAAACCCAATTGCGATCATCGCAAAAACCATCGCCTTGTAACCAAACACCGGCTTGCGACTGAAGATACTCAGCACATCACTCGCCATACCCATGGCAGGAAGGATCATGATGTAGACCTCAGGATGCCCAAAAAACCAGAAAAGATGTTGCCAAAGTAAAGGTTGCCCCCCTTGGGCAGGATTAAAGAAGCTCGTACCGAAGTTCAGATCAAGAATGAGCATGGCCCCAGCCGCGGAAAGAACAGGAACCGCCAGAAGAAGAAGGAATGCGGTAATGAATAAAGCCCATACGGTGAGAGGTAGGCGGAAAAACCCCAGCCCAGGCGCCCTCATGTTCACAATTGTTGTGATGTAATTAAAGGCACCCATAATCGACGCCAGGCCGTTCACAAAGATTCCAGCGGCCCAAAGGGTCTGCCCCATTTTTGTTCCGTTGTAAGCAGCGACGCTACTTAGGGGCGCATAGGCCGTCCAACCCCCCGCCGCTGCTCCGCCGGCCACAAAAAAACCAGCCAACATAATGAATCCAGATGCGACAAAAAACCAGTAGGACAACTCGTTGATTAAGGGAAATGCCATATCCCCTGCCCCAATTTTGAGAGGAATGAGATAGTTTCCAAAAGCACCGATGAGCAGAGGCATGACCACCAAAAACACCATCACCGTGGCATGCATGGTAAAGAGCGCATTGTAAAACTGTGGATTGATAAATGGGAGTGCGATTGGGTTTCCAACATCCCCGTTCGTCATGACCTGGGTGGACGGGAAAGCCAACTGCCAACGCAGTAGGAGTGCCATCGCCCCACCCAACAGAAGAAAGGCCAACGAGGTAAAGAGGTACTGAAGTCCAATAATTTTATGATCCAACGACCACAAATACTTTTTCCATCCTGTGGCTTCTTCATGAACATGACCATGGGATTGACCTACGTGGGTTGCAGCGATTGTGCTCATACTTCTTTCTCCTCTTATTTTTTAACTAGGGATACAGGAACCGGGTTCGATTTCTCAACACTTGCCGTTGGCGTGGGAGTCTTGCTCTTGACCCAAGTTTGATAATCCGCCTCCTCAACAACAGACAACTTTCCGAACATTTTGTAGTGGCCCTGCCCACACAACTGGTTGCAGGCGAGTTGAAAATTTCCCGTCGCCTCAGCCTTCAGCCATACAAAGTCATACACGCGTCCAGGAACCATGTCTTGATACAAGCGAAACTCTGGAACGTAAAACGCATGAATGACATCTTTGGACCCCAAATAGAGCCGAACGGGACGATTGAGTGGAAATACAATGTCATTGTAGGTCGTAAAATCATCTAGCCCTTCAGTATCGGCGGGATCAATACCGAAGGGATTGTCTTTACCCACTTTTGAGGCAACCATCTTCCCTAGTTTTCCGTCCGGTCCAGGGTATCGCACATTCCACCCAAACTGCTCTCCCACCACGGCCACAGGCAGGGCATCGGCAGGAGGAGTGCGCAATCGCATTTGGGTCCACTGCTCATTCCCGTAAATGGCCAACGCCAAGAAGATGAATACAGGAATGGTGGTCCAGATCACCTCAAGCGCATTGTTACCGTGACTGTGAATGGCGGGAATCCCTAGCCGGGCACGATATTTGACCAGGAAATAGATCATGACAGAAAAAACCGCAACTGCCGTAACCCCCGTGAGCCAAAGGATTAGGTAAAAGATGAAGTCGATCTCGTGGCCAAACATGTTCACATTTCGGGGTAACCACCAGACGCTGGTCTGGCGAACCTCAGCATGGGCGGCTGAAACCAGGGCCAATAATGAAATCAGAATAACCCTCGTGAAGCATTTAAAAGGTGCAGGCATGAGTTGAGTCTCCAACGGATTCGATAGATTTCAACTCCTACCAAGCACTTTTCAATCCCCCACCTGCCCACCCTAAATTTTACTTAAAAATGAGAGGGAAAATGGCATGTAAATACTTCTAATAGTTAAGGTCGTCTGGTTAATACTTCTAATGCTTCCTTGATGAATGCGTAAAGAGTCTCCATTTTCCCCTATCGAGCAATCCGGTAGCATCCATGCAATTTTATTCCTAACCCAACATGGCCAACATATTTCCCCGCTTCAGCAACTGGTTGCCGATCAAGATCCTTGTATGCCTTACCATCATCGCAGTAAGTGTTGTTTCAGGCATGTCCTACTACTTCACTCCGAAATATACTCGTGTGGGTTACCAACCCACCCAACCCGCCGCCTTTGATCACTCTCTTCACGTCAACCAACTCGGGATGGATTGTCGCTACTGCCATACGGGTGTTGAAAAATCCTCCCACTCGAATGTTCCCGGAACGCAAACTTGTATGAACTGTCACACCCAAATTAAATCACAAAGCTCGAAACTCAGTGCAGTTCGGGAGTCATGGAAAACCGGAAATCCCGTGCCTTGGGTTCGGATTCACAAGGCCCCCGATTATGTTTACTTCAACCATGCTGTTCACGTGAACCGAGGCGTCAGTTGCGTGGCTTGTCACGGTCATGTGAATCATATGGAAGTAGTCTATCACGCGAAACCACACAGCATGGGCTGGTGTTTGGAATGCCATCGCGCCCCAGAAAATCATCTGCGCCCTCTGGACCAAGTCACCAATTTAGACTGGGAACCCCCGACTGGGACGACTCAGCGAGAGATCGGAGAAAAATTCGTTAAGGAGTGGAATGTGAAACCGCCTGTAAGTTGTAGCGGTTGCCATCGATAAAACCATGAAACGCAACCTAACTCATCCATCCCCTGCTCCCAATGGTCGCACCTATTGGCGCAGTTTGGGCGAATACTCTCGAACACCAGACTTTGAAGAGTGGCTGCATCGGGAATTTCCAGCAGGCGCAGCGGAGTGGGAAAACGACCCCCTTTCTCGAAGAAACTTTTTGCGTTTGATGGGCGCCTCGCTTGCCCTAGCCGGACTCAGCCTCTCAGGATGTCGCCGCCCCGAAGCCCATCTTGTTCCCTTCACCCAATCACCTGAGTGGGTTATCCCAGGCAAAAAAATGTCTTTTGCGACGGCCCAACCTAGACGCCGTGGCGCCGTCCCGCTCCTCGCAACGACATTCGATGGTCGACCCATTAAGATGGAGGGAAATCCTCTCCACCCGTTGAGTCTGGGTGCGAGCGATAATTTCTCTCAAGCCTCTATCCTTGATCTTTACGATCCGGCTCGTCGCCAGCACCCAACTCGGTCCGGGAAAAAGATCTCCCCTTCCGATTGGGATGCAGAGATTGCGAGAATTCGCGATGAATCCACCTCCACAGCAGGATCCTCCTTAGCAATTCTCGCGGATGAACTTCTCTCCCCCACTCGAGATCGCCTTCGTGCTGAACTTCAAAAACAGTTCCCGCAAGCGACTTGGGCGACATACGAACCCTTAGCACCCGGAAGGGACCTTGAGGCTTCCTCTCTCGTCTTTGGCGATAACACAGAATTTCGACCCAACCTATCCGCCGCCTCGACGGTTCTTTCTTTGGATTGCGATTTTCTTGGTTCAGATGAAGGAGATATTTCGGATACACGTGGCTTTGCCGCTGGTCGCAGAACCCGCAAACCCGGAGACTCCACAAACCGCCTCTATGTCGCGGAGCCGCGCTTCTCCCTCACGGGGACCATGGCAGATCATCGACTTCGACTACGGTCGGGTTCCGTGGGCCCATTCCTCCTGGAACTTGCCCGACAAATTCGAACTGCAAAGCCCAGTGCTGATCTAAATACTCTTCTCAGCCAATCTCCCGACCTACCTCTTCCTGAAGGTGTAGATCCCGCATGGATTCGCGAGTGCGCTGCTGACCTCGTTGCTCATGGAAAGCAGTCACTCATTCTTGTGGGACGACGACTTCCTGTTTCCCTGCAAGCTCTCGCTCTTGCTTTGAATGCCACATTGGGGGCGGTTGGTTCCACTCTCATTGTTCAACCTCGTCGATCTATTCACTCCTCAAACATAAGTCAGCTGGCCGGTAAGATCACAAACGGGACAATTCGCACCCTCATTATCTTGGGAGGGGATCCCGTATACAACGCTCCTGCGGACTTGAACTGGCCCGCACTTCAATCTTCTGTGCCAAACACCATTCACTTAGCCAACCTTCCAAACGCCACATCGAAGCAATCCAAGTGGTCGATTCCAGGTACCCACTATCTCGAGTCTTGGGGTGATGCGCTCGGCTCGGACGGTTCCTACCTGTCGATCCAGCCGATGATTCAGCCACTATGGGACGGCCAGAGCCAACTCGACCTTCTCTCCAAGCTCCTTGGCCAAACCAAACCCATTGGACCTGGACTAATTCGGGACACATTTGCACAACGCACAAATCTGTCGGGCGAAAAACTTGATCAGGCTTGGAATGATTTCGTAAGGGAAGGTTTCCTGTCCAGTCCCGCCTCAACCCTTGCCCCTCGCACGCCAAATCTTAGCTCAGTGGCAGGTCTTCTTTCGAAGATAGAAAATAGTGCTACTGAAGACATCTCCTCCCTTGAGTTTAACTTCATCCAATCGGGCGCAGTGGACGATGGTCGATACGCAAACAACGGCTGGATGCAGGAGTGGCCTGATCCCATGACGAAACTGACTTGGGACAACGCGATTCTCATGTCGCAAGACACTGCCAAGTCCCTTGGGCTTAAGAATGAAGTCATAAAAGGAATTCTCGTTGCGGATGTCGTCCAAGCGACCCTTGCAGGACGGTCGATCGAAGCCGCAGCGTTGATTGTTCCTGGGCATGCAAATTTCGCTGTCAGCCTCCCCTTGGGCTACGGACAGGAAGAATTAGGATCCGTCGCAAAAGGAGTTGGCTTCAATGCCTATTCTCTTCGTACTTCGATGGCTGACTACCAAGGGGCGGGTCTCCAACTGAAAAAACTCGGTAAAACCCGCGAACTTGCGGTTACGCAAGAACATCAGGTTATGGAAGGCCGGGATCTGGTTCGGGAAGCTACCGTATCGGAATTTCAGAAAAATCCAGCTTGGGTCAAAACGGTTGGAATGGACGCTCACATACCAAAGAATCAAAGTTTCTACCCAAATCCAAAACTGGATGGCCAACATCAGTGGGCCATGGTGGTCGATTTGTCCACCTGCACAGGTTGCAATGCGTGTGTCACCGCTTGCACGGCAGAGAACAATATTCCCATCGTTGGAAAAGATCAGGTGATGAAAGGCCGAGAAATGCACTGGATTCGTGTGGACCGTTACTTTACCGGCGAACCCGATGCACCCGAGTCCGTTTCACAACCCATCGCCTGCATGCAGTGTGAAAATGCTCCCTGTGAAACTGTTTGTCCTGTGAACGCGACCGTCCACAACGAAGAAGGCCTCAACGTGATGGCATACAATCGTTGTATTGGAACCCGGTACTGCGCGAACAACTGTCCGTACAAAGTCCGCCGATTCAACTTCTTTGATTACAATCAGAGGGCTTTGGACAAGCTTTATTGGGGACCTTTGGCACCCAAGGGAACGGAGGAGACGATCAAGCTCCAGAAAAATCCCAACGTGACAGTTCGTATGCGAGGGGTGATGGAGAAGTGCACCTTCTGCGTTCAAAGGATTGAAGATGCAAAGATTACCGCAAGGGTGCGTGCCCGTGACTCAGCTGATTTAAAGATCCCCAATGGAACATTGAAAACCGCCTGCCAACAGGCTTGCCCAGCCGAAGCGATCGTCTTTGGAGATCTTTTAGACGAATCCTCTGAAGTCACCCAGCAACGCGCCCTTCCGCAAAACTACTCGCTTCTTGAATATCTAAATGTTCGCCCCCGACTTACCTACTTGGGCCGAATCCGGAACCCGAATCCTGCCATGCCTGGAGCAAAAACTTCTTACAACACATCTCACGGTCACGGGGAGTCACACGCCGAGACAACTCACAACAACCAGGAGTCCTCATCCCATAAGAGCGAGGGCACACACAAATGAGATCCTCCGACTCTTCAGCTCAAGCAGCATTCGCTAAGGCTGCTGACTATTTAGAGAGGCGCCCGCTTGTCTCCAACCATCGACCGCTTTCTTGGATCACTCAACACGTTTGCCAAATTGTCGAAGAACGCGCCCCCAAGTGGTGGTGGATTCTGACTATTACTTTCGGAGCGATGGCCGCCCTAGTTCCGGCAATGCTCACCTATCTTGTCTCCACAGGAGTCGGCGTCTGGGGACTCAATGTTCCGGTGTGCTGGGCTTGGGATATTACAAACTTCGTTTTCTGGATCGGAATCGGTCACGCAGGAACCCTCATCTCCGCCATCCTCTTTCTTACGCGCCAAAAGTGGCGCACCTCCATCAACCGCTCAGCCGAAGCGATGACAATTTTTGCCGTTATCTGCGCAGGAATCTTCCCCGCCTTTCACGTCGGTAGGGTCTGGATGGCTTGGTTTTTGGCCCCTGTCCCGAATGCGAATGCGATCTGGCAAAACTTTCGAAGCCCTCTTTTATGGGACGTCTTTGCAGTGTCTACCTATTTCACGGTTTCTCTTATTTTCTGGTACCTAGGCCTCATTCCCGATCTTGCCTCTCTTCGAGATCGTGCCACAACCCGTCTTCGTCAAATGGCCTATGGCCTTCTTGCATTGGGTTGGCGCGGGTCCAATCGTCACTGGACCCACTACGAAAAAACTTACCTAATTTTAGCAGGCATATCGACTCCGCTCGTACTCTCTGTCCACAGCGTTGTGTCTTTCGATTTTGCTACATCGATCGTGCCAGGTTGGCATACGACAATCTTCCCCCCTTACTTCGTGGCGGGCGCGATCTTTGGTGGTTTTGCCATGGTTCTCACGCTCCTGATTCCGTTTCGTGAGATCTATAAGCTTCATGATCTTGTGACCGACAAGCACATCGACAATATGTGCAAAATTATTCTTCTGACAGGATCTCTCGTTGGATACGCCTACTCGATGGAGTTTTTCATCGCCTGGTACAGTGGAAACCCATTCGAGATCTATGCTTTCACGAACCGTGCGTTCGGCCCCTACTGGTGGGCGTATTGGGCAATGATCACCTGCAACGTAGCCGCGCCCCAACTGTTCTGGTTCAAGTACTGCCGTCAGAATCCGTGGGTTGTTCTTGCGATCGTCATGTTTCCGAATACTGGAATGTGGTTCGAGCGTTTCGTAATTATTGTCACTTCCATTCACCGAGACTTCCTCCCTTCTTCCTGGGGTTACTTCTCCCCCACTTGGGTCGATATCACCCTCTTTATCGGCACGATCGGGCTGTTTAATTTTCTCTTCTTACTCTTTGTTCGGTTCCTGCCCATCATCAATATGTTTGAAGTTAAGGGGATCACTCCCCAAGCGGATCCCCACGCTGAGGACAACTCGACATCCTCAAACCACTCCACGCACGCAGACCCATCCTTAAGCACCCGAGTTCACGCATGAATCACCCAACAAAAACGCTTTTCGGGTTGGGAGCCGAATTCCCTTCAGCAGCCGCTCTCTTGGAGGCCGCGAAAAAGATCTATGCTCATGGATTCAAGAAGTGGGACGTCTACTCCCCTTTTCCGATTCACGGAATGGATCATGCGATGGGATTCAAACGATCCCGCGTCTCCCTTTTTTCTCTTATCGGAGGATTTACCGGACTTACCACAGGCTTTGTACTGATTTACTACACCTCTGCGTTGAACTATCCACTCATCGTCCAAGGAAAACCCTACTTTGCCCTCGAACCATCCCTACCAATATTTTTTGAGCTGACCATCCTCTTGACTGCTTTTGGAACCATTTTGGGTCTACTTCTGTTAACTCTCCTTCCTCGTCTTCACCATCCCGTGTTTAATTGGGATCGATTCCAGCGTGCAACGGATGATGGATTTTTCCTTGTTCTAGAGGTCACAGATCCCAAGTTCGATCCCACCGCGAGCCGTCAACTTCTTCAAGGAATGGGCGGAACTCATATTACCGAAATTTATCAGGACCCTGAAGAGGATCCTCATCCCGCACGGTCGGAGGGAATCGCATGAAGGGCTTCATTCGCACCTTTCTCGCAATCTTTGGAGCCATCGGCCTTGCCATTGTGGCAATTGCTGGGTTCCGTGGGGATTTCACCCAACGAACCCCCATCGAGATTTTTCCTGATATGGATCGCCAGCCAAAATATAAATCACAAACTCCCTCGCCTATTTTCACCGAGGGTAGGGTCGATCGGGTTCCACCCTACGGAACGATTCCATTTCATATCGCGACAGATCAACCGTATCGCCTGACAGGAAAGATGGGAAATATGTGGGGCACCGGAATTCCTGTCACAGTAGATCGGAAGCTGCTTGCAAGAGGGCAAGAAAGGTATCAGATCAACTGTCAGGTCTGTCACGGAGCGACGGGAGCAGGAAATGGCATCACATCGCAATATGGGCTTGTCGGAGCTGCGAGTTATCATTTGGACAAATACAGAGAGATGGCGGACGGCGAGATCTTCAACACAATCACACATGGCAAAGGCCAGATGGGGCCTTACCACCACATCGAGGTGGAGGATCGTTGGGCGATCATTGCCTATATACGGGCGATGCAACTTGCTCAAAATGCACCGGCTGCACTTCTTCCCCCAGATGTTGCAGCAACAGGAAATAAGCCATGAGCCACTCTCCTACACCTCTTCCCTCAGCTGAGAAGCTACGGCTTGAAAGTCTGGGTGTGCTGCCTGTTCTCCTTCCTACCGTGGGGATCGTAGGGCTCCTTTCCGCTTTTATTTGGGGCTGGATTAGCAACCCCATGCAGTTGGCCTTCTCTTATCTTTTTGCGTTTACTGTTGGATTCACGATCTGTGCGGGTGCCCTATTCTGGACCCTTTTGCACCATGCTCTCGACGCAGACTGGTCTGTTCTCATGCGACGAATTCTTGAATCGATTGCCTCATGCTTTCCTGTGCTTCTACTTTTATTTTTGCCAATTCTCTTCCTTTTCTCAAAAGAGTTGTGGCACTGGATGACAACAGATCTTTCCACCGATCCTCTCTTGGCATGGAAGAGACCCTTCCTGAATGAGCCCTTCTTCTACATTCGGTGCGGCTTCTATCTCCTCTTCTTTTCCATAGCGGGACTCCTTTACAGAAAACTTTCCATGCGCCAAGACGAGGATGGAGATCCTCGCATCACTTTAAGACTGAGGCACACTGCCTACGGTTTTATCCCTCTCTTCGTGCTGTGCCTGACCTTTGCTGGGTTTGATTGGCTCATGTCGCTGGACCATCACTGGTACTCCACCATGTGGGGCGTGTATCTTTTTGCAGGATGTGCACAGTCCTCAATGGCTATTCTGATTCTGATCACAAATGGCTTAGTAAGAACTGGACACCTTAAGGGTCTCTTTACAGTGGAACATAACCACATTATGGGAATGCTCCTTTTTGCATTCACAACTTTCTGGGGTTACATCTCCTTCAGTCAGTACTTTCTTCAGTGGTACGCCAATATACCGGAGGAAACTTGGTTCTTCGTCTACCGGAATACAGGGAGCTGGTTCTGGTTCTCTATTTTCCTCGTTGTAGGTCACTTCTTTATTCCATTTCTTCTTCTCTTAACCCAACCGGCAAAGAGAACGAGTTGGAGGCTTTGCACAACTGCAGTTTGGATTGTTGCTATGCACTGCGTGGATATCTACTGGATTGTCATGCCTAACCTACAGTTGCAAGAATCGCGTCATGCAGGGCATGTGGCAGCCACAACAGGCTTCCATCCCCACCTCTTAGACCTTCTAACTCTTGTGGGCGTTTTAGGAATTCTCGGTCATACGATCCTTTGGTTGCTTTCGAAAGGCTCTATCTTTCCAGCACGAGATCCTAGGCTGAGGGACAGCTTAACTGTAACAAACTGGCTATGAGCGACGCATCCACATCCATAAGTCAACGTCGCCACCCCTATCTTCCGGGGCTCTGGTTAGCCGCAGGCTTTTTGGGTCTCGCGAGCTTGGCGTTTATCTTGAGGCCTTGGGGCGTGACCCTAGAGACAGTCACGGAAGCAGCCGCAAAAGTTCGTTTGGAAAAAATATCTAAACTGCGATTGGAACAGGATAAACTAGCAAATTCCTATGGTTGGTTAGACAAAACAAAGGGCATTGGTCACATTCCTATTTCAAAGGCGATGGAGATCATTGTTGCAGATTTGCGCACGAACAAGCCTCATGCCGCATATCCCATCACAACCATTCAACTCTCTGCCATTACCGCTGCAGGCGCCCCTCTTTATCCTGAACTACCACCCGTCGACCCCAACGCTGTTGCCACAGCTATCAAGGCAGATGGAGGTGCCCCCGCCACGGCCCCAACCACACCACCTGCCAAGAAACCATGAATACTCACATTTCATCTTTTTCTAAATCATCCTTTGCAGCACTAATCCTTTTAGTTGGATCAGTCAGCTGGGCACTTTTAGGAGCTGGCCTGCAAGTCCTTGCAACACTTCAACTCCTTATTCCCTCTCTTGCCTACGTTCTTCCTATCCCATGGATCGGCTATGCTCATCTTGCTCCCCTTACGACCTTCCTTTTTACCTACGGGTGGATCACCTCAGGTTTCTTGGGAGTTCTACTAATTCTAATTCCCCGCATTTCAGGAATTCCCTTTCGTTATGGCAAGCTTCTCACAAGTGCAGCTGTTCTTTGGCAAATTGCTGTACTGGTCGGTGTTGCTGAAATTATTTGGAATGGATCCTCGGGCATCATCTCTCTCTCATTCTCTCGCTCGGTAAGCTGTCTCTTTCTAGTCTCTTTTCTGGTTCTGGGTACAGGACTTACTCGTGGCTTAGGTCGCTCCTGGAAAAGCGGTCCCCTTCTTCCAAGGCTCTACCTCTTGGCGGCTCTTGTTGCACTGCCTCTCGGACTTGGCACAGCAGAACTACTTCTTCGTGGAGGTCTTGCCCCTGGTGCGCTCCAAATTATTGCCCAGCTTACATGGCACTCCTTTCTCCATCATCTGTGGCTCACCCCTTTGGCTCTAGTCCTTCTCTTTCAACTTTTACCCACCCTTACGGGCCGTCCTGTCGGAAGCCTTTCTTTAGGTGTTCTGGCGTGGGGCACCACAATTGGCCTTGGCGGATGGATTGGCATGAGTCTTGCAAGTGAGGGGCCAATACCTTCATGGCTTCAAAGCGCTGGTGTTGTCGCAACGATTCTTCTGGGAGTCGCTGTTTGGGGTAACGGAACACTTCTCAAGCCACTTCTTGATGGAAAAATTGAAGAGTGCAGACGCCAGGTTGCCTTACGATTTTTAGCCGTGAGCCTCTGGTCTTATCTCGTCTCCTATGCGTGGCTGGCCTTTCTTGCCATTCCTGGAATCCGTCAAGTCACCACATTCACCGTTGTGTCCCAAGCGACTCAATCCCTTCTCCTTTTCTCATTTTATGGAAACGCTCTGGCAGGAGCGATCTATGCACTTCTTCCCGCGTCAAGGACCGTGGGTTGGCCTAGTCACCCCGCCCTTACAATCCACTTCTGGTTCTCAACTTTAGGAATTGCATCTGCCGCATCCTGTTATGCCATAGCCGGAATTCTCCAAGGGTTAGCCTTAAACGATCCGGGTGTTCCTATGTCGACAATTGCAAGTTATCTCCGCCCCTTTCTCTCCGTTGCTCTTGCAGGACAAATAGCTTGGTGGATTGGCCAACTTGCTTTTTCGACACTCTTTTTTGCCACTCTACTTAAGCTCTTTAATTCCGTTGCGCCTGTCGCAATATTTCCACTTCCTCGGGATGAATCGGCTCCATCCCTAAACCCAGCTCATCATTAAATGAAATCAACTCAAGCGCTTGTCCTAGTCTTTCTAGCCCTTCTTTTTGCTTGGGCAGGACAGATCGCCCTTGGCTATTTCCAGGTTGGCAGACTTGATCCCATTCTAGACGAAGAGACCAATTATACCGTCCCTCCTGTCCCATCAGGACTCGCTCAGACTGGTTCACGTGTTTTTGCCTCGCAAGGATGTCTAGAGTGTCACTCACTCTCAATCCGCGGACCTACAGGATCGGCAGATCTTGCGCGTGGATGGGGACCTCGAAGAACAGTTCCAAGGGACTACCTATTTCGCGAGCCTGCATGGATCGGATCTTCACGGATTGGACCCGACCTATCCAATATTGGAATTCGATTGGCTGATGCAAACGAACTGATGATGCATATATGGAATCCTCGCTTAAAGAAGGCTTCATCAACATGCCCTCCACATCCATGGCTTTTTGACCTAAAAGTTGCGGGGCCAACCATTGAAAAGGATGCCTTACCCGTACCAAGTAAGGATTGGAAGCAAGTGCTCCCAACCTACCAGGCCAAAGCCCTTGTTGCTTATTTGCAGTCTCTTCATTCGGACTACTCGTTGCCGGAGGCCCCACTGAAATGAACCCCTCCGAACTCCCCTCTTTGTCCCAAGCTCCGTCCGAACGACATGCCCCAATTCCTGGCTGGATTCTCGGCTTAGGGGTCATCCTCTCTTTCTGGGCAGGTGGATATCTGTTTTTTTACAGCGGTGGATTTCGTGGAGATGTATACGACGCGGGTCAGATTACTTGGGGTCCAGTGAGCACGGGTCCTGTGGCACCCCCAGATCCCAAAGTGATAGGCAAACGTCTCTACACAGCGAATTGCGCCCAGTGCCACCAAGCAACCGGGTTGGGCCAAGCAGGAGTGTATCCCCCTTTAGCGGAGTCGGAGTGGGTTACAGGCTCAAAGAATCGCCTCATCGCAATTCTTCACAAGGGAATCGCAGGCGTGATTCATGTTAAAGGAAACGTTTACAACAACAATATGCCAGCTTGGGGCGATGGAGCTCCGGTGCCTCTGAAGGATGATCAGATTGCCGCAATTCTTACATATATTCGTAGTGACTGGGGAAATAGTGCCAGCCCAATTCAAACAGATGAGGTGGCAGCAAAACGCAAGGCTTTGGCATCTATGACTACTCCTTGGACGGAGGCAGGCCTTTTAGCCATTCCTGACGATTCAGCCACACCGCCACCTACAGCCACACCCACCACTCCGGCACCTACATCCGCCACACCTAACTCAAAGAAATAGAGCCGCACTACAAATCGACTCAGATACTACTCTGTATAGTTTTACGTGTAATCAAAGTTTGTTCACACAAGAAATACGAAAGAATAGGACAATCCAGATGCCAGTAAATCTTACTGGGATGCTCTAATTAGCTTTTGAAATTCAGGTTCACTCTGGATCTGTTGAAAAATAGGTTCAATGGCAACTTTCTCCCGCATTGGAAGTCCACCAAAAACAATAGCCTCTTTTAAAGATTTGTAGAACTCCAACCGATTCCCAGTAGCGATGTAAAACTTAGCCATACCAAATTTCACTTCAGCATCCTCAGGGGTAATCTTTTGAAGCTTCTTTCCATACTCGATGGCCATAGGGACTCGATTCTGGATCGCAAAATAGTTCACGACGTCTCTCAAAACATCCACATTTGTTGCAAATAGAGCAGCCCCTTGCGCCACAAGGGGATCAGCTTTGGCCAAGTTTCCATCCTCAGAATATTTGGCAAGTAGCTCCTGAAAAGTCTTCACATCCTTAGTGTTCCCACTCCACTGAGCCTCCAACGTGGTAATTTCCTTTGCTAAAGCAATCCGTCTTTCACAGTTCGTCAAAAGCAGAGCTAGTAATCCATTGTTCGGGTCGGCTTTAGAAGCTTTCTCAAGAATATCCCTTAACTCTGAGGCTCGTTTCTGCTTGAGAAGCAGATCGGAAAAGTTATTCAGGGTCTCTGTATTGCCAGGCCACAACTCCAACGCCTGACGATATGCCTGCTCAGCTGCTTGAGGCATCTGGCGCCACTTATATATATTTCCACCTGTGTTCCGAAGTTTTGAGAAGGATCTCTGTGCATCAATGTCATCCTCAAAACGCGGGTCTTTCTTCAGGTGGTCTATATATTGTCTCCAATAATCCATGTCTCCCTGAACCAACCCAGGTTTGAGTACGGGAACAGGGTCTTTTTTAATTTCATAGCAGAGTCCGTGCGGAACTGCATTTGGATAGGACCACTCCATCGGAAAACTTTCCTCAACAAAGAAAGCTCGCTGATCTTTATTCCTTTGCCAAATCCACTCGCCCACCAGCGAATTTAAAACTGTAGGATCGGAATTAGGGTCAACAGCTGAAGTATCCCTCTGCCTTTTTTCGATTGCTGCCTGATAAATTGCCATAATATCTTCCTGCCTTGGCAGTACCAAGGGCGCTTGAGGAAAGTGTCTGTCTCGACCTAGCCACCTGTCGACCCATCCCCGAGGTGCAGGTCGGTCGGTCGAATAGTGGTTTCGGATGTACTGATTGTAAAATGCGTCTGCTAAAGCATTTTGTGTAATGATGTACAGATCACGACGATCAAAGTTTGGATCTCTCTTATTTTTCTTATCCTCAAAGCTCTCTGACAAAATCATATAGGTAGGCACGAAACGACCTGGATCAGTACCTCCGAAAACAAAACTGTCCTTAGGAAGATCCGATAACATATCCCTTCCGTACATCCACCCAAACCAGTGATCCCGTTGACTGCAAAAAGTTAAATTCTGCCTGAAGCTAAAAGCAGAAACGATTCCACCCAGAACAATCGCCGCAGTCAATGCGAAGAATGGTTTTTTCGCCCACTTGCAAATCACTAATCCAGATCCAAAACCTGCAATGAGAACAAAAAAAGGATATGAGAAACCTATAAGAGGCATGTAGAGCAACCACGAAGCTTCATCCGCCCCCGCTTGATCAAACGCAGGCTGAAGGAAACCGGCCAATAAAAAGCCCAAAGCCATCACTTGAATCCACGTTCGAACAAGCCGAGGCAGGCCACCCAGAAAAGCCACGGAAGCAACGAGTGCTAAAATCGATAATGGTGTGAAATTGGCAACAATCTTACGCCAGTAAAGCTGTGAAAACTTTCCTAATGTCTCCGCAAAAGATGCTTGAGGAGGAGATCCGGGTGGAGGTGGAGGCGGATCAAGAAGCTCTTGCGGAGCCGCACCCATAGCCCGACCCACAGTTTTCAGAAGCTGATCTGAAAGTTTACCCGAATACTGACTGCGGTTAACGGAGTAAAAGAACCCCTCTTTTGTGCTCGTAAAACCCCAGTTCATAGGAGGATTCGTCTCTGATGCCAACGGCATATAGGAGTAGGGTGATAGTCCCAAAATCACGGCAAAAAGTACCCACACGCCCGTTCGCCAGTGAATTAGTTTTCGCCTAATGAATAACCACAAAATGAGCGCAACGCCCACACACAAGAGAAAACGAACCGAAGAGTGCCACGTGGCAGATTCACCTGAAATACTTCCGAAACCTAGGTAAACGAGGGCAGCTGAGCCAGAAAGATAAAGAAGACCCTCAACCAAAAGATCTCGTCGCACTAAAAGCATTAACACAACGGGTAATGGTGCCAGAGCAATCATCAAATGGTGATTACTCATACCGAGGGCAAAGAAGAAAGCCGACCACGCCAATCCGTTTGTCCACGCAGGCTCTCTCACCCAACGGTAGAGAACCCATATGTAGAACATAACAACCAAGACATGCAATCCGTATACCTCGGCGATGACCGCCTGCGACCACATCGAAACACTGCACGCGAGCGCTACAGCCCAACCGATAGCTAAAATCTGAGCAACCCGTTCTCTCACCCCAAACCAGCGCAATGAATTGCAAAGGATAAGCCCGAGAATTCCAACAGCTACAGCTGAGCAAAAACCCGAAAAAAGATTTATTTCCCATGCCCCATTCCCAAACGGGAAAAGTTTAAAAATATGCGCTCCGATTGTCCAAAGAGGATACCCTGTTGGATGAGGAACCCCCACATGAACAGCCGCTGTTAAAAACTCCCCCGAATCTAAAAGACCGACATTAGGCTGAGTCGTAAAGAAGTAGATACACTGCGCAATCAGGTAACTGACACCTGCAGCAACCCAATCAGTCCGTTCAAACGGCCATTGCCAACGCAACTTTTGCTGTAGATGGGCATGGTTCAAGGAAATATCCTCTGCACCGATAATTGAAGCACCCTTTTCGCAGCTTCAAGTGCTATGTGGGCAGACATTTTCGAGCTGCCTTCCCTTCTCTCTGTAAAAATGATGGGTACTTCCACAATCTTGAATCCTGCCTGCCATGCGAAGAAGTGAAGCTCAACTTGGAACCCATACCCTTGGGAAGTGAATTTCTCCCAATCCAAATCCTGCAATACACGACGCCGGATCGCTTTGAACCCGCTTGTCGGATCGGTCATAGGCAAACCCGTCAACACTCGCGCATACCATCCTCCAAAAGTGCTAATCCATAAGCGGCTCTGTGGCCAATTCAGGATTCGAATTCCATTTAAGTAGCGCGATCCCACGGCCATGTCCGCCCCGTTCGCCAGTGTCTCAAGGAGTACTGAAATCTCTGCAGGATCATGGGAAAGATCGGCATCCATCTCTACCACCGCATCATACCCATTTTCGAGTGCCCACTGGAAAGCAGTACGATAAGCAGAACCCAAACCTGCTTTTCCAGGTCTCTCCATGATGAATATACGCTTTTGAAATTGTGTGTGCGCTTTCACTTTTCCCGAAGTTCCGTCGGGAGATCCATCATCCACAACCAAAACATCCAAGTTAAGGGCTTTGGCAAGCACCTCATCCAAAGTAGTTTGAATCATCTCGGCCTCGTTATACGTCGGCAAAATTACCAAGCTTTTTGTTACCCTGCTTGACCCACTTCGCTTGTCTTTAGAGGTTAACTGGGTCTTTTTTTCAGGGTCAACCGCATGCTGCGCAATCTCTTCCCCGTCCCACCACTGTTTCCATCTCGGAGGACATGGAGCAAACCGCAAATATCCAGAAGCACCCAAAACAAACACCCAGCTTATCAGCCCTAACCCTAATGAGATTGAGACCCACAAGGGCGGTAGAAACGCAAAGGTCACCTCACTTACTCCCTCCCCGATTCGAACCCCACTAAATGCCAGTGCCACCCGAGTTACATCGCTTTGGAGACCATCTACAAAAACTTTCCAGTCGGGATGCCAAGTCTGAGTAAGCGTAATCCATCCCGCCTGACCTTGGGGCATAATCTTAATCAGGCTCGATCCTACAGCTTGAAAGTTTCCACGATCCAAGATGCGGAACGGGTATCCCTCCTTATTGCGAAACGCGTTGGTTAACTCGACTTCACCATTTTGAGGATTCATCAACCCCGCCAGCGCAGGATCACTGATTTCCACCCCTGAAGCTTCAATAGGCAGAAAATAAAGCCGAACGAGGCCCAGATCAGCAGCCGCATATTCCATCTTGCCTGGAGGAATCGAAACATAATTTTGAGCCAAAAATCCAGGGGCCAGTGAATTTGGATTCTCAAGAATTGTAAAGAACGGATTTTCAAAGACAGTCGGATACTGCTGTTTGAATGCCATTTGGAGCTGTTCGGGCGTATCTACATCGGTTCGATCAATCAGTATGTATCGAACTCCTTGAAGACTAAGGGACACCCGCATGAGATCTGCACTGGACCCGCTAGCATCCTGAATCGCGCGCAATCCCTTCGACATAAAGTAAGATTGAAAAGCTTCGGTAGAAATTGGTCTCCCCGTCAGTTGCGGTAATTGAGTGTAAAAATAACGACCAGAAAGCGGAAGAATCGATCCAGGCTTCTGCTGGATTTTCAGGAACGCTGCTGAATCCAGAAAGCTTTCGTAGGTTCCAACCTCAAGTCCGGGTTTAAAGAACTTGGCGTAGTACGGAGTGAAATCGAGAGCAGCAAAGATGATGACAACAGCAGGGAGCCACCTCCTCGTCTTTCCAGGACAAAACCGTGTAACGGCGAGTCCACCAACCCCTGCAAGACAAAAGGCTCCGCCGACCTGCCAGAACGACCAAGGAGCACGCACTGTTCCTGCTATAGGAATTAGTTCAAAGAGGCGGAAACCTGGAAGAAACATATAAACCATTAAAGCGATCGCAAAGGTCGGCCACTTCCACTGTCCATTAGGCCAGATCAACGCAAGAACAACGATCGGTCCCAATGCACTGATCCAGAAAATGGGCAGAACCCAGTCCTGAATTCCCTGAGCTGATTTCAGAAATTCAATTATTCCTCCAAATCCACTACGCGGCCCTAAGCTGAACCAATGGACTAGAAGAAAGAGAGCGATGAAGAGTTTAAGGGGGCCATCCAGATTCGATTCCGAACCCCGCCGACGAACCTCAAGAGCTAGTGCTGTAGCAAGTACCACGATGATCCCCAAGTAGAAGCCTCCCTCATCCACTGTGAAGTTACCAGGCATCCCTTTCATCAAGAGGCCCCCTCGATCAAACCAAGAGAGTGGCGCTTTGATCGAAAAGTTCGACTGCCACCCCAAGAGTGGATCCGTCGAAAAAAGGGCCATCCAACTCGCCTCGCGCAATCCAGGAAGTTGTGGGAGGATTGCTAGAAAGAAGAAAATTCCACCTGCAATCACACAGCCCCGTAAAATAGGAATGGTTTTGTGGGGGTAGCGAAAATGAAGCCAGATAGCCAATCCCAAGGCCACAGGGGCAAAAACGGCCGTCATCTTGTTAAAGGTCAGACTCATGGCCGCCATAGCTAGGGAAAGAATGACTGTTCCCTTGCCCGAATTACGAGTTGCGATGTCCAACAAAGCCCAACCGATCAGAGGTGGATAGGGCATACAGAACACCACAGGCATGTGTTCGTTCCCTGCCAACCGAAGTGCGGCTTGAGGTCCTAGCGCATACAGAAAAGCAGCGATCCACCCCGCACGCTTATCCTCTGTCAAACGTCGAACAAAGGCGGCCATCAGAACTCCCGAGAGAGCCAAAGAAAGAAACCCCAAGGCCTTTCCAGCGAAGACCGGATCAGTAAAGACACCTCCCAGAAGCAGCCAAAACATACTCAATCCCATTCCAGCTAGCGGAGCCGTGGGAGCCCCACCCAGGTAATTTGGGGTCCACCAAGCAAAACCCTTGCTGGCCACTATCAGGTCCCAGAGATCTTTCGACTTGGCATAGTTCGCCAACAATTCCTGATTGGAAGGGCCATTTCTCAGCCAACCCGCAAAAAGTACCCCCAAAAGTATAAAGAAAATCCCCGCCTCAACGGAGAAGGAAAATTTTCTGGAACCCTTAGCCATGAATTTTGATACTAAAACTTAACTTACTGATAACAAGAACTCTGGTCGCGTCAGCTAGGCTAGGGCCATTCTGATCAAGGATTAGGGGTGAAATTTCCCACCCCAACTTTCATTTGGTTTGGCCCAAAGTCTCTACCACCCGCGGCGAAGCTGCCTCAAGCAATGCAACGCAGAAAAATAGGTGAACCAGAAAGTAGTAATTCCCAAAGGCTTGGGATCCAAATAAGAAGATTATGCCATAGGCGCATGCACTTGCTAGTGCCACCCGACAAACCAAGGAGAAGGAGTGGGCATGCCGATGCAGATAAACCCAAGCTCCGAGGAGTCCGCCAAGACTCACCAAAAGACCAAGAAGCTTGGGCCAACCCAAACCGAAATAATTCGCCAAGGCAAACAGGGTCAACGCATCGGCCCTTGGCGCAGTATTCATAAGACTGGTGACCGTGCTCGAAAAGAACATTTTCGGGTCATGCACCAACCAAGGCATGACGACCAAAAAACCAGTTGCGATCCCTGACACAAAGATTTGCAACCCAGCTCGCCGTGAGATGAAAAACAACGCCGAAACAGAACTGAAAACCAGCGGTAAAAAGGCATACTGTTTGCTGGCGGCCGCCAACCCAAACATGATGCCCGCGAGAATCCATTTTTCCTTCTTAAGAAAAAGTAAACCGGCCAAAAGTAATGGCAGAAGACCAAGATCAACCAGTGAACACTCAAGAAGATAAAACAACACGGGGCAAAGAAAAAGGAGTTCGGCTTTTTCAAGCTTTAGTCTAGGAACAAGTAGCATGCTGATCCCCAGAGAAAACCAGAGCCCCCAACGCACATCGCCCCACAGCCAGCCAGGCACGCTCCACAGCAAAGTACCTGGCAAATAAGCAAAGCAGGGCTGGAAGGAGTATGCGCCTCCATAAATGTCCGGGTATTCTAGCTGGTACAGATTATGAAACTGCAGAGTTGCATGAGCCGCCATGGTGTTAAAAAGGTGCACATCAATCGCTGGCCGCGGCACCATCACAATCACCAATCCTGCGGCGAACAGGATCACAAGACAGGTGGCTGGGTAAACCAAGAGTTTGAACTTCGCTTTCAGAAAGAGACCGGCCGCTTGGATGGCGATCAACAGAGCCAAGGCCACCTCAAACGCCTTAAGGCGGATGGGGTCAAAACCGGAAAAATGGTTAAAGTGGTATACGTTGGGTTTCCACCATAAAGCAGTGGCGGCCACGACAGCCAAGATCCCTAAATAAACTGGTGGCTTTACAAACGAATCAAGAAAAAAAGATCCATTAACTAGCGCAAGTGAGCCGATAAGGACACTAAGCGCCATAGCGAAACATGCCATCGGTTCAAACTGACCCCAGCTGCGATGCAGGCTAAAACCACATAACACCAAGGCAAGAAACAGACCCGACCATCCAGGCATGGTGCTTGCTTTTTCCCCACTCAAGCGACTACTCACGCCTAACTCCATAAATATTCATGTAGTTTCTTCCCAAGGTTTGACGGACTAAGGTGGACACATGGATAGGGCTCAGGCTACCACAAGAGTAGGTGTACAAATTAAATCCGAGACTCTTGAGTAGTTCCAGGATACGAGGAGGCTCCGATTTTGCCTTTATCAATCCTTCTGCCCAAAATTCAAAAAAAAGATGACAGCGCCGGGAGGCCTGCAGAATTTTCTGGCTACCCAACAAGACCTCTCCCTCAAGCCCTTGAACGTCAATCTTCAATACATCAATCGAGCGGATTCCCTTTTGACGGCAAAGGTTATCTAAGGTTGTAGTTTTCACTTTTTCCTTTCCGGCGAGAGGGTCGTCGGGATATAGGCGGTTATCCCCCTTATTTGCGGGATTCTTGTGAAGCACCGCGACACCAGATTTGTTGGAAAGGGCCACACGAACCGCATGCACTTTGGTTTTTTGTGATAGGCTCTGGTTATGCTGCAGATTCCGCCGCAACAGAAGAAAGTTCTCTCTGGCTGGCTCGACTGCCAGAAGCAGACCTTTACCCCGCAGCTGATCCAAAGCCACGGTGGAGTAGGCGCCCAAATTAGCCCCAACATCCACCACCGTCATGCCAGGCTGTATGGTTCGTGAAAAAAGGCTGATTTCCTCCTTTTCGTAGACCCCCATAGCCAAAGCCCCGGAAACCACCGGATCATGAGGATTTAACAAAACGTCAGCTCGCCCTATGCGTACGCTGCTAGGAAGGAAAGCTAGGATCAGCCGATTTACTGCCCAGCGTATCGGCGCAGGTCGACAAACAACGGTGTAAAGAAACTCCGAAGCATTCATGTTATTGCCCAGGGATGAACCCCAGGGGCAGGGCCAGGGACTCCGCGGCTAGCCTTTCAGCCATGGGATATTCACCGTAGATCTTATGCTTTAAAAAACAGCCCTGCTCATGCATGGAGCGGGGATAGTAAATCTCGGATTGGATGCCTTGTTTCTCGAGCCTAGTCCTATAATTATCTCGCTCTCCTTTTCCGAGGATTCGCACCACGAACTGATTCCAAGTGTGCTCACCTTTCCCTGAATGACAGGAAAATGGAAGAAGAACAGTACTAGGCCTCTCATCCTTGGCCTCGCCGTTTCCTTTGCATACACATGATTCAAGAGGCATGACGGCATTCCACTTTTCCCTTAAGCCCATTAAGAGATTTTCCGCGCTCTGCCTTCTCTTTGTTAAGGCGGAATTCAAATGCCTCAACTTGACCAGAAGAAATGCCGCCTGAAGCTCATGGAGCCTAAAATTGCCCCCGATCATTTCATGAAAATATTTTTGCTTGGCTCCGTGGACACGAAGTTTTCGTATCTTTTCGGCCAGTGAGGCATCCTTCGTAGTAATCAACCCCCCCTCCCCAAGTGCACCGAGGTTCTTGGTCGGAAAAAAGGAGAACGTTCCCAATGTTCCCATGGTTCCGGCCTGACGCCCTTTATCTTTTGCCCCCAACGCCTGCGCCGCATCCTCTATCACCGGGATGGCATGTTTTTTGGCGGCCGTAAGGATCGGATCCATATCGGCGCACTGACCAAAAAGATGAACAGCAATGATCGCCTTGGTTTTTGGCCCGATCTTGGCCGCCACCTGATCAGCCCGAAGATTGTAACAGCACTCAGCACTATCCACAAAAACTGGGATCCCTCCCAACCTTGCAACGGCGCCAGCTGTAGCGAAAAAAGTGAAAGTCGGGCAAATCACCTCGTCCCCGGGCCCCACATCCACAGCCTGCAGGGCCAACAGGAGAGCATCCGACCCATTCGAGACCCCAATAGTATGAGGCACGCCGATCCAAGCGGCAATCTCGCGCTCAAAAGCCTCTACTTCCGGTCCCAAAACAAAACGCCCGCTATCCAAAACACGCTCAAAGGCTGCGAGTAACTCCCCCCGGTAGGGAGTATGTTCAGCCACCAAGTCGAGCATCGGAACCTTCATAAGTCTTTTACAGTAGCGAAGGAACCCCAGGACTAAATCCCAAAAAGAACCCCCTTCTGAGGGTTGCCCTTATCCATAGTTCTAGGCAGTTTCTGCATATGGCTACATCCAACGGCGCTAAGTTCATCGTCCAAGGGGGAAGCCCGATCCAAGGCGAGATCGAACCTCAAGGGAATAAGAACGAAGCCATGCCCCTTATGGCCGCTGCCTGTATGACTGATCAATCGGTCGTTCTACAGAATATCCCGCAAATTGAAGATGTTCGACTGATGGAAAAAATCCTTAACGATCTCGGTTTATCCACTTCAGAATCCGACTCATGCTCCACACGGCGCACGCTAACTCTTCAGGCCAAGGCCAATCCTAAGTCGACCATCCATCCAGAACTAGGCTCACGTCTGCGAGGATCTGTTACTTTGGCTGGCCCCCTCCTAGCCCGAACAGGCGAAGTCACCCTGCCCCGCCCTGGTGGCGATCGAATCGGCCGTCGTCGCCTCGATACCCATCTTCAAATCTTTACCGCCTTAGGCGCAAAGATCAGTGAGTCGAAAAATGGATTACAAATTCAGGCAAAAAAGCTCCGCGGGGCCGACATCCTCCTCGATGAAGCTTCCGTGACTGCTACAGAAAATGGCCTCTGCGCTGCCTCCCTAGCAGAAGGAACCACGGTCATTCATAACGCAGCCAGTGAGCCCCATGTTCAGGCCTTGGCAAATCTCCTCAATGCCATGGGTGCGCAGATTAATGGAATTGGCACGAACACCCTTACCATTCATGGAGTCAAAGCACTCAGAAGCGCAACCCACAGAATCGGACCTGACTATCTTGAAGCTGGATCCTTCCTCGCTCTTGCCGCTGTGACAGGAGGAGCACTTACGCTTCGCAATACTGCCCCACAACATATGCGAATGATTCTCCAGACCTTTGCACGCTTAGGGATTCGAACTGAAATCAAGGGCGAAGATATTTATGTGCCAAAAAAACAGTCACTCGAAGTCGAAAAAGAGTTCGGGGGTGCTGTCCCGCACATTGCGGACGCTCCATGGCCTGGATTTCCAGCCGATATGACCTCTGTGGCCCTTGTCACAGCAACACAGTGCAAGGGCACGGTTCTGATTCACGAAAAGCTGTTCGAATCGCGCCTCTTCTTCGTGGACGGGCTGCTTGAAATGGGCGCCCGTATCATCCTGTGTGATCCACATCGGGCCGTTATTCTTGGATCCGATAAACTTAGAGCTGCTAAACTTGCCAGCCCCGACATCCGTGCCGGAATGGCCCTTCTGATCGCAGCGCTCTGCGCTGAGGGTGAATCAGAAATCCGCAACATCACCCAGATCGACCGTGGTTTCAGCCGAATTGAAGAGCGACTTCAATCCCTAGGCGCACAGATTCAGAGAAAGTAAGACTTCTATCCGCCCTTTTTTGGTTCGGAGGAAACTTTTTTTTCAAGCTCCATAAAAGATCTTCCGACCAAACTATCCTTAGCGGGACGCAGAATACGCTTAGCCTCTGCAAGCGAGCTTTTTGCCACAGAGAATTGCCCTTCGGCCAAGGCTGACTCAACAAATGGCACAACCAGGCCGTAGTACAAATTCCCGCCTGCCTGCCCTTTAAATTCACGCAGGGCTTTTCGAAAGGCTGTTTCCGCTTCGCCCCACTTCCCCGACTCGATTTTTTCGCCTACCTCTGCAGCCGCAGAGCCGATCCCCAGATCAAATCTACGAGTTCGGTTCTGAACCAGTATCTGCCTCGATAGACTTTTTATCTCCTGATCATCTCCCCTTGCCTTAGCTAACTCCAAAAGCTTTTCCTGACCCACAACACGAAGATCCGCGAATGTGGCAAACCTCTTTGTAAAGCGCGACCAAAAGTTCCTCATCACCTCTGGGGAGGCTTTTCTTTCCTCCAGTAGTTCTCCCTGGAGATACCAAGCTGGAAGAAACTCAGGTTGAACAGCTAAAGCAGCATCCAGCCAACGACTCGTATCATCACGAACGACAGTTCCAGAGAGGTCAGTGCAAAGCTTAGCTTGCTGGAAGCCAACGGATCTCTCACGGCTTTTCGCAAGAAAGATTAGTTCGGTGTCCGAGATGGGTTTCCATGTTTGAGGATCGACCGCATTACCCACAGGATAGTTTTGCGACTCATATCTTCCGCAATCCGTCTCCCAATGCCCTGGAGAATCCATATATCCAAACCATGCATGCCCACCATCATCCCCTTGCCCTGAAAAATAGAGTGTGGGCAACCCCTTAGCCTTGCCTGTCATCGCAGCAAAGTAAGCCTGATCCACACAGATTCCACCTCGGGATTTGATTTCGGATAAAAGATAGGTGCCGTAAGGCCACATCAGCTGATTCGACTCATATCGAGGTATATCATAACGAATTGAACTGAAGACTTTTGAATAGCCACTTCGACTCGAAGTAACGTTCTTTCGCGCCCACTCCATCTCCGAATCTATCAAGGGATGATCCACGATGAACTTCATCTCACTTACAGTAAAATCCCTGAGGTCGGTCAGATACCTGCGAGCTACCTGAAGTTCGGTCATCTGGTGCATTCGTCGTACAGGATCGACTTTTTCCAAAGGAACCAATTTGTGAGACACCTGATGATGAGGCCAATACCTTGGAAAAGGCTGATCAAAAACGAGGGCGATGGCCACAGCAAGACAAGGGAGCTCCTTGATGGATTCTGGATGAGTCATCTGAATTTGCAGAAGAATTTTGACCGCCGCCGTCGCGTTGTCTTCGGGTCTAAGATTCTCAAGAAATAACCGCCGCAGTAGCGAGTTATCTCCAAGCGTTCGAAACGCAACCACCTCATCTTGCGAAAAGTCTGGTCGGGCATATTCAAGCCATTGCCAGATTCGGAAATTGTCAGCTTCGATAGAGTCAGGTTTCAGGTCACTCGGCTTTTTCTTTGAGAGATCCTCTTGGATGTGAGATTTTAAGTTTTCACGATCGGCTATCCATGTTGCGGGGTCGGGGTGCTGTTGCCACCATGATGATGCTTGAGTACTGAAAACGGATAATCCGATGCAAAGAGCGAGAAGATGTTCTCTCGACATCAAAAATCATCCTAAGGGGATAGAAATCCGTTTTCGCGATTTGAATCTATGTATTTCGCGATAGCCAACCTCTTTCACAAACTGAAGAGCACGATCGAATTCATAACCCACCTCCTTAGGGGCATGCGCATCGGAAGAAATGAGGATTGCAATATTTCTTCTGAATGCCTCCTCCAAAAAAACCTTTGATGGATAGATCTCCATTACCTCTTTGCGCAAACCAGCGGTGCTGACTTCCATTGCGATTCCTGCCGCCTCAATCGCATCTAGAGCTTCTTTGTAGTAAGGCCGAAGATCTCCTTTGGGGCGATGACCAAATTTTTTCACTAAATCAGGGTGAGCCATAAAATCAAACAGACCGCTTCCCGCTGCTTGGGTCATGGCCTTGAAATATTTGGTCCACACTTCCTCAACAGGTTGATCTTTCCAGCGGGCTAGTTTTAAAGGGTTGTCCACATCCCAATCTGGAGTGATGTAGTGAACCGATCCGATGAAGTAGTCGAAATCCGCCTTTTCAGCCAACTCCCGAATCCACCCCTCTTTACCTGGAATAAAGTCACACTCGAGCCCGAGGCGTATCGGCAACTCAGGAAATTCCGCCCGAGCCTCCTCTACGAGACGGATATATTCAGGAAAATCGATCAGATCCATGCGCCAGTCATCGAATTTAGAGGGCATGGGATTGTGCTCAGAAAAGCCAATCTCCCCAAGCCCCTTGCGAACGGCTTCCGCTGCATATTCACGCGGGTGACCCGTCGCATGACCACACAGCGGCGTGTGCATGTGGTAGTCAAAAAGCATCTCGTAGTACTATCTCCTTCTCGAAGATCCCCAAAGCGTGATTTTGCACCCACCTACCCTCAATGCCTAGGGACTAGCGAATTACATTATATAAATAGCTGATTTTCAATGTCTTGCGATATGCATATGCGAATATGTAATTAGTTGTAGCATAATACTTTACGACTCTATTTCATGGTGATGAAGCGCTAGATCTACAGAAGTGTGCGTTGCGATTTAGGGAGGCTTTTGGCATTGTCTAAATATGCCCGAGGTTAACCTCTCCCCCGCAAAGTTGAAATCCGCCCTTACTCGCTTTCGGCGTGTTCGTGTCCTTGTTGTCGGGGATTTAATGTTAGACGAGTTTATTTATGGACGGGTTTCACGCATTTCCCCCGAAGCCCCCGTACCTGTAGTTCACGTGGAGCGTGAACAGGCATACCCAGGCGGTGCCGCAAACGTTGCACGCAATCTTGCCGCTCTTGGAATTCATGCCGAGTTAAGTGGCGGAATCGGTCAAGATGCCGCGGGTCAGCGACTTTTGGGTCTATTGCGACATGGCAAAATTGGAACCTCTGGGGTCTGCCGATCCAATAAGTTTCCTACCATTTTAAAAACGCGGATTCTTGCACGCCAACAGCAGGTTGTGAGAGTGGACCGAGAGGAACCCACTCACTTAACCGAAAAGGAGCGAGATGCTGTTTTACGAAAAGCACTCCACGTTCTCCCTCGCTGTCATGCTGTAGTTTTAGAGGATTATGGAAAGGGACTGTTTGATCAGACTTTTGTGAATACCCTGCTTCTCGCAGCACAAAAAAAGGGAATTCCGACCGCTGTGGATCCCAATATCCACAATCCTTTAGATTGGAATGGGGCAACCCTTGTCAAACCAAACCGTGTTGAAGCTTTTGGAGCACTGGGTCAACCCGATTCGGGACGTCCTCAGGATTGGATCGCTGCAGGAGAAGAGCTCCTGCTCCGATGGTCCTGCCGATACTTACTTCTCACTTTGGGTGAACATGGGATGATCCTGTTCCGCCATCACCACGCCCCACTGCGCATTCCAAGCCGTGCTCGGGAGGTCTATGACGTGTCAGGCGCTGGCGATACCGTGATTTCCCTTCTTGCTGCTGGACTCGCGACTGGATTGCCAGGTCATATCACGGCTGAACTAGCCAACTTGGGAGCTGGTATTGTTGTCGGAAAGCTTGGCACAGCCACCGTCACAGCAGCAGAACTCATCGATGCCGCACGACATCATGGGTAAATACGCCGTATTTCTTGATCGCGACGATACGTTAATCGAAAACGTCCCCTACTTAGGCGACCCAAAGCTTGTTAAGCTGATGCCTGGGGCTTCCACCGCAATTACGGACCTTCGAGGCGCAAACTTCCTGCTGATTGTCATCTCAAATCAATCAGGTGTGGGTCGTGGTCTAATTACAAAAGAACAGGTCCGCTCGGTCGACAGCAGGATGGAAGAACTTCTAGGCGGGAAAAACATATTTGCTAAATACGAACACTGTTTTGCAGTCCCAGGCGATCCTTACGACGATCGGCGCAAACCCTCACCGAAGATGATCCAACAAGCCGCTTCAGATCTACAGATCGACTTAAAGAGATCTTTTATGATCGGAAACCGTTTATGTGATATTCAGGCGGGAAACTCAGCAGGCTGCAAAACTGTCTTGCTCAGTCTTCACGTACCCAAGAATGAAATGCATGAGGCAAGCCTACTTGCCAGCTTTGTGGCTTCAGATTGGCCCAAAGCCAAAGATTGGATTCTTGAACAAGCCTCAAAACAAAAATGAAAACGCCACGAGTTGTCGCAGTGATACCAGCCCGCAAAGCGTCCACACGCTTTCCGAACAAGCCTCTCGCACCCATTTTAGGCAAACCCCTCATTCAGTGGGTTTGGGAAGGAGCCAAAGAGTCCACCTTAATTACCAACGTGATTGTAGCGACTGATGACGAGTCCATTTGCAAAACAGCACAAGATTTTGGAGCGGATGTTGTAATGACCCGTATGGACCATATTTCAGGAACAGATCGGGTTGCGGAGGTTGCTTTAAAAGAGAAAGCGGACTGGTTTATCAATCTTCAAGGCGACGAACCCCTAATCCGAGGACTCATTTTAGACGAGATCGTTAAGGGTCTTCGACCTGAATATGGAATGGCCACGATCGCTACCCCCTTGCGCAATCAGGAGGAACTGCATCAGCCTGATATCGTGAAAGTGTCCATCGATTCAAATGGCAAGGCCTTGGGATTTTGCCGCACTGTTGACGAGAAAGAGAAAAACCAGTGGAGCCATCAGCACGTCGGTCTTTATGCGTACTCTCCCGAGACTCTTCAGCGCCTAGTAAAACTCCCGCCCTCGGAGGGCGAAAAAAGAGAGCGGCTCGAGCAGTTGCGAGCCTTAGAGAACGGGATTGCGATTCAAGTCCTGAAGCTTAACTTCAACTCCATTGGTGTGGACACGCCGGGGGACGTGCCACGCGCGGAACGAGCCCTGGCAGACCGCGCCACAACTATCTCCAAATGAAATACATATTTATCACTGGTGGCGTGATCAGCTCCTTAGGCAAGGGACTCACAGCGGCTGCCTTAGGAACGATTCTCGAGCGACGCGGTCTGAAGGTTGGTCTCATGAAGTTTGATCCTTACTTGAATGTCGACCCAGGCACGATGAGCCCTTACCAACACGGGGAGGTTTATGTGCTCGAAGATGGCGCAGAGACCGATCTAGACCTAGGACACTACGAGAGGTTCACATCTTGTCACTTAACCCGTCGTCACAACCTTACGGCAGGACAAGTTTATGAGGAGGTCCTTCGGAAAGAACGAAGGGGCGACTATCTAGGAAAAACCGTCCAGGTCATTCCCCACGTAACTGACGAAATTAAGAACCGCTTGCGCCACATGGGGCAGCATGAGAATTGCGACATCCTGATTACCGAGATAGGCGGAACCACTGGTGATATCGAGGGACTCCCCTTCCTTGAAGCCTTGCGACAATTTTCACTGGAAACAGGTCCTGGGCACTGTCTCTTTATTCACGTCACGCTCGTCCCCTTCATCAAAGCGGCGGGAGAGTTAAAGTCCAAACCTACACAACAAAGCGTAGCGAAACTACGGGAAATAGGAATTCAGCCCCAAATCCTGGTTTGCCGTAGCGAACATCCTGTTGACCATGAAACCCGCCAAAAGATCTCCAACTTCTGCAATGTCTCTGTCGAAGCGGTGATCGAAGAGCAGGACGTCAAGCACACGATCTACGAAGTACCTTTGATGCTTCACCGTGAGCGGCTCGATGAACTTGTTCTTAATCATTTAGGAATAAAAGCACCCCCTGCGGAGCTTCGGGAGTGGGAAAAAATGGTAGGACGGATGATCTCCCCCAAACACCGAGCCCGAATCGCAATGGTCGGGAAATATCTCGGCGTGCCAGATGCCTACAAAAGCGTAACCGAAGCCCTTTTTCATGCTGCATCTGGTGAAGACGTGGGGGTGGATCTAGTGAAAGTAGACGCTGAGGAAATTGAGAAACAGGGAGCGGATGCATTCCTGGCAGGAGTCGATGGGATTCTTGTACCTGGAGGATTTGGGGAGCGCGGGATTGAGGGAAAAATCGCCTCCGCCAAGTATGCTCGGGAAAAGAAAATCCCCTATCTTGGCCTCTGTCTTGGAATGCAGGTAGCCGTGATCGAATTTGCCCGAAACGTTGCCGGCCTAAAAAAGGCCCACAGTTCCGAATTTCAGCCGAACGAGAAGGAGGCGGTCATTTCACTTCTTCCCGGCCAAGATGCAAATGGGGCCAAAGGGGGAACGATGAGGCTGGGAAGTTATCTCTGCCAATTGTCCCTTGGATCAACCGCCCAAAAGGCTTATGCAGTGCCCGAGATTCAGGAAAGACATCGTCACCGTTTTGAATTCAACAATGCATATCGACCAAGCCTAGAAAAGGCTGGTTTAAAAATCAGTGGCGTCCATCCAAAGGGAGTTTTGGTTGAGATCATCGAGATCCCAGACCATCCTTGGTTTGTGGCATGTCAGTTCCATCCAGAGTTTCGCTCCAAACCAGATGTACCCCATCCCCTCTTCCGCGGCTTTACCCAAGCGGCCCAACAACATGCTAAAAAGAAATAAGTTTCTCCTTATCGGCGGACCCTGTGTGCTGGAGTCACGCAAAACATCACTCTTGATTGGGAAAACCTTGCGTGATTTGGCTCACTCTTTGGGCTGGGATTACGTCTTTAAAGCCAGCTACGACAAAGCAAATCGGACATCCCTCTCCTCGCCTCGAGGTCCAGGATATGCAAAAGGTTTAAAGGAACTAGCTGCCTTGAAAAGAATTCTCAAGGTTCCCGTTCTCACGGATGTACACACCTCAGATGAGGCAAGGGCGGCAGGTAAAGTTGTAGATATTCTGCAAATCCCCGCATTCCTTTGTCGCCAAACGGATCTGCTTCTCACTGCAGCAAAGACAGGAAAAGCTGTGAGTGTCAAAAAGGGGCAATTTCTTGCACCACAGGCTGTTTCAGCTGTAATGGAAAAACTTCGTCGTGGGGGTTGTCGAAAAGCTTGGATCACCGAACGAGGCACCACCTTTGGCCACGGAGATCTGGTTGTAGATATGCGGGGATTAGTAACTATGCGGAAACAGGGTCACAAGGTTATTTTTGATGCCACCCACTCGGTCCAGAAGCCCTCAGGCGGACAAGTGACGAAAGGCGAAGCACAGTTTATCCCTCCTCTTGCTCGAGCTGCAGCAGCAGTGGGGATCGACGGACTCTTTATTGAGGTTCATCCAAATCCAAAAAAGGCACTTTCGGATAAAGAAAGCATGCTTCCTCTGTCGCAAGCACGCCCCCTTTTTCAACAAATCAATCGGATCCTTTATGCCGTATCCTAAAGCCATACTAGCGTTTCTTTGCGTATTCGCAGCTTATCCAGCCGTAGCTGGTAATGGCCCCGAGTTTCCTATCGGATCTGTGATTCAGAACTTTGCCCTTCCGCAAGCTGACGCAAATGGAAAAAAAACAGCTATGGTAAACGGAAAACGAGCTACGGTTGTAAGTCCAAATCAGCTCAAAATCGAAGATCTAAACGTCGAACTCTTTAACTCAGAGGGAAAAGTTGAGACTACGATTACCGCCACACGAAGTGACTTTTGGAGAAAAGAAAATCGCCTGACTACTGACAGCGGTATTCTTGTCAAACGCCCAACGCTTATGATCTCCTCCAACGGGATTGATTGGAATGTGGCTGACTCAAGCGGAACCCTATACAATCGCGTGAGGGTCGTACTCTCCAACTCAAACCCATGAAGACTTTATTTACCTCAATCCTATTATTTGTCCTTACACTTCAGGCCCAAGACACCCCCACTCCTGCCCCGTCGGCACCTTCGTCTCCAACTGGATCTACAGTCATTGAGAGCGATTCACTTGACCTCAATCTGGGTAAAAAACTGGGCAAAAAGCAGGGAATCTTTCGCGGAAATGTAAAAGTAGAAGAACCACGCTTTACAATGACGGCAAAAGAAATGACTGTCTTCTTTGCTGATAATGACGCGGTTGAGTCTCTTGAGGCACGGGAGGATGTCGTTATCAAGCGCAAGGATGGCTCCTCCGAGACCTCAAGCGAAAAAGCGCTGTACGATATTACAGATAAAAAGTTGACCCTCCTTAAGGTGGCTCGTCAGCCAAAAGTCATATCGAAAGACAAAACTGTGTTTGCAGATAAGATCATTCTCTTCCCGGAAGATGACAAAATGACTACGGAGGGAGCAAGCCGGGTCATGCTTCAGAAGACACCCTGAGCACCCCTTCTCAGCCAGCACCTCCTGCACAAGGGGAACCGATCCTTTCCTGTGAAGGTTTAGTCAAAAGATATGGCGAAAGGAACGTCGTCAACGGGGTAAACCTAAATATTCGTGCTGGTGAAGTTGTGGGACTTCTTGGTCCCAACGGTGCAGGAAAAACCACCAGCTTCTATATGTTGGTTGGCCTTGTCCGGCCTACGGCTGGGTCGATTCAGTTTTCTGGCGAGGATGTGACGGGAATGCCAATGTACCGCAGAGCCCGCAGAGGAATTGGATATCTTCCGCAAGAGGAGTCAATTTTTCGACGCCTAACTGTGGAAGAAAACCTCATGGCAATTCTGGAAACACTTCCCATCACCGATCAGGAACGCAAAGAGCGTTGCCACGAGCTTTTGGTTGAACTGGGTTTGGACGCGCTGATTAAAAGCCATGCGATTCAACTTTCGGGTGGTGAAAAACGCCGACTAGCGATCGCTCGCTGTCTTGTCACACGCCCAAGTGTACTTCTATTGGACGAGCCCTTCAGTGGTGTAGATCCATTGGCAGTCTATGACATTCAGCAGATTATTCTGACTATGCGTCGCAAGGGCATTGCCGTCCTGATCACCGACCATAATGTTCGGGAGACCTTATCAATCGTGAGCAGGGCTTACCTTATTTGCGAAGGAAAAGTCGAAAGTGAGGGAAATGCAGAGTTTCTGATCAACGACCCAGTTGCCCGAGGGCTTTATCTTGGCCCCCGATTTTCAATGTGAGGCCATTCCCGTCAGATAAAACGATTCAAACAGCGTCGGAAAGGATCGATTCCAAGACGGCTTCGGGATCAGTGCTGTTCAAAATCGGACGCCCGATCACAACTCGGCTTGCTCCGTCTGCGATCGCCTCGGAAGGTGACTTTGCACGCACTTGGTCATCAGCTTGTGCACCTGGCAACCGGACTCCAGGCGTCACAATTTCCGCATTCGGCCCCCAAGAGGATCTGGTTTTTTTGGCCTCATGGGGGCTGCAGACAACCCCATACAAGCCCGACTGCTTCGCCAACTCAGACAGTTGCTCTACCGTCGCTTCGACACCCTTTCCCCATCCAGAAGCAAGAACGGCTTGCTCGCTTAAACTGGTTAAAAGGGTAACTCCAAGAACTCGGGTCTCCTTCGGGGCAAAGGACACAGCCGCTTCCATCATATCCTTTCCACCCGAGGCGTGGATCGTTAGAAAAAGGGGCTTCCAGCGAGCCACGGCCCGAACAGCCTGCCCAACAGTTTTTGGTATATCATGGAATTTCAGATCCAAAAATATTGGAACCTCCAATCGATGCAGTCCTGCAAGAACCTCTTCCCCTGCCCTAAGAAAAAGCTGTAAGCCAACCTTAAATGTTCCGACTTTACCTCGAAATCGTTTGGCCCAACCCAACGCCTCGGCAGGGGAATCCACATCAAGAGCGAGAATGATTTGGTCTGATTTCACCCTAACCATCTAATCGGGAATCTTCCTTCATGACAACTCGTGCTTATGCCAAAATCAACCTAGACCTTCGATTGGGTCGACGTAGACCTGATGGCTTTCACCCTATTGATACATTTTTTATCAAGGTTGATCTCTTCGACACTTTAGACGCCGAGCTCACAAGTGACGGCCAATGCACACTCGTTGTCGAGGGCGACTCCAAACTCTCTCATGGGAGTGACAACCTTGTGCTTCGGGCGGCTCAATCGCTTCAAAAGTATGCGGCAAAGGGTCTCGGGGTTCGTTTGCACCTTAAAAAGGCAATTCCCCAAGGGGCAGGACTTGGGGGCGGAAGCAGTGACGCGGCCTCCACACTCTTGCTTCTTCGAAATCTTTGGTCGATTTCGTGCACAGATGAGGAGCTCTCGCGATTAGGGGGTGAATTAGGAAGCGATGTCCCCTTTTTTCTCCAACCCTATGCCGCTCGTGCAACGGGTCGCGGGGAAATCATCCAACCCGTGCACCTAAAAGATCTTCCTTGGGCAATCCTAATTCATCCTGGTTTCCCATCCCCAACAGCTGCCGCTTACGCAGCATACGCCAAGTCGCCCATCCCATGTTCTGAAGGCCCCCCACTTCACCTCACCCAGGGGGACGGCTCTAAGTTAACCCTTCATCCACGAAATGACCTAGAGGGACCTGTGGAAAACAAATTCATCTGGATTCGTTCGGCTCGGGAGTGGTTGCAAAAACAATCTGGGAGCCTCGCAGCACGAATGAGTGGAAGCGGATCTACAGTATTCGGTTTATTCCATACCCAGAACGAAGCTGATCGAGTTGTCGACCTAGCAAAGATATACTTCGGGAATGAAGCGTGGATTCAATCCGCTCGCCTTATGAGCGGTGCTGATTGAGGCTATCGGAGCTTGTGAGCGATCCGAGATTTAATGCGAGCAGACCGATTGTGATGGATGGCCTTACCTTTTGCGGCGCGATCGAGCCGACGCTGAAGCTCAGGAAAGAGCTTGGCCGCCTCATCCTTTTTTCCTGCGGTGATAAGAGCCACAACTTTCTTTTGGGCCAAACGAGCATGATCCAGAAGAAGACGGTTCACAGCACGACGACGCAGAGCCCCACGGGCTTGTTTTGCAGCAGAAGCAGTATTGGCCATAAGGAAAAAGTGTGCCCGAAAACCCTCCCCCGCGTCAATCCATGAACTTGCTTCGCCTAGGCTTCGCCCTGCTCCTTTGGCCAGGACTGGTCGCTACCCTCATTTTCTTTGGAAAACTATTTAGGAACATAACACAGACACCAGGCTTTCCTTGGGCCGGTGTCGCGGTTTTTGGCATGGGTTTTATCCTCGCGTGCGTTGCATTTTTTGCTCTCCCCAGGCCTCGTGGGATTTATGTATTAGGACACGAACTCACTCACGCTCTGGCCGTCTGGATGAGCGGCGGTAGGGTTCACTCCCTCCAAGCAAGTTCCAAGGGTGGAAAAGTCCTCTCCGATAGGGTCTCCCCATGGATCAGCCTAGCTCCCTATATTTTTCCTTTTTATCCAATGATCGCGGGAATTCTGTGGCTTGCAGGAACCCGAATTTGGCCGGAATTTCAGCAGTTTCCCCTTCCGGTCTTGGGACTTTGGGGGGCTATTTGGGGGTACCACTACGCCTTCACGTTCGACCTTTTTCCGACACGTCAACCCGACTTCCTGATCTATGGCAGAGTTTTCTCCCTGACCTTGATTCTTCTTGGAAATACTTTCCTTATTGGAGGGTTACTCTGGTCAACGTTTCGACCCTCCCCTTTGGGTGATACCTTGCTTCATCTTGGAGGCGATTGGGCATGGACTTACACCTCCATTGCCCACTGGCTTTCGGGCCTGCTCTTGCGCTACCTACCTCATTCCGCCTAAAACACTAGCTCCGTGCTTGTTCAAGACCTTATCAACGAGAAGAATCTGATCGCAGACCTTTCTGCTAAAGACAGGAATTCAGCCTATAAAATTATGCTACAAACCCTTGCTGATAATGGGTTTATCAAGAAAGATATAATAGAATCTTGCTTAGAATGTCTGCTAGCCAGGGAGGCTAAAATGACTACCGCGATGGGGGGTGGGTTTGGGCTCCCCCACGCCACAATACCAAAACTAACAAAACCATGCTTTTTGCTCGCTCGAAGCCCCCAAGGGATCGATTGCGAGGCAGTAGACGGTAAGTTGGTGAATCTTTTTTTTCTGATTCTTACCCCTCCAGACCAAACTCAGCTACATCTTCAGACACTGGCTACTGTGGCAAAGTTTTTTAATCGTCGAGGCATCAAATCCAAGCTTCTACAAGCTGCCGGTACACCCGAAATCCTGGCACTTCTTCAAACCCCGTAATGTCACTTCGCGCTGAACTCGAAGCCCGTGTTCAAAACTGGGCTCAAACACACTTTCCCCAGATCGGCTCAGGACCATGGGTGCGGCCTTGCACGGATCCTCGACACGGACACTTTCAAACTCATCTGCCAATGGTCGCGGCCAAACAGGTAGGGGAAAACCCCAGAGATATCGCCTCCCGTTTGGCCAAAGAGTGTGCCCCCCCGCCAAATTGGGAAACCCCAGAGGTTGCGGGAAGCGGCTTTGTAAATTACAAGGTTCAGCCTCCAGCTGTGGCCCAGGCAATAGAAAGTTTAAGAAAAGATCCATCCCTGGGAGTTTCTATATCTAAAAAGCCGGAAACCATCGTCATCGATTTCAGCTCTCCAAATATCGCAAAAGCCATGCATGTGGGGCACATTCGCTCAACTCTTCTAGGGGATACCTTATCACGACTCCTTACCCGATGTGGTCATAAGGTGATTCGAATTAACCATTTGGGCGACTGGGGAACGCAATTTGGCAAACTCCTTCTTGCCTATCGAAAGGCAGGCAGGCCGCCCCTGGATCCATCCCGCTCGATTGAACAACTAGAGGAGTTTTATAAGAAAGGACACGAAGAGTCAGAGGCTGATCCAGCCAAGATGGAATTAGCGCGAGCAGAACTGGCCGCACTTCAAGCAGGCGAACCGGAGCGAACACAGGATTGGAAACACTTTTGCCAACGATCTTCAGAACACTTCCAAGAAATCTATCGCCGCCTAGGGGTAACTTTTGATCTCGAAAAAGGTGAAAGCTCCTATCAGTCGCAGCTTTCGAGTGTGGTAGACGAGTTACTTAGAAATGGAATCGCCGAACAGAGCCAAGGCGCCGTCGTGGTTAAGAATCCAAAGATATCAGAGGAACCTTTTTTGATACGTAAATCAGATGGGGCTTTTCTCTATGGAACGACCGATCTGGCGGCCCTCCAATCTCGCATTACCGAGCTTCATGCGGACCGAATTATTTATGTGACCGATGGACGACAACAACTTCACTTTCAATGGCTTTTCGATACTGCTATGCGATGGGGCAAAACCGTCCCTTTGGAGCATGTTTGGTTTGGCTCCATACTTGGACCCGACCGAAAACCCCTAAAAAGCCGAGATGGTTCTCCCATTAAATTGGTCGACCTACTGAACGAGGCCAAGGAGCGAGCTAAAAAGATCCTCCTAGAAAAACGCCCAGATCTTGACGAAAAGGCACTTGAGACAAAATCCGAACTTCTCGGTATTGCGAGCCTCAAGTATGCGGACCAGATGCCAGGTCGAAATCTCGACTATGTTTTTACTTGGGAGAAATTGTTGGCTTTTGATGGCAATACAGCACCATACATTTTAAACGCCTATGTTCGCTCTCGCTCAATTCTTAGAAAAGCCGGTGTGAACACCCCCCCATCTCACAAGATTCTTCTTGAAGAACCCGCGGAAGAGGAGCTTTCACGTCACTTACTCCGTTTTAGTGATGTGATTGAACTGGCCGCATCCGATCGCAAGCCTCACCACCTTTGTGGATACCTCTTTGAAACTGCAGGTCTATTCCACCGGTTTTTCGAAAACTGTCCTGTCCTTCAAGCCAAAACACAATCATTACAGGAGTCCCGCCTCACACTAACAGGTCTTACAGGAGACGTATTGCGGGATGGCTTAAATCTGCTTGGTATATCAACCCTTGAGGAGATGTGACAAACCAAGGCACCTTGCTGGACTAGATTTAGACGCTCACTCTTTCCGCATCACCCCAAAGGCTTTCCAAGCGGTAAAAGTTACGGCGCGCAGAGTGCATGATGTGTACCAAAACGTCCCCATAGTCCAAAATCATCCATTGACTCGCCGCTTGCCCAGTAGAGCGAAATACCCTCCGACCCGCACTCTCAACCCCACGCTCAATCTCGCCTGCGATGGCTTTTATCTGTGGCTCGTTTTCTGCCGAAACAATCACAAAGAAATCCGAAGGACCACCCACCTTGCGTAGATCGAGGATAACAGGGTCGATTGCTTTTTTATTGAGCGCCAAACTTGCTGCAACCTTGGCCAATTCTAAACCCTCGGGAATCATCGGTAGGATCGACTTTCGCATATACACTTCTCCAGATCTTCTAAAACCAATCCTCGAATCGATAGCCCCCTCAAAACTCTTTGCCTAATTTCAGTCGATGAGAGATCAAAGCGAACAGGTAAAATTGTCATACGAATTCCACGCCGCGGCTTGGGTGTTTCAGGCCTTGGGAAAACCAGGAAATGAACCCAGCGTGCTAATCGACGAAAGTCCTTCCACTGAGGAAGTAAACTCCACTGATCTGAACCCATGATCCAGAAGAGCGCTCCTTGAGGAGCCTTCTTTTTCCAGTAAGCAGCCGTATCCACTGAGAAGGAGACACCAGAGCGCTTGATTTCCCAATCCGACACCTGGGCCCACTTCTGACCAGAAAGACCTTTCTTCAACCATCTTAAACGCTCCTTTGCGCTAGCTTTGGGTTGAAATGACTTGAGCGGGGAGTGAGCACATGGAAGGTAAACGACTTTGTCCAAGCGAAGACTCTCCCAAGCGGTTCGTCCAATGAGAAAGTGGCCCAAGTGAAAAGGGTCGAACGAGCCTCCAAACAATCCGATTCGTTCGTTCAGAATATACTCCGGTCTACCTGAATTTTGTCATTGGGCTTAAGGCGAATGTCACGACCTTGGTCGGCTTGGATTTCCTTTGCGTTAAACTCCTGGGTTTGTCCGCCTTGGGTTAAGCGAACACGTCGTCGATTGGCAAAATCTGTAAATCCTCCACATGCGGCAACTGCCCCCAAAGCCGTAAGATCTTTTGTGTAAGGCACACGTTGGGGCATTCTCACCTCCCCCGTCACATCCACGAACCTTTGCTCCTTAAGGTCAACAGTTACATTCGGGTTGGTAAAGATCTCTTCTTTTAAATAGGTCGACTCAATCAATTTTTTCAGCTCTACCGTTGTATTATTGGCTGCCACAAGGCTACCAATATGGGGCATCGAAATTTTACCACTTTCATCAATCTTGACCTCAAAAATGCCCTGATCTTGCGTGGGCACACCTGTAAGACGAATGATCAACGTGTCGCCCCCACGCAAGAGATCACTTGTGTCGATATTAGTGCCCACGGTCGTTGCCGCAGGAGTAACCATCAAATCGTCTGCTGGCTTTGAAGTCGATAGACCAGCACCTACAGCGGGTGCATTTGTAGCAAGGATTGTCTGAGAGGCTGTTCCGACTTGGATGGATTGAGAGAAGGAGGGTAACGGCGCCAGAACCAGTGCGACGATCCATAGGGCAATTTGGAAGTGATGCATCAGAACCTGTCCTGACCCTGGGGAGGTCGTACAAAAGTGATTTTTGGAGCCTCTTGAGTTTCTAAATTAGACTCCTCAATAGGTTGACCCTCGGTCTCATTTTCAGGCACCACCTGCGCTGAGGTAGCTACCCTACTAGTTGGTTGTTTGCCCCTAGGGCCCCTTGGAGTGCGCTTTTTGTACCCATACTGAGTCGAATAACCAGCGTAGTAGTAGTAGTTGTCATCCGTCTTGATATTCACGTTATTTAAAATGACACCAAATAGCTTCCCTCCAACGTCCTCAATGACTCGCTTTGCCCTTTGGGATACATTTCGCGGATAGCGGCGATGTTGAATCAGGAGCAGCGTGACATCAACCTCCTGACTAATCACGGATGCATCACTGATTCCCAGAACAGGAGGCGAATCCACGAGAATTACATCATAGTTAGGACGGCAAGTTTCCAGTAAGGAGGAAAATCTTGCGCGACTAAAACCACCCAAATCCTCTGGACCCAGACTTCCGGCAGTCAATACCTCGAGATTAGGAATGGAAGTTGTTTGAATGAGTTCATCCAAAGAGGCCTGTCCGGCAAGGTACTCTCCAAGGCCAAGTGTATTCTCAATTTGCAAAGCGTTATGTGCATTTGGCCTACGAATATCGCCGTCGATCAAAAGAACCTTCATTCCGCTTTGCGCACATACCCATGCCAGATTAAACGTGGTCGTTGATTTTCCCTCACCCGGTCCACCGCTCAGAACAGTGATCGTACGGGCGATTGAGCGTGCCCCAGTCAAATTCAACTTCGCGCAAAGAATTCGATAACCCTCCGCAAATCGCGAATTTGGATCGTCTTGGGATAGAAACTTCGCTCCCTTCGGAATTACCGCCAGAACACTGATTCCCAAATATCTCTCAACGTCATCCATCGTCTTAATACTCGTATCCAAGTACTCAATGAAGAATGCCAAGCTCAACCCCAACACCAGACCCACCACCATACTTAGGGCAAGATTCAGCTTCAGGTTGGGCTTTACGGGACGAACCCCCGGTTCAGCACGATTCACTACCTGCACAGGCCTTGTTTCAATCCGTGACTCAACCGATTGCTGACGATACCGCGACATTAAAACCTCCAAGAGTTGACTCTGAGTTTCAAAGTCACGTCTTGCTTCGTTATAGGGCGCTAAACGATCGGTCCTATCCGCCCTCAACTGACCACGCAACTCAGTCACCTCCTTCTCGAGGCTCTCCACACGGGCTTGGGCCACACTTAGGTCAATCGACAAAGCCCTTCGGATTCCCGTCACGAGTTTATTGAGCTGATCTCGCCGCTCAGACACAGCCTTGATCGCAGCCTGCATCTCGGGATGCTTTTTTCCATATCCCTGCTTCTGCATCGAAGCCACATTTTGGAGCGCCTGCAAATACTGCTGCTTGGTTGAGGCTGTCGTGCTGTCCTCAAGTTGAAGAGCAGGCAAAGTGGATTCGAGCTGCTCAATTGTTAAATCCGCGACTTTCTCAAGGCGGACTTTCCGAGAGATCATATCCGAACGCAATTCACTCAGTGCCGCCTCTTTCCTCTGAATCTCCATATCGGACAGCGTGGTGGATTGAACCTGAGCACTTGCGCCAGGGAGTTCGTCAATTTTCAAATCTCTTCGGAGAGACTCCACTTTGGCAGCGGCTTCAGTAACCAGCTTTTTCTGCTTTTGCACTTCCCCATCCAGAACTTTCAAACCCGAATCACTTCTTCCGGTAATTTCACTACGACGAAACTCCTCATACGAATCCGTAATTGTGTTCGCATACAAAGCCGCTTCCTCTGGTTGGGTACTTTGACACACGACTTCGATAAGCTTGGTATTTCGAAACGGTCTGACCTCCAGATAGCTTTTTCGGAAAATCATAAAGGCCTGATCATCGCTGATAGAACCCTCGGGCAACTCCATCGCCTTGCAGAGACGCGAAGCCACTCCCAACTTTGTGATCACCGGGTAGAGGACTTTTTTACTTTGAATCAGCTCGAATTCGGTCTGAAAGAATACTGGATCGAAAGCTTCAAAGGAGGTTTGAAAAACCTGCAAATCACGGTTCTCTTTTTCAACGCGTAAAACGGCAGAAGATTCATAAATCTTGGGCTGTAACTTTGTTACGATGAATCCTGTCGCCATGACCAGCGTTAAGATGGTTACGGAAGTAGGCCAACGATTCCGGATAACACGCCATAAGTCGTTGACGTGAAACGAAGCTTCCCCTGCATTCTGGGTCGCTGCACCATACCCATAAGATGGTGGGGTTTCGCTAAACTCGCTCACAACCCCAAACTACTCGGGTTCGGAAACTTTCGCAATCAGTAGGTACCGCGCACCCCTATATAGACTACGTTCCGATTGTAACTTCCTGATTGGGAATTATTTTCATCAAAATAGGATTGAAAGGTGCTAAAAGTATAGCCCAACTCAGCCGAGAGGTATGGATAAAAGGCATAAGATAATTTGCAGTTATAATTCGCAACAGTTTGCTGCCCGCTTCCTTGGTATCCTCCGTAAATAAGGAGGCTTTGCTCTTTATCGTACTCTGGCGTGTAAATGGCAAGTTGAACATTTAATGATTGGACAAGTTTTAGCTTCTCCGTGAAAGCATGGTCTGAACTAAGACTTAAGTTGTACGATTCAGAATCAGAGGAGGTGGCTTGAGTTGACTGCTGCACCTGAATCGAAAAGCCAGCCGTAAGCGAGTTTTGCTGTCCATAATTCCAAGTTGAGCTCAAAGAAACAAAAGGATAAACCGCAATCTCCTGCTCACCGCTGTTAAGGCCCCCTGCCCCAACATTGAGAGGGTTATCGTTTGTACCAAAATTATCGTTTAGCTGAATACCTGCCCGACCCGTAAAAAAAAGTGTAGGCAGAAAGGTGTGATCCGCACCCAAGGTGAAAGCGACCTGCTGATTATCCCGAAAAGTCTGGTCGCTATAGTAATCAAATAACTGGTAGTCGACTGTGAATGTACCCACAGTTTCAGGTGTGAAATCGAGACGGAACTGCTGAAACGCACCGTTATTCATGTAGTTGGACTGCGACTGATCGCCTGATTGGATGGTTGTTATATCAGTGTTTGGATCTTTTTGGTAGCTAGCCGATCCATTACTATTCACTACCTGATTATTCCAGCGAGTGACCATGGAAAGTCGGTCTGTCACGCGGTAATCCGCCTTAATGGTCCCCAAATTAATAATACTCCCTTGCACTTGGGTTGTGGGCGTTAAACCAGCAGCGAACTGAGTGCCAATCGGCTGCTCAAAGAAATTAAAATTGTCTGCGACCGTAATGCTGCAACGCGGATCAAAGGCGTAGGTATATTGACCTGTGAAAGTCTGATTGTACTGAATATCAGAAGACGAACTGAGACTTGGGAAGTAGACTCCTTGAAAATCGTATCGTGCAGAAAGATCTGCCTGCAGTCCTGTATAATTATATCCAAGGGATGGATTCACACTCGAGTAGGTACTCGACTGAACATCTTGCGATCTCTGATACGATTGAGTTAAAGGATTGCTGTCGTATCCTTCCCGAATTGCCACGGTGGCAGTGAAAGGCTTCGCCCCTTGCTGACCAGCCGATCCCTCAATCTGAGCAGAGTTTACGCTCGAGGATATCTGAGCAAAGTTGACGTTCGAAGATCCAACGAGAATGGCCCATAACAGGGGCGATCGAATTAAGGGCCTGAATAAACCTGCCGACATCCACTAAATCTTGTGGTTCGCAGGATTTATTCAATCTAAAGACACACTCTGTAGTTTTGTTTTGTTAAAGGCTTACCAATAACTTGTTAAAAATCAAAAAATGCCCTTAATAACTAAAAACCAACTAGTTCCATCTTTTTTGTATCGATAACAGTAAATAGTCATTATTTGGAGGAAGCGAGGTAACAAAGGATTGAGGTAAATCAGGTGGTTTTTGCCGCCGAATAACATCGGCCCATGAAGCCCATTCTGAATTTTCTTGGAGCATCTGACTATGCATCTTCACATCCGAACTGGCGGGTGTGAAAAGGATGCTAAAAATAGGAGTTACTCGATCGTGTATTTTAATCAATTCGTCTCGAGTTGCAGGAACCCACAAAGTGGGTTGGCTCGAATACCAAGCCTCGGCAGCAGGCAAATCACTTGCCTGAAACTCTTTAGGCTCGAACCACGATCTCATGAATAGAAATATCGGCGGATAAGTTGGTGGATAGGCGAAAGGCGCGGATTCCGACCGAGCCACTTGGTAGATTAAGGGGCCGGTGGCTATGAAACCAAAGAGTACAACGAATATTTTTTTAAGAAGATCCACCTCCAAGTTCCATCGTTCGACTAAAACAAAAAGGCCAGCAGCCCCATAAACCGAAGCTAAAGGCAGAAGAACTATCAAAACAGGATGGGATCCCGCTCCACCGTCTCGAACAACAAATGCCGTGGCTAGAATTAGGGCACTCACCCCACTAAGCCAAAGAAGTTTACCTGTAGCTGCGGAAATTCGCCGAAAGCCGTGTAGAACACTAAATAGACCCAATGTGCCCGCGAGAGTTGCTCCGCAAGAAATGGGACCTTGAGAAATAAGAAACGTTATTCCACGAATTGCAGATCCTAAAATACGACTCCAAACATTTGTTTTTTCGATATCAAAGTTATAAGTCCGCCAAACAAGATTTCCTGGGTAGTGGGCAGAATCGGAAATTAGATAAGCCCAATTTAGCCCGATAGGATTTCTCGTCTTAACCCAAAGCCAACCCAACCAAGCAAAAAAGAGGACCAGTGGGATCGCGGTGCCAAGCACCAACCAGATCCGACCCCTATGAAAAAGAGCAATGCCACAAACCAGTAGTGCCAAAACAGGCCAGATGTGAATCATCTGAACCAACGGGGTAAGACCTAAGGTAAACCCAGCAATTCCAAACCACAGACCCCCTCGGGACGACAGCTCCTCAGGATTTTCTTCTCCAACCAATCCTCGATAAAAAAAATACCCTGCCCACGCATACAAAAAAACGACCAGGCAAACAGCACCGCCCGAGACTGCCTGATTCCATAAGGCCGTACTTCCTATAAAAAAGACTGCTGACAAGATTCCGACGCCAAAATCAAACTGCCCAGCACCCCAAAGATAAACGGCCAAGACAGTGAGTGCCACACACACCAAATTAAAAATTAAAACAATGTAGTCAGGAGGATAGACCCTCATTCCTTTGATCGCCTCAGGTGAGACGGACATTGGGATCTTTCCAGATATTTGACCCAACTTGAAAAGACCCCCTAACAGAACAGGATATAAAGGAGGGTTCAAAGTCTCAGGGAAAGCACTTACCTCTGGGGCATCATTTCCAAATTGTGCCCGCACCTGCCACAAAGCCAGTGGCCGAATCAGTTGGGTCGTCAACCCCTGGCCCGTAGCGATTTGGCGTGCCTGTTGAGCAAGATCCATCGCTTCCTGAGTTCTTAACCCGTTGAATTCACTAATACCAATCCAAGCGACAAGACCCATTGTCAAAAAAACCAGCGCAATAATCACAAGAACCCTGCGCAGACCTCCCTCCTCCAAATTGTAGACCAGATCCTGAATTGTGCTCACCGAGATATCTTACCTTTCTTGGAAGATTGAGCCAGCTTACGGTGAAGCGTGCGACGACTGATGCCTAGAGCTTGAGCCGCCTTGGAGATATTTTTTCCAGTTTTATCCATAGCCGCATCAATCAGGCTTTTCTGGATTTTATCGAGCCGTAGGCTCGTTGCCTCAACCCGCGATTCAATCCTATCACTCCCCATCCGTACGGAGTTAGGCAGGTCATCAGGCTCAATCGCTCTTCCTTTGGCTAAAACTACTCCGTGCTCGACAGCCGTTCGCAGCTCACGAACATTTCCCGGCCAACGATAATCCATCATCAATCTTATGCTGGAAGGGGAAAAAGACAGATCCCCTTTCCCATTCTCCAAGCTGTATTCCTTGCGAAAAGATTCTGCCAGAATGGGAATATCCTCAGGCCTATCTCGCAACGGTGGTATCTGGATTTGAACAACCCGAATCCGAAAGTAGAGATCCTCACGAAATTTTCCTTCCTGCACTAAACGATCTAAACTGCGATGGGTCGCCGTAATGAGTCGTACATCGACATCGAGCAGACGATTTCCTCCAACTCTCTCCATAGTTCGCTCCCCCAAAACCCTTAACAGCTTTACCTGTGTGGCCGCATCAATCTCTCCGATCTCATCCAGAAAAATAGTTCCGCCTTGAGCCTGTTCAAAACGACCGATTCGCTTTTCCGTCGCCCCTGTGAAGCTTCCTTTTTCGTGACCAAAGAGCTCACTTTCCAAGAGCTGAGGAGAAAGAGCCGCACAGTGGACGGCCACAAACGGGCCTCCTTTTCTTGAGCTCAACCCATGCAAAGCTCGCGCAACCAACTCCTTACCCGTTCCGCTTTCACCCTCAAGTAAAACACTCGCCTTGGAATCCGCGACCTGTCGAACACGGTCCAAAACCTTCTCAATCGCCACCGACTTTCCTAGAATTCTATCCAAACCAAAGGAACGCTCTAGCAGAGCTTTTAATTCAAGATTCTCTTGCTCCACCCGCACAGTTCGAACGGCCCTTTGTAAAAGAAGTTGAGCATGATCCAGATCTAAAGGCTTCGTAACATAGTCGTAAGCCCCTTGTCGCATCCCCTCCACTGCGCTCTCCACGGAACCATAAGCAGTCATAACAACACAGGGAGGTGGGGGATTTTGCCTCTGGCACAACTTGAGAACCTCCAAACCACTTTCGTTTCCCAATCGCAGATCCGTGAGAACTACATCCATCGGCTCTGACTTAATCAGATTCTTTGAACTTTCCAGATTTGCCGCAACAAACACTTCAAAAGCATCCTCGAATGCTCGGCGTAACGCCTCCCTTGTGTTTTTTTCATCATCTACTACAAGCAACTTCGGTCTCATTGAGGGGCAACCTCCTCACCCACACCTGAAGTTTCCGTAAGCAGATGAACCCTCTTTTCGTATATAGGAATTAATATTTTCACCGTTGACCCCTTCCCTTCACGGGTCGTGATCTGCAGAGATCCACCATGTTCTCTGGCTATTCTTTGAACAATCATGAGACCCAGTCCTGTGCCATCTTTGCGAGTCGTAAAAAAGGGGGTGCCCAAATGAGGAAGATCATCAGCGGAGATTCCTACCCCATTATCTCTACACTCAAACACCCAGAAATCACCTTCCCTTCGTACTTGGAGGGAAATCAAGCCTTGCTCTCCGGCCGCCTGCATTGCGTTGCGGACTACATTATAAATCGCCTGTTTCATCTGTTCCCTATCCATTGGAATCCGAGGAGTACCGGGACCCAACTGCTTTTCCAAAAGAATTCCTCGGTCCTTAAGCTCGACCTCGAGAGGAAGCAGGGCTTCCTCTAAAACATCTGCCGTATCTTCCAAAGTCTTCTTTACAGGTTTAGGCCGGATTGCCCGAAGAAATTGAGTGATCAAACCATCCAGCCTACGAATCTCCTGCTGACATGTAGCAATGGACTCGCTGATTTTCTTTGCAGAATCTTGCCCCAACCCAGCTACATCCTTGGCCATAATTTGTAGATGCAAGTGAAGACTGTTAAGAGGATTCCCCAACTCGTGGGCTACCCCAGCGGCCAAAAGAGTTAAAGCCTCCACACGTCCCGCCTCAACCGCACTTTTTGCCTCATTGCGATCTCGCGTCACATCATGAAAAATAGCCACATATAAACCACCTAATCGTCCCGATTTTTCAAGCGGAACCAAATAGTAATTTAGAATCCGAGTCTCGGGATAATTGACCTCAATTGTTCCCGAAGAAGAGCGATTTTCCCGAAGGGACTCGCGCCAATCGATTCCTCGAAGACTACGACCCAATGTCCATCCGCCTAACTCCCCTGATTCAGGCAACCCCAGGAGTCTTCCTGCGGCTTGGTTCCGATAGGTTACTTTTCCATCCCCATCTACAACCAGAACCCCTTCCTGGAGGGTATTAAATATTGTCTCTAAAAAACCCTTGTCGTCGGCCAATCGCACAATTTGGGACTGAATCTCCCCATGACCCACCCGATCTGCCCGCTCAAGAAGACGCTCTAAAAAGGAGGATTTCATTCCTCAAGATCCCCTCTTTAAAACCAACGTTTGAACTTCAACCAAAGCCCCATCCCTAGCATCAGGGCGAAAGTTACCCCCATGAGACCAAAGTAACCCAACGGGTGATCCAGTTCAGGCATATGACGAAAGTTCATCCCATACCACGATCCGACAACGACGGGGGGAATCGTTACCGCAGTCAGGGCAGTTAAAACCTTAATTCCTTCGTTGGCCTCGTGAGCCGAGCGATTCGTATAAACATCAAATGCCACCATCATACGATCATTACATCCTTGCAGACGCTCATCCACCCGTGCCAACGCGTCTTGAACATCGCGAAAATAAGGCAACATAAGTGCTCGGATCAGCTTGGACTCACCACGAGCTAGGCGGGAAATCACCTCCCTTTGCGGACGCAAGGCTTGTCTTAGACTAGAAAGCCGACGCCGCGCCCGCAAAATTCTTTTCGAAAGATCCTCCTTTCTCATTCCGGATAGCGCTTTCTCCTCCACATCTTCCATCTCCTCCGTGAGAACTTCCACCACAGGCAAATATGAATCAGCAACCTGATCAAGGATCTGATGTGCCAGCCGGTCCGAACCCCGGGCCTGTTGTGCTGTCCCTTTTGTCAATCGCTCCTTTAGGAGCGTAACACCAGGGATGGGTTCGCGATGATAGGTGACTAAGAACTCTTTACCTAAAAAGAGATTCAGTTCGGAAATTTTAAGCATCTTCTCGCTGCTTATCGCAACGCTATGCATGATCATGAAAAGGTAATCCTCGTAATCCTCGATTTTAGGAAGCTCACTTAGCGTCACACAGTCCTCGATCGCAAGAGGGTGAAATTCAAAAAGGAGCTCAAGGATTGCCTTGGTTTCCTCAGGAGTAGGATCCGTGAGATCAATCCACAGGATCAATCCTTTGTCTGCACGGGCTAATCGCAGGGCTTCCATCTCCACGTTGTGGCTAACTGGCCTGCCCTCACTAAAAACGAATGACTCTATCACATGACGAGTATCTCCCGATTTCCGTCTTTCGTCCAAAGTTTTCAATCATCAAAAGAACTCAACTCGATTCTTGCTAAAATTAAGGTATCTTGATTTTACATGAAAAAGCCTGTTCTTCTTCTAATTCGGGACGGTTGGGGGATTAACCCTGCTGGACGCTCGGCTGCAGAACGCGAAGGAGACGCTACCCTCCTTGCCTCAACGCCGGTTCACGATCAGTTGTACAAGAAATACCCCATGTCCAGACTCCAGGCCAGTGGGCTTGAGGTCGGTCTTCCAGAGGGTCAGATGGGAAACTCAGAAGTGGGTCATCTAAACTTAGGTGCCGGTAGAATCGTTTACCAAGAGCTTACCCGAATCAATTTAGCTGTAGCGGATGGCTCATTGGGGAAAAACCGAACTCTCCAAGCCTGCTTTGAAAAGGCCAAAGGGAAACGCCTCCACCTGATCGGCCTTGTCTCGAACGGGGGAGTCCACTCAAACATCGATCACCTACTCGCACTCATCCAACTCGCATCGGAATCAGGTCATCGGGAAATCTACATACATGCCATAACCGATGGGCGGGACTGTTCCCCCACATCAGCTCGCGAGTTTATGTCGCAACTCGAGTCCAAGATTGCCTCATGCCCAGGGTCCACCCTAGCCACACTTGTAGGACGCTACTACGCCATGGATCGAGATCGGCGATGGGAGAGGGTCAAACTCGCACGCGATCTCTTTGTAGAGGGCCAGGGGGTTCCAGCAAAATCAGCCACGACCGCTATCGCTGAGTCCTATGCAAAAGGAACAACGGATGAGTTCATTACCCCCATTTGCTTTATTGAATCAAATAAACCTCTGATCCGAGACGACGATGTTCTATTCTTTTTTAATTTTCGCGCAGATCGAATGAGACAAATCGTTCGCTCCCTGGCAGATCCCGAATTCTCTGAATTCCAATCATCGCATCATCCGAAAGTTCATGTGTTCACGATGACCCCATACGAAAGTGATTTCACACAGCTGGGCATCAAAAATCTCTTCACTCCCCTACCAATGAATGACCTCCTTGGAGAAGTTGTGGCGGCACATGGCCTATCACAAGCAAGGCTTGCCGAGACGGAAAAATATCCTCACGTCACCTACTTCTTTAATGGCGGAAAGGAAACTCCTAATCCGAAGGAGGAGAGAATTATGGTCCCCTCCCCTAAGGTCGCAACGTATGACTTGCAACCAGAGATGAGCGCCCCTGCCCTTACCGAGCGTGTTGTGGATCGAATCCAAAAAGGTCAGGATGACTTAATCATCCTGAATTTTGCCAATCCCGACATGGTCGGCCATACGGGAGTCCTTACTGCAGGGATTCGCGCCGTCGAAACCATCGACCGTTGTGTAGGCCAAGTTCTCGAAGCCCTAGAAAAAGCAGGGGGAAAAGCTGTCGTGACAGCCGACCACGGAAACTGCGAACAGATGCTTGAAAAGAGTGGAGCCCCACATACAGCCCACACCACAAACCTGGTCCACTTTCTGTACGTTGCTGAAGATGCAAACGCACATACCTTAGAGGATGGTATTCTTGCGGACGTGGCCCCCACCCTTTTGGATATGCTCAAAATACCCAAGCCCTCTGCGATGACGGGCAAGTCACTCCTTCGCAAAAAATAAGATACTTTCATTCTCGATTACAAAACTCAAAGAACCGGGATTTTCCTATCGCACGCAGGGGCCTGACTGAGCCATCCACGAAAAAAGATCTACAGCGTTTGAAAAGGATCGTGCCTGAAAGAGCCCCTTTTCCCCATATCCATGCTCAAGAAAAACGCCCTCCACTCTTGCATTTTGAGCTGTTTTGAGGTCGATCTCACTATCTCCTATGAAAAGGTGTCTTCCAAAACACGCGCCCATTTTTTGGAAAGCGAACCGTAAGGGGCGGGGATCAGGCTTTCGGAAGCTTTCCTCGCCGCTAACCACAACTCGAATCCAACTTTCCCAGCCCAAATCTCGAACCAAAGCGCGTGCAGCGTTACCATGCTTGTTGGTGCAAACTCCAAGCCTCCACCCAGATTGGATTAACCTCTGTACTCCCTCATGGACTCCAGGATAAGGACGACTCATCCCAGCAGGGTTCTTGTCGTACTCCTTCGAGTACTCTTCTGCCAATAAACCAGCCTCGCCAGCATTTGCACTACTTCCTGTCTTACTCCACGCACGCTCCATAAGGGTTTTAGGGCCATTCCCAACCAGATCTCGAACGACATCACTCTCTAAACCATTTCGCCCGTGCCGAGCTAGCACCCGATTCAAAGCCAGACGAATTTCGCCCAAAGTGTCCACAAGCGTTCCGTCTAAATCAAAAACAGCCCAACCACTCAAACGCATCGTGGGCCTCCGCACCTCACCCTACAAACGGCGAAGTGCTGGTAATCCGTAGTCTTTACCAATCTTTTCCGAAATGGCAGGCAAGCCATCAGCTTGGAGGATCAATTTCCCTGGCTCATCTCGAAACTCGAACACAATGTCGCCGCTGGAAATTTCATCCACGGCTTTTGCCAACTCCGCCAAGTTCTTGATTTCACGCCCGTTCATTTTCTCCAAAACTAACCCCGACAACTGCAGGTATCCTAGTGTGATTGGCGAAGGCAGAACCTGACTCAAGAAAACAACCTTCTTCTCTGGGTCAGGTCTTTTCTCTTGTTGAAAAGTGAAGTACTCGACAAGACGTTGAGGCGCACGCTCCGACCACTTATCCCCCCACTCCTGTAAATAGACACCTGTAAGCTCCTGAAAAACCAACCCACCCACCACGAGAAACTTCGGCGCTTGATCAAATTGTAGCGTGGGAATTGAAACCTCCTCCCTGGCTTTTCGATCATAGGTTCCCACAAGATCCATCTCCTTGCCATTTCGCGAGATTCGAAAACGCGCAACTGATCCAACCGTGGGTTTCGTTCGAATCAAATTTCCAACTGCGGTAGGCCCGTAAAGTGAGTCCCGATAGTTTCCATCCTCATCCAGCTTAAACCCGTCCACGCTGAGTAAAACATCCCCCTCTTTAAGGCCGGCTCTTCCTGCTGTTCCCCTTGGATTAACTCGGGTTAACAATAGCCCCCCGGATTTAGGAGCCATTACCTCCTCCCGCAAATTGGGATCACGCAATGTACTCCAGCTTACCCCCAAGGTGGGGAATCCCTCGTATTTTCCATCCGCAGCATCTTTCAGAAAGTGTTCAATCATCGGAATAGGAATGGCAGTTCCTTCCTGCGAATCCCGATCGTAACCCATCATCATGCCAGCCAACTGACCATCCTTCATCAATGGGAGTGTGTAGCTATCGTCGCGCTTTGGGAGCGAAACTCGTACTCCATAAAGGAGAAAACCAGCTTCATCGGATGGGTAACGCCCCACCCCTGCGGAAAGAATCTCAGCCTGATTCCGCAACATTTCCCCATTTCTCTCCAACTGCCAAACTTCAGTTTTGTCTCCCGCCCGGAGCGCGGGGCCCAGAACCACTCCAGCAAAACCCTTAAGAAAGTTTTTGTCTGTCGGCTGCAGGAGCGCAAGATTTGCCTCGTAATCAATGGCCTCGACCTCAGCCGCACACTTTTCCGCCGACCCAGGCTTTTCAAGACCCACTTCAGTTCGATTCGCGACTAGAGCCGCCGTTGCGAGCACCTTTCCCCCCGGTAAAACCACTCCCGTACCATTTAACCCGTAGGGAGATTTTTTTTGCCACGGGCGAAACTGATCATACGGCTGGATCGATGCCCGAACACGGACCAAGGAACCTCGGGAATCCTCATCCTCAGCGCCGATAGCGCACGCCGAAACCCAGAAGCCAAGAATTAGATAAATCCATTTCATCGATTCTCACCCTCTTTCTTGAATGAACCCTTGGCCAACCGGCGCCCCCCAAGGTCTGTTCGTTTAGTTTCAGAAATTCCATACTGCGCCATGATTCTTGGCATGACCTGATCGACCTCTTTCTTTTTCAGAACAGCGGGTCTTTGATCCCCCTCAAAGTGAATCACGGTTCTCTCCCCACCCAACTCCAAGGCAGGAACAACATCTGCCAATGTCCGTATTCGTTTCCCATTAATCTCTTTTACGACCTGCCCAGCCAATCCCACCAGATACACATTCGACCGATCAGGAAGCACAGAAGTGAGAATAACAGGCTCGGGAGTCTCCCGATAAAGCTGATCCTGTCCAAACAAGGTGTACGTCTGACGGAGCCTCAAATCCGCACTTCCCAAAAGACCTGCCATTAAATTCGCGGTCATCGGCTGAAAAACCAAGCCTCCATAGAGGACATAACGAGGCGCCTCTTCATACAGGACTTCATACATCGAAAACATCTCAGCTGGACGCAGGGTGATCGTCTTTTTCTCAATGGACTGATTCCGCCATACCTCCAACTCAACCGTATCCCCTGCAAATTTCCTTTCTACGATCTCCTCAAGCTGCACGGGTTGACCATCCAATCGGACTGAACCATCACTTTCAATCGGATGCCCATCAATCGAAAGAAGGACATCTCCTTTCTCAAGCACTCCATCAGAAGAACCCTCCGAAAAAATGTCTGTGACTACTACTCCCAATCCGTCATTCGGACGATGATAATACTTCCGCATGGCAGGATTTTCCAAAGCCATCCATCGAATCGCGATATCCACATAGTGATCATATTTTCCATCCTCCACATCTTTTAGAAATCGGCGGATGACGGGAGTCGGAATCATGTATCCGACATTTTGAGCCACATCCCCCCGAAACCCCTGAAACGCCACGCCCACAACCTTGTCATTCTGCATCACAGGTCCACCGCTATTCCCAGGATTAATGGCGGCATCAATCTGAATTGCCAAATGAGATTCCCGGCCCGAGTGCGTGTACGAGTTGTAATCAATTCGACTCACTACACCCCGAGTGACTGACAACCGATCCCCACCAATCGGAAACCCATAGACGCTTACGACCGACTCCAAATCAGGAATACCCCCAATTTTAAGGTCTGTAGTCCCTTTATAAAAATCAGGATCTTCTACTTCCACCATCGCGAGATCGCAATCGTGGGCGACAAATTTCACCTTAGCGGGATATTTTCGGGGATCGGCCTCTCTTTGAACAGTGAGATACCGTGCCCCACTAACCACATGTGCATTGGTGATGATACGCTTTCTATCAATCACGAAACCCGCACCGCGAGCCGAACTCACCGTTCCAGGATTCCACGGAAGCCTATAATCCCATGTTTGCGCCGTAACCTCGATCATCACTACGTTTTTGCGCGCCTCACTTAACTGCCAATCTCCCTTTCCACAACTTCCTAGAAGTGGAAGCAGAAGAAGCGCCGCAACTCTTAGAACTCCGTTACCCATAAGAATCCATCGTATCACCCCTAAAAACCGAGTAAACCAGATTGCCTCGGATTTCCACTGTCCTACGATTTAAGAATGAACCCGTGGTTGATCCTGAGTTTGTCCATCGCCCTCGAAGTTTGCGGCACGATTTGTCTGAAACTATCCAACGGAATGAGCCGGCCCTTACCTATTCTAGGAGTAATACTCTTTTACTTGTCCGCTTTCGCCTTGATGTCGGTTTCCTTGAAAAGCCTCGAAATCGGAACGGTCTATGCAATCTGGGCGGCCGCAGGCACAGCACTCATTGCGATCATTGGAATCCTCTTCTTTGGTGAGAGTTTCCCTTGGGTAAAGATCGTGGGGCTCGCTTTAGTGATTGTCGGCGTGATCCTCCTGAAGATCTCGAATAGCTGAAAAACTATAACGTCCCAAAAATCCTGTCTCCAGCATCCCCTAACCCAGGCAAAATATACCCATGAGCATTCAGTTTTCGGTCAATCGCCGCCGTGTAAAGTGGAACATCCGGATGTGCTTTTTGGAATGCACGAACCCCCTCGGGAGCTGAAACCAGACACATGAAACGGATCGAACGAGGATGAGCCCCCTTCAAGCGATCTGTGGCGGCAATGGCCGAATTTCCCGTCGCCAACATCGGATCTAGCAGTATCAGGTCCCGCCCCCGCAAGGTTTTCGATGCTTTAAAGTAGTACTCCACTGGTTCAAGCGTCTTATGATCCCGGTAAATGCCGATATGCGCGACCCGGGCGGAAGGAAAAATCCTGAGCATTCCGTCCAGCAACCCCATCCCCGCACGTAAGATTGGAACCAAAACCATTTTCTCCCCCTGAAGCACCGGAGACACCATTTGTTCCATCGGTGTCTGAATCTTCGCCTTGGTCAAAGGCAGATCCTTCGTCACCTCATACGCCATCAACATCGCTATTTCACCCACCAACTCGCGGAACTCCGTTACGCTCGTTGACTTTCTCCGCATGAGCGTGAGCTTGTGCTGCACCAGCGGATGCCGGATTACATGGACGTTACTTTTCATGCAAAATCCAACTACACATTAAATCGAAAATCCATCACATCCCCATCCTGAACGACATACTCCTTTCCCTCCACCCGAAGCTTTCCTGCCTCTTTCACTTTGGCCATCGTCCCAGCACTTTGCAGATCTGCATAAGCCACCGTTTCCGCAGCAATAAAGCCCCGCTCGAAATCGGTATGAATCACTCCAGCCGCTTGAGGAGCCCGATCGCCCGCATGAATCGTCCAAGCACGCGTCTCCTTTGGACCTGTCGTCAAATAAGTCCGTAACCCAAGCAACTCATACGCGGCGCGAATCAAAGAACCCACGCCCGACTCTTTGACTCCGAGCCCCGCAAGATACTCCTTTCCCTCAGCTTCCGGTAGATCCACCAACTCAGACTCAATCTGCGCGCTCACAATGACCGCCTTACTCGATAATTGAGTCCGGCAATACTCCTCTACATTTTTAACCTGCCCCCCCGTTTTTCCGCCCCTCTCCCCTTGCGTTAAAGCCCCCAACTCATCCTCCTTCACATTACACGCAAAGAGTGTGGGCTTTGTGGTTAAAAGGAAAAAGCTTCGCACGACCTTCTTCTCGTCGTCCGTCATCTCCAAGGTCAAGGCTGGTTTACCCGCATCCAAGTGTGGCTTCAGTCTCGCTAAAAGTGCCAACTCCGCCTTCGCCTGAGCATCCCCCTGTTTCGCCGCTTTCCCAGGCTTATCCAAGCGCTTCGTCACCGTTCCCAAATCAGCCAAAACCAGCTCGGTCATAATCGTCTCAATATCACGCAGGGGATCCACCGTTCCAGCCACATGATGAATGTCTGCATCTTCAAAACACCGGACCACCTGGATGATCGCGTCCACTTCGCGGATGTGCGTCAGAAACTGATTCCCTAAGCCCTCCCCCTGACTCGCTCCCTTGACCAGTCCGGCAATGTCCACCAGTTCGATGGAAGCAGGCAGGATCTTCTCGCTTCCAGACATCTTAGCCAACCAGTCCAACCTCGCATCGGGTACCGTGACCATTCCCACGTTCGGCTCAATCGTGCAGAAAGGGTAATTCGCAGCCTGTGCCTTGCGAGTACGCGTCACCGCGTTAAAGAGAGTGCTCTTGCCCACATTTGGAAGACCCACGATGCCAGCACGTACCATTCGATATCCTAACCACACATGCCCCATCTCCTCAATCTTCAGATCTACGTTTCCTTCTTATTTATTTTTCAAAACCCGTGGGGTTGATCTTGCGATACACCCCCTAAGCAGGCTCAAATGTTCAAATGAACAAGATAGGTATCGGGTTGGTTGGATGTGGAACGGTTGGATCAGGCTTGATCCGTAACCTTCCAAAAGCCAATGAACTGATCGCTCAACGCCTTGGCATCCAACTAGAAATTCGTGGGATCGCCGTCAAAGACCCCTCCAAAACCCGCCCTGATCTACCTTTACCTGCTGGAGGGGACTGGAAAAAAGTTGTCGCGGATCCTGCCGTCCAAATCGTCGTCGAGTTGGTAGGAGGAACTTCCGAATCTTTCTCCATTGCCGAGGCCTGTATCCAAGCTCGCAAACCTTTCGTTACTGCGAATAAAGCCCTTCTGGCTGAACGGGGCCAAGAACTGATTGCTCTAGCTCAGAAATCAGGCAGCCCAATCTATTTCGAGGCCAGCGTCGCAGGGGGAATCCCTGTCCTCAAAGCGCTTCGTGAAGGTCTTGTTGCCAATCAGCTCCTCGGTCTTCACGGAATCATCAATGGAACTTCCAACTACATCTTAACTCGCATGGCCGAGGCTGGCTCCGATTTCTCGACCGCTCTTCAGCAAGCTAAAGACCTTGGATATGCAGAAGCAGACGATCGCCTGGACGTGGATGGAATCGATGCCGCCCATAAAGCCGCGATCCTCTGTCTTCTCGCATATGGGTTCCTTCCTAAGTTTCCAGAAATCCCAGTCGAAGGAATTCGCCAAATCTCATCCCAAGACGTCTCCTTTGCGCACCAGCTGGGCTATGTGATCAAACTACTGGCGATGATCAAACCAGTGGGTAGCGAACAGATTGAAGTTCGTGTTGCTCCGACACTTCTTCCTTCACGACATCCTATGGCTTCTGTTCATGGCGCGTTTAATGCGGTCGGCCTGATTGGAAATCTTTCTGGACCCGTGCAGTTTACAGGTCGGGGTGCAGGTCCCGATGCCACCTCCAGCGCACTACTGGCCGACTTAGCCGAAGCCGCTAAAAACCTTTGCGATAAAGCCCCCGGACCCGCTTTGCCAAAACCCAGCAGTAAGATGACCCTGATTGAGAAAAACTCCTCAGTCGGAAGATTCTACGTTCGAATCGAGGTCGAGGATCGCCCTGGAGTCTTGGCTCAAGTCGCAGGAATATTCGGCTCCGAAAAAATTGGAATCTCATCCGTCCTCCAACCAGAAGGTCGAGGCGCAGGATCGGTTCCGTTGGTGTTCCTGCTCGAGCCCGCATCCCTATCCTCCCTTCAGCGTGCCGTAGCCTCTATTTGTAAACTTCCGAACACACGGGCACCGGCAACAATCTTACGCGTGGAAGATCTGTTATGAGTTGGAACGGCATCATCCACGCGTTTCGGAATCGCCTTCCTCTTCCCGTAAACGCCAAAGCTATTACCCTTTTCGAAGGGAATACTCCCCTTCTTCCCGCACCTCGACTGACCGCGGCCATCGGCGGAGATTTCGACTTACGATTAAAATATGAAGGCCTGAATCCAACCGCTTCTTTTAAAGACCGTGGAATGACCATGGCCGTGACTCATGCGGTGGCGAAAGGCGCCAAGTTGGTCATCTGCGCCAGCACGGGCAACACCTCTGCTTCAGCCTCCGCTTACGCCGCTCGGGCAGGCATTGCATCCGCTGTCATTATTCCATCGGGAAAAATTGCCTTGGGCAAGCTGACTCAGGCTTTGATTCATGGCGCCAAGCTTCTTCCAATATCAGGGAACTTTGACGATGCCCTGAATCTGATCCGTCAAATGTCGAACCTCAAAGAGGTTGAGGTGGTAAACTCAATCAATCCTGTCCGAATTGAGGGACAAAAGACCGCTTCCTTTGAAATTTTGGAAGCTTTAGGCAAGACGCCGGACTTCCATTTTTTACCCGTAGGAAATGCAGGCAATATCACTGCCTACTGGAAAGGTTTTTGCGAAGCCATTCCCAAAGGCCCGCGCCCACGAATGTTTGGCTGGCAAGCTTCAGGCGCCGCTCCGCTGGTGGACGGCCATATCGTCAAAGACCCGCAAACCATCGCCACCGCCATTCGAATTGGAAACCCCGCGAGCGGCGAAGGAGCCTTGGCCGCCGCCAAGGAATCCAATGGGCGGATCGACAAGGTGACCGATCAGGAAATTCTAAGCGCCTACCAACTACTCGCTCAGTCTGAGGGTATTTTTGTTGAACCCGCCTGCGCCGCTCCCGTCGCAGGTTTGCGTAAAGCAGTCACGGCGGGTTGGATCCCAAAAGGCAGTCTGGTCACGATGACCCTTACTGGCCACGGATTGAAAGATCCCGACACCGTCCTTTCCCTCTTCCCACACGCACCCAAACCCATCCCTCCCACCTTGGATGCAGCCCGCAAAGCATTGGATCTCTAATTCCAAAGACACACGAGTCCATCAACCCCTACTTGCCAGACGATAGTTTCAACTTAAGATACAAAGCATATGTTCATCCCTCTGCCCCTCGCACTTGGCCTCCCCCAAGGCTCCGAATGGTTCTGGATCGTTCTTGTCATCATTCTCCTGTTTGGAGCCAAGAAACTTCCTGAACTAGCCCGCTCCATTGGCCGTAGCTTGGGAGAATTCTCACGCGCTAAGGATGATTTCGAAAAAGAGGTCAAAAACGCAGTCAAAGACGCTGACAAAAAAGACGCAAATCACACTAAATCATCGTAACTCGAGACTCTTCCCAGCTTGCCCGTATTCGGGTTAACATCACGATACAAACCACCGCGAGTCCAACCATTCCATAGAGCGTTCCCCACCAGCCCACGCTGAGCTGAAGCTGGGCAATTAAGCGGTCTGAATACGCGTCCGCCATTTTCCATCGCAGGAGAAAATACAAAGCAATCAAACCCGCCGCAGGCACAGCCAAGCCGATGGCTGGAGGTCGTGGTAAACTCAAACAGGCCCATACCAACCCAGTGAAAACGGGAATTAGGAGAAGCCAACCCAGAAGAGGTCGATTCTCTTTTTGCTCTAAAGCCACCGAAGCCAGTTCGTTTTGCACTTTGGCACGCTGTGTTCCCGAGGCCGCTCCAAAAGCCAACTGAAACCCCGAAAAACCATCCGCAGGATCCGCCCACATTTCCGACCACTCTCCCCTCCGCATCAAAATCATACTCCTCAAAATGCTTGAATCCCCCTCAGCCGTGTTGCGAACCACTTCGAGGGTATTTTTCTTAAGAGCCGACGGTTGGAGTCGAACCCAAGGAAGAAAAAAGGAAACTAGGGTAAGAATCGCAAAGAACTTACCAACCCAATGCAATACAGATGTACCCATAATTAAATAAATAACCACCTTTGCTCGCAAGATACAACCTCCATACCACTCTATCCGATTAGACAAAGACCCCTTCCAACCCCTACAATTTACATTCCTAATGGTTAAAGTTCATCCCATTCCGGCACTCTCGGTCAACCCCAAGAGTGCATCAGAAATAACGTGTGTCCCCTACGACATCGTTTCGCGCGAAGAGTGCCGCGCGCTCGCCAAAGATCACCCCAACACTCTACTTCGGGTAGACCGAGCTGACCTTGAATTTCCCGACACTATTAAATTCAATGCCCCTGAAGTGTATAAAAAGGCAGCCCAGAATTTTTCCCGCCTTATCGAGAACGGATCCATGCTGAGAGAAACAAAACCTTCGATCTATCTCGTCCGAATGATCGAAGGAAAACACCGCCAACGCGGCTTTGCTGCTCTTGCCGATTTCGGCGACTACGCCTCTGGCCAACTGCGAAAACACGAGTTCACCCGGCCTGACAAGGAAGACGACCGCGTCAACCTGATCCGCCATCTAGGGGCACTCACCGGGCCTGTCCTCGCTGCTTATCCCGACCTACCCGAACTGACCGCACAGATGGACGAAATTGAACTGACCGTAAAACCATTGGCGGAGGTAACGGATGAACGGGGGGTCAAACATACCGTCTGGCGCTGCCCAGATGCTGCTGAAATCGTCCGCCTCTTCACCCAGGTCTCCCGTTCCTACATTGCCGACGGACATCATCGGGCGGCGGCGGCATCTCGTTTGGCGAAGGAGAAACCAGGCCCGCTCGGCATCCTAACCGTCTATTTCCCTGCTTCTGAGCTTCGGGTTCTTCCCTACCACCGACTCGTTCTGAAGCTGGATCCTTTTACCCCTGCCACATTCCTCGAAGAAGCGAAAAAAGTTTTCCAAGCAACCCCTTCTCCTTCTGCTCCTCCAGACGAAACAGGAAAGATTGGGCTCTTTATTGAGGGAAAATGGCATCAACTCGCGTGGAAAGCAGACGTAAAATCCGATCCAGTGGCCAAATTAGACGCCTCTGCTCTTCAGGATCGCCTGCTCGGTCCCGTTTTACAGGTTAAGGATCCAAGAACAGATGCCCGTCTCGATTTCGTAGGCGGAATTCATGGAACTAAGAGCCTGGAAGATAGGGTCAACTCAGGCCAAGCCGCTGCCGCTTTCAGTCTTCCGGCCGTATCCCTATCCCAAATACTGGCCGTAGCCGATGCCGACCAGATTATGCCCCCAAAAAGCACCTGGTTTGAACCAAAACTCAGATCCGGCTTTTACGTCCACCAGTTTGGCCCGATAAAGTCTTAACGACCTCACAGAATATCCCCACCCCACGGGCTAAGTCTTCCGGAGTCACCCGGGCGCAGTTCAGTCGAAAACAGGCTTCTTTGGGAGGATTCGCAAAGAAGATGCCTCCCCCCACGACGGCAACCCCTTTTGCCAAACACTGCTTGGAGACCTCCTCCATGAGGCCGGGACGTCCTCCTCTCACCCAAAGCATATAGCCTCCCGAAGGATCATCCGCTCGGATCCCCTCGGGTAATTCCCTAGATAAAATCCCCCCCGCCAGCTCCCGCCTTTTAGCGTACACAGAACGTAGCATTTCTAAGTGTCCCTCCATACGGCCCGAACGAAGAAAAGAGGCGGTAATAAATTCAGGTGGCACGCCCCCATGGATCGTTTGACGACACTGCCTATCAGCCGCCGCATCCATCCATTTGCCAGGCAGGGCAAAACCGATCCGCAGACCCGGAGCGACTGTTTTCGAAAAACTGGTGACATAAAGAACCGTGCTGCCGTCATCATAGGCACGCAGTGGTTTGGGTCGGCCACGACCCAGCAAATCCCCATAAATATCGTCCTCCAAAATCGGGACACCCATCTTGCGGCACATTTCCACCATCTGCGGCCGCCACTCCTCTTTCAATGTGGCACCACTCGGATTGGAAAGTGTGGACGTCACGACAAGGAGTTTTGGCTTGGGCTTAGCCTTTAGTGCTTTCTCCCACTTGGCCGGATCCGGCTCCTGCCCGACGGCGGTATTCACCGTCCGAAATTTCACCCCAATGGCCCGCAAAAGCTCCAACTGGCCGTAATAGGCGGGTGCTTCACAAACGACCGTATCTCCCCTTTTCAAGACGGTGTTCATCATTGTGGCCAAAGCCCCTGAACACCCTGTCGTCACCAGAATCTGGTCTGATTGAACATTCACTCCGCGAACGCCAAGATAGTCACGAATGGCATCCCGCAAGAGCGCAGCCCCTTCCGGGCGATGGTAACTAAACATTTCCCTGGCTCTGGAAGCCAACTCCCCCTCCAAAGCCGTCCGCAAGGCATCCAAGGGCAGAAAATCAGCCGAGGGAATCCCTGCGGCGAGATTGATCACATGAGGATCTTCCGTCTGGCGCATCAGATCCAATAAACGAATAGGGGGCGTGGCCATAAAGGGTTCTACCTTGGATGCAAAAGATTCGCGAGAACGTTGACTCCTGCCCTCCTGGACTTACCTTCCAAAAACGATGCCTGACTCGATTTCTGAAAGCCCACTCGCCTCCTGCCATCTGGCCTTGGGCGCTCGTATGATTCCCTTTGCCGGCTGGAACCTCCCTGTGGAATACAGCGGTTTGCTTGCTGAACATAAAGCCACACGTCAGGCTGCGGGCCTTTTCGATATTTCCCATATGGGCCAAATCCGAGCCCAAGGAAAAAATGCCCTTTCCTGCCTCGAGTCCCTCTTAGCCAATGATCCGGCCAAGCTTAAAGATGGGGAAGGACACTACTCCTTTATTACGAATGAGCAGGGCGGCGTGATCGACGATCTCCTCGTTTACCGCTTAAGCCCTGATGATTTTTTTCTCGTAGTCAACGCCTCCCGCCATCCCGAAATCTTACAGCTCCTTAAAAAGCACGAAACCCCACAAGTTCGCTTTTCAGGAAACCCAGGAACTGCAACTGGGATGGCTCTTCAAGGTCCTCAATCGTCCGCCATTCTTGCTCGAATTCTTTCAGACGCCCCATTGCCCCCAAGAAATCACATCGCCCAGTTCACCCTTTTTGGAGCGAACGTACTGATTGCGACCACTGGTTACACTGGGGAAAATGGTTACGAGATCTTCTCCGATATCCCAACGGGCCTAAAAATCTGGGCTGCACTTCTGGAAACAGGCAAGTCCTTGGGTCTTCTTCCCTGCGGTTTGGGTTCACGCGACAGCCTTCGCCTCGAAGCTGGCCTCCCTCTGAACGGGCAGGATCTTTCCCCCGAGATTTCACCTATCGAGGCTGGCTTAGGAACGTTTGTAGATCTCAACCGACCCCGCGCCTTTCCTGGTCGACCGGTTTTGGAAAAACAGAAAAAGAGCGGATCCCCAAGAGTCTGCATCGGTCTTCAGGGCCAACCGGGACAACCCCCACCTCGACATGGATACCCGGTCTTTCAAGGAGACAAACAGATTGGCGTGATTACCAGTGGAGTCCCTTCCCCAACCCTCGGGCATGGAATCGCCTTGGCGCTGGTAACAACTCCCGCCCCACTTTGTGGACAAGATGTTGAATTTGAAGTGCGCGGACGTCGCGTTCACGCCAAGGTTTCGCCACGTAAGTTTTTAAAAGCAAAATGAACACTCCCGACAATCTCCTCTATGCGAAAAGTCACGAATGGCTTCGCATTGAAAAGGACACAGGCACTGTGGGTATCACAGACCACGCCCAATCCGCACTCAGCGACGTTGTGTTTGTCGAACTTCCAAAATCAGGGCGAGTCGTAAAGCAAGGCGAGG
>JBIKTM010000066.1:0-4245 GCA_044348085.1 Methylacidiphilales bacterium | reverse complement strand
TGACGGGCACGGCGTTGACGCTTTCGGGTGCGATTAGTGGTGGGTATGACCTGACGAAGACGGGGAGCGGGGCGTTGATCCTGACGGGCACGGGAACTCAGACGAGCACGACGGTTTCGCAAGGGACACTGCAGTTGGGTGCTGGCGGAACGACGGGTTGGTTGAGCGGGAATGTGATTAACAATGCGGCGTTGGTGTTTGACCGTTCCGACGCGGACACCTTGGTGGGCAACCTTTCCGGCGCTGGCACGGTCACGAAGAAGGGAGCTAACACGGTAACTTGGACCGGGGCTAACACTCTCACTGGTTTGACCATGATCGAGGGTGGGGTGCTGCAGATCGGTAACGGTGGGGCCAACGGAACCTTGGGCACGGGTGATGTGGCCAACAGCGGGGTGCTGGCCTTCAACCGGACCGGATCGGTGAATTACGGCGGGGTGATTTCCGGAACTGGATCGGTGACCAAACTCGCGGGTGGCACAGTGACCCTGACGGGTAACCACAGCTACAGCGGTGGGACCACGATTGCGGATGGGGTACTGGAGATCGGCAACGGTGGAACGACTGGATCGATTGGCTTAGGCGCAATCAGTAATCAGGGTGTGTTGGCCTTTAACCGGTCCGATTCTCTTGCAGTTCCAGGCGGCATCAGTGGAAACGGACAACTTTGGCAGAACGGTAGCGGCACTCTCATTCTGTCCGGATCGAGCACCTATTCGGGAGAGACCAAGGTTAATGCGGGACGGCTGCTTACAACCGGCGACAATCTCCTGAGCGACTCTTCTGCGGTGACGGTGGCCAACGGGGCGACACTACAGATTGGCGGCAACGACCAGATTGGTTCGCTGGCCGGGGCGGGAGCGGTGGAGTTGGGCTCTTATCTCCTGACGGTTGGAGATGCCAGCGTCACGAGTTTCACAGGCAACATGTCCGGATTGGGCGCATTGACGAAGGTGGGATCGGGTTCGTTGGCCCTTTCCGGAGTGAACACCTTCACGGGTGATGTGAATGTGGATGCGGGCGCTTTGATTCTGAACAGCTCGACGGCGTTAGATCGGTCGGCGGTTGTGAACCTGAACAATGTGGGGGCAGTCCTAACCGTGAATTCCAACATGACTGTGGGTGCCTTCGAGCAGGCCGATGGGTCGGTCTTGAATGGAAGTGGAATTTTGCGAACTCGTCTTACGAAGACCAGTGGTGGAGAGCTGAACTCGGTGATTGGTGATCTCCTGGCGGATCCGGGGAATGGCTTCCTCGCGGAAGCGGCCGGAATTCTGAAGCGGGGTGCGGCTACGACCTCGGTTTCGGCTGCTAACACCTTCACCGGAGATATCAAACTTCAGGGCGGACAATTGCAGTTGGTGGGCAGTGGATCATTTGATTCAGCAAGCTCGGTGATTCAGTCGGCTGGGACCGTTCTTGATCTGAATGGGAAGAGTCAGGAGTTTGCTGCGGTGAACGGGGTTGGAGGGACCATCAAGTTGGGGAACGGAAATCTGGCGGTTGGGGGTGCGGTGAATTCGCAGTTTGACGGGGTGATTGAAGGTACAGGCGGATTTACCCAGAAGGGATCGGGAACGACGACTCTGAATGGGCAGAGTACCTTTAGCGGAGCCACAGGAGTGGATGCGGGTAAGTTGGTTGTGAACGGGGCTCTCGACACCGCAGGGTCGGTAACGGTTGCGACGGGTGCCAAGCTGGGCGGATCTGGCACGGTCGGCACGATCGGTGGAGCGGGTCTGGTGGAGGCAGGAAATAGTCCCGGCATCCTGACGGCCACGCAGGTGATTCCGACGAGCGGTTTGGATTTCAACTTTGAGTTGTTCGGATTTAATCCGAACTACAACAGTCCGACCAACAGCGGGAACGATGTGGTACGGTTGACCGGTCCGACTCCCTTCGGCAGTAGTCTGACGGCGGCGAACGTGTTGGCATTTTATATCGATCTGCCGGGTAGCTTTATCTTCGGAAGTAACCAGGTCATTGAGGGTGGGTTCTTTGCGGATCAAGGGGCTGGACTGTTGGCGGCTGTAAAGGATGCGACGATGAACTACTTCATTAAGGATGCGACGGGAACGGTTTCCTATAACGGCAACACTTATGTGAGCCTAGCGGATTACGCGAAGAAGACCGCTGGCCAGTACGATGCGGCCTTTGTGTTGTCGACGGTGGACAAGTCGGGCACGGCGTTCAGCGGATCGACGGCCGCCAATGGCGCAAAGGTGATGGGATTGACGATGGTTTCCACGATCACGATCACGCCGGATGCGAATCTTGTTTACAATGGAAACTCTAAACCGGTGACAGCGACCTCGATCGACGCTGGTGTAGCTGGATTTACTTATAACTACGAAGGAGTCAACGGCACCAGTTACGGTCCGACATCCTCAGCTCCGCATGAGGCGGGGGATTACATGGTGACTGTCACCACAACGAACAACACGGACGTTAAGAAGAGTCAGAATTTCACCATCCAGAAGGCGGTCGCCACGTTGTCTTGGCCGGTCTTGGCACCGATGACGTATGTGACGACCGGGTTGGTCAATGGGCAGCTGAACGCGACGGAAACGAATTCGATTCCTGGCACGATCACCTATGGCGACAGTTTGGTGGGAGCGATTGCTGTCGGAACGGTTCTTGAGGCTGGAAGTAATTCGCTGACGGCGAGCTTCGTACCGAGCGACACAAGGAACTATACCACAGCCACCGCCAGCAACACACTCGTGGTGAATAAGGCCGATCCGGCGATTGTCTGGGGTGCACTGACGGCAATCACCTATCCGACGGCCTTGAGTGGGACTCAGCTGAATGCGTCGGAGGCGGGCTCGGTTGCGGGATCGATGAATTACAATCAACCGATTGGAACGGTGTTAAATGCGGGAACGCAGACGTTGCAGTTGACCTTCTATCCGACCGACACAAGAAACTACAATCCGGCAACGGTAAGCAACACCTTAGTGGTGAACAAGGCGGCGGCGGTGGTGACTGTGACCTCCGCTACGGAGACTTACGATGGAACAGCCAAGAGTGTGGTGACTTCGGTCAATCCTTCTGGGTTGTCGATGGATGTGACATATAACGGGACGACCCAAGCACCCACGAACCTCGGTCCTTATGCGGTGGTAGCGACGGTGACCGACCCGAACTATGTGGGCACGGCAAACGGGACTCTCGACATCGTCTGGCCCGTTGGGACGCCCTCCCCAACGATTACGCTGAGCGCTCCCGCCAACCTGGAGTACGACGGAGTCGCCAAGGCCTATACGGCAAGTGCCACCAATCCGTTGAACACAGGGAATCCCCAATTAGGATCGCCGGCCAACTTTGTCTTTGAGTATGCGGGAGTGGGCGGAACCACATACGCCACTAGTGCGACGGCTCCGACCGATGCGGGTGATTACACAGTGAAGGCTTTTCTATATCCCGGCTCGAATATCACCCAGACAATTAGTTTCACTATCGCGAAGAAGTCTTTGACCATCGGATCGGTGGTGGCGGCGAACAAGGTGTATGATGGATTGAACAGTGCCTCTATTTCAGGAGAGAGCTTGGTCGGGGTGGCGGGAGCTGATGCGGTGAATCTTGTGAGGGGATCTGGATTTAGCGCGACCTTTGCGGACGATATCGTGGGGACAGGCAAGGCCATCACGGTGACGGGATTTGAATTGAGCGGTGCGAAGGCGGGCAATTATTTGTTGGCTGGACAGCCGACCGGATTGACCGCCGATATCACCAAGAAGACGGTGACGGTCACTGGTCTCTCCGTTGCAACCAAAACGTATGATCAGTCGAAGAACGCCAGCTTAAGCGGGTTAGGGGCGATCGGCTTCTCTGGGGTGTTGGCAAAAGATAATGGGAACGTCGCTTTAGATACGGTTTCCATTGCGGCGGAGTTTGCTGATGCAAATGCTGGCGCAGGCAAGGCGGTGACGTTGACGGGTCTAACTCTAACGGGTTCGCGCTCCGCGAATTACGAACTGAACGCCGTAAGCGGCCTGACAGGAACAATCCAACCGATTTCTGTCTCAATCAGCGGAATGACTGTGGCCGACAAGGTCTATGACACGAACAGAAATGCGGCGGTCTCCGGCGGAACCATTTCGGGTGTATTGAGCGGGGATACGGTACAGGTCGATGTCAGTGGAGCGACGTTCCTGTTTAACAGTAAGGATGTCGGGGCGGGTAAAGCGGTGGCGGCTTCTGGAGTGGCCCTAGGCGGATCCAGCGCCATCAATTACACACTTT
>JBIKTM010000053.1:0-4388 GCA_044348085.1 Methylacidiphilales bacterium | reverse complement strand
AGGTGCATTTTCACAGGCATCAAGGTCCGAAACCGATCCACAATGAAACTTTTCTCCCGCCCAATCACAGAATCGTGCGCTCCACAGAAGCCCACATCCGTAATGTATGCCGTTCCTCCGGGCAAAACTTTCTCATCGGCTGTCTGCACGTGAGTATGAGTGCCCACCACAGCCGAAACCTTTCCATCGAACGCATGCCCGAAGGCAATCTTCTCCGAAGTCGTTTCGGCATGAAAATCTACCAGGATTGTTTTTGTCTCCTTACGGATCTCTTCGAGAATCGGATCCATCAGAAGGAAAGGATTGTCCACATCCGCTTTCATAAATGTCCGCCCCATCGCATTGACCACCCCCAGCTTTTTTCCGTTTCCCGTCACCACAATAAACCCCTTCCCTGGGCAGGTGCCGGGAAAATTAAACGGTCGGATCAATCGGGGCTCCTCAGCAAAGAAACTCATGATTTCCCGCTGGTCCCAGCAGTGATCCCCCAAGGTGATCACGTCCACCTTCGCCCGAAAAATATCGTATGCGAGCTTAGGGGTAATCCCGTTTCCACCCGCCACATTCTCCCCATTCACCACGATGAAATCAGGGGCAAACTCCTCGATCAGCCGAGGCATCATGTCCCGCAGAGCCTCCCGGCCATGCTCGGCCACAATATCCCCTAAAAACAGAATCCTCACTCCACAACCCTACCTCTCCTGCCCTTTTCGACCAATCTCCAAACATTCCCTTGAAGCGACTTTTCCGCCAAGATGACCCGATGCCCAAGCCCTTCCTAGCCTCTCAACCAGGTCCCCTTCTGGAGCAGATGTTCAAGGCATGGCCGGAGGAGAAGAAAAAACAGATTCGAACATGGCTCAAATTCCAAGCCGTCACAGTCAATGGCCGTCCCGTCTCCCAGTTCAACCATCCCTTAGCCATCGGAGATTCTGTCTCGATTCGATCCGATCGTTTTGCTGCCCCAAAAACCAGTCTGCCCTCGGGCATTAAAATCTTTTACGAGGACGCCCACCTACTCGTCATTTCCAAACCCGAGAACCTACTGAGTATCGCCAGTGAGGCGGAGCCCGAGAAGACCGCGTACTTCCAGCTTACCGAATATGTCCGGCAAGCTCATCCCCGCTCCAAAGAGAGGGTTTGGATCGTTCACCGCCTTGATCGCCAAACCTCAGGTCTGATGGTTTTCGCGAAAACCCCCGAAACCAAGGAAATCCTCCAAAGTCGTTGGGATCAGTTTGAAAAGAAGTATGAAGCGGTCGTCGAGGGGCGTCTGCCCCAAGACGCAGGAACTCTTGAATCCGATCTGGACGAATCAAACCCCTTTAAGGTTTTTATTCGCCCTGCCTCCGCCCTCACCCGCCACGCCGTCACCCACTATCGCGTCCTCAAACACAATCGTCACCGCTCACTCGTGGAGCTCACACTCGAAACAGGTCGGCGCCATCAGATCCGCGTTCAACTCTCTTCGTTGGGTTGCCCAATCATCGGAGACGAAAAGTACGGTGCCAAAAGTGATCCCGCAGGTCGCCTCGGTCTCCACTCCTCCTTCCTGCGCTTGATCCACCCTGTGACATCCCAAGAGCTTCGCTTCACATCCCCCCTACCCAAGCCGCTAGCTAAACTTCTTGTTTCTTAGACTTTTCGGACCGCTACCGTCACGGCCAACGTGCCTTGCACATTTCCATGGTAATTTCCGCTCAGGGGAGGCACATCCCGATAGTCCCTCCCATGGGCGACCTTAATGTGCATTTCCCCTGCGTGACAACGATTCGTCGGATCGAGCCCCAACCACCCCGCCTCGCCCAGATGTACTTCCACCGAGGCATGACTTGCCTCCGCTCCACGCATTTCACCCCGATCCCCCGAGCAAACATACCCACTGACATATCGGGCGGGAATTTTCACCAATCGACAAAGGGAAATCATCGCATGAGCCAAATCCTGACAGACTTCGCGACACAAAAAAGAGGCCTCTAAGGACGCTCGCCCCTACGAGAAACGGACCGGGTCCACCAATTGCAGGGAATCCCTCAATCCTTCATACACCCGGCGAACCCTGCCCCTCCCTTCCGCCATCTCATCAAAAACCTTCGCCGGACCGTACTCAGCCAAACCTGCAAGAAGAGAGGCCCTTTTGACCTTCTTTACTCTTTTGGTTTGGGCTTTGGACATGTCCTTGAATAGCAGATTTCATGCCACAAGGCAGATCTGAACTTACCCGCAAAAACATCCCTCCTTTCTGGCTTCTAACGGGGACGTTTCTTGAACACAAACTTCCATGCCCCTGCAGGACTAGGGCTTTTCAATTCTGATTCTCATAAATTTTCTGCTCTCTCCTTGAAGAATCGGAACAGAGGCCCGCCGCATCTCATAATCCAAACCATTTTGAACTTGAATATCTGTAATTCCCGAGGATGACCAACTTGCCGACTCAAGAGTAGCACTCCAAACAGCAGTTCCGGTTAAATCTGTTGCGGTCTTATTTCTACGATAAAGAACCGAAAGGGTGGGTCCTGCGGGCTCGACCTCTGATTGGAGCAGGCCTGAACCCGAGACAGGAGTTGCAGGGTCAACTCCAAAGAAATACTCCTCCATTAAAGAGAGACCATTTCCGTCGAGGTCTCCCGACCAATCTCCTGCCCCCAAACCATTCAAAGGCAAAGCGTTTTTCAATAGCCACGCTTCAGAAGGAGAAGAAAAAAGAATGGCAGAAACGGTGTTTCCCTGCTGAATCAGACTTGCACTCAACCCAGGGGGAACACCCATCAAAGTCAGATAAGACAAACCCTCAATCCCCGAAGCACATGTCATGACTGGATAAATACCCGATGTCGGTGTTCCGACAAACTTTAGATTGAGAATAGAAGGCCCCTGTACCACAAATCCGCCTACTGCGAGAGGGGCTGAACCTGGAGTGGCTCCTTGGCTGCTCTCCAAAACAGCACCTTCCTGGACGATTACCCCTCCAGAAATTGCCCCCCTTCCCATTAAAGCGGTCCCATTCGCAAGGTTCATGGACAGGAGATTGGTTAGCTGAACACCATCTAAGTTTAGAATTCCTCGATTCACCTGAATACTCCCCGAAAATGTTGTTGTGTTGGTCCCGAGTGAAAGAGTTCCTCCTCCTGACTTGGTCAACACATCACTTCCTGTCAATTCCCCTAAAAGACTGATCGTATTCGTGGCAGGCACGTGAATGTCCGCGTTGGCCGTCAATTCCACTCTGTTCGTCAAAACCGCCACCGTTCCTGTACTACCCGTCTCAAGACGGAGCGCTCCAAGGTTTCCCTGATTTTCATTTTCAGGAATCCCCGTACGCCCCGGACCCGCCAGACGTAGCGGCCCTTTAAATAAATAGCTGCGTGGAACTCCTACAGCGCTGGAAGCTGAGCTGAGGCGCAATTGACCTCCCGATAGGACCGAGTAGTTCGTAACACTGTTGCCTGAGATAGCCGGCTCGCTGAAAGTCAGCACCCCCTGCTCAATCTCAACGTTTCCTGAGAAAGTCTTTCCACCGCCAGTGATTCCTGCGATTCCTTCACCGCGTTTGATAATTCTCCCCGATCCACTCCAGTTGCCCTGAAGTCGTAATGCGCCGTATTCAGTGTTGCCAGCTGCGATGTTCTGCACGTTTAAAACAAGATCGTTTGCAATATTGACCCCGCCAGCCACCTCAATATTGGCAAAACCAGTTCCTGTCCCCGTAACGGTGATGGACGAGGTTCCGCCTTCAGACTGGAACGTGAGAGCCTGACCCGCGATTCCATTCAACCGGTTTCGATTGGTACTGGATCCATTTGAGAAAAGGATGGCGGAAACGGTCAAAGGGGCGGCATTCGTAACATCCCGGTTTACACTGAAGTTTCCAGGAATCGTTACTGTGGCTCGAGTTCCGTTGGGAATGGTCCCCGTGCTCCAATTCGTTGCAACTTGCCATACGGCACTTCCGCTTGGAAGGAAAACAGCGGATTCATTGACCGTGAGTGATGTGGTCGGCCCGTCAGAAAGCGAACCTGAGGATGCATTCAGGCTGTAGGATCCTGCGACTGGCAGGATTAGCCCTGCGAAGCTGGCCACCCCGTTGACGGCATTGGACGTATATGTCTGACTTGAGCCTGATGAGCTAGTGACTGTTAGGGTAACGGCGCTTTCGTAGTTCCCATCCGCATCACCGATTGAATTTACAGCACGAACCTGAATGACCCCTAGCGGTGTTCCAGCTGCACTAACCGCTGGTGGCACAATCGCCAAGGTTGTAGCGGGCTCAACCACGAAAGAGGCTCGATAGATAGCATCTCCAGAAAAGGTCTCCGATAACACCGGGTTGGTTCCGTAAGATGAAAAACTGCCCCCTATCGTGGATCCAGGCGTGGTGATTCGCATGC
>JBIKTM010000052.1:0-4397 GCA_044348085.1 Methylacidiphilales bacterium | reverse complement strand
GAAAGTTCATGAAAGTTTTTTTCTTGAGCGGGCGAAGGGATTCGAACCCTCGACATCAACCTTGGCAAGGTTGCACTCTACCAACTGAGTTACGCCCGCGATTAACTGAAATTATCTCCTCCCCACCTCTCCTGCGCAATCCTTTTCCCCAACCCCCTATGCCTCAATTTCTATCCTTTGACCCACGCGACCCGCACAGGTTTCGTGAACTCGCACTCCCTTCCTTCCCGCTTTTTCCAGAGCCCCCTCGATGGCTCGTCGCGCAATTTCCGGCCGGTTGCAATCCTCACTAATATGACCCAAGAGAAGATCCCTTAATTCTGGGCCCGCCACCTCCTCTACAAGTTTGGCCGCCGCCCCATTCGATAAGTGCCCATGCCGAGCAGAAATTCTCTGCTTTACCGACCACGGCCTCTTTTCTTCCGTACGCAACATCGCTTCATCATAGTTGGCCTCCAGCACCAGTGCCGTGCATCCCTTCAGCCTTTCGACAACCAACCGCGTCACGAACCCCAAATCGGAAATCAGTCCCACCTTCGTTTTTCCTACTGTCACTCTCATTCCAATCGGCTCCGCCGCATCGTGTGGCACAGGAAAAGTCTCAATCGAGAAACATCCGACCTCCAGATGCTGGCCCGCTTCAAAACCGCGCCAATCGGCCGTGGCCACCTCCGCCTCCAACGCATCTTTCGTTCCATGGGACGCAAAAATCGGACACTTCCGTTTTTTAACAAATGTTTTTAACCCCGCGGTATGATCCCCGTGCTCATGAGTCAGGATAATCCCTAACAGCTCTGCCTCATGCGCCCCCGCCTCAGCCATTCGTGCCTCCAACTGCTTTGCACTCAGCCCCGCATCAACCAGAAGGGCCTGCCCCCCGTGTTCCAAATGAAGAGAATTACCCCGACTCCCGCTTCCTAGAACGGTCAAAATCACTTTGCCCATATCACCTTTTGCCTTTTTCCAGAGAAAGCCCAATCTAAAAATCCAAACATGTCACTGTCCCTTCAGCCCAGCCTCCGCCAGACGGTCTCGATCTCTCCCCAGATCCAGCAGTCTCTGCAACTTCTTCAAACCCCTGCTCTTGAACTGCAAAATCTTCTTCAAACGGAGCTTCAGACAAATCCCGTTCTTGAAGAGGAACTTCGTCCAACCGAAGCCTCAGATCCATCTGCCGAAGAAGAGGACGACTCTTCCGTCGACATTCGCGACTCAGATTGGCCTATCTCTTCCAGCAGAGCCGATCGGCCCAAGCTCGATCCCCGCCAAGCCCTCCTCGAATCCAAAGTCTTGCCCGAATCCTTGACCGACCACCTTACCTCACAACTCACCCTCACCCAGACCGACCCCGCAACACACACCGCCGCCACCGAAATTATCGGAAACCTGGACGAAGACGGTTTCCTTCAAGCCAACCTCTCAGAAATTGCTACTGCAACCCACACCTCTCTTCCTCAGGTCGAACATGCCCTCGCCCTTGTCCAGTCGTTTCACCCTCCAGGCATCGCCGCACGCACCCTTCCCGAGGCTCTTCTTCTCCAACTCCAATCTCACGGCCTGGAGGACTCCTTAGGAGCCCGCATCCTACGAGATCATTTTGACCTCCTCGGAAAACGTAAGTTTGCAGAAATCGCCAATGCCACATCCGCTCCTCTCGAATCCGTTCAAGCCGCCGCCGAGACCATCGCCCGACTCTCGCCTCGTCCAGGCTCCGCCTTTGCCCCCGACCGGCCTGACCTCGTGGTTCGACCCGAAGCTACCTTTGTAAAAGACGGGGATCGATGGGTTCCACAAATCGAAGGCGATCTTCTTCCACGACTCCGCATCAGCGACACCTACAAAGATATTCTGGGCGACAGCTCATCCGACGAACAAACCCGCTCCTACCTAAAAGAGCGGATTCGCTCCGCTCGTTTTCTTCTTCAATCTCTGGAACGCCGGCAAGAAACAATTCAGAAACTTCTGGAGGTCATCGCTCATCGCCAAGCCGACTACTTTTCACAAGGCCCCTCCGCTCTTCACCCTCTCACAATGAGTGAAGTCGCCCAAAAAGTTGGCGTGCACGAAACCACCATCGGCCGTGCGGTTGCAAATAAATATGTCCGCACCCCCCATGGGGTTGTTCCATTACGCTTCTTTTTTGCCACTGCCCTTGGTGGAGAAACTTCCACAGGTGCCGCCGTGGCCAATACCCAGGCAAAACAGATTTTGGCGGAAATTGTTGGAAGAGAAACGCCCCGCAAGCCCTACTCGGACGCCGCCCTGGAAGAAATGTTGCGAGAACGCGGAATACCCATTGCCCGTCGCACCATCGCGAAATATCGGACCGAGCTCGGCATTCTGCCTGCTCATCTTCGTCGTCGCTCGTGATCGCCTCCCTCTCCGCACTTCCGACCGTCTTTTCGATTGGCCTTCAGCGTCAACTCGCATACCGCTGGAACTACCTTCTGCGCGCTCTCTTCAGTGCTATGCCTCTTCTCGTCTCTTGGGTCTTTTGGGGTGCAGTGTTTGAGGGCAAATCCACCGTCGGATCCTACACCCTCGCCAGCCTGCTGACCTACTACGCTGTTCTGCTCATCGTGGAATCGGTCAGCTCCCCTGCGGATGACGACTTTCAAATCTCACGCGAAATACGGGAGGGTACTCTCAACTCAATTCTTCTACGTCCTCTGCCTTACGGACTGTATCGGGCCGCTCTCTTCCTATCGGGAAGGTGCGCCTATCTCGTCGCTGCCGCGATCCCCGTTCTACTTTGCTTTTTTCTACTTTCTCGCGTCGTGCCCCTTGAGCTCAGCTCGATTGATTTGGCACGGGGAATTCCCGCAATTCTCGGTTCCGCTCTTCTTCAATTCAGCCTAACGCTCTGCCTCTCCCTGACCTCCTTCTGGCTTCTGGACATCAGTGCCTTGATTTTTCTCGTCTACTCCCTCGAATTTTTAGCAGGCGGCCACGTCTTCCCTTTGGATCTTCTTCCTCCCGTTCTTTTCCGTTTCGCCCAGTGCCTTCCCTTCGCCTACGAGTACTGGTTTCCCACTGCGGCCCTGTGCGGAACTCTGTCTCCCTCCGCTTGGCTGACCGGAATGGCGATGCAGTTTGGCTGGGCTTTGTTTTTCATTCTCGTAGCTCAAGGCATGTGGAAAGCAGGCCTTAGAAAATACACAGCTGCAGGTGGATAAGATGAGACCCCTCTTTCATCTTTTTCGCCTTTGGCTGATCCAACTTCGGTATGCCACAACTCGCGAACTCGCCTTCCGGGCAAATTTTTTTATCTGGGTGATCGTGGAACTGTCCTGGTTCGTTCTTCAACTCGCTTTTGTCGATGTCGTTTACCAGCACGTCGACTCCATCGCGGGTTGGAGCCGCCCCCAAATGATCGTCCTTGTTGCGACCAATCAACTCATTCAACAAATCTTTACCGCTTTCTTGATGCCCGGCTTGGTGAAACTTCCCGAATCGGTTCGAGATGGAAAACTGGACTTTATTCTCCTCAAACCTGCCCCTCCCCAATTTCTCATTAGCACGTCGCACCTTGAAATTGGCCCTTTGGCAAACGCCCTGATAGCCGCCGTTGTCGTTGCCCTCGCTCTTCACGATCTCCACATCACTCCCTCCCTCAGCACCCTGCTTCTCTACGTCGTCCTCATCCTTGCCGGGCTTCTAACCCACTACGCTCTGCTTCTCTCCCTTGTATCTCTTACCTTTTGGATCGTTCAGGCCGAATCGGTTCTGCTTGGCTACTACAGTATCTTTCAGGTCGCACGACTTCCACGTGAGGCCGCCACTGGCTGGTTTCGTATTCTATTCACCTTCGCCCTTCCTCTTCTTCTGGTTGCCAATATTCCTGCCTCTACTCTTCTCCGCGGCTTTGAGCCTGCATCCCTTCTCCTGTTTCTCCTTACCTGCCTGACCGCCGCTATCTTTGCCTCCCTTTTCTTTCAACTCGGCCTGCGTCGGTATCAAAGCGCTTCCAGTTGAGAATTACCCAAAACACAGGCTAGTATCGACCGATGCTTGCCACCTCCATTCGCGTCACCCAGCCTCGCCTGCTCAAGGAAACCGCGCAAATCCTCCGCAAGCTCGGGCTATCCATATCCTCTTCATCTCCATCTTCTCCCCTCGCCATCACCCCTTACCCCTCCTCCCGATCATCCCACTTTCCCGGGAAAGTAGGACAATCGCACCCGACTGTCCCTCCCCTCCTCGTTCCCACTTCCACCACCCCCGCCCGTAAACAATCTCTCCTTCGTAAACTTGCTACCTCTGCCCCAGGCCCCTTCTTCGCCACTGGAAAAGCAGGCCAAATCAATGCCGCCCTCTTCGCCGCCGCCTGCCTCGCCCCCACCCACCCCAAAATCCGTCGCGCCCTCCATCTTTTCCGCTCCCGCCAAACCCAATCC
>JBIKTM010000034.1:0-13005 GCA_044348085.1 Methylacidiphilales bacterium | reverse complement strand
GCATTTTCAAGCGCGATCCCAAACTCCTTTTGCCCCTGCTCCATCTTCTCGGTTGATTTTCGCAACCTCTGCGCCAACACCCTTGCCACCACACTTCCTGGATGCTCCTGCCCATCCGACCTCTTATCCACCAAGTCCTGTAAGGTCATCCCATACAGCCAACATTTCCCCTTCGCTGTCGCTGTGGCACTTCTGGAAAGCCCCTGCAATACACCCATCTCGCCTACCACTTCACCTGGCCCCGCTTTAGCGAACTCACTCGTCGATCCATTCGCCTCCCTCGTCAGCACCACTTGACCACTTCGGATGATATAAAACTTATCACTCGGCTCCCCTTGCCGAAAAATCACCTGTCCATCCGCAAAACTCAGCGTCGCCTTTCGAATCTCAGCATTCACTGCTTCCGTTCTTATGTACGACCATAAGAATCGTCCAATGAGACCTACCGATCCGCCAGCAGTCACCGCAAGACAGTTCGTTACAAAATCACCCCCCCAATCCGTGGTTCGCCCAAAAATGGGCTGAATCAACTCCAACGCCGCACTCATTGCCGCCACTCCCACCAACCCAAAAGGCCAAAGTATGGGTCTCAATCCCATGATCATCAGTCCACCCAACATCGTATAACCGACAAAATGGACGATCTTGTCCATCTCCACCGCTTTCCCCTTCTCCGCCATCAAACTTCCAATCACGGCACAAATCATTCCTGCTAGAGCAATGACAATAAGAACATTTCGCGTGTGCGGAGCAATATCCAGATGCGGATTGGTACCCGAACGTTTTGGCGGGCTACCTCCTCCTTTCGACGGAGGACCACTACGTCCCGATCCGCCTACTGAACTCTTTTTTTCCACTGCTTCAGCTCTTTTTGAACACCCGTGAAACTCGGCGCACCCACAACCGTACCCCTAGCTTGCAAGGCCCTCTTGACCCTCGCAACGGGAGACCCCTCAAAAATCTCTTCTGCCACCCGACCCATACCTGGAGCCAGACTTTCCCACACCTGTCGGCTCAATCGGTCTATCCGCGTGCCCGACTCCTCCGCCTGCCTTACCGCAGCCCCCACCACCTGATGCGCTTTTCGAAAAGGGAGCCCCGCCCGAACCAAGGCATCCGCCACATCCGTTGCCAACAGCTCGGGAGCAGAAACCGCATACAGACACGCGGCTCCATCCACCTCCAGCGAGGTCACTGCATGAGCCATTACCTCAAGAGAACTGCGGAGGGTATCCGCCGCATCAAACACGCACTCCTTATCTTCCTGCAAGTCGCGGTTGTACGTTAAAGGCAACCCTTTCAACACGGTCAAAAGGGAAACCAGATGACCCGTCAACCTACCACTCTTACCTCGCACCAACTCCGCCATATCAGGATTCCGCTTCTGGGGCATCAAGCTCGAGCCCGTCGTGAAAGCTTCCCCAAATTTCACAAAACCAAACTCAGCCGAAGAAAATAAAATCAAATCCTCCGCCAAACGCGAAAGATGGACTCCCACCAGTGCCACCGCCGCAAGATACTCGACGAGAAAATCCCGATCCGAAACCGCATCCATCGAGTTCCTCGAGACTTCTCCAAACTTCAGAATCTTTCTAGTGATTTCCCGGTTGAGTTTCAGCGTACTCCCCGCCAAAGCCCCAGATCCCAACGGCATCACATCCGACCTCTTAGCAGCATCCACCAATCTTCCATGATCCCGCTCCAGCATCTCCACATACGCCAAAAAGTGGTGAGCCAAGGTCACGGGCTGACCTCTCTGTAAATGCGTGTACCCAGGCAATACGACTCCTTGATGCTTTTCCGCCATTTGAAGCAACGCTTTCTGCAAATCTCGTACGGCCCCCAAATCGCCTTGAATCTGTTCCCGAATCCATAGCCGTAAATCGGTTGCCACTTGATCGTTTCGACTCCGTCCCGTGTGAAGCTTGGCGCCGGCTGGAACTTTATCCGTCAGCGCCGCCTCTAGATTCATGTGCACATCTTCCAGTGAATCCTTCCACCGAAATGTTCCTGCCTCGATCTCCCGCTCAATCCGATTCAACCCCTTGAGAATCGCGGCCACCTCTTTTCGTGTCAGCACCCCTACCCGACCCAGCATCGTCGCATGAGCCCGACTTCCCTCTAAATCGTGCTTGGCCAATCGTTGATCAAAGTGCACCGACCTGCTGAATCGGGCCGCACGGGGATCCGCTTTGCCTGAAAATCTTCCTTTTCCCTCGGCTCTCACGTCTTGCTCTCCAGCTTTCTTTGATCGTAAGAGGACAGGACACGCCATCCCCCTGGGACCAACTGGCCCAGTTCCAAGCCTCCGATTCGCGTCCTTTTCAACTTCTCCACGGTAAAACCAAGACAGCGGAACATCAATCGGATCTGTCTCTTCATTCCCTGCCGTAAAACCATCCTCACCTCCTTGCCACCAAGAAGCTGGATTCTCTCCGCCCGGGCCATCCCTTCCTCAAGTCGAACCCCTTTCTCCAACTGTTTTAATGCCGCCACATCAGGAACCCGATCCAATTTCACCCGATACTCTTTCTCAACTTTATTTTTCGGATGGGCTAACCGTTGGGCTAGATCCCCTTGATTGGTCAGAATCAGCAGACCCTCACTCTCTGCATCCAAACGTCCCACGGTAAAAAGACGACCAAAGGCCCGGGGCATGAGATCGGTAATAATCGGCCTCTTGTCTTGAGCTGAAGCGGTACAAACGACTCCCCTTGGCTTGTGGAGGGCTATGACGACGGCTTGAGAGGCTCGAATAGGTCGACCATCCACCGTTACTTGAGCATCGTCAGGGACACGTTCCGCAGGACTTTCAGCCTGACGTTTATTGATCCGTACCCGTCTTTCAGTGATGAGTGCTTCGCAACCCCTTCGAGAGCCCAGACCAGCAGCGGCTAAATAGCGGTTGAGCCTCATCCCCTCCCCGCTGGGGGCGGGATCGGCAGGCATCACTCGGGCTTGGTTTTGGGAAGGCCAGTCGACTTCATTCCAGCCTTCCACTGACCACGCTTCTTCAACAAGGTAACCCGCTCAAAACGCTTTAAAACATTGCGCTTCGCCGCCGTGGAACCACCCGAACGTAAACTACGATGTAAGGACATCCGAAAGTTATATTCAGAAAACCTACCGCGAGCAATCCCGATGACGGCTTACCTTAAACTTGGTAGAGACGGTTGTTCCCCGCACATCCATACTAGGACCAATCTTACTTCGCCTCCGGAAAGTCAAATCACCAAAAATGCCTCTTTGCAAAAGCATGACCCGACCCCGACTTTAAGTAGGTTTCGAACATATCTGCTTTCGCATCGTCCAGAAATTCAACAACCACGACGACTTCCCAAGGCTTAAAGCGCGCCGTATGAGGTGCTCTACCAGAATTATGTTCTTCAAGCCTGCGGGCAAAATCGGTTGTCACCCCAACATAGGTCCGATTCGGATTCGATAAACTTCTCAGCAGGTATACTGTTTTCAACGCACATCACTGCCCTACTTTGCTCCGCTTTCGCAGAGCTTCGAAGGGCGACCCTCCTTCATTCTTTCTTCGAGCGAAGCCCTCCGAAGCGCCTCTCAAACTCATTCGCTTGGGCGGAGCCCTCCGAAGCGCCTCCCCGATAGGGTTAGGAGCGAAGGAGGGTCGGAGCGGTGGGATTTGAAAGCGGGTAAATGTTTTTGATAATGTTGTAGTTACAAATCGTTATAGAATTTTTTTCGACAGATTAGGGGGCATATTTCGACATGTTCGTGCCCACTTTGCCCACTTTTTTAGGCGGTGGGTTTGTCTGTTTGCTTGACCTCACTCTAATCTGGTAAATCATGAAGATATGAGAGTGTTTATATGCTTTTTTTTCATTTCGGCCTTAAGTTTTGCGGGTGACAAGTACACAGTTTTGGTAGAGTTGAAAGATTGTCGCGTAGATTTGTATCTTGAGAGTTCAACCTTTGAAGAGAAAAAGATAATACCAACTGAATGTATTAAAATAAAAGAGACATCAATATCTGATATTACGTCTTTTGTTAAAAAGACTACTTCCCCAGCTTTTCTTATTAAGCCCCAGTTCTTCTCTGATGACCCCAAAACGCCGGGGCGTTATGCCAAAATTCGATACTTAATTGATGGGCAAACGATATCGGAGTTTAGTTTTACTGAATTGCCCCGATCAAATCAGATAGGCGGTATTCGTGGATCCGCGCAAATCGTCGCCCAAAAATAGGTTATTTATTTGAGTATTTCGTTACTGCGCTAATAACCCCCGCTCACATGGCCTCGTTCTTCACGCGGACGCGGCCTCGTCCAGTACTGCCTCCGGCTGTTCGCCTCCGCCTCTGCGGCCGCCAACCAGAAAACGCATCTCTGCATCCTTGGGTTAGCTGCTCGTTCGCCTTTGAGTGTGGCCAGCTTGGCCGGATCCGTTTGAGCCGCAATCGCCACCGCTGCCGTTGAGGGTGCGGCCGCCAGTAGGAGCGCGAGCAGTAATTTAGGCATGGCTCAGTTTATTGCGTTTCCTCCCACTCCTCAATCCTTGCCACAAAGAACGACGTAGGAGCAGAGTAAGTGGATGAAGTTAATTCCTATATTTCTACTGGTTGGGGTGTTTGTAGTGAGTGGATGGGCGGAGGGTTATTCTCCCGAATTAGTTAAGGAGGCAGAGGCGGGGGATGGAGAAGCGCAATACAATTTAGGCCAATGCTATGAAAATGGCCAAGTTGGCATAAAGGACAATAAGGAGGCGGTGAAGTGGTACACCAAGTCGGCTGAGCAAGGTTACGCAAAGACAGCATTTGCTCTAAGTCGTTGCTACGAAGATGGGAAAGGTGTCCCAAGAGATAAGAAGGAAGCAAAGAAGTGGTTCATTAAAGGGGTAGAAAGTAACGATGAAAGCGAACTACTTAGAATTCTTGAAGCCGTTTATTATGAAGGTGGTGAAGGGGGAGAAGAGAAGAAAGTTCTTCTGTATAGGAGGTTGGCGGAACTTGGAAATGTTAAAGCGCAACGAGAGCTTAGTAGGTGCAACCTTAATCTAGTCGATAGAAAGGAAGCTGTGGAGTGGCTTACGAAGGCGGCTGAGCAGGGAGATGGGGAGGCACAATTCATGCTTGGTCAATGGTGTGAGAGAGGAAGTGGGGAAGCTGTGAAGTGGTTCACCAAAGCGGCTGAGCAGGGGGATGAGAGGGCAAAGAAAGCACTCGAAGAGCTAAAGTCTAAATAAATCTATACGATTGCCCCAATCGTTCGTGCTCAAAGCCCAGGTCTCGGGGCGAAGGGGGACCAAATGAGGCCCCCGCACACCCGCCCCTGGCCCAATCCTCTTTCGCCTCCGGCAAGTCAGATCACCAAAAATGCCTCTTTGCAAAAGCATGACCCGACCCCGACTTTAAGTAGGTTTCGAACATATCTGCTTTCGCATCGTCCAGAAATTCAACAACCACGACGACTTCCCAAGGCTTAAAGCGCGCCGTATGAGGTGCTCTACCAGAATTATGTTCTTCAAGCCTGCGGGCAAAATCGGTTGTCACCCCAACATAGGTCCGATTCGGATTCGATAAACTTCTCAGCAGGTATACTGTTTTCAACGCACATCACTGCCCTACTTTGCTCCGCTTTCGCAGAGCTTCGAAGGGCGACCCTCCTTCATTCTTTCTTCGAGCGAAGCCCTCCGAAGCGCCTCTCAAACTCATTCGCTTGGGCGGAGCCCTCCAAAGCGCCTCCCCGGTAGGGTTAGGCGCGAAGGAGGGTCGGAGCGGTGGGATTTGAACCCACGACAGCCAGCTCCCAAAGCTGGTACTCTACCAAGCTGAGCTACGCTCCGGATTAACTCTTGCAATCTGCCCCGATTACGACATAATGCAAAACAATCCTAAATCATTATGAGAAGCGAACTTGTCAATTCAGCCCTTGCTAAAGTCAGTAGCCCGCAAATCTTGATCAATGTGGTCTCCAAACGCGTGCGCCAACTTGGCCTCGGCTACCGCCCTATGATTGCGGTTACACCCCGAATGACTTTTATGGATGTCGCCCTGCACGAAGTGGCGGATGGCAAGCTCGGCTACGAAGTCCTAGGTGGCCCATCCAAAGACACTCCCGAAAAATCCGCGCGTAAAACCCGCGCCAAGAAGTCGTCGTAACGCCTCCCTAGGCAACGGGGTTCCGCACCCTGAAAACGATCGAAATCCAAAACCGGAAAGCCGGCCACAACTTCGCCATCTCCGAATCGGTCGAAGCCGGAATCGTCCTCACGGGTGCCGAAATTAAATCCCTGCGCGCGGGCGGAGGCGACCTCGCCCACGCCTACGGCAAAATCGAAAATGGCGAAGCTTGGCTCTACTCCTTCCATATCGCCCCCTACAGCCACGGCAATCGTGCAAATCTCGAAACCGAACGACCCCGCAAACTTCTCCTTCACCGAAATGAGATCATCCGATTCCTCGGCCAGATTGAGAAAAAAGGCAGCCGCGCCCTCGTTCCACTCAAGGGCTATCTAAAAAATGGGCGCTTCAAAATTCTCGTTGGCCTTGGAACAGGGAAAACCCATAGGGACAGACGCCAAGACCTCATCAAACGCCAAACCGACCGCGAAGTGAACCGAGTCCTCGCCGATCGGCGCCGAAAATGAAATCACACCTCCGCTCCCTCGCCCGCCTCCTTCCAAAGGGTGTCATCCGCTTCGACCCCACCACCCTTCAGGCCAACTCTTCCGACGCCTGGATGGCATCCGCGCTACCCACTGCCGTCGCCTTCCCACGCAACACCGACCAAGTTTCCAAAATCCTCGCTTTCACAAATCGTCACAGGATTCCGGTCACCACCCGCGGGGGCGGTCGGGGCTATGTAGGTGGTTGTGTTCCAGTTCGGGGTGGACTTGTTCTCTCCCTTGTAAAAATGAACCGGATTCTTGAAATTTCAGTAGCGGACGGGGTCGCCGTCGTTCAACCAGGCGTAATCACAGCCAAGCTCGCCTCTGCCGCAACCCGCCGAAATCTTTTCTATCCTCCCGACCCCGCCAGCCTCAAAGAGTCCACCTTGGGTGGAAACATCGCCACCAATGCAGGCGGTCCCCGTTGCCTCAAATACGGAGTCACCCGCAACTATGTCTTAGGACTAGAAGTTGTCTTGGGCGATGGCACTATCGTTCGGCTTGGCGGGCGCACTCACAAAAATCGCACTGGCTTCGATCTCATCGGTCTATTCACCGGCTCCGAGGGGATGCTCGGTCTTGTTACCGAGGCTACCCTGCGCCTGATCCCTCTTCCGCCCACCCGCTCCTGCTTGCGGGCCGAGTTCACCTCCGTTGCCAAAGCGGCAGCGGGAGTCCAAAAGATTCTCGGTTCTGGACTTCTCCCCTGCGCGCTCGAGATTGCAGATCCTTTTACCCTCGCCGCCGCACGAAAAGCTATTCCCAACACCCCCAATTGCGACTCAATGCTCATCGTCGAGTTTGACGGCCAGCCCTCCTCAGTCAGAAGCGAGCTCGCCGCAGCTATAAAAGTTCTTCGAGCTTCCTCATCCAGGATCGTCACTGCGCACGGCAACGCGGCCTGTGAGAAGATCTGGGAGATTCGCAGGGGCTTTAGCTACGCCCTGCGCGATACGGGCCTCGTGAAACTAAATGAAGATGTCACAGTGCCACGGGGTAAAATCGTGGATCTCTTTCGCTTAACCGCGCGTCTCCAAAAGAAGCACGGCGTTCCTATTTCCAGCTTTGGTCATGCGGGCGACGGCAACATTCACGTCAATCTGATGGCCCCTGTTGGGACAAAGCCGGACGATCGCAGAATGCATCGAATCCTCGACGAACTGTTCCGTGGCGTTTTACAGATGGGCGGCGTCATCAGTGGGGAGCACGGCATCGGTCTCGCCAAAAAACCTTGGTGGAACTCTGCCACCACCCCCGCCCTGCGCTCCCTCCATACACAAATCAAACGCACCCTCGATCCTCGCCACCTCCTCAACCCCGGCAAATACCTCTAAGGGGCACGCCTGTACCTGCCTTTGCCCCTAATAGGCGATTGTGGCGCTCAGCTCGGCCCTTGAGCCTGTGACACTGCCGATCGGGGCCTGATGGAGCTGAAATCCCCAATCAAAACGTACGGTTACAAAACGATCGATATTATATCGCAACCCAGGACCAAAACTCATTAGGTAGACATTTTGCTCCAAAGTGCCCGCGGGGGCCTGAATGTCCTCCGTATACCCATAATCGAAAAAGCCAATAAATTGAAGTGAATCATCCACACTTTGATCCCCAAAAATCTTAAAGATACTTCCTGGAGGTGTTCTCAACTCAACATTGACGATATATCCCTGATCCCCGTTCGCCGAGCGCTCGTCGTACCCACGAACCGTATTGTAACCGCCAATGCCATACTGTTCGGTAGGCATCATAGGTGTTGAAGCAAGCTGAGCGTTGAAATTCCCTGAAATTGTAAATTTATAAGGCAAAATAAATGTGCGGTTGAAGTTAAACTTTCCATAGACGTAGTTATCATTCGCATTCTGAACCACCTGGTTGAACTGATTCTGGTTGTTCCAGCCACTGACGCCTCCTGGACTGTAGTACACAGCGGCCTCACCTGATGTTAGCCCCCAATCATCTCGGACAGTGGCATCATATCCAGCCGTAAGCTGAAAAATGCTAAATGGGGCTAACCCACTATTCGCGCCAGCCCCAATATTGGTTCCGAATATGATCAGCGCGTTCTTTGACTGCTTGAAATCGGTTCCGGCAAAGAACGAGTGACTCAGGGGTCCAAAGGAGGGCAAAGGAACATTATAGCGCTCACTAATCTGCCAACTGTCCCCCTGCAGATTTTGCCCATCGGCGAGAGTGGCGTCTGATTTTGTATAGCTCCCGTAAATGGTCATGCTGTTACGCCAAGGAAATGGGATGGAATACGATCCTGAGTATGCGTTCATCGAGTTGAAAATATCCTTCCAAGCGGTGGTGTACTGAAAGCCCGCTTGATGGTCCAAGCTGAAAATATTTCCAACATTAAATCCAAGCGACTGCCTGTTCTTACCCGTTAAATCGATGCCGTAGTTATCAAAGGTCGTATAGAGACGCAAAGGCAATCGATCCTTCGTCTGAATCACTAGATCCGTTGTCCCCTCCTTTTCTCCCGGTTCAAAGATCAAGTCAGAGCTTCTGAACGGATTTGTATTCAACCACGCCACATCGTCCTCCAACTGATTGGCATCGATCTTATCCCCTTCGCGCAATCCCACCTCCGCACGTATATTATCAGGGCGAAACCAACGTGCCCCTTCGACCTTAACCCGTCCCACTCTCGCTTCGATTGCAAGGATTTGGATCACTCCATCTTTTACGTTCTGCTGGGGGACAACCACATTGACCACAGGGAAACCCTGATCCCGGAAATAGTTGATCACCTCCTTAGTTATTTCATCCAATCCGCCCAAAGTCACAGGCTTGCCAAAAAACTTCTGCATTTTTGTAGCAAATTCCGGTTTCTGTAGAATATCGGAACTTCCAATCACCCCAACCACTCCCGACACCCCATCCACCTTGATCTGATCTTCTGTTTCAACGAAGACCAATCCCTTTAATTCCGCCGTAATAATCGATTCACGTCCCCGACTGGATCCTTGCGGTTGTTCCACCTTCGGAATCGTCTGTACGCTCCCTGGCTTTGACGTTGGGAGACTGGGCGCAATGTCCTGAAACCCCTGACCGAATTGCACGCTGGGTGGTTGCGTTCTTGAGGGCAAAAAGGCGTTATCGTTCTGTCCATATGCTATCGCACCCAAGAAGAGCGGAATCCAACCTATAGACCTTAATGTACACACGTACCCCATTGGCTGTGATGATCACTTTCAGATTCGGGGGGACAAGCGCAACAGCTATCCCGGAATAACAACTTGTTGAGAAGTTAAGAAAAGGTGGTGAAAAGTTAAAAAGCGAGTGCCTAACGGCTCTGCACAACGGGAGCTGACCCCACGCTAACCTCGGCCGCCATACGCTCCGTTTCCATCACCTCGTTCACATTCAATCCAGAACGCACTGCTACAGCCCGTGTGGGACGAACTTTCAGAATCCTCTTCGCATCTCCTCTTTCTTGATCCGATTTAGCACCTGCCAAGGGCTTACCCTCCAACAGAACTTGAGCTGTAGGAGCAACAGGGATCTGGACCGCTGGGATCGCAGCCTGCGGTGTTCTTCCTTCCGTTGGAGCCCCAATTTCCTCACCCTCCCCGCTCTGGCCTTGTAAAATCACACGGGCAGATACCTGCCTCTGCTGGTTCTCGTATGCAGATCGTTCCTCGGGTGTCATCATCTCGATTTCATCCGCACTGTAGGAAATTGTCTTCGCAAATCCGTTCCCACCCGTCAGTGCCGCAGGCAGCATCACAGGAGGAATGGCGGCCTGCTGAGCGAAAATGTAGGGCTGTCCAGTTCCCGTCGTAAATTCGAGAATATAAGGTGCCGCGTTGCCCGCCAATAGAGTGGTGGATACACCGATCTGATTCGCACCCACCTGCCCAATACTGTTCACCCCATATACCACCTGCAATCCAGGCACCGCTCCATTCGCGGGCCAAGAGCTAAAGAGGTCCTTGGTGAGAATTTTGGTTGAATTGGCGCTAAAAGGATTACCTGCGTAGGAGTTCACAAAATTCCCAGACGGATCGAGCGTAATATCACCACCATTCACCGAGATTCGACCCGACACATTCAGATTTCCGCTCGGACTGTAGCTCAACCCATTCCCCGAACCCGTAAGGGTGATGCCACCTAATGATGGAACAATGATGTTAGCCAACACACCAGAGGAACCATCGGAGGATACACTTTGGCCAGTAAACGCAAGAGACGAAGCGTAAGTGTCGTTTCCATTAAAGTTAACCGCCCCCCCAGATTCCATATTTAGAGCTCCATTCACACTAACCCCATTCACAGTTGTCTCCCCATCAAGAGCCTGCATCGAAAGAGAAGTGCTGGTGGCTAAATTTTGTGCGGTTACATCGCCAACCAAGGACGCAAATCTAGCACCACCTGTCGAAGCGATTCTGGCCACCTCAATCGCACTCAAGTAGCCACCCCCTAGATCGATATTTCCGCTCGTTTCGGCACTGAAAAGGCCTTTGTTAGCCACAACCCCATTCAGTGCCAGAGCAGCAGCCTGGACATTCAAATTCCCAGCCCCAGTCACTCCTCCAGGGCCAAATGTCACTGCATCTACGTCACCAGATGTTGTCGCAGTGGTTAAATCACCTGCTAGGGTCACACTTCCATAAGTCTGCGTAGCGCCAGTTGAGTTAACCAAGATGTCTCCAGTAGTTCCTACAGTAGCCAAATTAACCGCACCCGAGGTCGTTACACCACCGCCCAAACTAACTTTTCCTCCGGTCTGACTGAACGTACCCAAATTGAGCGTGGAGTTAAACGCCTTGGTCCCTGCTTCAGCCAGCGTAAGATTCTGACCCCCACCAACCGCGCCATTAACCGTATAGGAACCTGCCCCTTGGAGAGTCGCCGCCCCCGCCAACGTAACCAAATCGTTCATGGTTGTAGCCCCGCCCGAGTTAAAGGTCATCGTACCCAGTGTGACCCCACGATTGAATGTCGATACGCCTGCCGTCGTGACAGTATTATTAAATCTCACCGTGTTGCCTATAGCATCTGCTTGGGTGATTCCGAGGAGTGCAGAACCTACGCTAACCGTTCCGTCGAAAGTCTTGGCTCCATTGCCACCCAATATCATATTTTGGTCCCCAGTAACTGCCCCCCCAATCGCATATGCGCCAGCACCCTGCAGTGTCACAGCACCTGTCGAGAGCGTCACCCCATTCATCGTGGTGACTCCACCCGCCGTAAAAACCATTCCATCCAGAACTGTCGCACCGTCAAGACTTGAGACCCCACCTGTTGTGACATCACCCCGGAAAGTTGCCCTGCCAGCCGACACAGATTGATAAACTCTGTTTACAGTAACTGTCGATTCAAAAGTGCTTGTGCCTTCACTAGCAAGAGCAAGTAAAGCAGTGCCGGTCATTGCTCCATTGAACACGTAGTTGCCATCTCCTTGTAGGGTTACTACACCATTCAGTGTTACTCCATTCATCGCTGTCGCCCCAAGTGCCCCGACTCCGCTCGACGTAAAGTTTATGTTATCCAAAACCGTCGACGCGCTGAATAGAGAGTCGCCACTTGTACTCACATTATCCTGGAAGGTGACCGTTCCGGAGAGAGCGTCCTGTGTGAACCCTGTCACGTCTGCCGTCGACACAAAAGTCTTGGTTCCTGCACCTCCTAGCACCAACCGCTGGCCACCCGTCATTTGGACATTCATCGTGTAAGCTCCCGAGCCAGTGAGGGTCACAGTTCCCGTGTCCAGCGTAATTGTGTCTATGCCCACGTCATTTCCCAATGCGACAGAACCCGCCGAACTGATCGTTGCCCCAGACAATATAACATTGGAATCGAGCGTAGTACCGGTGTCCCCAGCGCCTAGGGTCGCGATCCCGTTAAAGATCACATCGGCAGTGGTGCTGGCGAGCCCACTCGCCGTAGTCAGTGCCCCAAAGGTCACATCCCCACCAGACATGGTGATCGCTGCACCTGTCCCTGTTCCAATCCCAGTTGTTACACTACCCACCGTTCCAGAAAATACTTTACTACCCAACCCCGACAAAGTGAGGTTCTGTGCGCCGGTAAACAAACCGGTAAAAGAATAATTTCCCAAACCGTTGATGAGAATAGGCCCTAAGGTAAGATCAACATCGTTCAAAGCAGAGTTCGCTCCAGATGTGAAGGAGAAGGTTGTATTTTGGTCGGCGTACAGGGTGTTGTTTAGTTTGGTCAATCCCAGCAAGTTGGCCCCTCCCGTTAGATCAACATTTCCATCAAAACTAATCGTAGTGCCAGCTGCCCCGACCAACCCTGCTGCAGTCACGCTACTACGGAAAAGTACAGGCTGAGAAATTCCTGGGCTTACCGTGATCGTTCCGACCCTGCTGCTCGCACCGACGGCAGAGGTTATGTCAACCAC
>JBIKTM010000033.1:0-13093 GCA_044348085.1 Methylacidiphilales bacterium | reverse complement strand
TTGGCGAAGAGCTGGGCGGTTGGCGGGGGGGTTCCAACCCGGAAGTTTGGCCGGTATGACGAGAGGGTGAGTGTTCTTGGCTTCGGAGGTCATACTTTGGGGTTGGCCAAAGACATTCCCGAGGCGACAAGGATTGCGCATGAGGCGGTAGATCGGGGCGTAACTTTTTTTGACAATGCTTGGTGTTATCACGGGGGCCGTGCGGAAGAGTGGATGGGGCAAGCTCTGAGTGGGATTCGGGATAAAACATTTATTATGTCGAAGTGTTGCACCCACGCAAAATCTTTGCCTGATGGAGGCAAAGAGGGGGCGATGAAGTATCTGGAAGATTCACTTCGGCGGTTGAAAACCGATCGGTTGGATCTGTGGATGTTGCACCAGGTAGAAAAAGCGGAGGAGGTAGACAAGTTTTACGGACCTGGGGGTGCTGCCGAGGCGTTTGATCTGGCGAAAAAACAGGGAAAGGTACGATATTTGGGATTTACAGGTCACACGGACCCAGCCGTGCACCGCAAAATTTTGGATGGGGGTTACCCTTTTGATGCATCCCTTCAGCCTGTTTCAGCTTTAGGAACACTGGACTCGAGAAAATTCGAAACCGAAATCATCCCTGAGCTAGGCAAAAGACAAATTGCGGTGATTGGAATGAAGGGATTTGGTGGCAGTAAGCGGGCGAGCCAGAAGGGATTGATGACAGCCGAGAAAGTGATGCGGTACGCGCTTAGCTATCCCGAAGTGTGTACCCATCTGATCGGGGTGGATCAGTTTGAGTATGTGGATCAGGCGGTGGTGGCGGCGTCGAAGGCTCCCATGGAGCCAGATGAGCGTAAGGCGTTCGCAGAGTGGTGTGACAGGATGGGGGGTGCGGCTTATGCCATGCATGCACAGCCTGGGCATCAAGACGGGGCGTGTTGTGGCGGTTCGGCAGTGGCCTGAGCCATTTTTTAGGGTGAAATTCTTCTTTTTGGTTTTGGGCTACGCGGCCTCGATGGCCGGATCCAATCTTCTTTTCAAAATGGCCGCCTCCAAGAGCGGAACAGAATGGTGGCTATGGTTTTTGGCTGGGAATGTGACGGGGTTTGGTTGTCCTGTGCTGATCACCTACGCCTTGCGTGAGGAAAGCCCCCAACTGGTTTATGCCTTCACGCTGGGATCGGGTTTTGTCCTGTTGCAGTTGGCCGCTTGGTGGTGGTTCAAGGCGCCCGTCACGGCCATGCAATTAGGTGGGCTCGCGTTGACGGGGGTGGGGTTAGTGATGTTGCAGTTGGGGCGGGCTTAAAGAGAGCCAACGGCCAACGCGACGGCCGCCAGTAGGAGTGCCGCCCCTGTGAGGCGGAGAATAAGAATCCGGCGATCGTTTGCGGCCGCCCCTCCCCCGGCGGCTCCTTCCAGTAGAACGGCCCAGAGACCCCGGGCGGCGTAAACGACGTTTGTGGCAGTGGCATGACCAAAAATTCCGATGACCAAAATCACCAAGGAAGTCTGAAAACCGATCACTGCGGAACCGCCAATCGTGCTTGGGCGTGAGGAAGCAGGAAGAAGGGCCTGGAGCGAACTTGGGTGACGAAGGCGGGAGAAAAACAGCAAAGGGGTCAAGAGGGCAAGGGTGGAAAACATCAGGGGTTGAAACCAGCCAACTCCCAGGAGGCGGGCAAATTTTTGGACTACGATGTCGGTCAGGGCAAAAAAGAAGGCGGCGAGGAGAGCCCAGAGAGTTGTGGCCCGGTCGAATTTTCTAGGCCACCAGGATTTCGCCATGGGAGTGGGGGTGATGGAAAGAAGCGCCACGGCAAGGCTGGTGAGAACGGCTCCTGCCATAAGTCCTGGGGTGATCGGATCCTCCAAAAACAAAGAGGTTAGAACGGCAACAAAAACGGTTTTTGTGCCCAGAAGAGGTGTGGCATGGGATAGGTCGCCATGAGAAAGGGCGCGGATGGCGCAGATACGGCCCAGAAAGAGAGCGGTTCCGGCAAGAATAGCGCCCCAAAATCCGTAAGCGTTGGGTTGTCCTGGAAAAAAGAAAATGAGGGGCGCGGACCAACCGGCCATCGAGAGATTGGATAGGGCGGTGACCATGCTGGGGCGGGCTCCGCGACGGAGGCCCAGTTTCAGCCCCCATGAGCCAACGGCGTAAAGCAGCGACGCGAGAAGAGGTAAGGCCAGAGGCATTCGGGAAGAATGCACCCAAAGGCTTTGGGGTGCAAAGGGCGAGGCTTGATTGTGGGCGCCAGTGTCGTTAGGACAAGAGGGTGATTCGCGAATTTATCCCCGTCCTTTTTTCCTTAGGAATGGCCTTAGCCATTGCTTTAGGAGGAATTGGTCTGGGCATCCTGATTGGAAAAGTGGGTCGTAGGAATAGGGGCAAGGACATGGCGTATGAGTGTGGTAAAGACCCGATCGGATCTCCCTCAGCGCGTTTTTCGGTGAAGTTCTATCTCGTTGCGATGATTTTTATTCTTTTCGATATCGAGGTAATTTTTATGTATCCGTGGGCTGTCAGCTTGATCGGATTTAAGGAGAGCGGTTTAGGGTGGCAGGTATTTGTTCTGATGCTGACGTTCGTACTTTTGGTGGAGGTGGGGCATCTCTACGCCTACAAAAAGGGCGTATTCGATTGGAATAAGCGGGGCTGACGCGAATTACAGTTTCAGCACAACGGGATCGCTAGCCTTGATCCCGAGCTCTCGTGCGGCGTTTCCCTGATTGATGGCGATTTCGAATTCACCATCGCTGTTGATTAGGGCGAAGGGGCGATTGGCAGGGGCGTCGGCATACGTACGCAGATAAGGTAGGGAGAGGGACTTGCCTTTGATGGTTAGGCTGAGAAGTTGACCCACTTTTAACTTTCCGAGTTCAGACCCGGGAATGTTGGTGAGAATATTTCCGTAGTGATCGACAAAGAGAACTTGGCCTTTGGCGAGGCTTGTCATAACCGTGGCAGTATTGCGGGGCAGGCGAAGGATCTTTTCTGCCTTGGGCCCTGTAGATTCGAAAGAGCCTGAATTGACCAATCGTGCGGCTGTAGGGCCAAAAATATCACGAGCGTGGAACGTGGCGGATACGGAATCCGTGGCTGGAGAAAGAGTTCGAGCTTCGGAAACCCCTTCCCGAGCTAAAACCTCGGTTAGGATTCCGTTGTCGGGGGCGAGGTAGATTCGTCCTGCTTGAGTGCGAACGGCAAGGCCTGCACGAGAAGAGCCCACACCCGGATCCACGACGGCAATGACGATGGAGCCAGGGGGTAGCGTTCGAGTGGATTTTGCGAGTAGGTAGGAGGCGGCGGATATATCGAACGCTGCGTTGGAGTGGGAGAGATCGAGGATTTCAACCGATGGAGAAATCGTCTTGATTGCACCTTTGAGCTGGCCGACGTAAGGGTCACTGGGGCCAAAATCGGTAAAAAGGGCGATCAGGTGGGGCATATGTTTGGAAGATTGGCATCCGACGAGCCAAGGGGAAAGGGCAAGGAGAAGGAGTAGCATGCGGTGCATAGATTACTTCTTTCCGGTTTCGCCCGAATTGATCAATTCCCAGAATTTAGGGTTTTCGGCAAGAACCTCGTCTTCTGAAAGGGGAAGTTGGGAGCGAAAAGCAAAGTCCTTAAGAGAGTTTTTGTGAAGGACGCGGTGGATGGTGAGTCCTTTTGAGGTTTTTTCAAAGTAGATACGGTACTCTCCAGCACGATAGCGATAGAGAGTTCGGTCAGGGCAGCGGACGACGCCGAACCGATCGGGATGTTTTTCTAAAAAATCGGAGGTGAGGACATCAAATTCCCTGAGAACTTCTACCTGCAGCGGGGTGGGTAATTGCGTGATTTCGGACGAACTCGCTGGAGTAAAAATGATTTGGAAGGTGGCCATACGCAGGAAAAGAGTACGGGATAGGAGGGGGGAGGTCGAGGCTGGAGGAGGTGGATTGAGCGTGCGTAGTGGACGGAAATTCCTTAGAGCCAATAGGGTGAAAGTGCATCCAGCCGGCCGACTAATTGTCATGGGTCTACCCGGGCCCGAGCTCACAGACGGGCTGAGAGATTTGATCCGGCGGGTACAGCCTGGCGGATTCATTTTCTTTACAAGAAACATGGCAGAGGCAGGCCAGTTCCATGGTTTGGTCAAGGAGTGTGCCGATTTAGTGAAGCACCCTGCAATCATGACGGTGGATCAAGAGGGTGGTCGGGTGGCGCGATTGGCGGTGATGGGGGAGAGGCCCCCGTCGGGAGAGGAGTTGGCCAAGGCAGGTAAAGAGGAATGGTTTTATGAGCATGGGCGGTTGACTGGACGGGTGATGAAGCTGGTGGGGCTGAATCTCAATTTGGCCCCCGTACTCGACTATGCGCCACCGGAACGAGCGGGGATCGATAATTCACTGGCGGGGCGTTGTTTTGGCGGGAATCCACGTGAGGTGATTCGACGGGCGGGAGAGTTCTTGAAGGGGATGCAGGAGGAGGGGGTAAAGGGAACGGGAAAGCATTTTCCGGGATACACCTTTTGCGGATTGGATCCGCACGGGGATCTGCCTTTGGTCGATCGAACAAGGGCGCAGATGGAGGAGGAGCTTTCCGTTTTTCGTGAGGTGGGTAACCAGTGTGATTCTATTATGGTGGGACATGCTCAGTTTCCCGCCTGGGGCAAGAACTCGGGCCCGGCCAGTTTGAATCGGGATATTGTGACGGGGCTTTTAAAAGAAACGCTTGGGTATCGTGGACTTGTGATGACGGATGATTTGGAGATGGGGGCAATTGCTAACCGCTATGGTAGTGCCGAGGCCTCGAGGCAGGCGGTGCGGGCTGGAGAGGAGATTTTGCTGATTTGTCATAATCCGGCTTGTGTGGAGATTGCGCAGGATGCGTTGGCGGAGATGCCCGAAAAGGAGTGGGCGGGGGCGGTGGAATCGGTGGAGAAGTTTGGACGAACCCTTTTTAGGCCGTCTGATGTTTTCGATAAGAAAGGATGGAAGGAGGCGAACGAGGCGACGAAGGTGTTGAGGGAAAGGGTGAAGGGGATTTGACAAAAAAATGTCACAAAAAAGTTCCTGACAGATTTCTAAATTTTCCGATTCTTCAGCGATGGAGATGCTTCGAGTCTTAATAGGACACAGGAATTATCGCGGGGCAGGCCTGCCGTTGGGATTTATCCTAGAAGCCCGATTTTTGTTCATGGGGATATTGGCGGGCACGCTTATATTTACAGGCTGGATCTGGATGCAAAAGAAAGAGAAGGAAAGCTATGTTTCCCAGTCTATTCAGAAGATTGAAACGGCCGCAGGAAGTGAGGAAAATTGAAACTGACTTTGCGAAAAGACGGAAGGCGGCTAGGGAAAGTTAGAGAGCACGAAGGGGTAAAGGGTGGAGGACCAAAGAGTCAGTACTTCACCGTAAAAAGATAGAGGCCTTCGGCAGGTGCCGTGGGAGGGGCAGTCGAACGGGAGCGGGAGTGGAGAATCTTTTTGAGTTCGACAAGAGTGAGCCTGCCTTGGCCGACCTTGACTAGAGCTCCGACCAGATTTCGTACCATCCGATAAAGAAAGCCGTCCCCCTCAAAGGTCAGTTCCAAAACGCCACTCTTCTTTTTGACGATCCGAATGGAACGAATATTGCGAATGGTGGATTTTCGTTCGTATCCCGGGTTGGAGGTGAACGCAGCGAAGTCGTGTTTCCCAGTCAGGATCTTGGCGGCTTTGTGCAACGAGGGGAGGTCAAGAGGGCGGGGAACGTGCCAAGCTCGACCGATTTCGAGCGGGTGAAGAGGATCGGTGTTGGCGATTCGGTATAGGTAGGATTTTCCTTTGGCAGAGAAGCGGGCGTGAAAGCCCGGTTTCTCACGTCGAACGGAGAGGACTCGGACGCCTGCAGGAAGATGGAAGTTGAGGGCTTTCGCAAGAGTAGCTGGAGGATGAAGGGGGGGGATTTCACAGGATGCAACCTGACCGAGGGCGTGAACGCCCCGATCGGTTCGGCCGGATCCTGCAACAGCTACCGGTCGGTTGAAGATTTTCTGCAGGGCTTTCTCGAGTGCGAGTTGGACGGTGGGATCAGGATCTTGGCGTTGCCAACCGAAGAAGTCCTCGCCTCGATACGCGAGAAGGAGACGGTGCGGAACCGTCTTCATGCAGGGATCAATGCTTGCCGTCTTGGAGCCAGAGATCGTCGAAGTAGTAGGTGAAGCCAGCAAAACCACCGTACGCATTCACCCCCTCGTTGCGGGCAGAGGTGTTGGCGTTCGAGATGTGTTGGAAAGCGCCCTCGATATTGAAGCTGAAGTTATCGTCGATGAGGAATTTCAGACCGCCTGAGAATTGCGGGGTGAACTCCCAATTGCCCCCAATGGCATCTTGGTTCGACCAGTTTCTGGCGTTCGTGTAGACGATACCAGCCCCCCCCTGAACGTAAGGAACCACGATCCAGTCGGGCTGAACGAAGTTGTAGCGGACGAGTCCTGTGATTCCGACCATGTAGGTTCCAAAGCTGTGCCAGATGTAGGAGCCTGTGGTTTCGAAGATGCCTTCAAAATTTCCCCGGAGGGGACTATCGATATCAGCACAAGGGCCCCAAGAGTTGGGGGAGTCGAGCATCCAACCTAGGCGGATGTTGTTCTGTTGGTAGTTGAAAACAGGAGCGGTGGGACCCAGACCGCAGGGAGAGAACAGGGCGCCTGCCATAAATTCAAGGGTGATTCGGTCTTCGACAAAGATTTTGGAAACGGCGTCACCAGTGTCGGTATCGGCCATGGGGGATAGCCGGGTTGGGGCATTTGTGGCAGTCAGGACTTCCTTGGGTATGGAAGCCGAGCTGCTCTGCTCCATTTGGGCAAAGAGAGGGGAAACGATTGCGAATAAAATGGCGAATAAGCAGTGAGTTTTGACCGCAATACGGCTGAGCGTCACAATATTATCTCTGAGGTGCACACTTCTTGACTAGAGAAGGGGGGTGTTTCGGTCAAGGTATTGTTGGAGAATAAGACAGGCAGAGGAGCTATCGACTTTTTTACGCAACTGCTTCTGATTCAATCCTATACCAGAGAGCTGTTTAGAGGCTTGGGCGGTGGTGAGTCGCTCATCAATAGGGGTGATAGGAAGAGAAATGGACTTCTGTATTTGGGCGATAAAATCCCTGACTTTTTGGGCAGAAGGTCCGTATGTGCCATCCATATTTCGGGGCATTCCGATAACTAGACCTGTAATCTGGTGGGCTTCGATTAACGCGGTAATGGCAGAGATGACCTGTTGGGGGGATTTGTTATCTAAAAAAGGGAGGGGGGTGGCGAGAATTCCTATTGGGTCGGAGAGGGACAGTCCGATTCGGACCGTACCGAAGTCGATGCCCAAGAGACGGCTCACGCGGCGTGAACGGCCTGAGCGATTGGCTTAAGAAAGGCGCTGATTTCTGACAAGAGCTGAGGGGAGCGACCGAGTTTGGCAATTCGATCCACGATTGCACTACCGACAACGACTCCATCGGCCAGAGCTGCGACCTGGGCGGCCTGTTCAGGGGTTGAAATCCCAAAACCAACACAGACGGGAAGGGAGGTGGATTTTTTGAGAAAGGAAACTTTCTCACCGAGGGTGGTCGGTAGGTTTTGCTGCATTCCGGTCACACCTTCACGGGAAACATAGTAGACGAAGCCAGAAGCGGTGGAGACGAGCGAACGAACACGGGCTTCGGGTGTGGTGGGGGCGACGAGGACGATGCGGCGCAAGCTGCCTGCAGGGGGAAGGTCGTGCGCAGCCTCCTCGGGCGGGAGGTCGAGAAGGAGAAGACCATCCGCTCCCGCTTGACTGGCATCCGACTCAAACTTTTCGCGCCCATACGCGAAAACAGGATTGTAGTAGGTGAAAAGCACAAGCGGGACCTGACACTTTTCTTTTCGCAGCTGGGCGATGAGTTGAAGAACCTTGGGCAAGGTGGTGCCTGACTCGATTGCGCGCTGGCATCCAAGTTGATTCACGATGCCGTCGGCAAGGGGATCGGAAAAGGGAATCCCCAGTTCAATGAGATCGGCTCCTGCATCGACGAGGGCGGGGACGAGGCGGGCGGTAGTGGCGAGATCGGGATCACCGGCTACGAGGTAGGCGACAAGGGCTTTGCGCTTCTCTTTTTTGAGACGGGCAAAGAGGTCGTCGATCCTTTGGGGGGAGCTCATCTTGAAAAGGATTGTGCCATAGATAGGCCAAGCTTCACGCGGGAAAATCGGTTTCGCCCGAGGCAATCTTTTGGAGTGACCCATCAGGAAGGCGGAGGTGGAGGTGGCCTGAGTCGTCCAACGTCTCGGCAGTTCCCGTCAGAATGGTAGTGCCAAACCGAATGGAGAGAGTTCGGCCGAGTTGAAAGCAGGCTTGGCGCCAATCTTCCATCGCTTCAGGGGTAGGCTGATCAAGACGGCGGGTTAAGCTTTCGAGAAATGCAGCAAGCATCTGGCTACGCGGGATTCTTTGGCGGGATGCTTGCAAGAGGGAGATGGCAGAATCTTTGAGTTCAGGTTGAAAGTCGGCTGTTTGATGGTGAAGGTTCAGGCCGAGTCCGAGAAGCGCGAGCGGGGGTTGATTCACCCGAGAAATTGTTTCAACAAGAACGCCAGCGAGCTTGCGATTTTTGAGGAGGAGATCGTTGGGCCACTTCAGCGCGGGCTCGAGTTGAGTCAGGGCGCGCACCGCATCTGCGGCGGCGAGGGATGTGAGTAGAGAAAGAAGGGGGAGTTGCGTATAGGGGACTTCCAGAAGAATGGAGACCCAAAGTCCAAGTGGGTTTTCAGACAGCCACGGTTTTCCGGGGCGTCCGTGGCCTTTGGTTTGGGCCTCGGCAGCCAGGACTGCAGGTGCGGGTGGAAGCTGGGTGCGGAGAATCTCCTGCGTAGAGGTGCAGGTTTTGAGGATCGTTGTGCGCTGGTGAAAGGGGGAGCTGGGCGAGAGAAGGAGGTCGACGTGAGCGGCCTCGAAGGGATCGGAGAGGGGGGCGGGTTTAGAGGGAGAAATTGCCGTAGAAGTTAATCTTCGGCTCTTTGAGCTTGCGGCGGCGACGGACGCTGGGCTTCTCATAAGAGCGACGAGCACGCGCATCGCGAAGGGTACCCTCGCGATCGAGCTTCTTTTTCAAGCGGCGAAGGGCCTTGTCGACCGATTCTCCGCGTTTGAGACGAATTTCAACCATGAAGGTAAATCGTATCGGAAAGTCGGGGCGAGGGGAAGTCAGGATTTTTACCGCTTTTTCTGATTGGGTTGGGGAAACCGAAAGGATTTCTCTGGAAGAAGGAGAAAGAGGAATCAGATTGGTGGATGGTGAGCTCTTCCTTTGTCCATCTGCACTGTCACTCGGAGTACTCCCTGCTGGATGGGGCCTGTCGAATGCCTGAGTTGGCGGCCCGGGCGAAGGAGTTGGGGCAGCCTGCGTTGGCTTTGACCGACCATGGGAATTTGTACGGGGCGATTGAGTTTTACGAGGCAGCAAAAGAGGAGGGCATTCAGCCGATCGTGGGGTGTGAGGTCTACATTGCGCCTGGGGATCGCTTTGAAAAAAAAGCCTCGGCGGGGGGTAAGGATGCGAATTTTCATCTGATTCTGCTGGCGAGGAATTTGGAAGGGTACCGAAACTTAATTCATCTGGTGACGGCGGCTCACCTGGAGAGCGTGTATTACAAGCCACGGATCGATAAGGCTCTATTGGCGAAACACTCGGCAGGCTTAATCTGCACAAGTGCTTGTTTGAAGGGGGAGATTGCCGCTGCGTATCTGGAGGGAAGAGAGGCGGATGCGCGAAAAATCTTTCACGAGTATCGGGAAATATTTCCGGCGGGAGATTTTCTTTTGGAAATTCATAACCACGGGTTGCCTGAACAGGCGAAGATTCGGGAGTTCTACCGTACCTTAGGCAAGGAGACGAAAACTCCTCTGGTGGCAGCGAATGATGTTCACTACGTCCGCAAGGAGCAGTCGGTCACGCAGGAGATCCTTGTGTGTATTTCGACGAACGGAAAGTTGAATGATCCGGAGCGAAAAATGAAATCGTACGGGCCGGAGTTTTATCTCAAAGAGAGCGAAGCGATGGCCAAGCTGTTTGCGGATTTTCCCGGGGCCTGTGAGCAGACCTTAGCAGTGGCGGATAGGTGCAAACTGGAGTTTGAGCTGGGCGGAAATAAGTTTCCTGCCTTTCCCGTTCCCGAAGGGATGACTCGAGAGAGCTACTTCAGAAAACTTTGCCAAGAGGGGCTCCGCAAAAGGTATGGAGAAAGAGCGGGTTCCGACAAGGAGCTCACGGAGAGGCTGGAGTTTGAGATGGGGGTTATCGAGAAGACAGGATTCGTGAGTTACTTTCTGATCGTCTGGGATTTTATCGATCATGCAAAAAAGAAGGGGATTCCCGTGGGGCCAGGGCGAGGGAGTGCGGCTGGCAGTTTGGTTTCCTATGTTTTGGGGATTACGGACCTCTGCCCGATTCGGTATGGATTGCTGTTTGAACGGTTTCTGAATCCCGAGCGGGTTTCGCCTCCCGACATTGACGTGGATTTTTGTCCCGATCGACGAGAGGAAGTGATCGCGTACGTGCGCAATAAGTACGGGGAGCGGGCGGTGGCGCAGATCATCACCTTTGGGACGATGGGGGCGAAGATGGCGGTGCGGGATGTGGGGCGGGTGATGGGAATGAGTTTTGGGGAGACATCACGAATCGCGGATCTCATCCCCAAAGTGCCGGGGGCAAAACTGGCGGACGCGTTGAAGCAGGTGCCTGAACTCAAAAATCTGGCGCAGGAGGATTCTGTGAAGCCTGTGATTGAGGCGGCACTTCAGCTTGAGGGGATGGTGCGGCAAAGCGGGACTCACGCGGCGGGTGTGGTGATTGCGGATCGGGATTTGACGGACTATCTGCCGTTGACGCGGGACGACACGGGTGCGGTGATGACACAATTTTCGATGGGGGCGGTCGGAGATATTGGATTACTGAAGATGGATTTCTTGGGATTGAAGACTTTGACGGTGATTCAGGACTGTTTGGCTTTGGTGCAAAAAACAACGGGAAAGAAAATGACTCCGGAAGAGATACCCTTGGATGATCCAAAGACATTCGCACTGTTAAATCGGGCAGAAAATGTGGGGGTGTTTCAGGTTGAGTCGCCCGGGATGCGAAGAACGTGTGCGATCTTTGATTTGAAGGGGATTGGGGACCTGATTGCATTGATTGCTCTCTATCGACCGGGTCCGATGGATCTGATTGACGAGTATGTGAAGCGGAAGAAGGGGAAAAGCCAGTTTACCTACGAGCATCCGTTGTTGGAAAAAATCAGTGCTGAGACGTACGGAGTTTTGATTTATCAGGAACAGGTCATGGCAGCGGCACGGGTCTTGGCAGGATATAGTTTAGGTCAGGCGGATTTATTGAGGCGGGCGATGGGCAAAAAGAAGCCCGAGGAGATGGCCAAGCAGAAGGAGACCTTTGTGTTGGGGTGTGCTCAGACGAATCAGATTCCGCGGTCCCAAGCCGTGCGAATCTTTGATTTGTTGGAGAAGTTTGCTGGGTATGGCTTCAACAAAAGCCACAGCGCTGCATATGCGGTGCTGTCCTGTCAGACGGCATACCTTAAGGCCAACTATCCGACGGAATACATGGCTTCCCTGTTGTCCCATGAGTTGGACAACACGGACAAGATCGCGCTCTTTACGGCGGAAGCACAGAACATGGGAATCGAGATCCGGCCACCGAGCGTGAACGAGAGCGAGAACAAGTTCACAGTGGAGCCGAACCGAATTCTTTTCGGTTTAGGGGCGATCAAGAACGTGGGAGCGGCTTGTGTGGAGGCGATTCTGGTGGCGAGGAAGGAGAGTGGAAAATTTGTTTCGATCGAGGATTTTTGTTCGCGGGTGGATTACAAGGCGATGAATAAGAAGGCGGTGGAGAGCTTGATCCGGTGTGGGGCGTTCGATGAAGTCAGTCCGAACCGGGCTTGGTTGGCCACGAAAGTGGAAGGGGCATTGGCTTTAGCTGCATCGGCTTCACGGGATAAGGAGAGGGGTCAGGGAACGCTTTTTGGTCTGATGGAGGAGTCGGCACCAGGAGAAAAGAAAGGCGGGGAGAAGGCTCCGAAGGATTTTCCCGATTGGCCGAAGCGGGACAAGTTGAAGGCGGAGAAGGAACTATTGGGATTTTATGTGACGGGTCATCCGGCCGATGAGTTTGAGGCGGATCTGCGAGCGTTTCGGACTTTGAACCTGGGAGAGCCAGATGAGATGCAGAGTGGAACTGTGGCTCGGTTAGCCGGAGTCGTAACGGCGATGGAGGTGAGATTGACGCAGAAAGATAAGAAGCCTTATGCGAGGGTCATGTTGGAGGACAAGACCGGGAGGATGGAGGTGATGATTTTTCCTGACCTGTACAGGGAGGCAGGAATATCGTTAAAAGTGGGGAGTCCGCTGGTGGTTGGGGGCTCTGTGGATACGGATGCGGAGGAGAGAGTAAGATTGAGGACATCCGAGTGCATTACTTTGGAGGCTGCGATGGCAAAACTTGTCACGCATGTGTATTTACTGCCGACGAAAGAGGATCTGGCAGGGGAAAAGATGGCAAAGGTGAAGGAGATTGTGGAGGCGCATTCGGGAGAAGTGCCTGTGAGACTCGAGTTGGAGGTTGAGGGGAAGAAAGTTTTGATGGAGGCAGGGGTGCAGATGCGGATTCGGCCAACGTTGGCAGGGATTGGAAAATTACGGGAGGTGTTGGGGCCAGATCGGGTCAAGCTGGCGGTACAGGCGATCGAGGTGCAGAAGCCGAAGTGGCAAACGCGACGAGCCCAAGGGGCAGGTGTTTAAAACTGATTGAGGCGATCTAGAAGGGCGCGCAGCCTGCCAAGATTACGGCGGTTAAACGGAACGCAAAGTCGAGCTAAAGAGGCGAGAGCAGGCTCGTTCACTTCCTCTGGATAAGGTGGGCAAGTGGTAATGAGAGTTTCGGAGCGAAGAATGTCCTGAAAATCCTCATTCAGGCGGATCAGAGCCCCAGCAGGGATCTGACGCTGGAGACGGATGACCATCACATCCCCGATGTAGCGGTAGGAGTGAAAGTTGTAGTAAAAGTTCACCACCTCGCGACGTGCAAATTCCAAATCATCCGTGACTT
>JBIKTM010000020.1:0-35412 GCA_044348085.1 Methylacidiphilales bacterium | reverse complement strand
CTTGCACGCCGTCCCGCTTCTCGTTGTTAACCGGCGAATACGCGTGGCGTCAGACAGCCAAAAAGAACACGATCCTCGATGGTGACGCGCCGCTCTGCATTGAGCCAGGCCGGCTCACTCTTCCTGGCATGTTGCGGCAGGCCGGTTACCAGACCGGCATTGTCGGTAAATGGCATCTCGGCCTTGGCGATGGTCAGACCAAAGTGGATTTCAACAGGGAAGTCAAACCTGGCCCCCTTGAGGTCGGCTTTGACTATTGCCACATCATCCCCGCCACCGTGGATCGCGTACCAAGCGTTTGGATTGAAAATCATAAGGTGCGAAATCTTGACCCGGCCGACCCCATCACCGTCAGCTACCTGACCAACATCAGTGATGAGCCAACCGGTCTGGAGCACCCCGAACTTCTCACCCGGTATGGTGCGGATAAGCAGCATGCCTGCACGATCATTAACGGCATAAGCCGAATCGGCTACATGAAGGGGGGTCATTCTGCACGCTTCAAGGACGAGGAACTGCCCAAAACCGTCGTCGCAAAATCCGTGGAGTTCATAGAAAAAAACAAGGGCGCGCCGTTCTTTCTTGAGGTCGGCCTATTTGAACCGCACGTGCCGCGCGTGGCTGCGCCATCGTTTGTCGGTAAGAGCGGGTGCGGTCTGCGTGGCGATGTCATTGAGCAAATCGACTGGGAGGTGGGGGAAATTATGAAGGCCCTCGACCGATTGAAGCTCGCGGACAACACCCTCGTCATCTTCTCTAGCGACAACGGCCCGATTCTTTTCGACGGCTACTTTGATCGATCGGAGGAGGATTTAAATGGCCATCAACCCACCGGGGGTTTGCGTGGCTGGAAGTATCTCACCTATGAAGGCGGTTGCCGTGTGCCGCTCATCGCCCGATGGCCGCAGCAGATCAAGCCGCGGGTTAGCGACCAGATCTTCAGCTTGGTGGATATCTATGCCACGGTGGCCCAGTTGACCGGCCAAGAACTCACAGCAGGCGCCGCCCCAGATAGTCTCGATTTATCCTCTGTACTGTTGGGTAAGACGAAGAAAAACGTTCGCGACAACACCGTGCTGCACGGCATTGGTGGACTTGCTCTACGGCAGGGTGACTGGAAATATATTCCTGCTACCGAGAAGATGAAACCGGGAGGCATGGGCAGTGGCGCCAACTCAGCGGATCCGCGCTTTGCGGCGGCGACCGTCCCTGAGCCGCTGCTGTTCAACCTCGCCAAAGATCCCAACGAAACGACTAATCTGACGGCGAAGCATCCCGATAAAGCCGCTGAGTTGGCGAAAGAACTAAAGGCCATCGTCGCCCAAGGGGAGGGGACGAAAAAGACCAAAGCCAAACCGTAGGTTGTGCCACACAAGAATTATGAAACTCTTAACTTTCAAGACCGCTGGCTGCTCCATAATTGGCCGAGATTATCATTCTAAAGTAGTGCGCTTTATTGATATGAACATTTTTTCGTATCTGTTAAAACTAAGACCAGTAACCAAATAACCCTAAAGGAACAATAACCTATGGAACCCATCAAACTCCTTACGATTGATTATACAATCCTCATCGCATACGTAGCTTTTGTCATCGGAATCGGATGGGCGCTTTCGCGATACATGAAGACCTCGGCGGATTTTCTCACCTCTGCCCGGTCGATTCCGACCTGGGTGACCGGGCTAGCCTTTATTTCTGCCAACCTTGGCGCACTTGAGCTTGTTGGAATGGCGGCTAGCGGAGCGAAATACGGCATCAGCACGGCGCACTTTTATTGGCTTGGCGCGATTCCCGCGATGATCTTTCTCGCGGTGTTCATGATGCCGTTCTATTACGGCTCCAAGGCGAGGTCCGTGCCGGAATACCTGAAGATGCGGTTCGATGAGCGGGTCCGCGCGCTGAACTCCGTCGCCTTTGCGGTGATGACCATTTTTGCGTCCGGCATTTCGATGAACGCGCTGGCCAAGCTTCTCAATCAGCTGCTGGGTTGGAATTATGACCTCGCGCTCTGGATCTGTTCGGGCGTTGTGCTGATGTATGTTCTGAAGGGTGGATTGACCTCGGCGATCTACACCGAAGTCCTCCAGTTCTTCATGATCGTCCTTGGCTTTGCGCCGGTGGTTTATCTTGGACTCAAAGATGTCGGTGGCTGGGGTGCGATGAACCATTCTCTGCAGGGCGTGGCTGTCGAGGCGGCAGCTTCGAAAGGCACGGAATACGCTGCCAATGCGTGGACGAGCGCTTGGCAACCACTGCTCGCCGGGCCGGCTCACAACCCGATGGGGGTGGATCTCTTCGCTATGGTCTTCGGCCTCGGGTTCGTCTTGAGCTTTGGCTACTGGTGCACCAACTTTCTGGTCGTCCAACGCGCGATGGCCGCCAAAAACATGGCTGCCGCACGCAACACTCCGCTCGTTGCTGCGGTGCCGAAAATGTTCTTTCCTTTCCTCGTCATCGTTCCCGGCATGATCGCCGTGGCGCTAACCGCGATGCCTTCCAAGGATTACCGCATCCCGCCGCCGGTCATCTCGCAGGAAAACTACTCCCGGGCGATCGTCGCGGTGAAAAGTGCAAACCCAGCGGATTCGGTTGCGGGCGTCGCGGCCGTAGAGTCCGCTCTTGGCGAAAAGGTTGACTCGAAAAAACTAGCCAGCCTGATTGCTGACAATGCGAAAGGCGGACTGACGGACACACAGATCAAGACCGGCATCTACAACAGCATCGCCGCCTACGACTACGACGGTGTCATCCTGTCGCTTGTGAAAAAATACTGCCCTCCCGGACTGCTCGGCCTAGCCCTCACCGCATTGCTGGCATCCTTCATGTCCGGCATGGCGGGCAATGTGACGGCGTTCAATACGGTCTTCACCTACGATCTCTACCAAGCTTACTTTGTGAAGAACCAGACTGATAAGCACTACTTTTGGGCCGGCAAGGTGGTGACCGTTGCAGGAATCATTCTAAGCATCGCGGCGGCATACTTCGCGTCCATGTATAACAATGCGATGGATATCATCCAACTCGTGTTCGGATTCGTGAACGCCCCGCTCTTCGCGACGTTCCTCCTGGGCATGTTCTGGAAACGAACCACGGGCACGGGGGCATTTCTGGGCTTGTTTCTCGGTATCTGCGGTTCGGCCCTGTTCCATGCCTTGACCATCGCGACCGGCAACTTGCCCGGGGTCAAGGGTGGTTACCTCGGTGTCCTGCATGTCTTCCCGAGCGAGATGGCACAAAACTTCTGGCTCGCATCATTCGCCTTTATCGTCTGCTTTGCGGCGACCGTAGCGATCTCGTTTGCCACCAAATCGCAGAAGACGGACGAGGACCTAAAAGGGCTAGTCTATTCTCTTACGCCGAAAATCAAACCTGGCGACGTGCCATTCTACCTACAGCCCGGTGTCGTCGGAGTGGTGTTACTGATCGCCTGCTTGATCATGAACTTCCTCTTCTGGTAAACCAAACAACCCAACCTAAAGGAAATTAATACTATGGGACTCGATATCCGCTGGCCGATTGGCCTCATGTTCACGCTGATTGGAGTGCTGTTGACAGGCTATGGCGTATTTAAAGCCGCCGATTCCGTATCGCTCGGCCTTAACATCAATATGATCTGGGGCATTGTGCTCCTCGTCTTCGGTTCCTTGATGCTGCTCGGGGCGATTCGCGGCAAGAACGAGAAGCCATAACAACTTGACTGGTGGCGGGGTGATAGCCGTAGCAGGTCCTTGTGATTTAATTCTCCGTGCATGAAAGCCAACGTCACAAAAAAGGTATTTGGAAAAACGCCCCTTGGTAAACGCGTTGATCTGTTCACGCTGACCAACACGCATGGTCTCGTCGCCAAGATCACCAACTACGGCACGATCATTACCGAACTGCGGGTTCCTGACCGGGAGGGCCGCCTCGGCAACATTGTGCTGGGGTTCGATAATCTCCGGCAATACCTTGGCGGCAATCCCAGCTATCTAGGCTGCACGGTAGGCCGGGTGGCGAATCGCACGGCCAAAGGCCGTTTCCAACTCGACGGAAAGAAGTACAAATTGGCCGTCAACAACGGTCCGCACCATCTCCACGGTGGCGCCAGGGGTTTCGACAAGGTTGTGTGGTCGGCCGAGATTGTGCACGGCAGGGAAGCCGCGGTGGCATTCACGTACCGGAGTCCAGATGGAGAGGAAGGTTATCCCGGGAATCTTAACGTCACCGTGTTGATGACGCTTACGAATGGAGACGAGCTACGGATTGATTACACCGCCACCACTGACCGCGCCACACCAGTCAATCTGACCAACCATAGTTATTTCAACCTCGCCGGTGGCGGTAACGTTCTCAGCCACGAGATGAAGCTCGCCGCGAACGCCTACACTCCAGTGGACTCCACCTCGATTCCCACCGGCAAGCTAGTGCCGGTGGCTGGCACACCGTTCGACTTTACCAGGAGAAAGTCAATCGGCCGGGACTTCGCTCGACTGAGCGGAAAGCCTATTGGCTATGACCACAACTTCGTCCTCAAGGGCCGCGGGCAACGACTCGCAGTATGTGCCACGGTCTACGAGAGGACCACCGGACGGGTGATGGAGGTACGGACCACAGAGCCTGGCGTGCAGGTGTATACCGGCAATTGGCTGGATGGAACTCAGTGCGGCCATGGCGGCAATTACTATACCCAGCACAGCGGTCTCTGCCTGGAGACCCAGCATTTTCCCGACTCCCTCCATCACCCGAGATTTCCCTCCATCATTCTTCGCCCAGGACAAACCTATACCCAAACCACGATCTACAAATTCTCCACCCGCTGAAAAACCTTATGAAAAAACTCCAAGACTTAGCGGCCCATGTCGCCACTGAATTTAAAAAAATCTACGGCCGTCCGCCTCGCTGGATCGCTGCCGCCCCGGGCCGGGTTAACGTCATTGGCGAGCACACCGATTACAACGACGGCTTTGTCCTGCCGATGGCCATTGAGTTTTACAGTGTGATGGCGGCCGACCGACCGGTGGATGGCCGGGAGGTCATCACGCTACGCAGCATTCTAGAGGCAGAGGCGGCGACGATCGATCTTTCCCGCCCTGTTGTGCCAACCGCACCCAAATGGGGAAATTATCCCCGTGGCGTAGTCGCCGGGTTTCAGGCACGCGGTATCCAGCCAGGGGGCCTCGACGTACTCCTGCATTCGACCGTGCCGCTGGGCAGTGGCTTGAGCAGCAGCGCCGCGCTCGAGGTCTGTACCGCGACTCTGCTCGAGGCGGTCACAGGCAGGACGCTTGATCCCGTCGAGAAAGCGTTGCTCTGTCAGAAGGCCGAGCACGATTTTGCGGGGGTGCCTTGTGGTATCATGGATCAGTTTATTTCCGCCCTGGGACGCGAAGACCATCTGCTCCTGCTGGACTGCCGAACACGTAAAACCGAGATCGTGCCGATGCAGGACCCGTCCGTCGCACTGCTCATCATTAACACCAACGTGAAGCATGAGCTGAGTGGCGGTGAATATGCCGAGCGTCGGGCCCAATGCGAGGAAGCCGCCAGGAACCTCGGCGTGGCATCGCTCCGGGATGTGAGCGCTGGCCAGCTCGAAGCCGGAAAAAGCAAAATGAGCGAGACCGTTTACCGCCGTGCGCGCCACGTCATCGGCGAAATCGTGCGCACGGTGGACGCGGCGCAAGGTGTCCGCCAATCCGATTGGCCCACCGTAGGGCGATTGATGGCAGCGAGTCATGCGGCCCTGCGGGATGACTACGAAGTCAGCTGCCCGGAACTCGATGCGGTCGTCGAGATCGCCGAAGTCATCGGAGAGAAGGGCGGGGTCTATGGGTGCCGCATGACCGGCGGGGGCTTCGGAGGCTGCTGCGTGGCGCTGGTCAAAGCCAGTTCCGTAGACGCCATTACAAAAAAAATTGCTGCCGATTACAAAGTTAGAACAGGCATCACCGCCACGATATTTTCCTCGCGCCCCGCGGCCGGAGCAACAGTCGTCAAGGGGTGAGGCACCTTAAGCGTCTTCATGGCTGAACCTGGTTGGGCTTTCAATTAACACAGCAACTGGATTGATCTCGAGAACACCAACGGCGGCAACGACATCGGCTGTGACAGTTGGTACCACCAATGGGGATGAAACTGGGACGAAAGCCTTAATAATTACAATGACGGTGCGATAAAATTGCCTGCAAGCCTGGTGGTCATTAACCATATTTTGTACACCGCTGATCGTCGGTTCAAATCCGACGCCCGGCTCCCCTTTGAGTAATTCAAATCAAATCACAAGTATTTATAATATAGTTCTTTATGTAGGTATTCAATCCACCAGATCACAGGTTCTTGTAAATATATGAGGTCAAAGGGGGGGTTGACAGTAGGTATTAAAGTATTTATACAGAAATTATGAATAACACCCTCCGTGTAGCGATCCTAACTGTAATCGCCTTGGCTTCCCCTTTAGCCATGGCTGATTCTGGCTCCAAAGGTAGTAACGATGACTGTTCGGTCGAGCAGGCCTTCATTGCGATTCCCGATCTTTTGGTCGTGCGTCCGGTGAGCTTGGCTGGTTGTGCAGTGGGTTTCACCGCTTTCGTGGTGTCTTCTCCTTTCACAGCTATGGCCGAATGCGTGGACGAATCCTGGGACACTTTGGTCAAGACCCCGGCTCGTTTTACGTTCGAGCGTGATCTCGGCGATTTCGACAACGTTAAATAAGTTTCCGACCGTAAAGGTCTGAGCAAAGGGCGATCCCGAAAAGGGTCGCCCTTTGTGTTTATTGGCAAGGGATCAAGGGGTGAAGGGATTAAGGCGTCAGGGGTTTTAGGGTGCAGAGGGTTTGGGCTAGGCGGGGTTGGCGGGGACGCTCTACCTTCGGAGGGTGTTTGCCTACTACACGCATGACTTAAGCCCGTTCTTGATTCAGTTGGGGAGTGGTTGGGGTATCCGATATTACGGGATGGCCTACGTGGTGGGCTTTCTGGCGTGGTTTTATGGGCTTCGTTGGTTTCGTAAGCTGGGCTGGTCGAATCTGAGCGATGAGCAGATATCGGAACTACTTTTTTATACGGTTCTTGGGGTTTTGGTAGGGGGGCGGCTGGGCTACTGCCTGCTTTATGACTGGGCCGAAACGATCCGAAATCCAGTTAGTATCATCGCTTTTTGGAATGGGGGTATTCGAGGAATGGCCAGTCATGGCGGAATCTTGGGAGCTCTCATAGGATTTCTCTTGTGGGCGCGGAAAAATCGGGTGGATGGTTGGGCTGTGGCGGATAACGCGGCTGTGATTGCCCCAGTCGGAATTTTCTTAGGACGTATCGCCAATTTTATCAACGGAGAGTTGTGGGGAAGGGTAACAAACGTTCCGTGGGCTGTTATTTTTAGTGATGCGGGAGCGGAGCCCAGGCATCCATCCCAAATCTATGAGGCCCTAGGCGAAGGACTTTTTTTGGGGCTGGCAATGGGGTGGATACGAAACAGAAGACTAAAACCCACAGGTCAGGTCATTGCAGCCTTCTTTCTGATCTATGGGATCGTGCGAATTGGATTGGAGTTTTTTCGTGAGCCTGACGCTGGAGATCCCCTTTGGGCGGGTTTGAGTCGAGGCCAATGGTTTTCGGTCGGCCTTGGGATTGTCGGTTTTGGGCTTTGGGTATGGAGGAGACGGCGTACGAGTGGTTAACGGGCTTTGGGTTTTTGAGGAATACGTAGGGTTTGACCTGGCACCAATAGATCAGGATCGTCCATCGGATTAAACAGAAGAATATCCTCCACACCGATTCCGTACCGTTTCGCAATGGTGGTTAAAGAGTCACCCCTGCGTACGGAGTAGATGAGGGGCTCGGACTGAATCAGTATCTCCTCAGTTGCTGGAGTCGGAGTTGAGGGTTCCGAGTTCGAAGCCTGAGACGAGAGTGTGGAACTGAGTTTCGGGGGTGGCGCTGGGGAGAGGTTCGCAAAACCGTAGTCAAAAAGAAGGCGTGTATCCTGCCATTTATTCGCGCTTTTAAGTAGCGTGAGGCGTAGTTCACGACCGTCTCTTGTCGCTGCAGCGGCGAAAGTGTGGCGAGCTTCGTAGGTCCATCCGGTTTTTGCAGGTCCCATTCCTGGGTATGAGCCTAAAAGTTTGTTGTGGTTACGCATTCGTTGGACACCGATTGCAGTGCGCAGATTGTAGACCTGGGTTTGAGCCATTTGCCGAAAGCTAGGAATCGAGAGAAAATAGTTAAAAAGTTTCATAAGATCTCTTGCTGTGGTGCGCTGGGAGGTTCCTGGAAGGCCGTGTGGATTTCCGAAGCGGGAATCCGTCATGCCCAGCTTTGCGGCTTCGGCATTCATATCTGCGACGAACTGGTTAACTGAGCCAGATGAGGTACGGGCGATGGCCATGGCGCTATCATTATCTGACCCAATAATGATGGAACGGTAGAGTTCGCTAATTGGCAGAGTTTCTCCAGCACGAAGGGGCACGGTGCTCGGCTCTACTCGGGTATCTTCAGGGGCGATAGTGATCATTCCTTGGCCTCTGTTTTTCTCGTAAGCCACAACGGCTGTCATGAGTTTGACCGTGCTTGCGGGTGGGTAGGGGGCATCGATATTTCGAGCGTACAGAACGTCCCCTGTGAGGGGATCCACCAGGAGGGCGGCTTTTGCCAGAAGATCGGCCTGAACCTGCTCAAGGGTAGGTGGTTTGGGGGGAGGAACGGGGAGTGCGGCCTCGAGGAGGGAGCAAGTGAGGAGAGTTGTGCAAATAAGAAAGTGGGGGAACTTCATCTGATTTCCCACAGGTTTGGAAAGCGAGTGAGCTTTTTTAATCCTTGGCGTTGGACCACAAACACATCCTCGATCCGAACCCCGCCGATTCCTTGAACATAAAGACCAGGTTCGACTGTCAGAACTGAGTTTAAGGAGATGCGTGAAGTTGCAAAGCGAGGGGCTTCGTGGATTTCCAGTCCAAGCCCATGGCCGACACCGTGAAAGAATCCGCTCCAGCGACCTTTTTTTATTTCTGTAGGGTAACCTTGGTCACGAAACCAGTTTCGGAGTTCATCTTGGATCTTCTGCCCGTTGGCAGATGCTCGTGTCTGAGAAAGAACTCTCTGCTGCCCTTTGTTCACCGTAGCTCGAAGCTGGTGAAGGGCCTCTGAGGGGCGTCCTTTCACGATCGTGCGCGTGATATCCCCAAAGTAGCCGGTAGAGGAGTTGCGGGGAAATATATCCAGAATGATGGATTGATGGGCATAAAGGGGGCCGCGTCCACGTTCGTGTGGGTCGCAGGCTTGGGATCCACAAGCGACGATGGTGTCACGTGCTAAGGCTCCGTGGCGAAGACAGGCGATTTCCATTTCGGTGCGGAGACGTTCCGATGTCAGGACAGAGCCAGACCAGATAAGGGTGTGATCTCGGCGAATCTTAGTGATTTTAAGGATTTCGACAGCTCGGGCTAAACCGGCTTCAGCTGCGCGAATCGCTTGGGTGATATGACGGATTTCTAAGGGAGATTTTTGTAGGCGTTTCGAAAAAAACGGCTCGGGTACGGATTGTAGTTTGATTCCGGCTTGGGTCAGGCTGTGGGCGAGGCCAATCGGAAAAGTGCAGGGGATTTCGGCAGAACGTATCCCGTGCCGTCTCAGGACGTTCGCGAGAGTCTTGGGATAAGGGTGCTTTCCCGGCCCCATTCGTTTTTCCTCATCAGAGAGGTCAAGGAAGAGATCAGCCCTTCCGGTCCTTCGGGCCCGGTCGATTTCTAATGGACCCAACAGGGAGAAGGTTTTGCCCGATGCGGTCTGGAACCATGCGAAATCGTCTGGGACAAACAGTCCGGTTGCATAGGTCAGATCGGGAACGCGGTCGGTATTTCCAACGAGGAGACGGGCGAGGCGAGGCACGGCTAGGATGATTTAAGGAGTGCGCCCGCAAGAAATCCGCTCAGGAGAAAGGCTAGAAGGATCATGGGGGTTCGAACTTCGAAACCCAACAGATAGAGATCGAGGTGAAGAAAGCCCGACTGGCGGGCAATGAGGGCAACGGTGGCGGCTAGAATGGATAGGGATACAAGGCGTTGGCGGTTCATAGTTCGGCTTGGAAGAGTAATTTCATCGGGTATGGGTAGGGTATGTCAATTGCGACTCGCACAGGGGATGGGGGTACCACGGCACTAATGTATGGGAGACGTGTGTCAAAAGACAGCCCTCGTGTTGAGGCTTATGGGGAAGTGGATGAGTTAAATGCGTGTTTGGGGCTTGCGAGGGCTCAGATGCAAAACTCTACGAAGAGTTTATTAGAAAAGATTCAGAAGGCTTTGGTGGGGCTAATGGGGGAGTTGGCGGTGGCAACTGAAGATCTGCAGCGTTACGAGGCAGATGGGTACGCCCGAATCAAAGATGAGGATTTAGCCTTGCTGGATAAGGAGATTGAGCGATTGGAAAAAGAGGCTCCCCCGGCGAAAGGTTGGTCGACTCCTGGGGGTAATTTGGCAGGGGCAGCCCTGGATTTGGCACGAGCGGTTTGCCGAAGGGCTGAGCGGGGGGTCTGGCGGTTGGAGAAAAAAGAGGGAAATGTTCGGACGATCATCCCAAGGTATTTAAATCGTTTGTCGGACCTGCTTTGGCTTTTGGAGAAGGAGTTGGAATCGGCTGGGAACTCCAAAAGCAACACTTAGGAGGTTCTAAGAATTTTCCACGCCGCGTGGGGCCCAAGGTACACCATACCGGTGTAGATTTGGACAAGATCGGCCCCAGCGGCTCGACGGGACTGGTAGTTGGCTGAATTCATGACTCCGCCAACTCCGACAAGAATTTGCTCTTTGTCTAGAAGTGGCCGAAGAGCACGCGTAAAGCTCATAGCGCGCGCGGTTAAAGGCCGACCGCTTAGCCCGCCCATCTCATTGGGCTCGTCTGGTTCACGGTGAATGGTGGTGTTGGTAGCCACAATTCCTGCGAGTTCGAACTCTTTTGTTATGTTTACCAGTTCGGGGAGAGAGAAGATCTCAAGATCCGGGGATATTTTTAAAAGAAGCGGCTTTTTCTGAGTGCAGGAGCGGTTGAACTCCTGAAGGGTTGAGAGAAGCCTGCGAAGATCGTTCGGTTGGGCCAAGTCGCGCAGTCCGGGCGTATTGGGGGAGCTGATGTTGATGACAAAAAAATCTCCAAGATTTTGAAGGAGTTTGAAGGAGGCGAGGTAGTCGAGATGGGCCTGGTCTAGTGGGGTGACTTTTGATTTCCCTAAATTGATGCCGATCGGAAAATCGTGGAGGGAGTGTTTTCCGCGGAGTTTACGAAGACGAGTTGAGATGGCATTGGCTCCCAAGTTAGGGAAGCCGAGGCGATTGATAAGTGCCTGTTGATGGGGGTAACGGAAGACGCGTGGTTTGGGGTTTCCAGGCTGCGGGTGAAATGTGATTGTACCGAGTTCTGCAAAGCCAAATCCTAGATTTCGCCACGCGAGTGGAGCTTCAGCATTTTTATCCAGGCCTGCAGCGATGCCGAGGCGATTCCAAAAGGGGAGATTCATGAGGGTGATTGGATCGGAAGGGGCTTTTTTACCTAGGGTGAGAAGTCGGGAGATAATAGGAATTCTGAGTGCAGATAATGTGAGATGGTGGGCGACCTCTGGAGAGAGTTGAAAGAGAAGCGGGCGGGCGAGTGAAGAGTAAAGATTCATTTGCCGATGCAAAACTGAGAGAAAAGGCGGTCGAGGACATCTTCCGATGTGCCAACGCCGAGAATGGATTCTAGGGAGTGCAGAGCCAGTCGAAGATCGGAGGCGACAAGTTCTGGCGCACTTTTGGCGATCAGTGAGGCAGAGGCACAGGCGAGAGCTTCTGTGGTTTTCCTAAGGGCATCCTCATGGCGACTGGTGATGGCAATTTCATCAGATCCAGGAGCTCCTAGGTCGGCCGTTAGGCGTTGGGTGATTTGGGACTGAAGGGCGTCTAAGCCTTTGCCTGTCTTGGCGGAGACGAGGATGCCTTTGTGGGATTGTTTTGATGGGAGATCTGACTTTGTAAGGATCGTGAGGACTTTCGTCGAAATAGGTTCCCACTCTTTTGAGCAGGGGTCATCCGGTTGAGTGGAATCGATGAGGGCGAGGACTAGGTCTGCGTTTTGCATGGCAGTGCGAGTTCGAGCCATTCCCTCAAGCTCAACTGGGTCTTTGGAGGTATGCAGGCCTGCGGTATCGATGAGTCGAACGGGAAAGCCTGCCAGGATAATTGATTCTTCCACTGTGTCGCGCGTCGTTCCCGGGATAGGGCTTACAAGGGCTCGATCCATACCCAGAAGGGCGTTGAGAAGGCTAGATTTGCCAGCGTTGGGAGGGCCAGCAAGTACGAGCCGGTAGCCTGAGCGGAGGCGGTATCCGAGGGGTGCGGTAGTGAGTAAGGAAGCGGTCGATTTTAAAAGAGCTTTGATATCAGAAAGGAATCCCTCGCCTACCTCTGGTTGGATGTCTTCATCCGGGAAGTCAATCCAAGCCTCAATTCGAGCAAGCAATTGGAGAAGTGTTTCGCGGTCGGCCATTAGGCGATCCGAGAGTTGGCCCGCAAGAGCGCGTTGCCCTGCAAGAAGAGCGCGATCGGAGCGTGCGTGGAGTACATCGAGAACGGCTTCCGCTTTCGTTAAATCCATTCTCCCATTGAGGAAAGCCCGCTCCGTAAATTCCCCCGGTCTTGCGGGTCGTGCTCCAAGTGTACAGATCGCTTTGAGAATAGATTGAACGATAAGGGGATTGCCGTGGCAGGAGAATTCGACCAGATCTTCGCCTGTGTAGGATTTAGGATTGGGCCATATAGTGGCTACCACCTCGTCTAGAAGGCTTTCTTGATGGTGAAGGCGGGTTGGAACAGGAGTCCGTGGTGACAATTGCGTATCTGAAAGCTTTTCCGCGATCGGAATTGATTGCGGACCGCTGATGCGGATCAAGGCAAGCGCAGATGTCCCTGGAGGGGTTGCGCAGGCTGTTATGGTATCTTTTTCAAAGGCCACAGAAGCATCACTTTCGCAAATTATGGTGTCCTTGGGCGAGTCCAACTTATGGGGACAGGTGCAGTACTAGGTGGAGGGGCAGGTGTAGGATCTGACACCAAGGTGGGAGGGCTGGTCTGCGGGGGGTGGGGGAGGTAAGAAAGAAGCATGGGTATATCGAAAGAGTCGATCTTCGTGACGGGGGGGTGTGGTTTTATAGGGTCAAACTACGTTCGGCATTTGTTAAGGACCTCTGCCTCCGCGCATGTTGTTGTTTTGGACAAACTGACTTATGCGGGGCACCGACCCAATTTGGAACAGGAGGAAAAGGGGGGGCGTTGTGAAGTTGTGGTTGGCGACATAGCAGACGGCAAGAAAGTGGATGAAATATTTGAGAAATATCGTCCCCAATCAGTTGTAAACTTTGCTGCGGAGTCGCATGTGGATCGTTCGATCGATGAGCCAGCCCCGTTTTTGCATACGAATGTCGCTGGAACCTTCACCCTATTGGAGGCGACCCGTAAGTATTTAAGCGGGACAAAGGGTAAGCAATCCGAGGAGTTTCGTTTTATTCATCTTTCGACGGACGAGGTTCACGGCTCCTTGGAGCCTGAGGAACCGCCCTTCTGCGAAACCTCCACATTTGCACCTAATAGTCCTTATGCCGCATCAAAAGCGGCAGCAGATCACCTATGCCGTGCTTACTACCGAACCTATCGGGTCCCTACGATTGTGCTTCGGCCATCAAATAACTTTGGGCCCTATCAGTTTCCAGAGAAGTTAATTCCCCTCGCCATCCTTCGGGCTATCGCAGGTAAAAAAATACCGATTTATGGAGATGGCAAACAAGTGCGCGACTGGCTTTATGTTGAAGATACGGCACGGGCTGTGGAGGCCGCGCGGAACAAGGGGTGTGTGGGTGAGGCTTATCAGATCGGAGTAGATGCAGAGAAGGACAACCGCGCCGTCCTTACTGCGATCTGTGACCTATTGGATCAAATTCGCCCACGGCCGAATCAGAAGCCGTATCGAGACTTAATCGAGACTGTGATGGATCGACCTGGTCATGACCGTCGATACGCCACAAATGCTACCAAGTTTAAGAAGCAGACACACTGGTCTGCAGAAGTATCTTTCGATGTTGGAATGGAGAAGACCGTTCGATGGTATTTGGATAATCCTAAGTGGTGTGATTCTGTTCAGGCTAAGGGATATGAGGGTCAGAGGTTGGGCCTAGTCTCAAAATAAATCACTTTTGTGGCCGAGAAGTACGATTATCTCGTTGTAGGTGCTGGTTTCGCAGGAAGTGTTCTTGCGGAGCGTTTGGCGGAGGATTCGGGAAAGAGTGTCTTGGTGGTTGATCGTAGGGCTCATATTGCTGGCAATGCGTATGATCACGTGGATTCTGCAGGCATCCTGATCCATGCCTATGGACCGCACTACTTTCGAACGAATTCGACTAAAGTAGTCGATTACTTGAGTCGATTTACGAAGTGGCACCAAGTCAGTTATCAGGTCCTCGTTTGGACGGACGGAAAGTACTGGCAATTCCCGATCAATCTTAACACGTTTGAACAGTATCTGGGGCGTTCATCCACGACTGAAGAAATGGAGTCTACTTTAGCCAAGTGGCGAGAGGATTTCCCGAATCCAAAAAACTCGGAGGAGATGGTTCTTTCCCAAGTTGGAAGGAAATTCTATGAGATGTTTTTCAAGAACTACACGCGCAAACAGTGGAAAAGGGATCCCCGAGATCTGGATGCATCGGTTTGTGGTAGGATTCCAGTACGAACCAATCGGGATAATCGGTTTGTGACAGAAAGCTTTCAAGCTCTACCCGAAGAGGGGTATACGGTGATGTTTCAGAAGATGCTGTGCCATCCAAGGATTACGGTTCGATTGAATACGGACTATCGCAGTCTGTCGAAGGATGTGTCATACGGCCGAATGATCTACACAGGCATGATCGATGAATTCTATCAATTTTCTGAAGGACGATTGCCGTATCGGTCGATGAGATTTGAGCCTGAGACGATTCAGAAGGAGTTCTTCCAGCCTGCTATGCAGGTAAATTACCCGAATGATCATGAGTATACCCGTGTCGTGGAGATTAAGCATGCAACGGGTCAGAAATCTCAAGTAACGACGATTGTTCGGGAGTACCCCGAGGACTTTGGGCCGGGTAAGGAGGCTTACTATCCGATCCCAGCTCCTGACAGCCGTGAGTTGTATGAGAAGTATGCGGCCAAGGCAAAAGAGGAAAAGACGGTTACCTTTGTCGGTAGGTTGGCGACATATCGGTACTACAATATGGATCAAGTTGTGGCTATGGCGCTGACGGAGTATGAAAAGTTAAAAAGCCTGACTATGCCTTCTTAAGGCCAGTTCACTGCTCGCGGTTCCTTAATTTGATTAACGCAATCCTGCGCCTTGGTAGCCGACAGGATCAAATTCTACAGAAAGAAAGCCTACAGCGGTTATGGCGGGGGTGAGTTTGGCTTGTAGAAGCAAGTCATTGAGACGAGGAGTTTCATCTGGTGAGACTTGAACGAGAGCTTTCTCGCCTAAATGCCGTACACGAACGATTCTGAAGCCTTCGTTTCGGATAATCCCTTCAGCTTTCTCTATGGCGGCTAAGCGTTGGGTTGTGACAGGGAGGCCAGGGGCGAGTCGTGAGGACAGGCATGGGGAGGCTGGCTTCTCGGCAATCTCCAGGTTGGCATCTCGGGCGAGGGATCGAATTTCACTCTTCGTCAGTTCGGCTTCGCGAAGGGGGGCGACCACCTTGAACTGACCGGCCGCGATTCGTCCGGCACGAACTTCCTTGGCATCATCTGCGTTTTCCCCGTAAGCGAGTACAGCCACTCCCCGGGTTTGGGCCAAGCGTTCCATCTGCTGAAAAAGTTCGGAACGGCAGAAGAAGCAGCGGTTGGAGGGGTTGGAAGAATAGGAGGGGTCATCGAGTTCATGGGTTTGTAGAATCTGAACGTTTAGATTGTGTTTCTTTGCAAAGTTGATTGCCGAGTTATGTTCGGAGCGTGGGAGGCTGGGTGAATCACCAAGAATACCAATGACTTTTGAGCCGTGGATCTGATGAGCGGTCCAAAGAAGAAAAGTCGAGTCCACGCCTCCTGAATATGCAACGAAAGCAGAGGGCCAAGCTTGGATAAGAGCTTCCAAGTGCTTCTTTTTAGCCATCAGTTCACTGCTCATGTTGTTCTTATAGCTTATGGGGGTGTTGGCGTGTGGGGAGTGTTTTTTACTAACTTCACTCCATTCCTATGAAAGGATGATGATTGGCAGGTAAAGCCGTGGTAGAGTCTTCGAATGGCTGACAAAATGAACGTCGCTGACCTCCGCAAGAGTTATGAGAAAGCGGAGTTGAGTGAGAAGGAATCTCCTTCCGATCCAATGCACTTGTTTGAAAAGTGGCTCCACGAAGCTATTCAGGCGGAGATTCCCGAGCCTAACGCGATGACATTGGCCACAGTTTCTAAGGAAAATCGGCCAAGCACTCGACCAGTGCTCATCAAGGGCTGTGACGAGCGCGGAATCGTTTGGTACACAAATTATGAAAGCCGCAAAGGGCTGGAGCTGTCTGGCAATCCGTGCGCAGCTTTGCAGTTCCACTGGGTGGAGCTCGAGCGGGTGGTCCGAATTGAAGGGAGAGTGGAAAAGATCAGTGATCGGGAGAGTGATGAGTATTTTGGGAGCCGTCCTTTCGATCATCGGATTGGGGCTTGGGCTTCGCCGCAGAGTCAGGTTATTGCCAACCGGTCTGTCATTGAAAAAGCTGCCTCAAAGTATTTGGCTGAATATCCTAAAGATCCGCCCCGACCCAAGTATTGGGGGGGATATCGTCTCAAGCCCGAGCTTTGGGAATTCTGGCAGGGTAGGAAAAGCCGGTTGCATGACCGGTTGCGATACCAGAAGGAAACGGGCGGGTGGAAGCGAGAACGGTTGGCGCCGTAGCAGTTCCATTCAGATGAGTAGAAATAAAATGGAGATCTACGAAGTATGAGTTCTGGCCTTATGTCGCCACTGCAGGTGGTCACTAGAATCAAGAATGGCGAGAAGATTCATTTGGTGGACGTGCGCTCTCCAGGGGAATTTAATGCTGTCCATGCGGAGGGAGCTATTCTTTGCCCTTTGGATACCTTGAATCCACGGCAATTGGCTGAACAACTTGGATTATCCTCTACCGCTCCGGTGGCCTTGTTGTGTGCTTCTGGAAATCGTGCAAAAAAAGCTGCAGAAAAGTTTTTTTCAGAGGGTATCCCTCATTGCCTAGTGGTGGAGGGTGGAACCCATGCCTGGGAGGCCGCAGGACTGCCGGTGACCAAGGGAAAAGGGGTTATCTCTATTGAACGTCAGGTGCGAATTGGAGCAGGGACCATGGTTCTTGCTGGGGTCCTTCTGGGCCATTATGTCCATCCCGGATGGTATTTCCTAAGCGGCTTTATCGGTTGCGGACTGATCTTTGCCGGAACCACCGATTGGTGTGGAATGGGTCTCCTGTTGGCCAAAATGCCTTGGAATCAGAAATAATAACCCGATGAGCTTTAAGGCGTTGATAGATTTCATCCTGAAGAAGATGTCCATGAGTCATGTTTACCAGCCTATTCTGATCAAAGCACTTGTTCAGTCTGGCGGTAAAGCGACCATAAGGCAGTTGGCACAAACGCTGCTTCTTGAGGACGAAAGCCAGTTGCTGTTTTATGAAAAGAGACTTAAGGAAATGCCCTTAAAAGTACTCAAGAAGCACGGGGTCTTAAGAGTGGAGGGTGACCTAGTGAGCCTTAGTGCCCAGAATCTTTCACTTGAGCAGCGCGCAGAAATTCGGGGTGCATGTGAAGATCGATTAATGGGCTTTGTTTCTAAGCGTGGACTCACGACATGGGATTATCGCATGATGGAAGATGATCCTGTTCCCGAAAGTGTACGTTACAGACTGTTGAAAAAAGCCAATGGACGCTGTTCTTTATGCGGCGCCACCAAGAAAGAAACCGTCCTCCATGTTGACCATATTGTGCCGCGTTCAAGGGGTGGACTTAATGATGAGTCAAACCTTCAGGTGCTATGTCTTAAGTGCAATTTGGGAAAGAGTAATAAAGACGCGACAGATTTTCGCCCCTAATAAATAAACGGATAGTGCTCAGCAGGATTTTCGTTATTGACGCGGCCTAGTTTGAAAAAAGTAAGCGACGATAAACGTTGTCAGAGTGCCGAAGGTGATTCGCCAGGGGAAAGCGATGAGGGGGAGCCAATCTGGTCGGGGCAGGGGTGGTAAACCAATCAGTTTCAGTAAGTCGGAGGGAAGCCCAGAGAGAATAGCTACAGATAGAAAGCCCGCCGCCATGGCGATAAGATTTCCGATGTCACTACCGCGGTTCTTGGTTAGAGCTCCTATCAGGAAGATTCCCAAGAGGGACCCGTAGGTGTATCCAAATACACCTAGAACGATCGGCAGGATACGGGAGGTCGGATTGGAAATGACTACCCAAGCAGTTGCACCTCCGATCAAAACAAGAATTACAGCAAAGGCCACGGTGGACCATCTGGCAGCTCTTAGGGAATTTGGGTTTTTGCAGCGGGGAGCGAAAAAGGGTTCGTACCAGTCTCGCACCCAAGAGGTTGCGAGGGCATTGAGAGCGGTGCTTAGAGAACCCATGGCAGTTGCGAAAATTCCCGCAATGAGGAGTCCACGAAATCCAGGCGGCAACTGGTGTAGGATGTAGTAAGCAAAGACGTGGGCGTTCCGGGTGGGTAGATTGGGGTCGGGATCCTGCTGGTAATGAACGTAGAGTAGAATACCGATGGAGAGAAAAGCGAAGACGATCGGAAGGTCGGCCAGGCCGGACGCGACAAGAGCGAGTCGGCTTTTCGCGGGATTCTTAGCCGTCAGCATCCGCTGAACCATGTCCTGATCGGTTCCATGGGTGGCCATTGTGACAAAGGTGGCGGCGAAAAAGGCGGTCCAAACCGTGTACTCGGTCTCGAAAACCGCTCTGAGAGTTGCCCAGAGATCATTTGGAAAATAAGGGCCAAGATTCCAGAACGAGAGATCATCGGGATTCTGGAGCATTCCTTGAATGGTGGGGAGTCCGCCTGGAATCGATCTCCAAAGGTGCCACATGACGAAACCCAAGCCCGAGAACATCACGCAGGCTTGGATGACATCCGTCCAGACCACGGCCTTGATTCCGCCTACGGCCGTATAGACAGCAGTCAGTGCCACCAACACAAAGAGGGCTAGGAGGTAGATCCCAAGTTCCACCATGGGTGCAGGGTGTGTGCCGGTGTATATTTCATATCCGAGGACAAGAACAATGGCTGCAACATAGAGCCGCGTACCACTGGCTAGAGCCCTTGTGATGAGGAAGATTGCGCTGGCGGCCTGACGGGAGCGCGGGCCGAACCTTTTTTCGAGAAACTCATAAATCGAGACAACGCGATAGTGGTAGTAGGGCTTGATGAAAATCCAGCTTACAAAGATCCGAGCTAGGATCGTTCCAAGCGCTAATTGGGCGTAGGTAAAGTTGCGGAGTGCATACCCCTCCCCAGGTGCCCCAAGAAAGGTTGCGGCGCTTATCTCTGCGGCCAGGATGGATGCGAGTACGGCCCACCACGGCATTTTTCTTCCGCCTAAAGCATAGTCGTCCAGAGAGGTTTGGTGGCGAGAAGCAGCGAGTCCGATCCCAATTATGGCGGCGAAGTAGGCAAAGAGAATGAATGAGTCGAGTATCCAGAATTTCACAGAATTATATTAGGGAAGCTCCCAAGAAGCTTTTAGGCGATCGTAATCGGGGCGTGGCAGCAATACATAAATAGGGTCGTCCTTAGGTAGAAATGAGCTCAGCAATTCTCGAAAAGCGAGCTCATCCATGGAAGTGCAGCCTGTGGTAACCGAGTTCTGCGATCGGCAAAGGTGGAAAAAGATCGCACTACCTGAGCCAGGTTTTGTATCGGGAGGAGCATTGTGACGTATAAAGAGTTTCAACGAGTGGGCGGGATCGTCTTGGCGCATTAAATGGTAGCTGTGTTCGGGAGGAAAAGGTTCATGAGCCGAAAGGATAAGGTGACGGTTGTAGAGAGTGGAGGAGGGGTCCTCGATCCAGAGATCACGGTCTGTCACTTTGCGGTACCTCCACTTAGGAAGCCCTGACTGATCTGCGTACCCGTAGAGAATATTGCCAAGGAGGAATGCGCCTGCAGGTGACTTTCCATCCCCTTCGCGTTTTTGGGGTCCCTCTTGAGGCGGGTGAAGGCCACGCCCCCAAGCAAGGCCTCGTCTACCGAGATGGACAGAAGTTGAGATTCCGACATTCGTCCAAGGGCAAGATGCAGAAGCTCGTCGATACAGTTGAAGATTGGCCTTTTGCGAGTTCCAAGAGTCGGGAATCGCGACAAGAAGAGCTCTGCTGTTTGAAGAGATTGCTTTGGGTGAAGCAAAAAGAGATAAGGGTATAAGTAAATGGATCGCAACGAGACGGATGATCATGATCCACGGTTTCGGAGTCGCTGCCAAAGTGATTCAAGAAAGGGGGGTAAAAAGAAGGCGATATATCCCGCCAACCCCGCGAAAATGCTTGGGAAAAGAATGGGTTGAAAAAATGCAGGAAGAAAGAGAAGGCCTGATGTGACGGCTGCTACCCATCGGACCGAGAGGGGGATGGGGAGGGGAAAGAAAAATACCTTCTGATCTGGCATCGTAGTGGCGAAAGCCAAAAAGAGGGAGTTATGAAGGTAAAAAGGGTTGATGGGTATCGAGGGTTGCAGAAACGAAACTAGGACCACAGCTGCGATGCCAATGAGAAAAAAGAGATTCAAATGAAAGGAGCCCCATGCTTCCTCGAGGGCGTCTCCGATTGACCAGAGAAACCACAAGAAAAGCAGAAGAAAGATGGGGTGAGCTGAGTTGGATGGGACAAAAAGAAATGTAATCAGTCGCCAGTATTCTCCTTGCGCCACCAAGGAGGGGTCCAGTTTGAGGATTGAGGTGAATCCCGGTGAAGCAAGATTGAGTAGCCATGCCCCTGCGTTGAGGGCAACAAGTCCCCGGGTCAAGTAAGGGACAGCCCAACGACCGAGGACATCTTCTAGCGAGTCGGTCCAGCGGGCAGGGCTCATGCTCCGGGGCCGATTAGGGCTTCAGGGTAATCTTTTTCCAGTTTAGGTGCTGAACATGCGCGTACTTCTCGAAATCTTTCTCGTACAGCATCAGGACAGCTCTTACTACGGCGGAATCATCCTCAAAACTAATTTGCGCCACAAAGTCTGGAATAATATCCAGCAGGCGATGGGTGTAGATAATTGCGAATGCTGAAGCTGCAGCGGCCGTGTAGGGAATATCTTGATAAGCATCTTCCGCAAAGTCCTCGACAACATCTGCAAGGAATTCAAGCTGGTCGACCAGATGGGGGAACTTAGGAGCGTGAATCTGGGTAAATTCCGCTTTGAGCAGAGGAAGGCGATGAAGAAGATTCTTCATAATCCGAGGGGTGACACGGGAAGCTCCCCTTTGTGCGAAATATGTGCTCTCAGCCATTTATGAATCTTGGAGGAAAATTTCGTAAACGGCAAGCGGAGGAGAAGATGGTGCGCGGAAAAGAGTCGGGCAAACTAGAGCGATGCTGACTTCAAGTTCTCCTATGCCTGTACGAAAGGTACCTCAGCGGTCGGAGGTAGCTCCAGGGGACACTTGGGATCTCGCGCCTCTTTATCCTGATGCAGCAAGTTGGGAGTTGGCCTTTACGGAGTGCAAAGGTTTCAAGGGACGTATGCCACGTTGGAAGGGGCAGTTGTCCCAAGCCGATACTTTGGCCAAGGCTCTTGAGGAGGAGAGGGAGATTGATCTTTTAATGGAGAAAGTGGGTCAATATGCGAGTTTGCGTGTTTCTGAGGATGAGGGGGATGGAGCTGCCAGAGATCGTTCCCTCCGCCTTGAGCACCTTCAAACAGAACTCGCTGAGGAGTGTTCCTGGTTTTTGCCTGAGTTGATGCAGATTTCAGACGAGGATTGGGGGGCGATGCTTCTGCATCCCAGTCTCAAGGAGTGGGTAGGCAAGCTGGAGCGAATCCGGAGATATCGGTCTCATATCCTGGGAGAGGGGGAGGAGAGGATTCTTTCGCTTATCGGGCCAGTGTTAAGCGGGCCTGATGAGATCTTTTCCCAACTTACGAATGTGGATTTTCGGTTCGGTAAGTTGAAGGATGAGGATGGAAGCGAAATCGAGTTGAGCCACGGAACGTTTGCGTCTCTGCTCCAAAGACGTGACAAGGAAATAAGGCGTGCAGCTTGGGTTCAATACTATACGGAGTTTGAGCAACACGCGTCGACCCTCTCGGCATCTTTAGCGGCCTCAGTCAAAGGGGATGTATTCCGTGCTAAAGCAAGAAGGCACAAGAGTGCCCGGGCGCAATCTCTTTTTCCAGATCGAGTTCCAGAATCAGTGTATGACAAGCTTGTGACGTCAGTGCGAGCCAATCTTGGCCCTCTTCAGAAGTACCATCGATTACGTAAGAGGGTGCTTCAGCTAGACGAGCTTCGTGCAGCGGACCTCCAGGTACCCCTCGTGGGTAAAATCCAGAAAAAGACAGGCTTTGAGAAAGCGGCTGAACTGGTAACCCATGCATGTCGACCTTTAGGGGAAGAGTATATTGATGTTTTGACAAAAGGTCTGGGTAAGGACCGTTGGGTAGATCGGTATGAAAATAAGGGGAAAAGAAGTGGCGCGTTTTCGAGCGGAAGTTATCGAAACCCACCTTACATACTAATGAACTATCGGGAGGATGTTTTAGCGGATGTTTATACCCTAGCGCATGAAGCGGGTCACTCGATGCATTCGTGGTTGAGTCATCGCTCCCAGCCCTATCAGGATTCGCACTACCCGATCTTTTTGGCTGAAGTGGCCTCGACTTTCAACGAGGAGCTTCTGACGCATGCGTTTCTCGAGGGCGATGCAAAGAATGACATACAACTTCGTGCCTACATATTGAACCGCCAGATCGATGATATTCGTGGCACCTTATATCGGCAGGTCATGTTTGCTGAGTTTGAGCAAAGAATTCACGAGGCTGAGGAGAAGGGCATTGCTTTGACACTAGATTTCTTCCGTATTGCGTACCGCGAGCTCCTAGAAAGCTATTTAGGAGAGGTTCTGCATATTGAGGCACCTCTTGAGCTTGAGTGTCTTCGAATTCCTCACTTTTACAGTGCCTTCTACGTTTACAAATATGCGATTGGGCTTTCTGCATCGATTTCCTTATCGAGCCAGGTCTTGTCAGGTGAAAAAGGGTCGGTTGATCGCGTGATTCACTTTTTACGGTCAGGAGGCAGTCGTCCACCGCTTGAAACCTTGTGCATGGCTGGAGTCGATATGGAGAGCTCAGAACCGGTTGAGAATGCCTTAAGGCTTTTTTCTGATCGCGTTGATGAACTCGAAAGAATCTTAGGATGATTCATAGGGTCTACTCTGTAGGTCGCCCGTCGGGCTGGGGTAAGGATGCGGGTGACGAGTACTGTAAGCGGATTGGTCGTTTTGCGAAGATAGAGAGTCATTTCTTTAAAGAGGGGGCGATGGTTGAAAAGGAAATGTTGGAGAAGGGGGAAGGTTATTGGTCGATCTGTTTAGATCCATGTGGGGTTGGATTGAGTACTGAAGACTGGAAAAAGGAGTGGGAGAGGCTTGAGCGAGGCGGGCGAACGGGGTTGACCTGGATGATTGGAGGCGCAGATGGTTTTTCAGAGAACTTTCGCAAAAACTGTGACTCGGTGCGATCGTTGGGCCCTCAAACTCTTTCCCATGATTTAGCTCGAGTAGTTCTGCTGGAGCAGATCTACCGCTTGGAGAGTTGGAGGGCGGGACATCCGTATCACCGCAAGTGAATCTGGCTGAATCCCCACGTACATTACAGAAAGGATGGATCTATTTCTGGCGTTCCATAAGGCTCAGGTGTCCGACATGTGGCGAAAAGCCTCTGTTTCTTCCTTGGAGGCAGGTGCGGTCACTTCACGATTGGTTTACGCCGTTGGATGGATGTCCGCAATGTGGATACGCTTACGATCGTGAGCCTGGGTATTTCCTCATGGCGATATGGGGTGTTAACTACGGAGTGATTGGTCTTGGTGGGATGTCTCTCTATTTTATTTTACGGACAACGACAGAAATCCCCCCGCTTCATCTTTTTCTTTTTTGTGTCATGCCCGCGCCTTTTTTGAGCATCTTGTTTGCCCGTCATGCGAAGTCGATGTTTCTAGCTTTGGATCATTTCTTTGATCCCCATCTTCGTAACAAAAAAAATAGAAAAACTGCGGAATAGTCTTGTCAAGTTTCCAACGGGAGGCTGTAAATACACCTGCATGGCTGAAGGAACGGTTTCGAAATTCATTGATCATCATTATCGGCATTTTAATGCCGCCGTGGTTAAAGATGCTTCTCTCGCTTATCGAAAGCATATTGCTGACGGTGGCCGGATGTTGGTTACTTTGGCTGGTGCGATGAGCACGGCGGAGTTGGGGTTGTCCTTAGCCGAGATGATTCGTAAAGATAAAGTTCATGCCATTAGCTGCACGGGGGCAAACCTTGAAGAGGATGTTTATAATTTAGTTGCTCATGATCATTATCGCAGGATTCCAGAGTATCGGCATCTCACTGCAAAAGATGAGCAGAAGCTTCTCAAGGATCATCTGAATCGAGTCACAGACACTTGTATCCCAGAGCATGAAGCGATGCGCCGAATCGAAGGCGTCATTATGGAGCTTTGGAAACGGGACGATCAAGAGGGTAAGCGACGCTTTCCTCATGAGTATTTCTTCGAGGTTTTACAGAAGGGTTTGCTTAAAAAGTTTTACCAGATTGATCCAAAGGATTCTTGGATGATGGCGGCTGCGGAGAAGAATCTGCCCATGGTTGTTCCGGGATGGGAGGATTCTACTTTGGGAAATATGTTTGCGGCAGCTTGCATGCAGAAAACGGTCTCTTCCCCTCAAATTATGAAAAGCGGGGTGGAATACATGATCTCATTTGCTGACTGGTATCAAAAAACCCAGAAGACTCCATTGGGTTTTTTCCAGATCGGTGGAGGTATCGCCGGAGATTTTCCAATTTGTGTTGTCCCTATGCTGCATCAGGATATGAAAAAACCAGGGGTACCGCTTTGGTCGTATTTTTGTCAGATCAGTGACTCGACCACCAGCTACGGTTCCTACTCAGGAGCTGTTCCGAATGAAAAGATCACTTGGGGTAAGTTGGGCTCGGATACTCCTCGCTTCGTGATTGAGTCGGACGCAACAATTGTCGCGCCGTTGATGTTCGCTTACGTGCTCGGTCAGTAAAACGGTTCTTACGTCTTCACGCCGGCACGAATCTCAAACAGGGACGATACTGACTCACCCTCGTGAATGCGTAGGATGGCTTGCCCCAACAAGGGTGCTACACAAAGAACTTTGGTCGGAATGGCGGAATCTTCCTGTGGAGTTGTGTTCGTAGTAATGAACTCTTTCAGGCCGAGCTTTTTAAGTCGTTCCAAACCCGTGGCACCAAGAACTGCGTGGGGGATGCCCACATAAATATCTTTAGCCTTATGTTTTTTAAGGATCTCGACAGCTGAGCAGATCGTCCCTGCGGTTTCCGTGATGTCATCGACTAGTAAAACATTTTTTCCCTCCACATCGCCGATTAGGTGGGTGGATTGAGTCTCGGATGCATTGAGGCGTTTCTTGCTGACGATCGCCAGGCCTGAATTCAGCATTTGTGAGTATGCTGCAGCCATTTTCATTCCACCGATGTCGGGAGTGACGACTACCAAATCTGGAATTTTCTTCTCTGCAATATATTTGTAGAAAATCGGCGCACAGAAAAGATGATCCACCGGAATATCAAAGAATCCCTGTATTTGCTGTGCGTGGAGATCCATCGCTAGAACACGATTCACCCCTGCAGCGACGAGCAGATTGGCGACAAGTTTGGCTGTGATTGGAACGCGAGGTTGATCTTTGCGGTCTTGACGGGCGTATCCAAAAAAAGGAAGGACGGCAGTGATCCGGAAGGCGCTCGCCCGACGTGCAGCATCCACCATAATCAGAAGTTCCATTAAGTTCTGGTTGGTAGGGGGGCAGGTGGGTTGAACGATAAAAAGGTCATTCCCACGGATATTTTCGTCAAATTTTACGAACGTCTCGCCGTCTGGAAACGAGGTCACTGTGGCTTTGCCAAGTGGGACTTTTACAAAATCTGCGATCCTCTGGGCAAGGTCACGGTTCGCATTTCCGGAGAAGATCTGTAAGCGATTGCCGAAAATCGAGGCCATGCTTTTTTATAGAATCAGATCGCTACGGGTGGAAGTGGGAAACCCCATGTTATTCGCCAATGATCTTAACAAGGACCCGCTTATCTCTTCGGCCATCGAACTCCCCATAAAAAATCTGCTCCCATGGGCCGAAATCGAGTCTTCCCTTTGTGACGGCTACAACGACTTCCCGCCCCATAATTGTGCGCTTTAGGTGGGCATCCGCATTGTCTTCCGAACCATTGTGCTTGTACTGAGTGTATGGCTTTTCCGGTGCCAGCTTTTCGAGCCAGGCTTCAAAGTCAGCATGTAAACCAGATTCATTGTCATTGATAAAGACGGAGGAGGTGATGTGCATGGCATTTATGAGGCAGAGTCCCTCCTGGATACGCGAGTCGGACAGGGCAGCTTCGATCTTAGGCGTCAGGTTAATAAAGGCCCGACGCGTGGGGGTATGAAAGGTGAGTTCCTGTCGGAACGACTTCACTTGGTCTTGAGGGAATCGAGATATTCGAGTACAACTTTTGCCTGATCCTGGGTCGAACCTTTGGGATCCTGCCAAACCAGTTTACCGTCCCGAAAAAGAAAAGCGGACCGTTTCGCAAAGCCGAACAGTCCGCCTACACCAAAGGCCTGGATAATCTTATTATCGGCGTCTGCCAGAAGGGGGTAAGGGAGCTTCTGATCGATCACGAAACTCTTCTGGGCGGAAACCTGGTCAGCGCTGACGCCTAAAACCTTTACGTTCCGTTGGGTCAATTCGGCACTCCCATCACGCAAACTGCAGGCCTGCGCGGTGCAACCGGGAGTATTTGCTTTGGGGTAAAAAAAGACGAGGAGGTAGCCCTCTTTTCCGTACGTCGCTAGATCCACTTCCTTGCCATCCTGATCCTTGGCGGTCAAAGGGGGCAGAGGGGAACCTATCTTCATCATCTTTTCCGTTTCAGCATGTGTTAAGCTCAGGCCCATAAGAAGAGCCACGCAAAGGGCTCGCATCACTTTTTATAAGGAACGGAAACGTCCGACATCATCTTCTTTTCCAAAACTTGGAGTTGTGTTTTTGCCTGGTTCACAGAAGAGCTTTCCGCAATCCTATCCGCCAATTGGGCGAGATCCGGCATAGTTCGTTCGAGCTGTTCGCTCAATTTTTCCGCCTGCGACTGGGCCAGAGGCAGATTATTTTTTTGTAGCGCCATTTCAATCTGCTTGAGGGTGGAGGTCACAGGGCAAGCTTCGGAGTACATCGGACAGCCGCCCATCATAGGAAGTCCTTTGAGGATCAGGACAGCAGCGAGGAAACCAACAGCTCCTGCAGCTAGAAGCGGAAGGGGGCAGGGGCAGGATTTTTTCTCAGGGGCGGGTTTGGATGGAGAGGATTTTTTGGCCATATTGTGTAACTATGCCGAGGGGGTGCGGTCCGTCACTCCTAAACGATACTTGTGGAAGGCTTCAAACGTCCACGGGAATAAGGATTCGGCCACAACCCTCATCGCAGCAGCCATTTCCCGGATTTCTTGCTGGGCATGGTCATCTTCTCGGAGTTGGAGGAAGTGAATCAAGTTGTGTAGGTCGCAGTTCACATAGACCTCTGTAAAAATGCTTACGGGCAGAACCATTCGGGCTAACTCACGGGCAACCCCTTTTTGCAGGAGGCTTTGGTAGCTTGCATAAGCAGCTTGATGGGTTGCTTGAACCTCTTTGGTTAAAGCTACGTGATCCAGAGCCGAGGATACCTGGCTGCCCTGCTTATTCTTGGCGTCGGCGGCACGCCACTGTGTGGGAAGGTAAAACTCGTCGGCCAATTCTGAGTACCGACCACTCCACTCGTTAAGACGAAACGTTCGATGTCTGACAAATTGACGCATGATAAAGATCGGCATCTTAATGTTGTAGGTAATGGAGCACTGCTCAAAGGGGCTGGTATGCCGATTCTTATAAAGGTAGATGAGAAGCTTTTTATCCTGCTCGATGCCCTTGCTGGGGCTTTTGTAAGAAATCCTAGCCGATTCAACAATCCGGAGATCGGTTCCCAAATGGTCGATGTAGCGGACATATCCTTGTCCAAGAATCGGGATTGTGTGGCCAGCATCCATGAAGGTTTTAGGAAAGAGACTGACGAAGGCTATGCCTAGCGGAAAAAACCGAGTTATTGATTATGTTGTGAAGAGTTTCAGCTGTTCTTGAAGACGAGTGATTCGTTGGGAAGCCTCTTTTTCTAGTTTTCGCCACTCCTCTTGCTTTTCCGGGGGTGCCTTGGCGGTCATTTTCGGGTCTCCCAGCTTCGTGGCTTCACGCGCTCGGGCCATTTCTGCAGCAACAATTTCTTTCTGCAGTCGTGCCGTTTCCTTTGCTGGATCGAGAAGTCCTTCCAAGGGAAGATAGAGTTCACCCCAGGGGGTTAGAGTCATCGGGGCTTTGGGTGGGGTGGAAGTCATCTCCACGGACCCCACTTGAAGAAGTTTTGCCAAAGTGCGTAAGTCTTCATCGCTGACCCGAGATGAGTCTGTCGGTTTAAGGAAAAACTTCATTTTAGCTGAGCCAGAAAGGCCGAATTCACCTCGTAGTCGACGACCCGCCTCTGCTGTTCCGTAGCACGACTCAGCAGCTTGGGCATTTGCGACGTTGAAGGATACTTCTCCAACCTTTGGCCAAGCGGAATATTGGATCGTTTTATCGCCAAGGCCCAGGGTCAGCCATAATTCTTCTGTAATAAAAGGCATAAAGGGGTGTAGGAGACGTAGAACTCTGGATAGAACAAAATCTGCCGTTGCAAGAGTTCCCGGGCGAGTCGGGGAGCCTGCATTCATGAAGTCGGCTTTCGCAGTTTCGATAAATCGGGCGCAGAACTCATCCCAAACAAAAGCGTAGAGGGCTTGGGCCACCTGACTAAATTCATAGCCTTGATACAGGGTGTCTAATTCGCGCTCTAAACGATCCAGACGGGATAGGAGATAGTCTGAGAATGGGGTCCGCGGGTGGTTCAAGGGGTTTGCTTGAGGATCGGATGGACCCTGTTGTTGGCGGAAACGGCATGCGTTCCACAGCTTGTTTGCAAAATTACGTCCTTCCTCCATCTGCTTCTCGTCGTAGCGGATATCCGCCCCCTGGGGGGCAATCCGTAGCAGGCCGAAGCGAAGGCCATCGGCACCATATTTCGAAATGAGGTCGAGAGGATCAGGCGAGTTTCCTAGGGATTTGGATAGCTTTCGCCCTTTCCCGTCTCGAATGAGGCCCGTGAAGTAGACATTACGGAAAGGCAATTCTCCCATGTATTCAAAGCCGGCCATAATCATGCGTGCGACCCAGAAAAAGATGATGTCGGGGCCGGTGACGAGGTCGGTGGTAGGATAGAACTTTTTTAATTCAGCTGTTTTTTTCGGCCACCCCATAGTGGCAAACGGCCAAAGCCAAGAGCTGAACCAGGTGTCGAGAACGTCGGGATCTTGGGTCCATCCTTCGCCAGGAGATTGAATCTGGCACCGTACTTCCTGATCTCGGTACCAGACGGGAATCCGATGGCCCCACCAGAGTTGTCGGCTGATACACCAGTCCTGCAGATTTTCCATCCAGTGGTCGTAAACCTTGCTCCATCGTTCGGGGAAAAAGCGAAGTTTTCCCGAAGAGACGATAGTGCGTGATTTATCCGTGCTGGGGTAACGGAGAAACCACTGTTCCGAGAGGCGCGGCTCCACTGGAACGTCGGCCCGCTCGCTATAACCGACCTGATTCGAGTAAGTCTCCTCTTTTTCGAGCAGGCCTAGCTCCTTGAGTTGTTCTGCTGCCAGTGTCCGGGCTTTGCTCCGATCCAGTCCGGCCAAGGTAGAGCCTGCATTTGCGTTCATCAGGCCTGACTCATCAATGACCTCAACGGAAGGGAGTTGATGGCGTTGGCCGATAAGGAAGTCGGCCGGATCGTGGGCCGGGGTTACTTTTAGAACACCCGTACCGAAGGTCATGTCCACATGCTCATCGCCTACGATTGGGATCTGGCGTTGCTCCTCGGGGAGTTCGGGGGGGAGGGGGCGAATGGCAAATTGGCCGATGAGTGAGGTGTAGCGTGGATCCCTGGGATTCACCGCGACGGCAGTGTCCCCTGGAATGGTTTCAGGTCGTGTAGTGGCAATCGTAAGGAACTTGTCCTTCGCGCCCATAACGGGAACCCGAAAGTGATAGAGGAGCCCCTTTTGCTCCTTCATGATGACCTCTTCGTCCGAAAGTGCAGTGCGCGAAACGGGACACCAGTTGACCATCCGCCGTCCGCGATAGATCAACTTCTTTTTGAATAGGTCCACAAAGACCTGCTGGACGCAGGAAGAGTAATCGGGGTCCATCGTAAATCGTTCGCGTGACCAGTCGCAGGAAGCCCCAAGCTTCTTTAGTTGCTGGATGATGATTCCACCGTGCTTTTCCTTCCATTTCCATATTTCCTGAAGGAAAGCTTCACGACCCAAATCGTCCCTATGCCTGATCTTGCCGTCTTTTTTTAGGGTACGCTCCACGACTGTTTGAGTCGCGATTCCCGCATGGTCGGTTCCTGGAAGCCAAAGGACTTCATGACCTAAGAGACGGGCACGGCGGGCGAGTATGTCTTGAATCGTGTTATTGAGCACATGCCCAAGAGTCAAAATTCCCGTGACGTTGGGGGGAGGGACGACAATCGAGTAAGCCGGTTTAGCGGACGTGGGGTTGGCACGATAGTCACCTCGTTCCATCCATTGCCGATACAACCGGTCCTCGACCTGGGCGGGATCGTAAGCTGGGGCGAGTTCCGGCATGAGAGTGGCAGAATGCCTTTCCTGGGGTCAGGTGAAAAGCCTAGCGCGAAGTAATTTTAATCGGATTGGCCAGCCGCGGCAGCTGCGGGTGCCGCAGCTTCTGCCGGCAAGAACTGCCACCAGTGAGTTTCATTGATGGCGTAGATGGGCTTGTAGTGTTGGATTTGATTTGCGGGCCAGACACTTTTGATCTGATTGTCGAGGATCAGGCACTGTCCTCCATAGATTACGCCAAGGATGCAGTGCCCAACTCCGAGATTGAGATCTTTAACTACGAGGATCCGAAGCTCGTCTTGGGTGAATCCGAGCTTTTGCAGGGCATAGTATTTGGCGATGGCGTGGTCTTCGCAATCCCCGCTCACCCGTCCTGATATAACGTAGTCCGGGGACTGAGTGAATTGAACAGGGGTGTTCCACAGGTCGGGAACCCCCCAGTTCTTCTGGTCTGGAACGTACCGCATCGAGTTGAACGTCTCATTGGTTTTCTTGATCATGGCGAGTCGGTCGGGGGATTGGGTTTTGGCGATAAAGTCAGCCCACCCTCCAGCGTAGGGAGCCTGGATGTCCGCTTTTTTGGATAACTCGGTCTCGACGCTAGCCAAGATGCCAGTCCACTTTGGGAACTTGCCGATCGGGTCCTGTTGAACAACTTGGTATTCACCATCCCAAGCGAATCCGGCAAGAGGGGTGCATAAGAGAATTGCGACAAAACGATACATAAGGGAACTATAGCTTGTTTTGGTCTTGAGGAAATACTTGAGGGGGGGGTAGGTATCGGGAGATACTGCAGATTCTTAAAGGAGCACAAATTCCATGGCATCCCCTAAATCCCCCACCCCTCAGGACCCTGCAACCCTCAAGCTGGCCACTCCCAAGATAGCTGAGGAGTCGATTCGTCGACCCATGAGCGGAAAGACCATTTTGGCCATCATCTTTTTTGCGCTTTTTACTATAGGAGGTTTTGCTGGAATTTTGGCTTTCGTGAAGGGTGAAAGGGAAAGGACTTTATGGGATTGGCAGATCCAGATGGGTTTAGTTGTTGAGACAAGGTCGGCTGCGGTGGAGGGGTGGTTGGGCTCGCAGTTCGATGTTCTGCGAGGGATTGCAACCAATGAATCCCAAAAAATCTATATTGAGACCTTGCTGGATGATCAGACAGCGGCTGATCGAAAAGAGGGAGCTGCGGGCTTCTTGCGTAACTATTTAAAGCGGGTAGCCGAGCAAAATGGATTTTTCACCCCACCACCCGCATTAGAGATCAATGCCAATGTCGTTCGGGAGGGAATAGCGGGAATCGCGATTCTCGCTCCCTCTGGGCAAGTCCTTGTGGCGAGCGAATTTTTACCCGCCTTGAAAGAGGATGGTTTTCTAGACACCTTAAAGGAAAACGCTGCTCGACAGAAGGGGCTTTGGAACCTGCGTTTGGATTCTGAAGGGCAACCTAGCTTGGGCTTTCTGGTCCCGATCTATCCTGTGGATGCCCAAGATAACGCAAAACCGATCGCCTATGTCGTGGGGTTAAAACAGGTTGCTAAAGAGCTTTTCCCGCTGATGAGCCAACCTGGGGAAACTTTGAAATCTGCCGAAAACTTTCTAGTCCAAGAAAAGCCCGGCACCTCCGCAAGCACCATTCAGTACCTAACTCCAAGACGGAACCCACTTCCAAACGGCACAAAGCCAATGACAGCGGATTCTGCAAATGAACCTGCGACTTCTGCCGCAGCATTCGCCGTCTCAAAACCAGGTGGGTTTTCATTGCGATCAAGTTACGGAAATGTCCCATCCTTAGTTTCGGGGAGAAAAGTAGCGGGTACCCCTTGGGTTCTGGTGCGCATTGCAGATCAACAAGAAGCCTTAGGGCCATCCCAAAAGCGCCAGCAGGGAATGCTGATTGGTTTCACTCTCGTATTGGGGTTGGCCTCTGTCTCTATGGCTACGGCTTGGAAACATGGGGCTCAGTTACGTGCCTCGGCTGAGGCTCAGAAGCTGAAGATCGCCGCAGAGCGTTTTACAGGTTTTGCAAAGTTCCTTCGCGTGATAACCGATAACCAGCCCACGGCCATTGCGGCTATGGACGCAGGGGGTAAATATAACTTTGCAAACCGAACATTAGCCGAGGCAGCTGGTGTTACCCCTGAAGAGGTGAGTGGAAAAACAATGCCTGCAGTCATTGGTCCAGTGCGTGCGGCAGCTTACCAAAAAGTTAATAAACAGGTGATTGACGAGTTGTATCCTGGATGGCCCAACGACAAGAAGGAGGGGAAGTGGGTCCCTCAAAAAGTACGGCATGAATTTGAGGAGAACGGAAAAAAGAAATACACCAAAACGGATCACATTCCCTTACGGGCGGATCGGGATCATCCTCCTGGAGTTTTGCTGATCGAGCAGGATATTACCGAATTTATTGTGGAGAGAGAGAAGCGGGAAAAGATGTTCCGAGGATTGATTGAGGCTTTTGTGGGTGAGGTGGACAGTCGTCAGCCGAATTCTGCGCGTACGAATGCCAGGTTAATCTCCCGAGTGGCACGAGGAACGGCAGAGGAGATGGGGCTATCTTCGGTGGATGTCGAAACAGCTGAGTTGGCTGGTGAGTTAATGAACTTGGGAACTGTTTCTCTATCTCAAGACCTTCTAAGTAAGGGTGGAAATCGAAATGAGGAGGAGAAGAAGAAGTATCGTGAGGCAATTCTACGAAGTGCAGATCTTGTGGCGGGGTTGGAGTTTGAGGGGCCTGTGGCGGATGTCATCCGACAGGCTCAGGAGCGTATCGATGGCACGGGTTGGCCAAAGCAGTTGCGTGGAGAGGCTATTTTGCCAGCTGCGAAGGTGGTTGCTGTCGTGAAAAGGTTGATTGATCTAGTGCAAGGTCAAGATGGCCCTGCTCAAAGCCTTGATGCCGCAATTCGAACCGTTCTTGCTGAGGCAGGCGGCTCGCTCGATCGAGCCGCAGTAGCAGCTTTAGTGGCTTTCTTAGACAATCGCGGAGGAAAAGGAAAAGTAGGTCTGGCGTAAGCCAGGGCGTTGGACGCGTTCGATCTTAATCGGGGATCAGGCTTTGTTCGACGGTGTCGTCAAAGCGTAGATTGAGAAGCTTCCAATCGGCTCCCACCGGCGAGTAAAAAACAAACTGCCAACGAAGGGGTTTGCGCGGGTGATAGCTTAGATACGTAATGTATAGAGTACGGGTTCCAACGGACCGGAGATCATAAAGCTCGTAGCCTTGAAGGGGGCCAAAGACTTCAATTCCTTTTTGGATATTGCTGACAAATTCTGGAACGGACGCGGGATCAGACAAAGTCGGGTTGGTGGCAACCAGAGTTTTAAAGCATTCGTCGATCTTGCCTGCCTGGACACCGAGAAAGAAGGTCTCGAGTTGTTTCTGAACTGCAGCGGGAGGCGGTTTTGCGTTGGGGTTCCTTGGAAGAAGCTGTGGAATCAGGGTTGAGACCTTGGGGAGGTTTGTCACACCTGGTTTATTGGTTGGAGCTGACCAGAGCGTGGTCAGAGGTAACACGAGCAACGATAGATGAAGGAGTCTTTTCATGAAATTACGGGTTTTAGTCGACCTACCCCATCTTGCAGGATCGGAGCTCCATGTGCAAAAAAGATTCTTTGCACTGGGAGTTCAAGGAGTCGCTTCAAGCTATTTTTTAAGAGATCTGGATTGGTGCAGTATTTAGCGGGTAGCAGCATCAATGGATCTGGAGAGAGGTTGATAAGAGCATCTCCAATGATCAGGCTTTTTGAAGCGTGATGAAAATATGCTGTTTCGTTTTCTCCCGCTCCAGGCAGAGGGATTGCCTCGAAGCCCTGCACTTTCTCAGCCAAACGTCCTTGGAGTGAGTTCTGAAGTACCCCGGCCATGCGGTCATGGTTGCTATTTGTTTTAACGATGAGAACAGGGGACTTGGGTAGCGGTGTATCTTTGGGCCAATCGATGGGATCAAAGAGAATCGTGCCTTCTGGATATATGTAGGCAGTGGACCAGAGTTCGGCTTTGCAGGAGGGGTCGTAGGCGTGCCATGTAAAAAAACCATCCCCATGATCATGGAGAGGCTTGGGATTCAGGTTCAATGGGTCAGGGAGGCAGCGTAATCTGAAGAGGATAGTAAGCCCGTAGGCTGAGGTGAATCGGGTTTAATCCGAAAGAGCCAACCCTGCCCGTAGGGTTCGCGGTTGATGAGGCCGGGGTCAGAGGAAAGAGTTTCATTGGATTCGAGGATTGTTCCTCCGACAGGTGCATAGATGTCTGAAGCGGCTTTTACGCTCTCCACAGTTGCGATCGCCTCGCCTTGCTTTACGACTCGCCCTGATTTTGGAAGTTCGACAAACACAACGTCGCTGAGTGCGGATTGGGCGTGGTCTGTGATACCCACAGTGCCTGTGTCCTTTTCAATGCGAAGCCATTCGTG
>JBIKTM010000019.1:0-35898 GCA_044348085.1 Methylacidiphilales bacterium | reverse complement strand
TGGGTGCAAATGCGCCAAGTGCCAACCGGGCGAATGTCAGACCTGCGATTGCGGGTGCTGAGCCTGAGTTAGCCTATTGGGGCGTGTATCCTTCGGGGTACACGCCCCTTTTTTTGTTGGGGGGAAGTTTAGTAGCGGCGGGTGGTGCCTTTGTCAGCGTAGGGGGAACTTTTCTTGCCACCCCGCTCCAAGGGAACAGAGGATGAAGAGGAGCATTTTGATTTCTTGCTGGAGCAGCAGGAATCGTCTGATTTGCAGCATTCGTTGCACGCCTTGGTGCAGTTCGGTGTAGAGCAGCAAGGAGCATTGGTAGGGCAGCATTCGTTGCACTTTTTCTGGCATGGTTCTGCTTGGACGAAGGATACGAAGGGAAGAAGAAGGAGGACGGGTAGAGTCAGGTGATGGATGAATTTCATATCACAAGAATATCGTTGCGAGGAGCGGGGTCAACGTCCTGCTGTAGATGCATCGAGAGACCGTAGCTGGGCGGATGCAGCACTCGCGTTGTCAGGTTGATCAAGTTCACGATAGAGAGCGGCAAGAAGACTCCAGCTAGCGCGATTTTTGGGCTCCAGTTGGGTGGCGCGTTCGGCGTGGGGCAAAGCTTCAGCATAACGATCTAAGCCTGCATAGGCTGTGGCCAAGTTTAGCCAAGCGCGAGATTCGGTTGGAGCGAGTTGGGTTGCAGTTTCAGATGCGGCCACAGCATCCGCAAAGTCGTGAGCGGCGTTTAAGCTGGCTGCGAGTTGAACCCATGCGCGTGGATCCTCAGGCCCGTGCTTTGTGGCAAATTCGGCAGCTTGCCGGGCGGCGGCTAGCTGCCCTGTTGCAAGGCAAGAGGCGGAAAGAGTGGACCATGCGCGGGAGGATTCGGGGTTTAATCGCGTGGCGTCTTGGGATGGTGATTTAGCTTTCTCGAATTGGCCTTGGGAGAGGTAAAGCTCGCTGAGGCCCTCCGCCGTATCGGCGTCTTCGGGGTCGAGGCGATAGGCAACTTCCATCTCCTCAATCGCCAAAGCTGGGCGATCCGTTTGGAGAAGCAGGCCTGAAAGAAAGCGGTGGGGTTCGGGATTTTGCGGATCTTTCAAAATGGCGAGGCGGATATCCGCTTCGGCCTCATTGGGGTGATTCAGGGCGAGGCGAGTGAGGGCTCGTCGAAGAAGGAGTCCGGCGTCACTTGGATGTTTTTCGATGACTTGGGTGATGGCTTTTTCCGATTGGGCAAAATCTTGATCCAGAACGGTCTGTTCGGCAGAGGAGACGGCGGGATCAAAGAAAGTGTTCCGATCTGTCCATTTTGAGAGAGTTCGAATATCGGAGAAGTGGCCGGGCTCACGCGTGGCATCCCAAAGAGAGGTGAGGGCGGAGTTTGCAACTGCCTCAGATCGGGCGGGGGCGCTTCGGGCGAGTAGGGGAAGAGATCCGCGGGAGGCGAGGCCGACGATCTGGTTTTTGGAATTGAGAACAGGGGAGCCTGACTGACCGGGCATGAGGGGTATGGTGGTGGATAAAGTTCCGTCTTTTGCCTTGGCTCTACTTTGGCCCCGAGAAGTTAAAGGAAGATCAATGGAGAGAGGAAAGCCGGACACGGTTAGGGATTCGCAGGGAGCAGGATCGTGATCGGCTAGAACGAGATAGTATTCGGATGGGGCTGCGGTTTGGATCAAAACAGCATCGGCAGAGAAGTCACCAGGGCAGACGGTTTTTGCGGGAAAAATTTGGCCAAGAGAATTTCGAATCAAAACTCTTTTACGTCCCGCGACAACGTGGGCAGCTGTGAGAACGACGCCGTTTGAGGAAACGAAAGAGCCCGATCCGATGCCTCTTCCTTGATCATCTTGGATTTGGACGAGAGCGCGGGAGATCTTTGAATCCAGGAGGCCGAGAGTCATTCGGTCGGTGCGAAGCATGGTTGCAAGAGAGCGGGAGAGTGGATCGCCGAGTTGTCCTGCACGTTCCAGGGCGGCTTTAGCTTGGGCGAGTTTTCCTTGGTGAAGAAGGCTACGGCCGAGAATGCGTTGGATTTCGGGATCTTGAGGGGCGACGAGGAGAGCGTAGCGGGCAGCTTTTTCTGCCTCTGCATATCGTCCTGCAAAATCGAGTGCACGGGCTTTGAGTTTGCGAGCCTCGGGGTCGTCTTTATTCCACCAGAGGGCCTGCGTGGCAGCAATCAGGGGGCGGTTGTTCCCGCGTGGAGGCCAAAGTTTTTCTTCTTCTGAAAAAGTAAAAAAAGGAAGAAGAGTGGCAAAGAGAAAAAGCGAAAGCTTCATGCCGTATATGTTCGGCGTTGATTTTAGAGAAGTGTGGCTTGGGATGCGGGGGGTTTGAGCCCGAGGACTTCATACGCACGAGGAAGGGCGACACGTCCTTGTTGGGTGCGTTGTAAGTAGCCTTCAAGGATGAGGTACGGTTCGTGGACCTCCTCGAGAGTGCCTGGTTCCTCTCCTACCGAGGCGGCTAGGGAGTGGAGTCCTGCAGGTCCTCCCTTCCATTTGCCCGTGAGTGCTTGGAGGAGACGTTTGTCCATTTCGTCCAAACCGTTTTGATCGATCTCAAGCATCTCGAGGGCGGCAATCGCAGTGGCAGCAGAGGCGGTCCCTTGGGTACGTGCGAGCGAGTAATCACGAACCCAGCGGAGGAGATTGTTTGCGATCCGCGGGGTGCCTCGGCAGCGCCGAGCGATTTCGGGGGCGGCCTGTGGCTCCAGTTTGACTTCCAAAAGCGAAGCGGAGCGTTGCACGATGGCCGTAAGATCTTCGACCGAGTAGTAGTCGAGTCGGTGGGCGACGCCGAATCGGGAGCGAAGGGGAGCACTGAGAAGGCCCGCACGCGTGGTGGCTCCGATGAGCGTAAAGCGGGGAAGGTTAAGGCGAACGGAGCGGGCGGCGGGGCCCTGATCGATGACGATATCGATTCGAAAATCCTCTACGGCGGGGTAGAGGTACTCTTCGATGACTTTGGAGAGGCGATGAATTTCGTCGATGAAGAGGATATCTCCTTCTTGCAGGCCCGTGAGCAGACCGGCGAGGTCGCCTGCCTTTTCGATGGCAGGGCCTGAGGTGGTGCGGACCGTGGCATTCATCTCTGCGCCGAGAATATGAGCGAGAGTTGTTTTTCCTAGGCCAGGGGGTCCGCTAAGGAGAAGGTGATCGAGGGGTTGCGATCGGGCGCGTGCGGAGTCGATCAGGATGCCGAGACGGTCTTTTAGTTTGGGTTGGCCTGTAAAATCGGTGAGGCGTGAGGGGCGGAGGGACTGTTCGATAGCATCGCCCGAGGGGGTATTGAGTTTTTCTAGGGGTTTAGCGGACATAGGATAAGGATGACGGAAGGAGGAAAGTTTGAAAGTGGGAAGGTGGGTCGCTATGCCCACATAAGGTGAAAGCTATTTGGACGGCAATTTTTGATTGGGATGGGGTGATCTTGGACAGCTCGCGTCATCATGAGGAGAGTTGGGAAAGATTGGCGAGGGAGGAGGGCAAGGTTTTGCCTGAGGGGCATTTTTTAAAAGGATTTGGGAGGAGAAATGTGGAGATCATGAGGGATATGCTCCACTGGTCTGAGGATTTGAATGAAATTCAGAGGCTGAGTTTAAGGAAAGAGGAGTTGTATCGGGAGGTGGTGAAGGCTTGGGGTATTGAGCCACTGCCTGGGGTTCGGCAGTGGTTGGAGCGGCTTCGGGAGGGGGGAATCGCGTGTGGAATTGGCTCCTCTACGGAGGATAGGAACGTAAAGCTGGGTTTAGAGATTTTGGACTTGGAGATGTTTTTTAAAACAGCAGTGACGGCGGAGCATGTGAAGAAAGGGAAGCCTGCGCCGGATGTTTTTTTAGAGGTGGCCAGGCGTTTGGTGGCAAAATCTGAAAGGTGTGTGGTTTTTGAGGATGCGCCGGCGGGGGTGGAGGCGGGGCGGGCGGCAGGGATGAAGGTGGTCGGTGTGACAACAACGCATCCTGGGGGGCACTTGGAGGGTGTAGATCGGGAGGTTGAGAGGATGGATGAGCTTAGTATTCAGGAGATTGAAAGTTGGTTTGGGCAGTCGGCTTGATGCGGGGGTAGGTGTTCCCTAGAACAATTGAATGGGCTGGGCCGTGTATTTAGCGGGTAAATTTGGAGCCGTTTTCACGGAGTCCTGTCGGACGGCTGGATCGGTCTTCATTCTTCTCGGCGATACCTTGCGGAGCATGGTGCAGTATCGAATTCGGTGGGATCAGCTTTGGGAGCAAATGTACTTCATTGGAATTCGTTCGCAGGTTGTGGTTTTGACGACGGGAGCATTCACGGGCGCGGTATTTGCGGCACAGGTATGGTTTCAGTTTAAAAGATTTGGCATGGAGTCCGCTATCGGGCCAACCGTCTCGATTGCAATGTGTCGAGAGTTAGGTCCAGTTTTATGTTGTTTGCTTTTGGCTGGAAGAGTGGGAGCGGCGATGGCCGCGGAGTTGAGTTCCATGAAGATTACCGAGCAGGTGGACGCCCTGCGGGCGTTGGGGGTGTATCCGACGGAGTATCTGATTGTGCCGAGGTTTTTGGCTTTAGTGATATCAGCGCCGATTTTGACCGGGCTGGCTTTGGTCACGGGAATCGGATGCGGATATTTTGTTGCAGTAAAAATATTTGGTGTGGATGGAGCATACTATTGGGACAACACGATCAAATTTACGGACAGCAAGGACGTGGTGATTGCGCTGATCAAGTCCTTTATTTTTGCGGTGATTATTGCGGCGATCGCTTGTCATAAGGGAATGAACTGCCCCCCTGGGACGGCGGGGGTGGGCAAGACGACGACTGAGGCTGTTGTTAACGCATCGCTGGCCCTTTTGATTGTGAACTTCTTTCTGACGGTGCTTCTGAATGCGCTCCTCTACTCCAACTGAGAAAAACAATGTTACAACTCAAAGAAATATGGAAAAGCATGGGGGGGCAAGAGGTTTTGCGAGGCGTCAATTTGAGATTAGGGCCTGCGGAGCGTGTGGTTGTGATTGGGCGAAGTGGGTGCGGCAAGAGTGTGATGCTTCGTGTGATCATGGGGCTCTTGCAACCCGAGGCAGGGGAAGTTTTTTTTGAAGGTAAGAAGCTGACTGGGCTGAGTGAGGAGGAGTGGAACCCGTACCGCAGAAAGATTGGAATGCTTTTTCAAGGTTCTGCGCTGTTCGATTCGCTGACCGTTTTTGATAATCTGGCGTTTCCTTTGCGGGAACAGGGAGAAAAAAGTGACGCCGTGTTAAGGGACAAGGTTGCTGAGGCTCTGAAGATTGTTTCCCTAAGTGGGACGGAGGAGAAGATGCCTGCCGAGTTGAGTGGAGGAATGAAGAAGAGGGCGGCTTTGGCGAGGGCCATTATTTCTCGACCCGACATCATGTTGTACGATGAACCCACGACGGGGTTGGACCCGATTGTGGCGGATAGCATTAATCGCCTGATCCTGCATTTGGGGAAGATGTTGGGTATGGCCTCGATTGTGGTGACGCACGATATGGTGAGTGCGCGAATGGTGGGGGAAAGGATTTCCTATTTGCATGAGGGCAAGATTTACTTCGAAGGCACGCCTGAACAGGTGGATCGATGTGAGGATCCTCTGGTACGCGACTTTGTTCGCGGGCATGCTGAAGGAATCGGAATCACAGGATAAGGAAAGGAGTCTTATGAAAGAAGGTAGTTTAGAAACAAAAGTGGGGTTCTTCGTAATCGCGGGCCTGGTGGCTACGGCCAGCCTGATTGTGGCTTTTGGAAAGCTGGGGAATTACTTTCGTAAAACCTATCCTGTGATCGTGGAGTTTGAGGATGCGAGGGATATTTTAAAAAATTCAAAGGTTTTGCTTCGGGGAGCTCAGATCGGAATTGTTTCGGACACTCCGATCTATCGGGTGGGGCAAAATTACGTGGAGTTGACCCTACGGATCGATGATGGGACCCAGTTGCCTGCTCATTCTAAATTCAGGATTGATCAGTATGGGATGCTGGGAGATCGATTTGTTCGGGTGGTTCCTCCTGAGACCATGGACGGAACATTTATTCAGTCTGGGGAGAGAGTGAAGGGGGAACAGGAGGCGGGTTTAAATGCGATGCTGGCTTCGGCGGGGCCTGCCTTGGAGGATATTCGATCTGCGGCTAGGAGGGTAGACGGTTTTGCGAAGTCGGCTCAGGCGCTGTTGGACGAGGCCAAGAATGGTAAAGGCCCTCTCTACACAATGATGAAGGATGAGAAGATGGCGCAAGACATGAAAAACTTGATGGCGAATTTGAGAAAACATGGAGTTCTGTTTTACAGTGATGATTCAGGAAAGGGGGAGGAAGAGGGAGAGGGCAGAAAGAAGGCAGACAAAAAAACGTCTCCCCTTGAGCGATCGCGTCCGTGAGCGGTTCGGCTGGGGCGATTCTTTTGGCCGCTGGGCAGGGCCGGAGGTTGGGTCATGATAAATCGATCACGGCCATCGCGGGGCGTCCTGTTCTGGCGTACGGGTTGGAGGCGTTGCTAAGGATTCGCGATATCGAGAAGGTGGTGGTGGCTGTACGTGCGGATGTGCAGGAGGAGGCGAAACTTTGGATTGGAAAAAATTATCCAAAGGAGGCCAAAAGAGTGGAGGTGATTGTTGGAGGTAAGGAGAGGCAGGACTCGGTTTGGGAGGGGTTGGAGGCGTTAGGGGGTGGGACTGAGTGGGCCGTGGTGCACGACGCGGCACGAGTTTTAACAACGACGGGGCTGATTGAGAGAGTGATAGCGGGGGCCAAAAAGTCGGGAGCCGCTGCGGCGGCTCGAAAGATGAGTGATACAGTAAGAGAGGCGGATGGGCAGGGAAATGTTGTGCGTCTGTTAGATCGGGAGGGGTTATGGAGAATGGAGACCCCGCAAGTGGTGCGGGGGACGATTTTACGGCAGGGTTTACAGAAGGCACGGGCTGAGGGGAAGACGGTGACGGATTGCATGGCGGCGGCGGAGCTGGCGGGGGTGAAGGGAATTTTGGTCGAGGCGACGGAACCCAATCTTAAGATCACGCTCCCGTCGGATTGGCAGTTGGCCGAAGTTTGGTTAAAGGCTGGAAGCAAGTAGTTGGCGCTGACGGGATTCGAACCCGTGTATGGTCCTTGAAAGGGACCTGTCCTAGGCCTCTAGACGACAGCGCCGAGAAGTTGAAAAGAGTATCTCACAGGCGGATTAGGCCAAGGCAAAGGTTCCGATACAGATTCAGATATATCGATATATCATGATAAGTTGATATATATATCGACAGGGGATAAAACCTGTCTAGGCTGAAAGCATGGAATCGCGTGAAAGAGTTATTTTGCGTAGGGGGCAACTCGAAAAGGCCCTTCGGGAGAGGATTGTCATGATGGACGGCGCGATGGGGACGATGATCCAACGTCATAAGTTGACGGAAAAGGATTTCCGCGGAGAAAGGTATGCGAATCACCCGAGTGATCTGAAGGGAAATAATGATCTTCTCACTCTGACCCGGCCCGATGTCATTGGAGGAATCCATCGGGCGTATTTGGAGGGAGGGGCAGAAATTATCGAGACCAACACGTTTAATTCGACATCGATTTCTCAAGCCGACTATGGGCTGGAGGGGGCTGTGAGGGAGATCAACCTTGAGGCAGCTCGATTGGCACGAAAAGTGGCGGATGAGCACATGAAAGCCAATCCTAGTAAATTGGCGTGGGTTGCAGGGGCAGTGGGGCCGACCAACCGAACGGCATCGATGTCACCCGATGTGAACCGACCCGAGTATCGGGCGGTGTCCTTTCGGCAGCTTTCCGACGCATATGGGGAGCAGGTAAGAGCCTTAATTGAGGGAGGAGTGGATGTACTTCTTCCCGAGACCACGTTTGACACTTTAAATCTCAAGGCAGCGTTGTGGGCGATGGAGGAGGTTTTTGACGAGTTGGGGTATCGATTGCCTGTTATGATTTCAGTGACGATTACCGATGCATCGGGAAGGACTCTGTCTGGGCAGACAACTGAGGCGTTTTGGCATTCGATTCGGCATGCCCAGCCCTTCAGTGTTGGAATTAATTGTGCGCTGGGTCCGAAAGAGATGCGTCCTTATATGGCGGCGCTATCCAAGTTGGCCAACTGTTTTGTCAGCTGTTACCCAAATGCTGGGCTTCCGAATGCATTTGGTGGGTATGACGAGACTCCCGAGCAGATGGCGGAGGTTTTAGGGGAATTTGCTCAAGCAGGATTTTTGAACATGGTGGGAGGTTGTTGCGGCACAACGCCAGATCATATAGCGGTGATCGCTCAGGCCGTGGCGAAAGCAAAACCCAGAATCCCTGCAAGCCCAAGCCACTCTACCGTTCTGGCGGGACTCGAACCTTACGAGATTGGAACGGGGGGATCGTTCACCTCAATTGGGGAAAGAACGAACGTTACAGGATCGCCAAAGTTCTCTGCTTTAATCAAAGAGGAAAAGTTTGAGGAGGCTGTGGCGGTCGCAAGGCAACAGGTCGAAGCGGGTGCGAACATGATCGATCTCAACTTCGATGAAGCCCTTTTGGATGGGGAGGCGAGCATGACGCGGTTTCTCCATCTGATCGGTAGTGAGCCAGAAATTGCGCGAATTCCTTTTATTTTGGACAGCTCCAAGTGGTCAGTTCTGGAGGCGGGCCTGCAGTGTGTTCAGGGCAAAGCGGTGGTGAATTCGATCAGCCTAAAAGAGGGGGAGAAGGTCTTTTTAGAGCAGGCCAAAAAAGTCCGACGCTATGGGGCGGCCGTTATTGTGATGGCGTTTGATGAGGAGGGGCAGGCGGCCGATGCAAAGAGGAAGGTGGCGATCTGTCGAAGAGCGTATCAGCTGTTAACTGAAAAAGCTGGATTGGCGCCCGAGGATATCATCTTTGACGTAAATATTTTAACCGTGGCGACGGGAATTGAGGAGCACAACAACTACGCAGTGGAATTTATTGAGGCGGTCCGAGAGATCAAAAAGACGTTACCTGGGTGCAAAACAAGCGGTGGATTAAGCAATATATCCTTTTCATTCAGAGGAAATAATCCGGTCCGGGAGGCCATGCACTGCTGTTTCCTTTATCATGCGATTCAGGCTGGGTTGGATATGGCAATTGTGAATGCGGGGCAGTTGGCAGTGTATGAAGAGATTCCCGCTGACCTTAAGGAGAGGGTGGAGGATGTTCTACTGAATCGTCGTCCTGACGCAACGGAGCGATTGTTAGAATTTGCGGAGACGGTCAAAGCGGGTGGAAAAACCGTGGTCAAAGACGAGGAGTGGAGGAAAGGTTCTGTAGATGAAAGGTTGCTCCACGCCCTGCTGAAAGGAATTACCGATTTCATTGATGTGGACACGGAGGAGGCACGCCAGAAGTACGGACGGCCTTTACAAGTGATCGAGGGGCCTTTGATGGGGGGAATGCGGCATGTGGGGGATCTTTTCGGTGCGGGAAAAATGTTTCTTCCACAAGTGGTAAAGAGTGCCCGCGTGATGAAAAAAGCGGTGGCGTATCTGACGCCCTTCATGGAAAAGGAGAAGGAAAAGGCTGGAGACAAGAGTAAAGGAGCGGGGAAAATTCTCATGGCCACGGTTAAGGGCGACGTCCATGACATTGGGAAGAATATTGTGGGAGTAGTTTTGGCCTGTAACGGGTACGAGGTGGTGGATCTGGGGGTGATGGTTCCGTGTGAGAAGATTTTGGCTGAGGCAAAATCGCAAGGGGTGGATCTGATTGGGCTGAGTGGGCTTATTACACCTTCGCTGGATGAGATGGTGACTGTGGCGGAGGAGATGAGTCGCGAAAAATTTGAAATTCCCTTGTTGATTGGTGGAGCGACAACTAGTGCGGCTCATACGGCAGTGAAGATTGCCCCTGCGTATACAGGATCGGTGGTGCACGTGATTGATGCCTCCCGGGTGGTTGGAGTGGCGCAGAAGTTGCTTTCGCCTGAGAATCGAGGGGGGTATTTGAACCAAGTTCGGACAGATCAGGATAAGGCGAGGAGGGATTATGAGGCTCGTCGGGCAGCGCAGAAACTTCTTTCGATTGGGGAGGCACGGAAGCGAGCGGCAAAGTTCGATTGGTCAAAGGATCCTGAGAAGCCTGAGTTTTTGGGGGTCAAGGTCTTCGAGAATTATCCCTTGGAAGAGCTGGCGGGTTATATCGACTGGTCCCCGTTCTTTCATGCGTGGGAGTTGCGGGGACGATTTCCAAAAATCCTTGAAGATCCAGTGGTGGGGGTGGAGTCGAAAAAGCTTTATGACGACGCGAGAATCCTCCTAGCTAAGATTTTAAAGGAAAAGCGAATCCGGGCTCGGGGTGTGATGGCTTTTTTCCCTGCGAATTCAGATGGGGACGACATTTTACTGTATGAGGATGATTCTCGAAAGAAGGTGAAAGCCAGGGTTCACGGGTTGCGGCAGCAGATGGCGAGGAGCGACGGGGAACCCAATCGTTGTCTTTCGGACTTTTTGGCGCCTGTGAGCAGTGGAAAGAAGGATTATTTAGGGGCATTTGCGGTCACTGCGGGTCACGGAGTGGAGGATTGGGCTAAGGATTTGGAAAAAGCGAACGACGATTATCAGGCGATCATGTTGAAGGCTTTAGCGGATCGTTGTGCAGAGGCGTTTGCGGAGAGGATGCATGAGTTGGCTCGATCTGCTTGGGGATTTGGGAAAAAGGAGGGGTTATCCAAGGAGGATTTGATTGATGAAAAGTATCGTGGGATTCGACCTGCTGCAGGGTATCCAGCTTGCCCTGACCATACAGAAAAGAGGGGCTTGATGGCATTATTGGATGCGGAGACAAGTGTGGGAATTCGCCTCACAGAAAATTGTGCGATGACACCCGCGAGCTCTGTGAGTGGCCTGTATTTTGGGCATCCTGAGGCTCGATACTTTGCGGTAGGTCCGATTGGCCGGGATCAGGTCGAAGACTATGCGGGTAGAAAAGGAGTGGCCGTGGAGGAGATTGAAAGGTGGCTAAGGCCCAATTTGGCATACGATCGAAAAGAGTAAGTTTTTTCCAAAGTGTTGGTGAGAGGGGGGTTCAATTCCATTGACCGTAAACCTAGCCCCTTTAGATTATTCTGATGGGTGCTTTAAAAATTCTTTGCCTTGGGGTTTTGATTGCTGGAGTCCCTATGGGAGTGGGGGCGCAGGAGGAAAAGAAGGAGAAATCAAATTTGGAGTTTGGCAAGATTCAAGAGCTTGAGATAGAGCTAGCATCCGTTCCTGACTCGGTAGGCTCAGGCGGAAAACCGGCGCCATCGGTTGATGACAATAAAGCAACACAGGAAGGAAGGTGGTTGAGGATTGATGTTCCTTTTTCAACCACAAATAAGTTCACTCCTGAGGTGAAGTTTAAATTTTACCTAGAGGGTTATGAAGGTGTGCCTGAGCCCGAGGGGGGCAAGCTGAAAGAGAAATTTGTTGTGCTCACAGGAGAGGCTACGTACCGGGATGTGCCTAAGGGCAAAAAACACTATGCTGGCGTTTTCTTGCCTCCCGCATCGGTGTTGCGTTTTGCCGGGACGAAGCCTGGGGGCGAGCAAGATTGGGCAAAGGGAATGATGAATTTGAAAGTGGAGGCAACCGAGGCGGGTGCGCCTGTTGAGGGGGCCTTTGATTTACAAGGGGGTAAGGAAAAAGGACTGAGCGGGCGAGGAGGAAAGAAGGATCCTGATTGGAATAAAAGTGCCGATGCTCAAGAGGTTACTGGAGTACTACTCCCGATTTACGAAACTCCTTTTTGGCCAAAAGATTATAAGCGTTATCCTCAGCCGAAAAAGCCCTGATAGACGGGGGCTTTCAATATGGCAACTTTTGCACGAAGAGTAGTGCTGGATGTGGGGGCTGGGGAGGTCCGAATTGGTGAAATCAGTCCGGACAAACGGGGTATGCCTGTTTTAACTCTTTTGAGGTCCATCAGTCTCAATATAGATCCAATGAAACCGGCGGAATTTTTTCCAGCTGTTATGCAGGCGATAGGTTCTTTGGTTAAAGAAGTTGGCGTTAAGTCGGGTTTGACCACACTTTGTCTGGGTGGACCCTCGGTTTTCACACGGGTGATCAAGCTTCCGTTGAGTGATCCGGGACAAGTTGAGCAGATGGTTGGATTTGAGGCTCAGCAGGCGGTGCCTGCGATTGAGGAGGCAAGTTGGGATTTTCAAGTCTTTCCCCCAGGCCAAGCCGGAGCGGCCGAGTTGGAGGCTCTGATTGTCGCGATGAAGACTGAGACGGTTACTGAGACCATGGCGGCCGCTTCGGCGGCTGGGCTGAAGACAGATATTGTTGATCTTTCCCCCACTGCCTTGATCAACGCTTTTCGATATCAGTATCCTGAAGTTGAGACATGTACCTTGATTTTGGAGATCGGAGCGAGATCGACCAATATTTTGCTGGTTGAGGGGAAAAAGATTTTTTGTCGGGTTGTGCCTCTGGGGGGTGCCAGTGTAACGCAGGCAATTGCTGCGGATTTGCAGGAGTCTTTTGCCGGAGCAGAGGTATTAAAAAGGGCCAAAGGTTTTGTCCATCCGGGAGGTTCGTACGAGGAGCCTGCTGAGGAGCAGGTGGCACGCATAAGTAAATTGGCTCGTGGAGTGATGACAAAATTGCACACGGAAGTTGAGCGCTCGATTACTTTTTATCGAAGCCAACAGGCAGGGAGTAGGCCGACACGGGTGCTTTTGGCGGGGGGTGGGTCGGCCTTGGGTCTTACGGATCTGTTCTTTCGGGATAAATTAAAGATCCCTGTTGAGTACTTTCAACCATTTCGAAGAATGTCGATTGGAACGGGTGTAAATCGTGCTGAGATCGCGAAAAACTTCCCTGCATGGGCAGGTTTGGTGGGGGCTGCGTTGCGGGGCCTGCCAGACAGCCCTTGCAAAATTAATATATTGGGATCAGCGCAAAAGGCGGCTGCTGGACGTGTCAAAGATCGTCCTGCGATGGTAGCGGTCGCAGTAGCGGTAGGTTTCATGCTTTTACTTCCAGGAATCCACGGTTTTTGGCAATCCACCCGTCTGGGGTCACTCATAGCCCCACAGGCTGTCGAGGTGGATGAAGCGGAAGGGGTTTTGACCCAAGTAAGTGCCGAGCAGAAAAAAGTTACTGACCTATTGAATCTGGCGAATCAGGCTCTTGTTCTGGAGGGGGAGCGTATGAGATGGCCTATCTTGCTTGAGGAGATTCGGTCCAAAAGTTTACCTGGTTTATGGGTAACATCCCTTAAGCTGAGTGAAAGCGTCGCTGGTGCGGAGGGGGAGGGTGCGCCTGCAAAGCCAGTAAATGCCAAGCCCTCGGTCCCCGTATTGGAAATTGGTGGATTCTTTGAAACGCAGTCAGAAGCCGCGGATGCAAAAGTGGTGGAAGACTTTCGCAAGGGTTTGAGTGAGGGCGGAATTTTACAAAACGTAACGACAACTCAGCGAGACAACCCCGAGCGGGTGGACGGAAAAACGGAGCAGGTGGCACTCAAGTTTGCCATGAGGGCCGAGTGGCCTGTGGGCGGAGTTGTTCCTGTGGAGGCGGCTAAAAAGCCGGCTAATCCATGAAGGGTAAGATGACACAACCCCAGATGGTTTTGGCTGTTGCTGGGGGGGGATTCCTCCTTGTTGTTGTTGCTGTGGCATATTTTGGATGGAGTTCTTTGAGTGAGGTGCAATCGCAGGCACAGTCTTTAGCGGACCGCAAAGGCAAGCCAGAACTTGCGGCCATATTGACGAGGCCCGGAGGGGCGGGGGCAGTTCGCAAGGAGGCAGTCGAGATTGGAAAAGTAGCAGAGGAAGTAAGTCAAGGTGAGGAGGGGTTAGTTGGAAGTTGGAGGGAGGGGTATGAAAAAGCCTCTGGGGTGGGGCAAGGTTGGTCCCAAGATCCGAACCAGTGGAAGGATCGTCTGATTGCGACGAACGACCGTTTGAAAAAACAGTCAGGGAAAAAGGGGGACAACAGTCGGGTCATTTTAGCGGATGATTTTTATTTGGGCCTGCAAGAGTACAAGCAGCAGAATCCCTCTGCGGAGAAAGTTCCTGAATTGGCTCGACAACTTTCCGTTGCGGAAAAGTTAGTGGAGTTGCTGATGGACGCAAAAAAGACGGCCAAAGAAAAGTATCCAACGCAGTGCATTATACAGTCGATCGTTAGCCCTGGGGTTTCCGCCCCCGACTCTGATAAAAAGAGCGGTGAAAAAGCAAAAGCTGGAGGCTCAACAGGAACTTTCCGTGAGGGCTATACGTTGCAGTTTGATAGTTCACCCGAGGTTCTATATGGCTTTATTCAAAGAGTCGCCAAGGATCCATGGCTTTTTGTCGTGATGAACTTGAGTCTGGAAAATGATTTGAAGGAATTCCCTAAGCGCAGTGAGGTAGCCAAGAAATTCGCAGATGCAAATAAGCCTACGGATGGAGCTGCGGCTGAGAATCCGACAGATGGAGCAAGAGGAAGCGCAAATCCACCGAGCCGACCTCCACTTTTGATGGTGTTAGCAGGTAAAGAGAGGATGAAAGTTGTGGTGCGGATTGATTTTGTCGGTTGGAAAACACCTGTGGCAGGAAAAACTCCTGTAAAAGGGAAAACGTAATGAAACTTTCGCCATGGTGGATTGGGGGAGGTGTTGGATTGGTTGTGTTGGGGCTTGCGGCCCTAACCTTTGGGTTTCTTCAGCCAGGATGGCCAGAGCCAGTAGAGACACCCACAGGGGGTGGCAAGTCTCCCCTTGCTGAAACAAAGCAAAAGGCTTCTGAGTTTCACGCCAAAATCGGGGAGTTGGAGCAAAAGAAGAAAGGACTCAAGGATACGCTGGAAAAGCATCGAGTTTTTGTATCGCGAAGCCTTGTGTTTTTGCCCAAGGAGGCTGAACCCGTTCAACCCCTCAATCCGGATCAGGTCACCGAGGATGGGATACAAGTTGGCTGGAAGTTGAAGTATGGTTTTTCTCCTGAAGACCCAGAGGTAGGCGGACAAGATGAGGATCAGGACGGATTTACCAACTTGGAGGAGTATCAAAAAAAGACCAACCCTCAAGACGCTGCCAGTAGCCCCTCGAAATGGGTAAAACTAAAAATTGCTTCGGTGGATCCAGCTAAAATGGCGGTAAGTTTTTCTGGAAAAAGTGCTGGGCGATACACATTACGGTTTAAAACAGTCGGAAAGCCTAAAGATGTTGATGTTGCGACCGGAGACAAGCTGTGGGTGGTGGTAACAGCAAAGGGATTGGATGTCTTGAAAAGCGAGGATGAGGTCAAAGGAAAGGTGGGAGGGACGAATCCTTGCCCCCATGCTATTCCGCTTTTCGTAAAAGAGTACAAAGACGACAAAGGGATCAAATTGGATGAGAAAACAAAAACGGAGAATGAGTATGATGATTCCATGATCGTTTTGGAGAGGTTGGATGACCTGAACGGGCCGATTAGCTTGAAAATTGACGAGAGAGGAAAGTCAAGGGGAGTCGATTGGGGGGTGGGTGACGTGCGTTTGATTTCGTTGGTGCCTGGAGAGGGGGAAATGGGCCCGTATCGGATTGGACAAAGTTTCCCGTACGCAGGGAAAACGTTCGTTGTTGTTGCCGCGAGCGCGCAAAAAGTCTCTCTGCGTATGAAGCCTGAAGGAGAGTCAGTCGATATTCTGCCTAAGGAGATGCTCACAGCATCTCCCTAGTCATTGGTAAGTTCTTCACGAGAGGCTGGGGGTGGCGTTGACCCAGTTGCCTGCCCAAGCGGTATATTTCAAAGTTGTGAAGGTATTACCGCTTTGTTGTTTGTTGTTGTTCGGCTTCAGCCGCTTTCCAAGCTCTGCTCAAGAGGGGCCTGATTTGGCAGCTGATGCAAGTGTGCCCCCTCGTGTTCAGTCATCGGCGGAGATGACACAGCGAGAGATTGATCGACGCCGAGAGGTAACGTTTCGACTAAATGAGAATTTAGATTTAGCAGAGCGTTTATACCAAGCGGGGGAGTGGGAGCATGCGCAGGCAAAGTTTCGGTTGGTGATGAATCAGACAGATCCTCAAACCAGCACGTCGGGATTTTATCATCGTGCTCGGGTGGGTGTTGCGAAGTCCTTGGCCGCTCAGGCGTTGGCACAAGAAAAAGCGGGAAAGACGGCAGAGGCTGCCGGATTGATGAAGCAGGCTGCAGATCTCGATCCTACCAATGCTCAAGTTGCAAAACAGGCGGCTAACATGCAGGAGGAGGCCTCACGAGGGGCAGATCCATTTGAAGGAAATCCCGCTGCGACAGCTGATCTAGTTGAAAAAACAAAGGAGATAAAAAAGCTTCTTTCGCTGGCTGATCAGTTGACTGAAACGGGACAATATCGGTCTGCGCGGCAGAAATTGGACGATGTTTTGCGGATCGACCCGTATAATTCAGCAGCCCGCAAAAAGATTGAAGTTGTCGAGCAGAAGCGCCTACTCGTGGCGGACAAGAGATACTCAGCAAGCCGTGTAAAAGCGATGACTCAGGTGACGGAGGCCTGGGTTCCGCCTCCTCCTGCCCGAGTCGATCCCAAGCAAACTCGTGGCACTGGAATCGCTGGACCGTCTAACTCAGCAGAGATTCTGCAGGCCTTGTCGACAATTGAGGTTCCTGAGATCGTTTTTAATGAAAAACCTCTTCGAGACGCTGTGGAGGAGTTACAAAGATTAAGTGAGCAGAACGACCCCAAAAAAAAGGGAATTAATTTTGTATTGCGGTTATCGCCACCTGCAGACGGAGTCGATCCAGAGGGGGCAACGGTTAGTTTAGAGTTGAGGAACGTAAAGCTACAAACTGCCCTCAAGTATTTGTGCGAGCAGATCCGAGGTGGAGAGAAGTTGAGGTATGATGTGGAGAACAGCGCAGTACTCATCCTGCCTATTACAGAGACAGGAGCAGAGTTAGAGACGCGAAGTTATACCTTGCCCCCCAGTCTACTAGCGAATTCGGTGAAGCAGGGGGAATCTCAAAAGACGCCAAAAGATTTAGGTAAACTAGTGTTGGATAGTATCGGAGTGAATACTGCTATGGAGAGTACATCGGCGATGTGTTTTTCCGATACGGGCAAATTGGTGGTAAGGAATACCCCGAACGAGTTGAGTAAGGTTGAGCAGAGGATTCGAGATGCACAGGGGGAGCCCCCGCAGAAGCAGTTTGAGGTAGAAACCAAATTTCTCTCTTTTACGGAGAACGACGTTAAGAATTTTACTTTTAATTTGCAAATGAGTGGAAGCACTGCAATCCCCAATCCCGGAACTCCAGGTACAATCTATGATCCAGGGTCAGCGTCAGGGGGTACTGACGGTCTTCGGGGGACTGCAGGATTCAGTCCAGGTGGTGGATCGGTTACGGCACTGCAACAGTTGCTTGATCCCACTTACCCTCAAACGGCATCCAATCAGGTCGGGGTGAACGCCCAAGTGTTTGGCAAGGGTTTTGCCGCGGTTCTCCAGCTTTTACAAAACGCGATCGGGAAGGATTTAGTGGCCGCGCCGAGGGTGACATTGGCAGATGGGAAGCAGTCGAAAATTGTGATATCTCGGCGAATGTACTATCCCACGACATACACACAGCCGAATGTGCCGAATAATGATCAGGGTGTGGGAGCGGGTTTTATTTTGCCGTCGAACCCAACAGGATTTGAGTATCGTGATCTTGGGACAACGTTGGAGGTGAAGGGTGAATCCACCTCGATTCCGAGAGCGGTGGATTTAGACTTTACAAATCTACTAGTTGAAGATTTTGAGGGATTTGTAGATTACGGGGTTCTTATTTCATCAGCTCCACTTGATCCAACTACAAACTATGACACGACAGTGGGCACTGCCCCATATTTAGTGCCCATATTCACTAAAAAATCACTTCAAAGCCGGGTTCGGTTGATCGATGGTGAAACGGTTGGAATGGGGGGGCTAATCTCGGATGTGGTTCAGTTGGTTGACGATAAAGTCCCTATGTTGGGTGACATTCCTATGTTGGGCCGTTTTTTTCGAAGTGAAGCCTCGCAGAAAATTAAGAGTAATCTCGTAATCTTTTGCACTTTGAGAATCATTAATCCTGACGGCACATTGGTCTTCCCTCAAGATGAGGAAAATCCTGAATTTGCCCAAGGTGGCGGTGCGGAAATGATGCCCTCTGTGCCATGAAGATCTTTCTACTCATCCTTTCTCTTTGCTTAGGATTTTCCGGGAAATCTGTTGTTGGTGCGAGCACACTTCAAGAACAGATCGAAGCTGAGACGGTGAAAAGGGAGCAGCTGTTACAGCCTTTGAAAGAAGCTTATGGAGTGAGTCGAAAGATGGTGGCTGATGGCAAAAGCTCTGAAGCCTGTGAGCTACTCGAGAAGGCTTATGAAGCTCTTCCTTCGTCATTGAGGGAAACGCCCCTAGCTGTGGAGGTAAATAGGACTCTGAGTAAACTTCAAGCTACTCTTGCTGAAGTTGCCGCAGAACAGAATCACTGGCCCGAGACGCGGCGTAGAGCTTTGGCTTCGCTTCAGCACGATCCTAAAAATGAGTCAGCTATTCTTCAGTTGCAGAAAAGTGACGAAGTGTTACGGCGAGGTGTATCTGGCACGGAAACGGTCAACCCTGCGCTAACGACAAAGTTTTTTGACAGACTTACAATTGTTAGAAGCGGGTTGGAGGAAGCTCAAGCTTTACGCGAGACGGGTCAGCTCGCCAAAGCTGAAGAGAGGTATGAGGATGTTTTGGAGGCCGATCCCTTCAATCAGGTTGCAACGGAGGGAATTCAGAAGATTTATGAGGAGCGTGCTTTAGTGGCGGAAAAAGCGCGTGACCTATCAAACCTTGAAAGAAGAAGGGAGGTTCGCGAAGCATGGAACAATATTTACCCCAAAAGCGGGGCGGCGGTAGGTGGAATTGAAATCACAGGGGCTATGACAGCATCTCCCGCGTACATATTGGAAAAGAAGCTGCAGAAAACAGTCATTCCACAGGTCGATTTTTCGGGTGCAGATCTCGAGACAATTCGTCGAGCGCTGATCAGTCTGAGCAGAACGTATGATCCCGAGGCCGCTAAAGTAGGGGTTAACTTTGTTGTTAGCACTGATGTTGCAAATCCACAGCCCGTGACTTTACGGTTGCGTCAGACCTCTTTGGCCGAGGTGGTTCGATATATCTCACAAATTGCAGGGGTAAAGGCAAGGATTACAGACATAGGCGTTACTTTTGGTCCCTTGGTGGAAAAAAGGCCTGAATTGAATTCCCAGAATTTCACCGTAAGTCCCTCCTTCTTCAAAGGAGCTGATGGAAAAGAGGATGCTGGAACTGATGCGCCTAGAGGGGCAGGAGGGGGTACGGTTACAACAGGGTCAGATTCAGCGGGAAAAAACGAACAAAAGAAGTTGGAAGATCTTGGGGTAGTTTTTCCGAATGGCGCTTATGCAGTTTACAATCAGAAGACTAGCCAGTTGAAGGTGGTAAATAATCAGGAGATGTTGGATATGATCGGCCAGCTTATCAGTGCAGCTGAGGAGCAGACCCTTTTGATTCAAGTAGGAGTACGCCTAGTTGAAATCAATCAATTAGATTTGGACTCTATTACAGTGAATTCGACGCTGGGTGGGTCAGGTATTAATTTGCTCTCACCAGTCCCAGCTGGTTTTGATTCAACCAGCGGAGGGGCGACACCATCAGCCTCGACGCAGCGGGGTGTGAATGCCCAGCTCAATCAGATTCAAGGTGTAGGATTGCTTCCGAACAATACGCTCCAATCTTTTCTCCAGTCAGGGGTTCTAGCTGGGACGAACCAAACCAGCTCCTATGCATTGAATACGATGGATCTTGGTGGAACAATTTTGAATGGAATGCAGCTTCGGACTTTAATCCAAGCTGTTTCTCAGAAAAATAGTGCAAATGTTTTGGCTAATCCATCGATTATTCTGAAGAGAGGGCAAAAGGGTGTGATTGAGGTAACTCAAGAGTTTAAGTACGTCAAAGAGTATAGTGATCCTCAGTCTTCCATTCGGACAATTAATAGTACGAGCACGAATCAGACTACGGCTAATAATAATCTTCAAGGTGTGCCTGGACCTGAGACAGTGATTGGTTCGTTCCCTTCTCAAATTAGTGATCCTGTGCCAATCGGGGTGAAGATGGGAGTGAAGCCAGATGTCACTGGAGATAACAGTAGGGTCTTGTTAGAGCTGGAGCCCAGTTTTGTGGATTTTGAAGGATTCATTAATTACGGAACCCAGATTAATTCGGCGTACACCTTGGCATATTTCAATCAAGCAGTAACGATTATGACAAACAACATTCAGCAACCTGTGTTTATACGCCGTGATTTGACGTTGCCTGCTGTGGAGGTGAGTGATGGTTACACTTTGCTTTTGGGAGGCTTGTTGAGGGAAGATATTCAGAAGATCGATGAGAAAGTACCAATTATCGGCGATATTCCGGTTTTTGGTCGTGCGTTTCAGGGGAAAACTGAGCAAGCGATTAAAAAGAATACTTTGATTTTCGTGACTCCGAGAATCCTGGATGTTAGCGGGCAACCGCTCAACCCTACCGCAGGTTCTCCTGCGACTACCACCGCCTCAACCAGCGGGCCACCCTAGGTCTTATTTTCTGACGAGGCGGTAAGGAAAGTCGACGGGGATTTCTCTTACATTGCCTGCTGACCATCCAGCTAAGTTTGCAACGGTGTACCCAGCACCTCCGAAAACAAAATAGAACAGCGAACTCCACGTATCCGCTGTTTCTGATTTGGCATACCAAAGCCGAGGTTTGAGTTCGGTAGGGCTGTTCACAGGCAGGTCAATTCCTCCACGGCGCTCTTCACTGCCTATTTTGATTTTTTCAAGTGACTCGTATCGGATCCAGAGAGGCTTTGTGTTGGGTGTGGGTTTTGGCGGAAGAGCAGGAGCTGCCTTTACCTCCTGGCCTCTTTGACTTCGTAGTTGATTGGCCGACTGCATCGTCGGTGAATCGATCGGGATTTGTAGAATCTGTCGATAGGTACCCGCAGGGAGAAAAAGAACTTTGTCTGGATCTTCGTTGGGGACTTCGACTTCTGAAGGAAGATTTAAATTAGCGATTTCGGGTGTGAGGGGAGGTTTAGGTGGGGTGATTGCTTTTTTTTCGGCTGAAGGTGTGGATGTTGACTCTTTGACTGTGCCTCCCATTGGGTCGGAAGGTGTAGAAGATTCTTCGACGGTTTCGTGTGCTTTATTCGTAGTTGTGTCTGAAGCGGGGGTAGAGGCGCCTCCCATAGGATCGGCGGGAGGCATTTCTTTTGTTGGAGTTGAAGTGGGCGCGTTGGTTGCGACGGGGTTTCCGCCTCCCATAGGATCAGGCTCGACGGACTCAGCAGGGTCGCGGGCAAGAGCTGTCACTGAAGTCAAAGCAAGGAAGAGGAAAACTCTGTGATTCAAGTGATCAGTCCTACCTTTCGAAGCCAGACTGCGGCACGGGGATGGTGTTCACTCCAGCCCTGAAGTTCCCAAAGCCATCCCACTTTTTCTGCAAAAAGATAGAGGCCAGCTGCCCCGAAAAGAAAGATCGAGCTGGTTCCAGCCAAGAAGGATGGAATACGATTTCCCTGTCCAAGGGCAATCGAGAGCCGGGTCCATACGAGAAAACCGAAAAGAACAAAGACACTGCTGAAAATAGTGGCTGCGACATTCCGTCTGGCATCGGTCATGCCGAACGCGATGCCAAAGAGGCAGAGGAGAGGACAAGCCAAAGGATAGGCTAAGCGATTCCAGTGCTCCGTTTCGTAGGGAGCGCGAAGACGGTCATTGAGACGCGAGTGGTCGGAGGCGAGTCGAGCAACGTCTGGCCAAGGCAGTTCATCAGGAGGAAGAAGGCGTGAGGCTAGTGTTTCAGGCGGTGCTGTGCACTCGGGCAGAACAAGCTCGGCCAACAGTGGGCCGAGCGTTTCTTGTCCGTTTGCGGTCGCACTGTACTCGGCCCGCCGAACCCCTTGAAAGTGCCAAACCCCGCCTTGGTAGATGGCAGAGCTGGCGAATAGTTTGGAGATATCGCGGCCTTCGGGTTCAGAGCGAAATAGAACTTCCAGGTTTTCCGCTTTTTTTTCTTTCAGGTAGATGCGGCCAATATACCAGATTTCACTTTGGGTGGCGTTGGGCTGCATAGGCGAGCGATAGACGATCTGTTGAAACGTGTTTTCTTCCAAAGCTTCCTGTTTAATCTGCTTTTTTACCTTTTCCCGACCTGCTTGTGCGGTAGGGGACAGGGAGTAGGAAAGGAGATAGAGAATGACGGAGAGACCGGCACTACAGACAAGGAATGGCTTTGCCAGAGTCACAGGGCTCATTCCAGAAGCGAGAAGAGCCACCGATTCGCGGTGTCTAGAAAAGTAAGCCAAGACGTAAAGAGTGGCGAAAAGGACGGCGACGGGCAGGATCGACTGGGCCAGATCGGGAAGTTGAATTAGAAAATACTTTACCAAAAGAGGAAAAGGCGGATTTTTTTCAACGAGACGCCCCAATTTGTCGAAAATATCAAACATAAGCCAAAGCACGAACAGGGCGGTAATGACAAAGACGAGGGGGAGTAGGACCGAGCGCCAAAGATATTTTTCGACGATTTTCATTTTCCGTGCGAATCTAGACATAGCATCTCGATGAATCTTGCCCACGATCTTTCTGCTTTGGAGGAAACCGTCAAGCGTTGCCATGGATTGGTCCCTGCGGTGGAGGCGGCGGGAAAAGCGTTGGCAGAGAGGGTGAAAGCGGGGGGGAAAGTCTTAACGTGTGGGAATGGGGGCAGTGCGGCCGACTCGATGCACTTAGCTGAGGAGATGACGGGGCGATATCGGGAGAATCGGAAGGCCCTCCCTGCGTTGGCCCTTTGTGCCGATGGCTCAGCCCTGACCTGCATTGCGAACGACTGGTCTTACGAGGATGTATTTTCAAGGCAGGTAGAGGCGTTTGGTCGGAGAGGGGACGTTTTGATTATATTCAGTACCAGTGGAAAATCTCCTAACATTCTCAAAGCAATCCAAGTCGCGAAAAGTCATAATATGCTGGTTATAGGTGCTTTAGGAAAGGATGGTGGGCCTGCCAAAGGGCTGTGTGATCATGCGATTGTGGTGCCCAGCGAGGATACGTCCAGGATTCAGGAGATTCACGGGTGGTTGATCCATGCGTGGTTGGAGTGTGTGGAGGCGATTGCGGTCGGAAAGAGTTAGAGGGGAAGGACTTTGTCCTTGGAAGAGGGCTGGGGTTTGGATATGTTTTTAAGTTCGTCGACGTTCTGCGAAATCGCCCTTGTTTAGGGGCCGCAGAGCACCACGTTGGCGGGGTACGGGAGATAAACTTATGGCGGTGGTGATTCGTTTGCGGAAAGAGGGAAAAAAGAATCGTCCCTACTTTCGTGTGGTTGTGACGGACAAAGAAAGTCCGCGCGACGGTCGTTTTCTTGAGCTTGTGGGAACCTACAATCCGATGGGGAAAGATGAGGGTATGAAGCTCAAGCTGGATCGGATTGATCACTGGGTAGGCAAAGGGGCCAAACCCAGTGAGACGGTGGCCAGTTTCATCCGCAAAGCGCGGCGTGCGCCGAAGGCGTAAGTTTCCGGTGAGGACAGGATTCCCATGCGATATTTTCTGGAACTTGTCCTGGGTCGCCTTGTCACCCATCCCGACGAAGTAGATGTAGAGGAGACCTCGGACGACCGGGGCTTTCTCTTTCGCATTCGCGTTAACCCTGAGGATTTGGGCCGAATCATCGGCCGTAATGGACGAACGATTGAGGCGATTCGGTCTCTTTTAAATGCGGCGAGCCGAGATGGGCGTCATGTATCTGTCGAGGTAGAGGACGGGGAATTCGATGGGGACGACTCATGAAGATTGATCTCTTGACCCTTTTCCCTGCGATGGCGCAAGGGGTTCTCGGGGAAAGTATTTTAGGTCGTGCGCAACGTGCGGGCTTGGTGGAGATCCGTGTGCATCAGATTCGTGATTACGCGAAGGACAAACACCACACGGTGGATGACCGTCCGTTTGGGGGAGGACCTGGGATGGTAATGAAGGCGGAGCCTCTGGTGGACGCAATTGAGCATTTGCGGGGAGAAGGGGAGGATCGGGCTAGGGTGATCTACTTGACGCCAGAGGGAGTTCGCTTGGATCAGGCAAAAGTTCGGCAGTTGGGCAAGGAGCACGGTCGCCTGCTGCTGGTCAGCGGGCATTATGAGGGGATCGACGAAAGAGTTCGGCAGGGATGGATCGATGAGGAGATTTCGGTCGGAGATTATGTTTTAAGTAACGGGACACTGCCGGCGTTGACCCTGATTGATGCGCTGGTGCGGTTGATTCCAGGGGTGTTGGGGAATGAGAATTCTGCAGGGGGGGACACATTTGAGGGGGAAGGGCTTTTGGAAGGGCCTCAGTACACCCGGCCTGAGGAGTTTCGGGGAATGAAGGTGCCTGGGGTGTTGCTCTCGGGGCATCACGCGGAGGTTCTGAAGTGGCAGAGGAGCCAAGCCGTGGCTCGGACGAAAGAGCGAAGAGAAGATTTACTTGAGGAGAAAAAGCAGGCAGGATTTACCCCTCCTAAGGAGATAAAAAAATGAGCGCAAAGATCATCGAAACGATTGAAAAAGAGCAGTTCAAAGAAGGCCGCGCCGGTTTCGGTGTAGGCGATAAGATTAAGGTTTTCACCAAAGTGAAGGAGGGGGATAAGGAGCGAACCCAGCTTTTTGCCGGAACTGTGATCGCGCGTAAGGGGCGGGGATTGAACGAGCAGTTTACCGTTCGGCGCATCAGTTATGGAGAAGGAGTGGAGCGTATTTTTCCTCTGCACTCTCCTCGGATTGAAAAAGTCGAGGTGGAGACCAAGGGCAATCCTCGCCGAGCCAAACTTTTCTACCTGCGCGGTCGCTCCGACATGGCCGTGCGGGAAGTGGTCGAAGCCAGAAAGAAAAAATAAATTCCTCCGCTCTGGAAATCAGAGATTTTGTTGGCGGGTTCATCCGTAACAGTCGGAGTCGATGAGGCGGGTCGGGGATCGTTAGCGGGGCCCGTCGTTGCAGCGGCTTATCAGTTTCACAAAAGCGGGGTGGCGCTTGAGGGTTTGGATGATTCAAAAAAGCTAAGTCGCAAGAAAAGAGAAGGCCTTTTCGAAAGACTCACGGATGGAGAGATCGGAAGGTGGGCCGTGGGTGAAGCATCCTTGGAAGAAATTGAGGAGCATAATATTTTGGTAGCCAGTCAAATTGCGATGGCGCGGGCTTTGGAGGGGTTAGGAGACGTCCCGGGGGTGATTTTAGTGGATGGTTTGCCTGCCAAGCATTTAGGAAAGGAGCACGTAGCTGTTGTGGGTGGGGATGGAATTTGTCCGTCGATTGCTGCAGCTTCTGTGGTCGCAAAAGTTTCGCGAGACCGAACCCTTTTGCAATTTGGTCAGTTATATCCCATGTATGGTTTTTCAAAGAACTGTGGATACGGCACGGCGGAGCATCTCCAAGCTCTCCGTGTTCACGGACCTTGTCCGCTCCATCGGCGATCGTTTTTACCCTTGGGATCAAAGACCATGTCCCGCATGGAAAAATAGTCGCGAGGCAGGTCGATATGGAGAGCGGGTGGCAGGCCGTTTTCTCCAGCGTGAAGGAGTAAAAATCTTGGTCCGTAATTATCGGGCCCGATGCGGAGAGATCGACTTGATGGGGCGGGAGGGAAATGAGCTGGTCGTCGTAGAAGTCAAAACGCGCCACATTCTCGCCCGATTACGGCCTGAACATGCGGTGACATGGTCAAAGCAGAGAAGAATCATTGCGACAGCCAACCACTATTTACGAGAGCTGGATTGTCGCCCGCCTCCTGTCCGTTTTGATATCGTGGAAGTTCACTTCGCACCAGGTCAGCGGCCGAAATGTCGTTGGATTCGGCACGCCTACAGTCTAACCGATGCAGGATTGGCGTGGAGCCGATGAGACAGCTTGCGAGTACATGGTCGGCAGCGGTGGTCGGGGTTGAGGCGCTGCCCGTAGAGGTGGAGGTGGACGCGGGGAGTGGAAAAGAAAACTTTGTCGTGGTTGGTTTGGCAGACACCGCCGTGAAGGAGTCTCGGCAAAGGGTCAAAGCGGCCATCTGGAACAGCGGCTACTCCTGCCCTGAAGGATTTATTACGGCCAGCTTAGCTCCTGCAGATCTGAAAAAGGGTGGACCCTGCTTTGATCTGCCGATCGCACTGGGGCTTTTGGCCTGCTCAGGTCAAATTTCGAATGAAAAATTGGCGGAATGGATGGTGGTGGGGGAATTGGCTTTGGATGGTGAAGTTCGAGCGGTGCGAGGGGCTTTGGCTATTGCACTGCTGGCCCGTGGGCGAGGGTTGCGAGGATTGATGGTTCCGACGGCGAATACTGCTGAAGCTTCTGCTGTTGAGGGAATTCGGATTGTGCCTGTCCGAGATCTTCGGGAGGCGGCAGAAGTCATCGATGGAAAGATGATTCCTTGCCCGAGAGTGGAGACGGCAATCCGTACGAGTGGCGCCCCAGATCGGGAGTGTGGAGGAGGGGTAGACTTTTCCGAGGTGAAAGGCCAAGAGGCGGTGAAGCGGGCGTTGGAAATTGCGGCAGCCGGAAATCATAACGTCCTGATGATTGGGCCGCCAGGCTCAGGGAAAAGCATGCTCGCAAAACGGCTTCCCACCATTTTGCCAAAAATGAGTTTGGAGGAGTCGTTTGAGACGACGCGTATTCATAGTGTAGCAGGGCTCCTTCGATCCGAGGGATCGTTGGTTCAGGAGCGACCGTTTCGAAGTCCACACCATACGATTTCTGATATTGGATTGATTGGGGGTTCGGCGCATCCCGCTCCAGGGGAAGTCAGTTTGGCGCATCACGGGGTGCTTTTCCTAGATGAACTACCAGAATTTAAGAGATCCGCTTTGGAGGTTCTGAGGCAGCCGCTGGAGGATGGGCAGGTGACGATTTCAAGGGCTACGGGGACGATGACTTTTCCTGCGAGATTTATGTTCGTGGGGGCGATGAATCCCAGCCCGCGTGGATATTTTGAGGGACGGGGGAAGGGGCAAGCAGCACGGAAGTATTTAAATAAAATTAGTGGTCCGCTTTTAGATCGGATCGATCTGCATCTGGAAGTTCCCGCCATGAAGCATGAGCAGCTTTTAGAGGAAGCGCCTGGGGAGTCGTCGGCAACTATTCGAGCGAGGGTGGAGCGTGCTCGGGCGGTCCAACGAGAGCGATTTGGGCCCGCATCTGCAATCTATGCCAATGCTCAGATGGGCCCCCGGGATTTAAGGAAAAGAGTTCCGATGGATCGGGAGGCTAAAGCTCTTTTATCGGGAGCCATGAGTGATCTCTCCCTCAGTGCGAGAGCTTTAGATCGAATCTTAAAGGTGGCCCGTACGGTTGCAGATCTGGCAGAAAGTGAAAAAGTTTTGTTGGATCATTTGGCTGAGGCAATTCAGTACCGCACCTTGGACAGACAGATTTGGGGATAGGGGTGAGAATAAAGAAATGGAGAATTGAGAAGAGAAAGATTACGGAATATTTGCTCAATGAAAACCACCCGCAGGGGCGATCCAAGGCCCTTTGGTTTCAATCGCTTGGATTTAGCCTAAATAGTTGGAGGGAATTTTCTGATTCCATACAAATCCTTCTCCAAAAGCCTCAGGGCAAGAGGATTTGCAAATCTATATTTGGTCATCGTTTGGTGGTCTGGGGATTCTTGGAGACACCTCGGGGCCAAAAGGTCCGAGTGACTACCGTTTGGCAGGTCGACAGGGGGATTCTTGCGCCCCGCCTTATCACGGCTTATCCTACAAAAGTATGAAGCTTTATTCTGAGCACAGCAGGGTTGTTTTAACTGAAGATCTGGATGATCTGGGCTTGCCCGTTGGTACTGTTGGAACCGTGATTCATGTGCACCGAAAACCGCCAGGGTATGAGGTTGAGTTTTCGACCCCTGAGGGAGAAACCCAAGCCGTGGTGAGTATTCATCCAAATCAGATTCGTGCTTTTGCTATGCGTGATTTAACTCACGCTTGAGATATTTCCTTAACTCTTTGGTAATCCCTTTACCTTCAGGCCGGGCTTAAGTCCGCGGGAGCTAAACCAGTCCCGATTCACTTCCAATGCAAAGGCAACTTGGTCGGACTTACTGACTACGCGGGCCTCTTCAAATGGCACGAGGGGAAGAATCTCGAGAATCACTCCGTCCGCGTCTAGAAACGCAAGATCCAGAGGGATAGAGGTGTTGTGCATCCAAAAGGATGCTTTTTTCGGCTGGGGAAAAATAAAAAGCATGCCGTGATTTAACTCAAGGGATTCTCGGTTCATGAGGCCGTTCATCTGCTCCGCAGGGCTGAGTGCCACCTCTGCGACAATCGAGTATCCTTCAACTTTCAGGTTGGCAAGGCCACCCGCTTCGAGGGGACACAGGGAGAGAACGAGAAGGAGTAAAGTCTGAAGCAGCTTCAATAGCGGGGAAGAGAGGGGTCGATTTCCTCCGACCAGGCATCGATCCCGCCCTTGAGGTTGAGCAGTTTTTTGTAGCCTTGTTGCTGAAGAAAAAGAAGAGCCTTGGCGCTTCGGATTCCTGCTTTGCACTGAAGTACAATTTCCTGATCTGGGGGAATTTCCTGCCAACGTTTGGGAATTTCACCCAAAGGGATGAGGGTGGAGCCCGCGATTTTAGAAATCTGATACTCGTGGGGTTCACGCACGTCGACCAAGACAAATGACTTCTTGGAATCGATCTTTTGTTTGAGTTCAGAGCAGGTGATTTCAGGAACTTTGGGCGTTTCCTGTGCCGGTCCCTCTCGTGCGGGGGCACCACAAAACTGCTCATAATCAATCAGGCCTGTGATGGTTTTATTTGGACCACAGATCGGGCAGTGCGGATTTTTGCGTAATTTCATTTCCTTAAACTTCATTTTTAAGGCGTCGAAAAGGAGGAGTCTGCCAATTAGGGGATCTCCAATGCCGAGGATGAGTTTGACCGTTTCGATGGCTTGCAGAACCCCGATCACGCCGGGGAGGATTCCAAGAACGCCGCCTTCGGCGCAACTAGGAACGCTACCTGGGGGTGGCGGTTCGGGGTATAGGCAACGATAGCAGGGGCCTTTTTCTCCCCAGAATACGGTGCACTGGCCCTCGAAGCGGAAGATGGATCCGTACACATTGGGTTTACCCAAAAGAACGCATGCGTCGTTCACGAGGTAGCGGGTAGGAAAGTTGTCGGTACCGTCCACCACCACATCGTAGTCTGCGAAAAGTTCGAGTGCGTTGTCGGAACGAAGAGCGATCTCGTGGGTTACTACATCCACGTGGGGATTGAGTTCGGAGATGGTGCGGCGGGCAGATTCGACCTTGGCCTGACCGATGGAGGTCTGGCGATGGATAATTTGACGCTGGAGGTTGGATTCGTCCACCCGGTCGAAATCAACGATTCCCAGTCGACCAACCCCAGCAGCGGCTAGATAGGCGAGAAGAGGGGAGCCGAGGCCACCTGTTCCGATGGCCAAAACGCGGGAGGCCTTGAGCTTACGCTGACCTTCGACCGTCACCTCGGGCATAATGAGATGTCGGGCATATCGACGCATCTCTGGTGAGCTCAGGGTCTGCTCAGGGGTGGTTTCGTTGATTCTGGAAATCAAAGACATCTGAAAAACCTAGCAGAAATGGATGGCAGGGTCGAGATGGGGTGTGTCATGAGGCCGCCTTGGAAAGGCGGGCTTAGCCAAATTATTGCCCCTTGAAAAACTCAGCTTGGAGGACGAGTTCGTCTTTAAATTGGGGTCTTTTTTCAACCGTATCGAGATGATGAAAGAATTCGTCGGCGGTCTCGAACAGATGGCCCTTTTCGATATAGGAGTCGGTGGTGAAGGGGCTGAAACCACCCCTGGGAAAGATCATGTAGCGGGCCTTCATGTAGTCTCGGGCGTGGCCTAGTTCATCCATCATGCCAGTGGAAAGGGGCGGGCGTTCGGGATAGGGATGAATGGCCACAACGGCGTGGACTTTGCCTACGTACCAGTGCAGATCGCGATGGACTGTGTATGCGTAAATGGACTCCCGATCGCTGGCAGGCACCCCCTCAAAGTTAGTTCCGATCTCAATCGACTGAGGATCTACGATCACGGCGTACTTGCGGAGACGGTGGATGATCTGGTCGATCTCCTTTCGTTTCTCGGGAGTGCCGTAGCTCATCGAGTAACTGGCATATACAACCCATGGATTAGGATGGGTAACCAGTTTATAGAGGGCCTCGGGGGGTTCGCCCACGGCGATGACATAGTGAGGCACTCCCATGTACCGAGCCCAGTCTTCGGAGAGGCTAACCTCCTCATTCATCCAGGAGAGAATGTCATACAAAGTATGGTTTCGCTGTTTGAGAGCGATCAGAAAGGGATCGGCCTCCTGAAGGGTTTCCAGTTTCAGTTTGATCGCCCACTCCGCGTCGATCAGGGTGACGATCAGATCGGGCTTAATAAAATCCCGAAGAACCCGTTGATCCTTAAACTTGCGATTGATTCGGTTCCACTCAACTGTGGCGGGTGCACGAATAATGACGTCCTGATAATTGTTTCGTTGAATCTCGTACCCGATTTTTTCGTACTCTTTCTCGCGGGTCAGTTCAAAAACATAGTCGGTAGTTCCCAAGAGGCGTTCGAGAGGTTTTTTCCCTGCCTTTGTGAAGTCATCGATAGCGTTATAGACCTTGATCTCGCGGTTATTGCGCTGACCAAGGGCGACGACCCGCCGCAGGTAGTCAGCGTCGTCCATTCCCGCAATCATTCCAGTGACAAGAACTCGCATTCTGAAACTTTATCCGCTTTTTTGTGAAAAAGCGATCTTGTTCAGGGGGTCAGGAATTCAAAGGTGAAGGTAAAACAAGGCTTTCTCGTCTGCGATTTTCTTGAGGCTTTCCGTCTCCTTTTGAGGTATTTTTTTGTAGTGAAGTTAAAAACACTTCTTGCGCTGGTTTTTGTCTCCGTAGGAGTTTTGCTGCTTCTGCTTGTAAGTAATTCTTTCATCAGTCGAAAAAAAGCTAACGAGTTGGCTGAGGCGCAACTGCAGAAGTACCACTCCTACCAGTTGGCGGACGAGCTTCGTCAAAGCTCGGATGATTTGACGCGGATGGCTCGCACCTACGCGGTTACAGGGAACGAAAAGTATCAGAAGTTCTTTAACCGTATTTTGACAATCCGAAATGGAGAGACGCCCCGACCTCAAGACTATAACGACATTTACTGGGACCTTGTTACCGGTGATGCGGAGCAGGACAGCGCAGAAGCGGGAGAAAAAATATCCCTAGAAAGTCGCATGTTAAGTGCTGGATTTACCGTCCAAGAGTTTGCTCTTCTTAAAGATTCGCAGAATCAAAGCGATTCACTCGTAAAGCTGGAAAATATCGCGATGCATGCTTTGAAAGGTGAGTTTGATGACGGAACGGGATCCTTTCAGATCAAAAAAACAGCTGATCAGCCCCTCGCCATTCAGATTTTGCATAGCCAGCAGTATCATGAGGCGAAGGCGAAAATTATGAAGCCGCTGCGGGATTTTACCCAGATGGTAAACCAGAGGACGTCGATCCTTGTCAGTGGACTACAAAAAGAAGTGCATCGTAGGGTTCAGCTTGGACTCGTACTGGCACTGGCCTTGTTGGGTTTGCTGAGTATCGGCTACACGGTGATTCTTCGGCTGGTGCTACGGCCGATTCGCCTGTTATCTCTCGCCGTCCAACAGTTGGAGCAGGGGAAGTTTGCTGAGATTCAAAGCATCCGAGGAGTCCGGGAGTTGAACCAACTTGTCACAGCTTTTAATCAGATGGCGTCCATTCTCCATCAAAGAGAAAAAGAAAAGGAAGCGGCAATGGTTGATCTGGGGGAAAAAGCAACGGCATTGGAGAAAGAGAAGGGGCGCACTGAGAAGCTTTTGCTAAACGTCTTGCCGATTGCCATTGCGGACCGTTTACAAAAGGGAGAGAAAGTCGAAGCCGAAACATTTCCTGAAGTCACTGTGCTCTTTGCGGATGTGGTTGGATTCACGAAGCTGGCCGCAGAGCTGGGGCCAAGGTCGGTGACCAACCTTCTTAATGAGCTGTTCGAAATCTTCGATGACTTAGCCGAGAAGTATAAGTTGGAGAAAATTAAGACGATTGGGGATTGTTATATGGCGGTGGCGGGGGTTCCGGATCGAAGCCCTACGCATGCCCAGCAGATGGCTGACTTCTCTTTGGAGGCATTGTCTATTCTGAAAAGCCAAAACCAGAAGTTGTCCCGAAATCTGCAAATTCGGATTGGAATGCATAGCGGAACCGTGGCCGCAGGGATCATTGGCAGAAAGAAATTTGCCTACGATTTGTGGGGGGATGTGGTGAATGTTACCAACCGCTTGGAGGGAACGGCCGAGCCTATGAAAATTCATGTGAGTGAGAGTGTTCACGCACGGTTAGAGGATAGTTATATTTTTGAGGATAGGGGAGAAGTTGAATTAAGAAATCGGGGCAAACTGCGAACGTACTATCTCATCGGAAAAAAAATTGAGAAGAGTTAAGGGAAAAGTGCTTTGAGGGATATCTGATCCCTAAGCTCTTTTCGGATTACTCACGCAAAGGCCGCCAAGGACGGAAAAGAAAGTGGCTAGGGAGGGAATTGAACCCCCGACACGAGGATTTTCAGTCCTCTGCTCTACCAACTGAGCTACCTAGCCAACGGAATAAGATTAAGATCATAAACCAATAAACCGACCTCTGGAAAGCGTGCTTTCCACAATATGTCCGGACTCTTTATGCTATTTGGATGAGCCAAGAAACCCTAGTGAAGCCTGAACCTTATGTGAAAGTGTGTATTGCCCTGGTGGCACTGAGCCTTTTGACCATTGCCGTCTGTCAGGTGATTCTCGTCCTGAGACCGCCAGCCCAGCCCATCGTCAGACGTCCTGTGATTCCGATCGAGAACCGGATCAGTCCGCAGGGTATCCCTCCCTTCCCTCAAGGCACGATGCCCTCTGGAGTCCCAGAAGGCGCACGCTCACCCCAAGGAAATCCGCCTCAGTCCCCCGAAAAGCCCGCCAAGAAGTAAGACGCGGCTACGGTTTGGCAGGAACAAAAATTGAGCTGGAGCGGGGCGGGAGGGAGATAGTAAGACGGCCGTCTTTGACGGATACCTGCTTAGCGGATGAGGTTTTGGAAAGAAGTAACTCCTGTTCAAGAGGACCATCCGGAATTTCAGGCGACACAAGCAGGTCTAGGGACACTGGTTTTTCAGAGCGATTGAACGCGATGAGAACTCTGTCCTCCGCATAAGCACGGGTGATGGCGTAGGTATCCTTTTTTGTTTCGATCGCGCGTCGACTTCCGTAGCGAAAGGCGGGATGAGCGGAGCGTAGATGGGTCAGTTTGGAGACGTGATCGAGAGTAGTTTTTGCTTCGCCAGAAGCTTTGTCGGGATCGGGAAGCATTCTGCGGTTATCCGGGTCGCCTGCACCCGTTAGACCCAGTTCATCCCCGTAGTAGATCATAGGCACACCCGGGAGGGTCATGAGAAAGGTGAAAGCCATTCGTAATTTTGCGTAGGAGGAGGGGTGATCCACGGTGGAGGGATATTTCCAGCCCGCTTCCTCTTCGTCTGGCTCACGAGGGTCGGGAAGATCGCCGTCGGCATAAGCAAGGAAGCGAGGTTTATCGTGATTTCCAAGAAGCGGCGACATTGCGGTTTCCAAACCGTAGACGCGTTCTGAATCAGCCGTGGCGGCTTCCAGTTCGGAAAATCCAGTGGACTCCATCGCAAAGGTGGAGAGCAGGGTGTCGTAGAGGGGAAAATCGAACTGGCCGTCGAGTTTGGCTGGCCCGACAAAGCTGGCGATGCCTTGGCGGTTCATGAACGTCTCGCCCACAAGGTAGAACGCGGGATCGGAGGCGACAGGAAGATCGGTTCGGAGACCCGATCGAAAGGCGGACCAGAATTTCTGCGGAATATGTTTCACCGCGTCGAGACGGAAGCCGTCGAGGTTGAATCGTTTGACCCAATCGACGGCGTTCGAGATAAGGAAACGGGATGCAGCTGGTTGATCGTAGTTAAAGCGGGGGAGAAAAGGTTCAAACCATGTGGTGAACTGGGTTTCCGCATCCCACTTGCGGAGATTCTTTGTGCCGTCGGGCAACATCAGCGAGCCGAACCAGTCGGGATGGTCCTTAAAGGCTGGATGATCTTCGTGAACGTGGGCGAGGACGAGATCAAGGAGGACGCGGAGGCCGTGCCGGCGGGCGGATTCGGTCAAAGCCAGCAGAGCCTCGTTGCCACCGAAGCGGGGTTCCACCTCGGTCGAGGAGAGAGGCCAGTAGCCGTGGTAGCCCGTATACCAGCGGCCAGGTGGAAGATACTCTTTGAAGGATTGGGGTGGGTTCTGGTTCACGGGGGAGAGCCAGAGAGTGTTGACGCCGAGTTTTTCGAAGTAGCCGTTTTCGATCAGTTGACGAACGCCGATCAGATCGCCTCCGAGATACTGCGCAGGTTTTTCGACCTTGGGATCGGGAACAGGATTATTTTTTGGATCTCCGTCAATCATCCGATCGATGAAGGCGAAGTAAATGATGTGATCAAGGCGGTTGGCATCGGACTTGGTTTCGGTGGTGATGCAGGCACGGGCAGGGCGGGCGAGAGTGCCGTCCTCACCCACGGCGGCGAGACGGATCCAAGAGTCGGGAGGGAGAGAGGAGGTATCGATTTCCCAGCGGCCGGGCTGGGGAGATGTGGCTGGGATGGGGCGGGAGGTTCCGTCGGGGAGTTGAGCGATGGATGAGACAGAGGAGGCTTTCCATCCTGCGGGAGCGGAGAGAAAGGTGAGGAGTCCTGGCTTGCGGGAGTCCGCGTAAAGGAAAGTGGGGGAGTTTGTATTTTCGGGAATTTTAACCAGCGAGTTTTTCTGGCCCGTGCCGTCGGCGACGGTGAGAGAGTGGGAGGAGTCGAGTCGCCAATCACCGTCCACGACGAACTTGTAGGCTTGGGGTCCTGGGGGAAGAGGGAGGGTGAGGGACCAGAGGTTTCCTTTTTCTCGTTTGAGGGGGTGGGAGGTGGCGTTCCATCCGTTAAAGGCGCCTGCGAGGCAGACCGATTTTTCTGAGCCTTTACCTGTGAAGGTGAAGCGGTGGCTGGAGCGTGGGGAGATCGCGAGAGTAAGAATTCCGGAAAGGGGCTCCCCTTTTTTGGGTGTGATTTGAATCGGGAGATCGATCAGGCCTTGGAGATCTGGCTGAGTCTGAACTTTGAGTTGAAGAGAGGAGGGGTCGAGCTGTGCGGAGAGGGAGGCGGGAGGGTTGATCTGGACCGTGGCTGCGGGGCCAGGGGAGATCCAGCGGGTGAGGTCGAAGGTGGTGGAGGTTTCGGCTGCGATCGTTTGGATGGGGATCCAGCCCAGTTGAGGAGCCTCGTCGGCGGCGCGGGTGAGTGGGGAGAGAAGGAGAAGAGAGAGGGTGAGGCTGAGGGGGAGGGAAACTCGAGAGATGAGAGGGGGAGGATTCATGAGGAAGATGTTTTGTGGGAAAAGAAAATCTTTGGGTTGAGAGAGTCTCCTTCGACCCATTGGCTTTCGACCTGGAGGACTTTGGCGGAGAGGGGGAGTCCGAATTCTCCTCGCATCAGGTGGGAGGAGAGGAGATCAACGGCGTTGGCGCCGACGGTTTCATTGTTCTGGTTCATGCCCGCCCATCCGGTCATGGAGGGGTCCCAATCGAGGTGGGCGAGGGCGGGTAGGGAAGTTTTTGCGTTCTTGAGCCATGGAGCGATTTCGAGGTGGGTGGTGAGGAGGGAGTCGGGTTTGGTTTGGGCGAACCATTCGAGGAAGGAGGATTGATCTCCGGGTTGAAACCACCAGATGCGTTCGGCGATTTTCGAAAGGGGTTCGCCCGTGGAGGTTTGAGATTGGAGGAAGGCGGCGGAGAATCGGCCCGCTAGGAGGGAGTCGATGGCTTGGGAGAGGATGAGGGCGGGGCGTTTTTTCCCTAGGGCGTGGAGTTGGCGAACGGCA
>JBIKTM010000032.1:0-13575 GCA_044348085.1 Methylacidiphilales bacterium | reverse complement strand
CACCTTCCAGTTCGGCAACACGGATGGTACGGCAGCCGACCCTCTTGCGCCGATTTTCGTGTCTTCGGGCAAACCTGCCGATGTTCAGGTTCAGCAGAAAGACGGGAAAGCCAGTATCACCTTGCCAAGTTTAACAGGCGCACTTCTCAAGCAGAAATAGGTCACCTCCAGGGCCCTTTTTTAGGCCACTTTACCTCTAACAAATTGCCCCTTTTTCGGTCTAAAAAGTGTGGCTAACTCAATTCAGTTAAGAAGCTTCATTCAGACGGTGCTTTTGAGCCAATTAGGTGTTAATTACCAACTGTTTACATTCATAACAATGGAACAGTTCAAAAACTCCATAAATTTTGCCTCTATCTCTTTAAAAAGCATAAAGTTGTGCCAATATATCCTTTGAGAGTAATTGCCATGAAATTTTGTAAGTCAAAGACATGTCGTGGTTTGCTTCTTTTTGGAGCGTTACTTTTTTCGTCTTTTTCCTCAAACGTTCGTGCAGAAACTCTGCTCCAACTATTTAATGTTTCTTACGTCGATCTAATTCAAAAAATGCCCGAACTGGCCGAAGCGGGGTACACCGCTCTCTGGTTGCCACCATGCACCAAAGGTTCGGGCGGTGGTTCCGTTGGTTACGATCTATGGGATCCGTTCGACTTTGGTAGCAAAAATCAGCGCGACTCGGTGCGCACCCGCTACGGTACAGAGGCCGAGTTGCTCCAGATGATGGAAGTGGCTCATCGCTTCGGTATTCGCGTCTACTTCGACGACATCATGAATCATCGCGCCTTCGATGTTCCTGGATACAACGAGAGCACCTCGATCGAGGTTTATCCCGGTATGGTGCCTGAGGATTTCCACTTAAGAAAAACGGAAGACGGCTTCTACCGCAAGTGGGACAACTGCCGAGATTGGGGATCTGCCTGGCAGGTACAAAATCTCGGCCTGGCTGACCTGATCGATATCGCCCACGAAACTCCTAACGCCAACTTCGGCACGAGCGAGGGCTCTACCCATCCGAAGCTTTCTTTCATTCGGGATCTGGCTCGCCCCGAGCAGTACGACAAGGACAAGGATGGTAATACCGCTTATTTCGGCGTCCTCATCGATCAAGCTCGATTAGAACTTGGAATGAGTGCCACCAGCACCCAGCTGACCAGCAAAGCTCAAGACTACATCAACGCGAACAAGGCCGCCTTTACCGAGGATGTCGGCGCCTACCTCATCCGTGCCGTCCGCTATAAAATGGATCGCCTAAAAGCCGACGGCCTCCGGCTCGATGCCGTCAAACACGTGCCGGACTACTATTTCGGCCAGCAATCGGGCGCCAATAAAGATTCCAGCGACGCCGGCTACCTCGGTGGTATTCAGTGGCAATTCAATCGCACACGCGGATTCAGCGACACGAATCAAAGAAACTCGGTCTTCGAAGACAAGGTTCCGCGGGACGATGCCATGCTCTTTGGCGAGCACTTGGGCCAACCCCCGGGCTACGGTGGTTACTGGGACGCGGGCATGCGTCTGGTTGACAACGATCTTCGTAGTAAACTGAATGGAACACTCGGCAACTCAGGGGCAAGCCTCAGTGGACTCGATTCATCGGGGGCTGGTGGCTTTGCTCAAGGCCTGGGTGTCACCCACGCCAACAGTCACGACAGCGACTACGCTGCCCAAAAGGAGTGGCAACACGCTTTTTACATGACCCGCGAAGGTATGGGTCTGATTTATTCGGACGGTTACAACAAAGCCGAAACTCTCGGCGAATCCGGCGGTGCTTTTCCCCGTCACGCCAACACACAGTACCTCGGACAGTTTGGTGACCCAAGAATTCCGAACATCCTAAAAATTCACAACAATTTTGCCCGTGGTTTGCAGCAAGGCCGCTGGGCCGACGGCGACTACCTTGCTTTCGAGCGATACGAGGATCTAAACAACAACCGACAACCAAGTTCCGACGAAATTACTATGGTGATGATGATGAATGACAACACCGCGGCTGGTCAGGCTCGTGGCATCACCACCAGTTTTCCTTCTGATGCTTATCTCTGGCAATACGCCGAGGGTCCTAACGGATCGAGCATGACCGGCTTCTACAAATATGCCCGTGAGTTGAACACTGTTACTGTACCGCCTGGCGGATATTTCCTTTTCAGCTACCGCACGCCCGAACTCTCCACCCTATGGCCCAGCGCAGCCATCACGCTTTATCAAAATGGATCTGAAGTTCCTCGGATCACCGTAACCCGCAAGGACGGACGCGATGGCGATGTCTCATTCAATCCTCTCGGTGAAGCTGCCAATCCGAATCGCGGTTATCCAGATGGAGTCACGCCTCCAGACTACACCTACCAGACTACCGTCCCTGTGGTGAAAGCTGGCCAACCCTTCACCATACTCGCACGGGCGGATGGCTCCGCCCAAAACATCCAAGTCAAACTCGACGGCGGGGTGGATATCAACGGCACTGGCCTCGGCGCCGATCCCGCCAAACGCGACAACCCCCCGGGTCTCCGAACTGACATTTGGCTCGGCTATGAACAACCCACCTTCGTCGATCGTCAACATCCCGAAAAATTCGCGGCTGAAGACACCACCCGATGCCAGATTGGCTCTCCCGGTGCCGAGACTTATTCTAAAATCATCGGCGGAACCGTTTCCATCAACAATGGTCCCGTTGCCGCCAACAACTATGGCAACGAGAGCGGCAACCAGGCCTCCTGGGTTTATCACGATCCCAACAATACGGTCGGAGGACCCGACGGAACTGCTGGTGTCGGAGCAAAACAGTTTGACGATTCTGGATCTGAAATTGTCATTTGGGCCAAGAGCAACTCGGTCGGCGGCGGCTTCAATGCCTTCGTCTACTACACCCTCGACGGCTCGTTCCCAGAAGGCGCTGGCGGAATCGGACGCGGCACCACCCAAGTGGCCGAGTTAAATTACCGCCACAACCAAGACACAAACGACTGGTGGGCCTCATCCAACATTCCAAAGCCAGCCTCTGGCACCTCACTCAACTACAAGATCGGTTTCTTTAAAAACGAGGATGCCGACGGAGCACCCTCTTGGTGGCCTGGAAGCGAATCTGCAGTTACCTACAAAAAGAAAATGCTCACCACATTCCGCGTGGCTGATTTCAACCCTTCTACCGTCCAGCATTTCCCTCACAACGACTACGCGCGAACCCCGACCCTTGGTCAACCGTATGAGAACTGGCCCTTTGCGATGCAGACGGGTCTTTCCGAAGGTTTCCACATCCTTCGTGCCCGCGCCTTCCTCGGCCGTGGTGCCAACCAAGCGCCGCTTTACAACACCTTCACCCAGACCTTTTACTATGATGCGGAAACCCCACAGGGCGTCCTCGCTTTCCCGACCAACGACGGAGACACCGTCGGCGGTTCCAGTTACGAGATGGTTGTCCGCACCGACACGACCGTTCAGGAAGTCTGGTATTCGATCTCCGATTCCGACAACGAAAACGACGATACCACCACACGGACGCAAAACGGCAACGGCAACGGCTTCGAACCGTTCGTCGATGCCGACGCAGATAGAACTTGGGATCCTGGAGAAGCATTCACCGACCTCAACGGTAACGGAATTTACGATACGACCCTAAATCCTACTTGGGCCAAGGCCACAGAGGTCACCCCCAGCCTCTTCATCACAAACCCTCAACCCAAAGAGTGGCGATTTACCTATAACAACATTCCTCTCACGGGTGCAGGCACGATCAAAATCCGACTACTAGAGGCCTCCTCTTCTCGGAACTTCACTCTCGACCCCACCGCCGCCCACGTCCGTGAAATCACCCGGGTAGTCGAAACCCGAGGCAACGCCCAGCGTCTCATCATCGCATTTCCCACGAACGACGGAGACACCGTGGACGACAACTACACCATGCAGGTCTACTTCCCAAAATCCCTCAGCAACCCATCCATCACTCCAGAGCAGATGATCGCCCGCTTCACCTTTCTAGCCCAAGGTACCGCCCAGAGTCGTACGGGTTGGTCGGTTAACTATGGAGACTTCGGCCCCGGCAACGCCTTCCACCAGCTCTCCATCCCTTTACCCAATCTCTACAACTCTTCCGTCAATCTTCAGGAGTTCCGGGTCATCTATAAAGATCCCGCAGACCTAGAAACCCCGGATAATTGGCTGACGTCTTCCCGTTTCGTCAACGTTCGCCCGAGCAACAAACCCTTTATCCGAATCACCCGCCCGACGGAAGTTGGCTCAGACGGAAAACCGACCGAAATCATACTGCCCGACGGTCTTGGTGCGGATGCCCTAACCTATGAAGTTCAAGTCGAGACCAGCACAGGCGTGAGCAGTGCACCCACCCTAACGGGGATCACCGCCAGTAGTCCAACCTCAGTTGTCAACGGCAACATCAAGACCTGGACTTACTCTTGGAGTATCACTGCACCGGGTAACTACACGCTGGAAGCAGAGGCACTCCTTAGTGGCACCACTCCCACAAAGACTTCTGGCACCGCTCGCGTGCTTCTCCGCCAAGTTGTGGATCCATCAGGACTCGACGACAAGGACGACGATCACGACGGCCTCGTCAATATTGACGAAACGAATCGCAAGCCCCTGCCGACAGGAAATGCTGAGACTTGGAAAAATGGCGACGTCCATATTTACTACGCCACAGGAAAATCTCTTCCTACTAGCCCCGACTCGGACGGGGACGGCCTCCCCGACGGATTAGAAGTGGGCTGGCGCACCGCCGGCACTAACACCGACACCACGGTCGACACCAATGGTGATGGATTCAAAAACTTCATCGGTGACATGGATCCTCCCCTTTACGCTGTAGTCGAGAACCACCCAGCGGTTCCCGGTGTCGGCTCCCAAAGCAACGGCGATGACCGATCCCGCCAGGCCGCAGGTTCTGTCACCAACCCCACGAATCCAGACACCGATGGGGACGGCATCCTAGACGGAGTGGAAGACGCCAACCGCAATGGATGGACCGATGGCGATGGCAAATCTCTTCCTTTGACTGCGACCATTTCCCAATACTCCACTGCCCGGCCTGAGACAGGAGACTGGCCTAATAACGTTGTCGACTCTTGGGAACGAAACCTCTGGCAGGAAACCAGCCCGACCAAAGCCGACTCTGACGACGACGGGCTGACAGACGGTTACGGCGAGGATAAAAATCTCAATGGCCGGACGGATCTGCTACTAAAATACGAGAACGGCACGACCAAACTTCTCCTTCTCGACCTCGATTCTGACACCTCGTTAGCCATCGCTGGCTCCGCCTTCCGCACTGGCGGTGCTACATCGCGGGCGATCAACTACGTTACATTGTTCGCCGCCTACTCCACGACGGGCACAGGCTCCGCCCAACCCGATGGTTGGCCAAAACTTTTGATCACGGAAACTGACCCTCAACAAGGAGACACCGACGGTGACGGTCTGCCCGACGGATGGGAAGTGGAAAATAATCTTAATCCGCTCGATAACGGCATCTACAACTTCGCAACTGGAACTCTGGGCGATCCCAAAAATGGAGCCGCCGGAGATCCGGACAATGATCAAATCAGCAACGCCGATGAACTGAGTGCCGGCACCGATCCCGACCAACCCAACTCTGGCGGCGGAGTTGGCCCGGGCGAAGGCACCATCCGAATCGGCGAATTTACCGATTGGACCCACCAAGACCTCCTCGCTCTCGATGAATACAATGAGGGAGGCAGCCAAGGGGCGGATGTCTATCGCACCAATACCAGCGACAACTCACGCGATATCGTCGCCTTCTCCTTCCGGGACGGTGGAGCTACCGACGGAAAGTTATACTTCCGAGTCGACTTGATGGATCTCGCCCCCAACGCTTGGCAGGGCGAAGTGGACGCCTACATCGTCATCGACACCGGCAACCCTGCCGTCGGCGAGCGTGCGATTCCCAATGAGGTGGACATCGCGACCGATATGCGTTGGGAAGTTGTCGTTGCCGCTTACGGCCAAGATCTAGGCGCCATTTTTGTCGACACCAATCGTTCCAACAATAGCACCGGTCAATATGAGGATCCGCTGGCTTTCGGAGTGGTCTCACGTGCATTCGGGTCGGGTCAAAACCGTATCGCCTGGTCGAGTCGGTACGACGCGGTTGAAATTTCCGTCGATCGCCAGAATCTGATCGATGCTGGTTGGGGTGGAAATCCAGAAACACTGAATTTTCAGGTTTTCACAACTAGGCCGAATACGATCGGAAGCGGAACCGGAGACCTGTCGGGCCGAAACGACATTCGAGACACCATCTCCGACGACTGGATTGCGTCTGACTACTCCAAAGACCAAGACAACATCCGCTTGAACGGCAAACTTTCTAGCTACTTTGGTCGTAGTTCGGCAAACGACCGAAATAAATCCTCCAAAGTCATGTTGCTGGCCCATGGCAATCAGGCCATCCAACCCGCAGGATCCACCCAAGCCCTTCTTCACGATAAAACTGCCTCCAACCCAGCCGGCTACCACCGCCTCCTCGCCACACACGAAAACTACGACGCCCCTCTCACTCTTCATGTCACCCCTACTTTGGCATCTGCCTTAGAATGGGCCAAGAGTAGTGACCCCCGCACGGATGGTCCGGCCTTTAACCAGCGCATCCGCACAGGCATCAGCCAGGGCTGGATCAACCTTCTTGGTTCCACCTTCTCCGACCACATGCTCAAGTACTTCACCCCCGAATTCAACCAATCCAACAAAGCGTTAGCCGATCGCTTCCTTGATTCTATCTATACCACGACTGCCTCCCGCGAAATCTTCTGGGCTCCAGAACGTGTTCTCGACTCCTCTACCCTTTCTCAAATCGAATCCATGGGATATCAGTACATTTTTGCCGATCAGATGCGGCACTTTGTCAAATGGTTTGGCCGCTCCTCTGCCCTCGGAACCGACGGCTTCCGCATCAACCAAGTCGGCAATGTGAAAATCTTCCCCATTCATGACTTCACCTCCGAATATCTCGACCAGACCCTCGACGAAGGCTCCAGCCTCCCCGTCCGCCAACTTCTCTCCCGTCGCAGTCGCAGTAACACCCAAGATCAAGTTGTTGTGCTGTACCGTGACCTAAACGACTTCTCAAGTCCGACTCGTGCAACCAGCTACGATGCAAATGTCCGCTGGCTGGCCAGCCGGCCCTGGATTCGTGTGGTCACCGCCGGCCAAATCGCGAACGGTCAGATCCAGTATCTTAACAACGGATCCCTCGCCAACACTTGGGGCACAGTGACTCGCGCGAATACAACGCTGGGCACAGTCGCCAAGGATTGGGTCGACCACGCGACAGGCGAGAACTACGACAACTGGTATCAAGGGGGTAATAATCGGCCTGGCCTTGCGTCGCAGAGATTTGGTACCAGCACAACTTTCGGACAGGTAGGTACCCCGGGCACTCTTGCGGGTGACGCCTGGTCCGCCGTCCAAACTGTCAACCCAGTCACGCAGCCCAGCCTTAGAACTGTGGCCGACTCCGTCCTCCACGGATCGATGTTCCTCACGGCCTTCCACACAACTTCGAACAATGACCTGAGCAAGTTCAGCACAGGTGCGTATATCGCCCCGGATTCTGGCGTAGGCCAAGCATTAGCTTCCTTCGCCCGACATAGTCAGTCTCAAGCTCGCTACGCAAAACTTTATGAGCGCGTAAATACTTGGGCCTCGATAGCCAACGCAACGACCCTCGGCTCGGAAGCCACAGATGTCGATTTGGACGGAGCAAACGAATACCTCCTCTTTAACAGCCGCCTCTTCGGCGTCTTCGAAACCAAGGGTGGCCGCATGACCGCCGCTTGGATGCGGAATCCGACGACTGGAAAAGTCTGGCAGGTCGCTGGCAACTTCGCAGCCTACAGCAACACCGACACCGAGGACGAAGGCTCTGACAACGCCACCGCCTACCGCACCAGCGGATTTAAGGACTGGTGGATCGTACCTACGGAAACACCCCCACCGGACGAAGGACGGGCTTCAGTGAATGTCGATTATGCCGTAACGGCAAGTGGTGTGGCAGCCCTGACATTCAGCAATCAGCCAGATTTGACCAAGCTCGCTCAAATTTCCAAGATTGTGTCTCTGGCCTCAGCCGATGCGAAGGCTTTCACAGCCACGTACACCTTGGGAGGTGCCAATAAAGCCTACATCCGCTTCGGACTCTCCCCCAACCTCGAGGACCTCCTCCTCCGTGGGCAAGCCGGCCTTGAAAGTGAGATTGTCTCGTCCGACAAGCGCCGTGTGTCCGTGAAAAATACGTCAGGATCCGAAGTGGTTCGCGCCTTTATCGAGGTATCCGCAAGTGCCGTCATCAATGATACCGCCTCAGATCTCGCAGTTGTAGGAACCAGCGTCCTTCGTCGTAACCAAGCACAAACCCATCAAGTGGAAGTGGAACTCAACGGTAGCAGCACCACCCATGTCATCACCTTCGGCTTCGACGATGGTATCGATACACCAAACCCCGATAGCGATGCCGATGGTCTTTTGGATAGCTGGGAGATCAGCAACTTTGGGGAGAATCTAAACAACCAGAATGCTAGCGGAGATCCCGACGGCGACGGGGTTGTCAATTTTATCGAGATGAAGCTGGGCTCGAATCCCAACTCCACCGCCTCCAACGGTCTTCCAGTGCCAAGCGTATCAGGCTTAACCCCAACCGGCTTCACCATCACCTTCCCCACCGTCTCAGGGCTGAACTACCAAGTCGTGGGCACCGAAAACCTCACGGAAACAAGCTGGCCCAATATCGGTAACTCAATCACGGGAGACGGACAGCCCAAATCGGTCACCGACTCCTCCGCCACGAACTCACCACGAAAGTTCTACAAAGTTAAAATCACTGCACCATGAAAACTATTTTCTTCAGAGTCGCTCTAGTTTTAGTCAGTGCTTCATTTCCCGCTTTCGCACAGCTTGGGAATGTTTGGCACGTCCCCGCTGAGACAAGACCGAGCGGCGTTTATTCCGCAGGAATGCGTGATCCCCTGAATCCCCCCGCCAGTGCTTTGGTGACGTTTTATCAGGGAGTCAACAAAAGTGGGGGCGACAATCAGACGGGTGGCACTCTGCATTATCGCTTAGGAGGAGGAACTTGGCAGAGCGCCGCTTTGGGCTTTCATACCAACGAAACAGGAACAAGTGTCCAAATCTGGAAGAGTTCCGTCTCCATGCCGGCTACGACTGGCACCGTAGTTGACTACTATTTTGCCCCGACCTTCAGCACTCCCGTCACCAGTCCCACCTACATTTACAACAGTGGAGGAACTGCCACCACCGCCACCCAGTCCACTGCCCAAGCAAACCCTTTCTCTTTCACCGTGTCCCCTCCGCGTCCTGTCTTCACCGTCAACGGAACAAATGGCGACTATTCGAAATCTAACTTCTACATCGACGAGAACAACGACACGTCCTCCCCATCGCTGCAGATTCGGCTGAACCCCGGGATCGCCGCGCAGGTTGAGGTGTTTACTAACCTCAACAATCGTGACCGAGCGAACGACGACTTCAACAATGACGGTATTGAGGACGGCATTCTACCGCCCGACGGCAACCTAACTACCACCGCACACACTGGGGCCTATTTCCGAGCCTATGCCATGACTGATTCGAATAATGACGGCACCTACGAACTCGACCTGCCGGTTCTCAAGACCGGTGCTTATCGTGTGACCGCCCGCTACCGCGCTAGCTCGACCGACCCGTGGATCTGGCTGGGCAACTCCGGAATCCGCGACCACGCCGTGGTCGTAGCTCCAAAAATTGCTCGAGATATGCGGGTTTACGAACTGCATGTGGCCAACGCCAACGCCACCGCGGCAAGCTTCTCCGGTCGGGGCACTTTCGAAGATCTCCACGATCCGGCCAAACGGGTCAACATTGCCTGGCTGCAAAACCTCGGAGTCAATTGGATCTGGTTTCAGCCTTTCCATCCCCAAGGTCTGGATGGACGCCAAACCGACCCAACCACTAACTCCCTTTATGATCCCGGAAGCCCTTACTCCATCCGGAACTTTTGGGAAATTAACCCACTCTATACCCGTAGTTATGACGGTTCCTTGAGCGATCCGGTCGGCAATCCTGCCAACTACGCGGCGGCCATGGCGGCATTCAAGAATTTTGCCTCGGCGGCCGACCAAGGAGGAATTCAGCTGATGTTGGATTTTCCATTCAACCACACAGCTCCGGATGTGGTTCTCGGGCAAAAGGGCGTGGAGATTTTTGGCAGCTCCAGCAATTGGCAGCCCAGCGACAAAATCCGTGACCGGGTCCCGGGATTCTTTTCGACCGATGGCAATGGTGGAGCGGCCGCGTACAGCGCACCAGCCCAGACCGCTAGCCAGATCGCAACCGCGCCCGATCGCAACGATTTCGGAAAATGGTCCGATGTGCGGGATGTTTTTTTCGGAAACTACGCAACGCTCGTCACCGGAAACCCAAGCGCCGAAACTAGCCGTGCCGTCACCCGCAACGAAGCCGATTGGATGGACTTCGGCGGAATGTCCGCCACGACAAGAGGGGTCTGGCGCTACTTCGGCGAGGTGCTGCCCCATTGGATTATCCAGTCGGGCCACCGTGGATACAATTCAACCAGCTCGGATGGCGCCGCTCGCGATGCTTTGGACGCCGTCGGAATCGACGGTTTGCGCAAAGATTTCGGCCAAGGTCTTCCGCCTCAAGCCATGGAGTACATCATCAACCGCACGCATGAGCTGAAGTGGAACTTCGTTTTCATGACGGAAAGTCTCGACGGCGAACAGGTTACCTACCGCTCGAGCCGCCACTTCGCCGTACTCAATGAGAACATCGTGTTCCCGCTTCAGGCGGCCACGACCACGTCTGCTTACCGCTCGATCATGGAGGGACGTCGGAACTCCTATGGGCAAAGTCTCGTACTACTCAACAACACCTCACACGATGAGCTGCCCTACAGCGACCCGTGGCAGGCGCTCATCCGCTATACTACAGTCTCCACGACCGATGGCGCGCCCATGCTGATGTATGGCCAAGAAATCGGCGCGGGGCAGAAAACGCAGAATTCAGCACCCCAAGGCGGCTTCGACTGGTACGAGGAGAACTTCGGAAAATTCATTCCGAACTTCAAAAAATGGAATTCAATGCAACCGCAGTGGAGCGCCTATGACATCAATGCCTCCGGCGTGCAATTCCTCCCCCCGGCCTACGCCGCTGTCGGCCAAGCCCGCGCTTCAAGCCCCGCTCTGCGTAGCTCCAACCGCTGGTTTCTGAATCCCCGCACTAGCAATGATTCTGATCCGGAGATTTTTGCGGTGGCCAAATACACCTCAGCCAACACCCCCCTAGCGCGGCAGGAAGTTGTGCTCGCTTTTACCAGCCTCGACCGAAACAGCGCCCAAGACAACACGTTCGGCTTGCCTTCTGCTCTGGCTGACATTCTCGGCCTGCAAGCCGGACGCACTTACAACGCGAAGAACATCGCGGCTTACGCCGGCCGGGACAACGAGCAAAGCAACCGCCGCGCCCAATGGCTCTGGGGAACAGGCTTCACGCGTTCCCAGATTGAAGCCAATGGCATTTACGTTTCGCTCAACCCCGTTCCGATTGCGGATGCTACGTGGTCTACCGCTCCGTTCGAAGCTAAGTACCTCAAACTCTACGATGTCACTCCCCCTCCCTCTGTCACCGGGACTCCCACAATCTCCTCCTCCATCACCGCGAACGGCACCACCACTGTGAGTTGGAGCGCCGTTACCGATCCTGAAGGCCCAACCCCTACTTATCGGGTTACGGCCAGCAATGGATCCACAGTTGAAACAACCTCAACCTCAGTTTCATTCCAAGGATTGCCCCCCGGCACCTACACCTTCACCGTTACTGCCCTCAATCCTAACGACCCATCCAAAACCTCCGTCGCCTCAACTTCCTCCCCCTCCGTTCGCTCCCTCACCGCTAGTGGCGACGAAGATAATGACGGTCAAAACAATGCCGATGAGCTAATCGCAGGCACCGATCCCCTCAACCCCAGCTCCCGCTTTGCGATTAAAACCATCGAAGCCAGCCCCGGCGGATTCACTCTCACATGGACTCCCGTCCCAGGAAAAACCTACACAGTCGAGGCCTGTGAAGATTTATCGATTGGAGATTGGTTGCCCATTCCTAATGCCACTGGCCTTACCAACGGCACCTATACCGATTCCGTAATCTCTCCCCTCCGCAAATTCTATCGCCTCAAGGTTCAGTAACTCCGACTCAACTTTCCCATCTTCCAACTCCTCTTTTTTAATTTTTAGGAGATAATTCCCCTATGAAATCAGCCCCATCCCCCACCCCAATCGCCTCCTCCTTCCTCTCCATCTGGAACATGTCGTTTGGCTTCTTTGGCATCCAGTTCGGTTGGGGCCTCCAGATGGGCAACATGAGCTCGATCTACGAATACCTCGGCGCTTCCGAATCCGCCCTCCCCCTCCTCTGGCTCGCCGCCCCCATCACCGGCCTAATCATCCAACCCATCATCGGCCACTTCAGCGATCGCACCTGGCACCCCATCCTTGGTCGTCGCCGACCCTACTTTCTCGTTGGGGCCATCCTCGCCTCCCTCTCTCTCTTCCTCATGCCCCGCTCCAGCGCACTCTGGATGGCCGCAGGTCTACTCTGGATCCTCGATGCCTCCGTCAATATCAGCATGGAACCCTTCCGCGCCTTTGTGGCCGACCTCCTTCCCGAACGCCAACGCACCGTCGGCTTTGCCATGCAGAGCGTATTCATCGGCGCTGGAGCCGTCCTCGCCTCCAAACTCCCTGGCTGGCTCCACTCCCAATTCGGAATCACCTCCACCTCTTCTCCCGAGCATCCCATCCCCCAAACCGTCCACCTCGCCTTCACCATCGGAGCCGTTGTCTTTCTCCTTAGCGTTCTGTGGACTGTAGTGACCACAAAAGAGACACCCCCCACCGATCTGAACGAATTCAAAAAACTCCAAAACGAAGGCATGGGTGAAATCGCCACTGCGATCCGATCCATGCCCGGCACCATGCGCCAACTCGCCTCAGTTCAATTCTTCACCTGGATGGCCCTCTTCTGCATGTGGATCTTTTTCCCCGTCGCCGTAGCTCGAGATCTGCTCGGTGCCACCGGCCCCCAAGATCCCCTCTACCCACAAGGTGTAACCCTTGCGAACGACTCCTTTGCCATCTACAACCTCGTCGCATTCTTCGCGGCCATGGCCTTCCTTTATCTGGGACGTAAGTTTTCTGCTCGTGCAATCCACACAGTATCCCTTCTCCTCGGAGGTATTGGCCTAGCTTCCGTCGGACTCCTTCCCCGTGGCGAGAACCTCTCCCTTCTCCTGGGAATCTGCTTTGCGGGAGTCGGCATCGCTTGGGCCTCCATTCTCTCCATGCCTTATGCGATGCTCTCCGCCTCTATCCCGTCAGCGAAAATGGGCGTCTATATGGGAATCTTTAATCTCTTTATCGTTCTTCCTCAAATTCTCATTGCTGTCATTGTCAGCCGCGCCATGGAGTTCTTCCCGCAAATTCACCGCCTCAACGTCGTTACCTTCGGCGGAGCGTGCCTCATCCTCGCCGCGTTTCT
>JBIKTM010000018.1:0-36259 GCA_044348085.1 Methylacidiphilales bacterium | reverse complement strand
GCAGCAAGTTGCTCGACTACTACATCGAGGCGACCGACTCAAAAGGCAACATCTCCAAATCCGAGATTCAGCATGTTTGGGTCGACGACTACAGCGGTCAGAGCAACGGCGGCGGTGGAGGGGGAGGCAGTAGCACGGTTGTTGCGACCAGCCCAAATCCTCCGGTGGCCGGTCAGTCGCTCACGGTCACGTACGATCCGACGGGACGGAATCTGGCCACGGCTAGCGCTGTCAACATTCACCATGGCTATAATAGTGCAAACTGGACCGCACTTCCCGGCGTGGCCATGACCAAGGATGGGGCCATTTGGAAATACAGCTACACCGTTCCGGCGAATGCCACAACGATTGCGATGGTCTTCAACAACGGTGGCAACTTGTGGGATAATAACAACAATGCAAATTGGAATCTTAGCGTCAGCAGCGCACCCGCTCCAACTGTTCCACCAGCGGTCCCCACGGGTTTACAGGCCACGGCGATCACTAGCACTTCGGTGTCTCTCTCGTGGACTCCATCCCTCACGGCAACTTCTTATATTGTTTTACGCAATGGCACCCAGGTCGCTACCCCACAGGACACCAACTATGTGGACACCGCTTTGTTGCCGGAAAACAGTTATACCTACACTTTAAAGGCGGTAAATGTGGCTGGCTCTTCGGTTGCCTCTGCTGGATTGGCCGCCACCACGACCTTCGCCGCCCTCAATCCAAATCAGATCTCCATCATGAATCCAGTGGCTCCAGGCTCAGCTGTTGGAAATTCTCATATCTTTCGGGGTCGGGCTGGGTCGGCTTTTGTCAACGGTCTGACTTGGTTTAACCCTACCACTGGTGCCACGGGCCTAGTGCCCTTTCCTGGAGGAAGCGTCTCCAACGGCTGGGATTGGACGGCCAACATTGGGTTGGGTGGTGGTGCCAACGCAGTCACTTTTAGTGGAACTTACGCTACGTCTTCAACGCAGACTCTAACGGACAGTCCGGACAATTACTCGTCCTGGTCCAACGGCGGGACTGGCGGGACGGGTTTCGAGAATTGGAGTCTGTCCAGTTCCGGAACTGGTGGCCATTTTTTGGCGCAGACATCGAGCCATGCCAACATGAGCGTTGGTTCAGCTGGTGGCTTTGGGCTTTGGGCCAACAGTGGCGGCATCTCCACCGCGACACGGAACTTCAGCACGCCAATGGCCGCAGGAGACATCTTTGCTCTGCGCTTTGACAGCAACTGGGTTGATAACGGCACCGAGACTGGTTTTGCTCTTACTGACAACTCTGGAAACGTGAAATTCCGCTTTTATTTTGTAGGAGGGGAAAGTCGCTACCGAATTACGGACAACACCACAGCGAGGGACAGCGGCATTGGCTACACCGAGGGTGGACTGAGTCTCGCCTTTGCCCTCACTTCAGCCAACACCTACACCTTGTCTACCGGAGGTGCGAATGTTACCGGGACTTTAGCTACGGTTGGCAGGGCGATTTCCCGTCTTGTGGTGGAAAATAAAAATGCGGGTCCAAACACGGAACGGAATCTTTACATCGGCTCGATGACTCACACGCGGCAGCTATTGGATGCGGGGACCATCACCGCTACGGCCTCGGTGCTTAGCTATAGCGGGACAACGGACGGAATTGATAACAGTTGGTGGGCTCTATATGGGATTGGAGAAGGGAATCGCGTGGCGACTCTTGATCCAGATGGAGACGGGTTTACCAACTTGCAGGAGTCTGTGCTGGGCACGAATCCCATGGATTCTTCCTCAACGTTTAATGTTAAAACGATTGAGCGAAATGGAAATTCCCTAACGATAACCTGGTCTTCGGTTTCTGGGAAAAAATATCAGTTACAGGTCGCTACCCAACTCAACCCGAGCTCGTGGCAGGATGCGTGGGAAGTTCTGACAGCAAACTCAGGTTTGAGCACGAAAACGGTGACCGTGCCTGCCGATGCTTCTGTCTATTTTGTAAGGGTGAACCTAGTGCCTTGAGTCTAGTGGGTATGTTTCGATTCGGAAGAATCGTGGCCTTGTACGCTATTGTGACGAATCCCTTCGGTAACGATCAACCAAATGACAATGCCACCGCAGAGGGCAGATACAGCGAGTAAAAAGATCAATCCCAGCCCTGTGTGTGCTTCGTCCATAGAAAGAGGTTAAAGGAGAAGGAAGCAGTTTGTCATCCTCGGAATCAAGGGATGATGGCCCCGAGATCTCTTTGGGATATGGCTCGAGCCTCTTCGACTGTGATCCAGCGCTCAACAAACTCCGGTCCCCAAGAGTCGGAGGTAGCGAGTTCGCCTGTTTTGCGGTTCAAACCAATCAGAAGGCAAACGTGGCCATTGTTAAGATTCTTTTTGATGGAGCGAGCGGCTTTTCGTTTTTCGGCAAGTATTTTGAGCCAAGCGTCAGGATCAGACTCGGTCCGTTGCCGTAGTCGGGACGAGAGGTCGCGATCAAGCTTTTCATCGACAAACATGGCCCATGTGAGGGGTATGCCTTTTTCGAAAAAGGTCTCAAGTTTAGGAAGATCCAAGGAAGGGGAAACCGAGCTGATGGATCGTCCATAGCTAGCGGCAAGAGCGCGGGCTGAGTTTTCCATCGCGATTGTCGAAGTGCCCCCGCCCACATCCGTGCGTCCAAGGAGAGCAAGTAGATAGAGATCCGCAGGAACGCCAGCGTACAGGAGGGCTCGGGTATAAGTTGCGGGAACACAAAATCCTTTCGGGCCTTGGTCCACCATAGGAATGTTTTCAATGATTACATCTCCGTTAGGGCGGTGGACCACATTGTTTTTCATTCTCTCGCGCATCGCCGAGTCGGAAATCCGGCTTGTTTTCCCGCCTTGGTCTGCGGACGAGGATGGAAGGATTCGAAGGACGCAGTATTCTCCGGGTCGTTCGATCAGTAGGAAGGCTGTTCCTTGATAGTCCCATCGAAGGGGGAATTCCCGAGCTTTGCCGGCCTCTCCAAAGCCTTGGGTGGAGGGTTTTCCAAGTTGTTCTGAAATGTTTTTCTTTAAGATATCGTAATCAGCTTGGATCAGTCGCTTGATGTCGGTGATGTCCTTGAGCGAAGCATTCGCAATCGCGTTCGAGCGGAGGTAGGTGCTTGCTGAGTCGCCTTTATTCGCAAACATAATCGTCAGTTGATCGGGGTGATCTTCACTTGCAATCAGGGAGATGGATTTGGGGCGGGCCCCCAACAGCTCGAGCCCTTGATCGATATAAACTCGATAGCTGGACTGATATTTCGTTTCGGATTCTGTAGGTAGGTTTAGAAGTTTAGCCCACTCTTTCGCAGAGGTGTTTTCCCAGCCCGACGGAGGAGTAAGGGGCAGTAAGGGTTCTGGTTTTTTTTCGATGGCATCTTGACTCAAGAGAGGCCAGGGAATCAGGAGAAAAAGGAGCGGAGTGGAAAGACAAAGGATCCATGCCCGATAGCTCATTTTGCATCTTAGATAGGGTTGGCCTAAAAGAGCGAATTTGAAACATGGGGAGATTTGTCACGGGGATGGATCTGGGGCAAAGTGATGCCGTGACCTCCTTGCAGCAAAAGTTTCTGGATCTGAAGCAGGATCGAAACGCGGTGGTGTTGGCGCACAACTATCAGCCCAAGGAGATTCAAGAGGTGGCGGACTATGTGGGAGATTCGCTGGGATTGAGTTACGAGGCGCAGAAGGCGAAAGGGGATTGTATTTTGTTTTGCGGGGTTCATTTCATGGCAGAAACGGCCAAGATTGTGAATCCAGAGAAGAAAGTGTTGATGCCCGATCTGGGTGCCGGTTGCTCATTGGCCGATTCATGTCCTGCAGAGGAGTTAGAGGAGTACCGCATGAAAAATCCTGGGCTGTACGTGGTTTCGTACGTGAACTGCACGGCGGCTGTGAAGGCGCAGAGTGATGTGATCTGCACTTCGGGAAACGCCGAGAAGATTGTTCAAAGAGTTCCTAAAGATCGAGAGATTCTGTTTTTACCGGATCGCAATTTGGGGGATTGGGTCGTGCAGCGAACGGGACGCAAGATGAGGCTCTGGGATGGGGACTGTTATGTGCACATGGAATTTACTGCTGCGTCGATTGATCGAATTCGCAAAGAGCACCCGGAAGCCCGAGTGGTAGCTCATCCCGAATGCACAAGGGCGGTTCGTGCCTTGGCGGATGAAGTGTGCTCCACAGAGAAAATGGTAGGGTACTGCAGAAATTCGCCTGCTCAGGCCTTCATAGTTGTGACTGAGGAAGGAATGTTGCACCGGTTACGTCGGGAGATGCCGGATAGGCAATTTATAGCGGGACCGACCGACCGCTGTGCGTGCGGGGAGTGTCGGTACATGAAGATGAATACCTTGGCGAAGGCGGTGGGGGCACTGGAGAGTATGTCCCCTGAACTTGTATTGAGTCAGGAGATAATTGAAAGGGCAAAAGCTCCAATTGAGAGGATGCTGGAATGGAGTCGTAACTAGCTATCTAAAAGGTACTTAAAGGCACAAAAAAGCAACATTTTGGCGCGGGAGGATTTGACTAGGCAGAAGACGGAGTTTCGCTAGAACTTTTTACGCAATCCTATGCAAATAAACAATTCATGGAAGGTGATCTTCTGTGCCTTTTTGACCTGGATGGGGTCACTGGGTGCGGGTGGAGCACAGACGCAGGAGGCCCCTGAGTCCGTTGAGCCGCCTTTACAAATTACATCGGATGGGGCGAATCGATATGAGGGGGGAATCTACTACGCTAAGGATAATGTGGTGGTGACGTATGGGGGGGATGTTTTGATGGCGGACGAGGTTCACTTTAATCCGCAAAGCAAAGAGGCGACGGCCAAGGGGAATGTGCGGCTCTATATGTTAGGGCAGATTTATCGGGGGGATCTGTTGACCTATAATTTTCGAACCAAGAAAATGTTATCGGAAAAGTTCCGCTTTTTGGATGGAAAGATGATGGTGGAGGGGGAGTCGATCGACAGTCCTGAGCTGGGTCACTACGACATTGCGGGAGGGGACTACTCGACGGATGACCGCGAGACCCCTGGATGGAAAACAAAGGCGTCCTCGGTTTCAATTTATCCTGGGGACAAGACGATTGTAGAAAACTCTGTCGGATATTTCGGAGATGTGCCCTTTTTCTACTTTCCACAGCTCAGCCTTTACGAGCGGGATATGGGTTCGTCTCCTGACATTAGTTTTGGGTCGGTGACACGCCTTGGAACCTACGTGATCGGCACTTACCGTTTTGGGATTACGGACAAACTCAAAGCAGGCGTGACCCTTGCGAATTATGGCCGGCGAGGTTGGGCTGGCGGAGCTGAAGCGACATATGAAACTCCTGGGAAAAATTCGGATCATCCGCTTACCGAGGTGGCATTGCGGGGTTGGTATATCAACGATCGTGGCTATCAGATTTATGAAGGGGACGCAGAGCGACCTGCGGCTTCTGCCCCGCCTCGTGGGAGATACTATTTTCCGTACAAACATAACACGACAATCATGAAGGGAGGGAATCCTGTCGATAAAGACCGGGCTCCTGATTTTGATGCGCCCTCTTTGAGTACACGATCTAGGGTCAATGTGTTGAGTGATGCATACGTGACCCAAGACTTTTTTCCTGAGGAGTATATTCAGGATCAGCAACCTAACACCTTTGCAGATGTGATGTATCAGGATCCCAATTTTACGGTTACGGCAAATGCACGCACGCAGATCAACAATCTGTTTCAAACGCAGCAGCAGAAGCCGTCAGCCAAAATCGAGTTTAAGCGCCAATTTATCCCGGGAACCTATGACAAGGAGGATCTCCTTAAAAATCCAGATGGAAATCCAGGGTTGGCTTATGAGGGAGAATCGAGCGTGGATAATTTGGGAACTCAGTGGAATCAAGTGTCAAACCAAACTGATTATTCGGCATTGCGATATGACACCTACCACCAACTGCTCTATCCGAGGCAATACTTTAATTGGCTCAATTTAACTCCGCGGGCGGGAATTCGTGGAACGGTCTACAATCGAAGTAATCTAACTCAAAGTGGGGCCGTACAAAACACGGCCGGAGGAGCAGGCTACAACATCGGGAACGATGCTCCTTTGGCGGATACCTCTCTTTTTCGCTATGTCTTTAATTTTGGACTCGATGCCTCGACAAAGGCCTATGCAACATGGAATGAAGTTAAGAACAAGGCCTGGGCGATTGATGGGATCCGGCACGTATTCGAGCCTTTTATTCAAGCCGCCTATATTCCACAACCGAATGTACGTCCTAACGAGTTCGCAGGGTTTGACAGCCGGGTGAACTCAACCGAGTCCCAACCCCTCAATTCTTCATTATATAATTCAATCGACTCAATTGATAAACTGCTCATTGTGCGTCCCGGAATGATGAATCGCATTATGACTAAGAGAGATGGGGCGCCTTACGAGTTGGCGAACTGGAAAATATATACCGATTACCAGCCGATCCGCCCTGAGCTTACCAGCTTGAATTTCCAAAGTGTCCAAATTCCTGAAACGGTCCCATCCTCTTTGCCGGAACTTTATAATGTTCTGAATGTCATGCCGGTTCCTTGGTGGACAGGGACAGTTGGGGCTACTACGGCGATTAGCGGGAATGGGTTCAACTCTCTAAATCTTGGAAGCCGATGGCAAATATGTCCTGCTCTTGATTTGTTTGGTAGTTACTCCTTTCTGGAAAGCTTTTCCTATTTAGACGCCCTCAATAATGAGGTTTTGACAAATACGCAGACGAGTTTAGTCAATGCGACGGCTCATTACCGACTCAATGAAAGCTGGCTAGTTAACGGAGGCGTTACCTATTCACTCAACCCTGGACTGGTTCAGGGAGTAAACTTTGGTCTTTGTCGTGATATCGGGGCATGGATTATAGGAGTATCCGTGGGTCAAAGAAATAATCAGGGTGCTCAATCAGAAACCGTGGCTTTGGCCACTCTTACCTTAAAAGCTTTCCCCGAAATGCCCTTAGGCTTTAATCAAAATCCAACCAGCTCGGGAGTGGGAGTTGGCGGGTATCAACAAAATATGGGTGGTGGCTATCGTGACGGAGGTTCAGGTTCTTCAAATTAGGCGAGTATCACAAAAAATTTCAATTTATGAAACTTTCAATCATAGGTTCTGGCTATGTGGGGTTGGTGACGGGAACTTGCTTGGCCGAAGCGGGGCACACTGTCATCTGCGTGGACAACAATCAGGCCAAGGTCAAGGAACTCCAGGCGGGCCGAATTCCCATCTACGAACCGGGCTTGGAGGAGTTGATTCGAAGAAATGTACAGTTGAAGCGTCTTTCCTTTACGGTCTCAACGAAAGAGGCGGTTGCAGATTCCGAGGTCATCTTTATTGCAGTACCTACACCTCCACAGGAAGACGGTTCGGTCGATCTCAGTTACGTGGAACATGTCGCACGTGAAATTGCTGAAGTGCTGCCCGGATATAGGATCATTGTGGACAAAAGCACGGTACCCGTGAAAACCGGTGAGCATGTAACTGAAACGATCCGACGTTACAGCCGTAAAGGGGTGGAATTTGACGTCGTCAGCAATCCTGAGTTTCTTCGGGAGGGCAGTGCTGTTGCGGATCTTCAAAAACCCGACCGAATTGTCATCGGAGTGGCTTCGGAGAGGCCTGTGGCTGCGATGAAGGCAATCTACGAGCCTTTCAAGGCGCCGATCATGATCACTGACTTAAACAGTGCGGAATTGATCAAGCATGCAGCGAATAGCTTTTTGGCGTTGAAGATCACCTACATCAATCTGGTGGCGGCGGTTTGCGAGGCCAGTCAAGCCAACGTCACGCAGGTGGCTGAGGGGATGGGGTCGGATGCAAGAATCGGGAGAGCATTTTTGAATGCGGGTTTAGGATATGGTGGATCCTGTTTCCCGAAGGATGTGAGCGCATTTATTCGGATTGCGGAGCAGTTAGGGGTGGATTTTGGATTGATGAGGGAAGTGGAAAAAATCAATGCTTCCATTCCAGAGAGATTCCTAAAGAAACTGCGCAGTTCCCTTTGGGTGATGAAGGACAAAAAAGTCGGCCAGTTGGGGCTCGCTTTCAAGGCGAACACGGATGATGTCCGTTCCAGTGTGGCGATTGAATTGGCGAAGCGGATGGTATCCGAGGGAGCCATTCTACGTTGTCACGACCCGAAAGGTGGTGACAAAGCTCGGGAACTTTTACCCCAAGGGGTCGAGATTGTTTCGGATGCCCATCAGGTGGCGGAAGGGGCGGATGCACTTATTGTGGCGACAGAGTGGCCAGAATATCGTTTACTGGATTGGCACAAAATTAGACAATCCATGCGTACCCCGCGAATCTTTGACGGACGAAACCTTCTCAATCCTGCGGAAATGAAGTCCCTAGGATTTGAGTACACGAGCGTTGGGCGTTGAAGTCGCGCGTTACGATCGTTCTGGGCCTTCAGTGGGGGGATGAAGGGAAGGGAAAAATCTTAGATGTAATGGCATCGGAGGCGGATTGGGTCTTGCGAGCGCAGGGAGGAAACAACGCGGGTCACACGGTGGAGATCGGAAAAGAAAAATATATTCTGCATCTGGTCCCGTCTGGAATTTTGCGTTCGGATGTTTCATGTTTGATTGCGGGAGGAGCCGTTGTGGATCCAGTCGGGTTGGTCAAAGAGATTGAGGGCCTGACTCGAAGAAAAATCAGGACACGAGGAAGACTTCATCTCGCCGAACAGGCTCACCTGGTTTTGCCACATCATCGAGCCGTGGATCAGGGGTCTGAAAAAAAACGGGGGCATGGAAAGATTGGCACAACAGGTCGGGGTATTGGCCCGGCTTACTCCGACAAGGCAACGCGGGTGGGGCTGCGGGCGGGCGAGATGGCGTTGCCGCCTGCAGAGTTGGGCAGACGATTACGGGACCGTGTGGCAGCCCACAATCGTCACGCTGCAAGTCAGGGTTGGGACAAAATTTCGGCTACACAGACTGTGCGAGAGATGAGCAAAGCAGCCCGCTTTTTGCGTCCGTATCTGGCGGATGGGGTGACTTTGGCTCATCGTGCTGTTTCGACGGGCAAACGAATTTTGATAGAAGGTGCCCAAGGAACCTTTTTGGATGTTGATCACGGAACCTATCCCTTTGTGACCAGTTCCCATTGTACGGCAGGGGGAGCGTGTACAGGCACGGGTGTTCCGCCTACGGCAATACAGAGGGTCGTGGGGGTTTTGAAGGCCTACACCACTCGAGTCGGGGGTGGACCCTTCGTCACTGAGGATGGAACGCTTGGGCATTTGCTGCATGGAATGGGAAGAGAATTTGGCTCCACCACAGGACGTGCCCGTCGTTGCGGGTGGTTTGACGCGGTTCTTGTTCGCAGAGCGGTCCAACTAAATGGGGTTACGGAGATGGCGATTACGAATCTAGATGGTTTGGATGGGCTCGAAAAAATTCCTGTCTGTGTAGGGTATCGGCTGAAGGGGAAGGTTTTGCGGGAGCCACCTGTGGAGTCGACAGATTGGGAGCGGTGCCGACCTATTTATCGCATATTTGAAGGATGGTGTGAACCCACGACAGAAGCTCGGCACTGGAAGGATTTGCCCCGCAAGGCCAGAATTTATTTATCCGCGATCGCTAAAATGGTTGGGGCGCCTTTAGGAATTATTTCCGTTGGGGCAGGGCGAGATCAGACGTTCCGACATGGCTAAGGAAAAGACAGTTTCAACGGTGCCCCAGCACGTTGCCATCATCATGGATGGAAATGGGCGTTGGGCTCAAAAGCATCACTTGCCTCGCTTGAGCGGGCATGAGGCGGGTCGAAAGTCGGTGAAGCATGTTGTTCAGGCGGCGATTGATCATGGGGTTCGATATTTGACCTTGTACGCCTTTTCCGTCGAAAATTGGCAGAGACCAAGAGAAGAGGTACAGGGGTTGATGGGATTGCTTCGGGGAGTGATTCGGGAGGAGTTGAATGAGATGGGAAAAGAGGGGATTCGGTTGCGAATGATCGGCCGGAAGCAGGATTTACCGGACGCAGTTCGGGAGGAGTTGGAGGGGGCCATAGAAAGAACGAAAGAAAATCAGCGGTTGGATCTAATCCTCGCTCTCAGTTATGGGTCACGTGTTGAGATTATTGAGGCGATGCAGGCGATAGCGCGGGAAGTAAAAACAGGAAAGCTGGATCCTGAGAAAATCCGCGAAGAGACTGTCTCCGCTCACCTCTACACGCATGGAATTCCTGATCCTGACTTTCTCATTCGGACCAGTGGAGAGATGCGGATTAGTAATTTTATGCTTTGGCAGATTTCGTATGCAGAGATCTATGTGACGCCTGTTCTTTGGCCTGACTTTGGAAAAGAGGAGTTTACGAAGGCTTTGGCGGATTACGCGGGTCGGGAACGGAGATTTGGAGGGATTTAGCATGCTCGGAGCTCGACTTTTCTCCTCGCTTCTTCTTTGGGGCATTATTTTGGCCCTGGTAACCCTTCGTTACACCAATGGGGTGTTTCTTCTGATTGCGATTGTCGGATTGGCGGCACAAAGAGAATTTTATCTTTCCCAAAGAAGTGCAGGCCGAACAGTTTTCTTGAAAACGGGTCTTTTGGCGGGTGGGCTACTGTATGCCGCAACATTTTTCTCTGTGGTGTCACCCTCGGGTGGATTTCCCGCGGCATTTTCCGGGGAGGCAGTACTGGTTCTTTTGGTGATTCTAGGAGCGCTCACACGGCGGGTGTTCCACCCGAAGGTAGAGGGGGCTACTGAGGCGATGGCTTTGACCTTATTCGGTTTTTTCTATGTTCCCTATCTTTTAAATTACGCGACAAAAATTCTCTACACTGGAAGTCAGGGAAATGGGATCGCGCTTCTGACGTATGCGGTGGCTGTGTCTAAATTTACCGATGTGGGAGCTTATATCGCAGGAAAGCTTTTTGGTCGGCACAAGATGAGTCCCGTGATTAGCCCCAAGAAAACGTGGGAGGGCTTGGCGGGAGGAGTTATCCTTGCCGTGGTGACCAGTATAAGTTTGCCGTCTCTATTTCCCGATGCTTTGGGTAACTTGGGTGGAATTCACGCTTGGATTCTGGGTTTGGGTTTAGCGGGGGCGAGTGTGATTGGGGATTTGGGTGAGTCGGTAGTGAAAAGGGATGCCCAAGTAAAGGATTCGGGTCATTTTCTGCCTGGAATTGGTGGGGCATTGGACTTGGTGGATAGCTTGCTTTTTAGTCTTCCCGTTTTCTACGGGTATATCGTTTTAGCGGGGAGAGTATGAAAAAGGTTATTCTTTTAGGATCCAGTGGGTCGATTGGGGAGAGCACCTGCAAAGTGGCTCGGGCTCTGCCTGAAAAGATGAAACTTGTTGGATTGGGGGTGGCAAAGAGCACAGACCGAATGCTGGAGCAGGCAAAGGAGTTTGGGGTTAAGGCTTTGGCGGTATCCGACCTGCAGGCGGCAGAAAAGGTGAAGTCGCGTTTGCCTCAGGGCACGCAATTTTATCCTGGGGCTGAAGGATTGGCACGTATGGTGGAGGAAACCGAGGCGGACATGGTTTTAGTGGCCATTGTAGGAACGGCGGGTTTAGCGCCAGCTCTGGCGGCGTTGCGGAGCGGAAAAGATTTGGCTGTTGCGAGTAAGGAGATTTTGGTTTTGGCAGGGTCGGCTGTTATGGCTGAGGCAAAAAAAAGGAAGAAGCAGGTGTTACCTGTGGACAGTGAGCACAACGCCATTTTCCAGTGTCTGGTCGGAGCGAATGAGAAAGAGGTGCGAAAAGTCATTTTAACGGCATCGGGTGGGCCTTTTCGGCAAAGCAGTGCGCAAGAAATGGAAAAGGTGACTTTGGCGCAGGCGTTAAAACATCCCACATGGTCGATGGGGCAAAAGATCACAATCGATTCGGCAACCATGTTTAACAAAGGCTTGGAAATGATCGAAGCCCACTGGCTTTTTGGGTTGCCGATGAGGCAAGTCGATGTGGTGGTGCACCCGCAAAGCATCGTTCATTCAATGGTCGAGTTTATTGATGGATCGGTTTTGGCCCAGTTGAGCGTAACCGACATGTGTTTTCCGATTCAGTACGCGGTGACTTATCCCGAGCGAATGCCGAGTGGATTGCCTCCTTTGGATTTGGCAAAACTGGGTACACTCAGCTTTCAACAGCCAGATGAGAAAAGGTTTCCTGCGCTACGATTGGCTCGTGAGGCGGGGGAGCAAGGGGGGACATTGCCTGGGGTGTTGAATGCGGCGAATGAGGTAGCAGTGGAGGCATTTCTTGCCGAGCGTATTTCATTTCCAAGGATTTGGGGCATGGTGGAGGAAGTGATGAAAAAGCACCGGACGGAGAAGGAGCCCAGCCTAGAGGCCATTATTGATGCGGATCGTTGGGCTAGGGGTGAGGCAAAGGCCAGATTGGAGAAGCAAAAATGAGTTTCTTGGCAGGGCTTCCCTGGATGGAGATTGTGACTGTGGCTGGGACAATCCTTTTTGCTCTCTTTCTTTTCGGGGTGACCGTGGCGGCGCACGAATTCGGACACTTTTTTGCAGCGAAGAAAGCAGGATTGGTGGTGGAGCGATTTGCGATTGGATTTGGGCCTAAAATCTACGGAAAAGTGATCGATGGTGTGGAGTGGCAGGTGAATCTTCTCCCTTTGGGCGGATTTGTGCAGTTGCCCCAGATGAGTCCAGCGGAAGAGTTGGAGGGAAAAACGAGCAAGGATTTCAAGGAACTGCCGCCTGTGTCGCCCGGTGCAAAGATTTTTACGGCTCTAGCAGGACCAGTGGCAAGTTTAGGTTTGGGGGTGCTTTGTGCTGTGGGGGTATGGATCTTTGGTGTTCCTACGAATATGACGTATCGGACGACCACGATCGGGTGGGTCGAGCCTGGTACCCCTGCTGCCAAAGCAGGAATTCTTCCTGGGGATGTAATTTTAGCGATTGATCATCAGAGGCCAGAGAGGTGGGCGGGGCGGCCAGGGGCGGTCGTAGAGAGTATTCTTTTGGGAACCGATCGGGAGATTCTTATCGAACTCGACCGAAATGGAAAAGAGATCGTTACAGCCAGAATATTGCCCGAGCAAACGGTTGAGATGGAGGGATTGCGGAGATTGGGATTTGAGATGTATCCGGCTCAGAGCGCTTGGGTGGAACAGGTGATTGAGGGTGGGCCAGCGGAGAGGGCGGGAATTCGACCGGGGGATCTCATGATTTCATTAGGGGGAGAAAAGATCTGGAGTCCAGCTGCGGTCAAAGCGGCTGTGGAAGATGGGCGGGAGGTTTTGCAGTTGGGAATCCGTCGCCCCACAGGGGAGGAGGTTCAGGTCAAGGTGCGACCTGAAAAAGCCACAAATCGTAAGGATAAAATGATTGGAGTAGTTTGGAGGAGCTCGGAGATCAAGATCACGCATCCAACGCCGCAAGAGCAGGTGAGTTCAGCTGCGGGCTTGGTATGGCGAACCCTTCGGGCCTTGGTGACCCCTGCTTCGAGCGTTGGGTTGCAGCATTTAAGCGGCCCCCTCGGAATATTTGATCGATTGGTCTCCCTGCTTCGAACTGATCCGAGATTGGTTCTCTATTTTAGCGTGATTTTGAATGTGAACTTAGCGGTCATGAACTTATTGCCTATTCCGGTCTTGGATGGGGGGCATATCGTGTTCTCGTTGCTTGAGGCAGTACGGCGTAAGCAGATAGAGGCCAAGACGATTGTTAGAATCCAGACATGTTTTGTTGTGCTTTTGGCAGGATTTTTTCTCTTAGTGACGTATCATGACTCGATGAGGCTAAAAAAACGTATCGAGAAACCCGTGGAAAGTGCTGAAATGCCTGTGTTTGAGAAAAAAGCAAAATGAAAACCTACTGCAGTAGCCCGTACCGATATACACGTCGCGCAACACGCGAGGTCAAGGTAGGGCAAGTAGGAATTGGAGGAGCCAATCCGATTCGAGTTCAGAGTATGATCACCTGTGACACGATGGATACGGCCGCTTCGGTCAAGCAGACCTTAGACCTTGTGAAGGTGGGTTGCGAAATCGTACGTATCACAGCTCCGACGGTAAAAGATGCAGCCAATCTTGAGAAAATCAAAAAAGAGCTCGTTGCGGCAGGGTGTCATGTTCCAATTGTCGCGGATATTCACTTTAAGCCGGATGCGGCAATGGAAGCCGCACAGTGGGTGGAGAAAGTTCGCATCAATCCGGGTAATTTTGCCGATAAGAAGAAGTTTGCCGTGCGGGAGTATACGGATGACCAGTATGGCGAAGAGTTAGCACGGATTGAGGAGACTTTTGTGCCGTTAGTTAAGCTCTGCCTGGAGAGAAAGATTGCGATTCGGATCGGAACGAATCATGGATCTCTTTCAGATCGAATTATGAACCGGTATGGGGATACGCCACATGGAATGGTCGAAAGTGCACTGGAGTTTGCCCGAATTGCAAGAAAGCTAAATTTTCACAACTTCCTCTTCTCGATGAAGTCATCCAATCCCAAGGTCATGATTGAGGCGTATCGATTGTTAACGGTGGCCTTGGAGAAGGAGGGTGCGGATTGGAACTATCCGTTGCACTTGGGCGTGACAGAGGCGGGGGACGGGGAGGACGGACGAATCAAGAGTGCTATTGGTATTGGATCTCTTTTGTTGGACGGGTTGGGAGACACCATTCGGGTGAGTTTGACTGAGGACAGCGTGCATGAGATTCCAGTCGGTCGCGCGTTAGTTAAGTATTTGGAGGAGCGGGCCAAAGGGAGTTTTGATTCTGACGTGAAGCTTTCCTATGACCCTTTCAGTTACAACAAGCGTGTCACAACAAAGGTTGTAGTGGGTGGGGTGAAGATCGGCGGGGAAGAGCCGCCAAGGGTTATGGTGTCCGCGAAAGTTGAGGAGGCATTACGACCCCGATTGGCACAGCTCGGAGATTTAGCGCCCGAGCTGATTCATGAAAAAACTGCCATTGTGGAGATCGATCCACGAAGTGAAGCTGAGGTGAAGAGCCTTGAGGAGAAGAAGGATCCGGTCCTTGTGAGTGTAAAAGATGGTTTAGATTTAAATGTTGTTTCGGCTACACGTCTGTTGGCTGGTCGAATTCCGGCACGCCATCCAATTTTATTGAAAGACACACTGCATCCGAGTGCATCGGAAGGGGGATTGAGCGGTTTGATTCGAGCTTCGGTTCATTTGGGAGCGTTACTGTGTGATGGGATCGGCGATGCGATTTTGGTTAGGGGAGAGCCTGCTCCTGGCGCCTGTCTGCGGCTTGGGTTCAATATCTTACAAGCGGCTGGAAGTCGGATCTTTAAAACGGATTACGTGGCGTGTCCTTCGTGCGGGAGAACTCTTTTTGATCTCCAGAGCACGACGGCCAAGATCAAGGCTGCTACGCTTCATCTCAAGGGCGTTAAGATTGCGGTCATGGGATGTATTGTGAATGGGCCTGGAGAGATGGCGGATGCCGATTTTGGTTATGTGGGAGGAGCGCCTGGTAAGATCAACCTCTACGTAGGGAAGACTCCCGTGAAGTTCAATATTCCTGAGGTCGAGGCGGTGGATCGTTTGAAGGATTTAATTCGCGAACACGGAAAATGGGTGGATGCACCTGCGGGTGGCGTTCCTGTGCCTGTTTAGTCTCGAATCATACGCATTAGAGCTGCATAGGATTTTGGGCGGTGGTGAGAAAGATCATCGAGGAGTGATCGAGCGGTTCGCCGTGGATCATCGAGGCCGAGGGTTTTCAGTAGAGCTCGCTCGAATCGTTCCACAAGGCGGGAGTGGGGATCTTTTTTGCCAAGCCACTGAAGCGCGGTTTGGAGAAGATGATGTAGAGATTCCAAATGTGCATCCGGTTCGGCGATACTTTCGATCTGTTGCGAGAAATAGGTGGCTGCGAGAAGGCGTGAGTAGGATTGGCGCAGACCTGAGTGGGTTTCCCGTAGGCGTGCTTCTTTGAGGTGATGGAGTGTGGTTCGCCGGGAAAGGTCCCAAGTTATTTCGCACTCATGAAAGAGGTCGAGATGTCCTTTGAGCGGGCTTCCAGGTTTTGCAGCTCCGCGGGCAAGGGTGCGAAGAATCCCGTGGTGCCGGGTCAACCATATGACCAGAAGGCTGGTTTCGCCTTGGCGGCGGATATGGAAGAGAATTCCCTCATCTTGAAGTGTTTGGCTCAAGAGGTGCACTCTATCAGAGGGGGGTGGGGGTGGCGAAAGTAGGGAAGAAGGAGGGGTGACTCAGGGGTGGAAAATGTGTAGAAAGTCGGGATGGGCACGGCAAGAGAGACTACGGTTCTTCAGGAGGCAAGCATGACAGGGATTTCCCTGCATAGCGGTTCCAAGGTGAGGTTGACCGTGAAACCGGCTGGGGCTGGGTCTGGTTATCAGTTCCGTAGGATGGATTTGGCAGATCAGCCTACCATTCCGGCCTTCTTGGAAAAAGTAAAGCAGGTGGAGCGGGCCACCACACTGGCTGAAGGCAGTGTTAAGGTCAGTACCGTCGAGCATTTGCTTTCAGCTTTGCGCGGATTGGAAATTGATAATGCCTTGATTGAGTTGGATGCGAATGAGCCACCGATCGGGGATGGAAGTGCAGCTCCTTTTTTGGAGATGTTGGCGCAGGCAGGGCGCAAGGAGTTGGAAGCCCCAAGATCGGTCTTTGAGATTCGGGATCCTGTCTATGTGACGACTCCTGACGGGGGCTACATGGCGGCTTTGCCTCACGATGGATTCAAGGTTTCCTGCACGAATGCAAATCACACCCATCATCACACGCAGTTTTTGAGTTTAGAAATCGGGGCCGCGAATTACGCCAAGGAGATTGGACGGGCACGAACGTTTGTATTTTACGAGGAGGTCGAACCGCTTTTGGCCAAGGGTCTTATTAAGGGGGGAAGTCTGGAGAACGCGATTGTGATCCGAGGTGAATCGGTAATGAGCAAGGAGCCTCTTCGTTATCCCGACGAGTTCGTTCGTCACAAGATTCTCGATATCATTGGGGATCTGGCGCTTTTTCCAGTGCCGATCCGGGCTCATATCTTGGCGGCAAAAACGAGTCATGGGCTCAATCTGCTATTTGCCAAGGCTCTCTACAAAGCGTATCGGGCCTACCAGTCGTCGTTGATGCCTGTGGAAAATATCCCTGTCGGGGAACGGGCCATGGATACGAACGATGTCATGAAGATTTTGCCCCATCGTTATCCATTCCTGATGGTCGACCGGATTTTGCGTTTTGAAGGGGACACCAAGGCGGTGGGTTTAAAGACGGTGACCATCAATGAACCTTATTTTCAGGGACATTTCCCTGGGCATCCGATCATGCCTGGTGTTCTCCAGATTGAAGCGATGGCGCAAGTTGCGAGTATTCTCCTACTACGGAACACGGAAAATGCGGGAAAGCTCGGTTATTTTATGAGCGTTGATAAGGCCAAGTTTCGCAAACCGGTCCTGCCGGGGGACATGCTGACGATGCAGGTAGAGTTGACGAAATCGAGGGGCAAGATTGGAAAGGCGGAAGGTCAGTGTCTGGTAAATGGTGAGGTGGTTTCAGAGGCAGAGCTTATGTTCGCGATCATTGATCGCTGAGGAGGGATTGTGCCGGTTCACTCCACCTCTGTGGTTCATCCGAAAGCGAAGGTGCCCAGTTCCGTGGAGATTGGGCCATACTGTGTCGTGGGTGAAGGGGTGGAGTTGGGTGAGGGTTGTGTGTTGCGGCACCACGTGAATTTGGAGGGGCCGAGTCGATTTGGAAAAAAGAATGTGTTTCATCCCTTCTGCTCGATCGGGGGCAAGACGCAGGATTTAAAGTACAAAGGAGAACCTACGTATTTGGAGGTAGGTGACGAAAATAACTTTCGGGAATTTGTAACCGTCAATCGTGGAACGGGACCTGAGGAGAAGACCCTCATTGGAAGCCGGAATCATTTTCTGGCATACGCACACATCGCGCACAATTGCGTGGTTGGAAACGACTGTATCTTTTCTAACAACGGGACCTTGGCGGGGCACGTGATCGTGGGGGACTTTGCGGTGGTCGGCGGATTGTCTGCCGTTCACCAGTTTTGCAGGATTGGGCGGCATGCGATGATTGGGGGATGCACTAAGGTTGTGCAGGATGTTCTACCGTACATGATCGCAGACGGAAATCCTGCAGTGACGCGGGCAGTGAATCTGACCGGATTGCAAAGGAAGGGATTCTCCGAGGAGGCGATCCGTGGCTTGAAAGATGCGCTGAAGGTCTTGTTGAACCCAAAATACAATCTTTCCCAAGCAAGGGAGTATTTGATTGAGAAGGGGGCAAAGACTGACGAAGTGAATGAGCTGATTGAGTTTCTGAAGACCTCAGAGCGAGGCGTGGTGTTGCGCTAGGTACTGATCGGCCTACGACCCGAAGGATGGAATTTTAGGGATCAGGCCGGATTTGTGGGCGCGGCCAAAGAACTCTTTCAGGCCCGCCCGGCCACGATCTCCGAAATCAAGAGTCAGATCGTTTACATACATGCCGATGAATTTGTCGGTGCGTTTCTCGTCCATTCCACGGCTTAGGGGTAAGGCATGGCGGACTCCAGCCTGGCGGTGGTCGAGGGCGTAATGGACGCTTTCCCGAAGAGTCTCCGTGACGGAGGTAATCACCTCCGGACCTAGATCTCGTCGGACCACATTTCCGCCCAGCGGCAAGGGAAGTCCGCCGGTGTCGTTAGCCCACCAAGTTCCTAGGTCTTCGCAAAGCTTGAATCCCTCGTCTTGATAGGTGAGTTGGCCCTCGTGGATGATTACGCCTGCATCGACTCGGCCTGACAGAATCTCCTCCTGAATCTTATCGAAGGGTAGGTTTACTGCGTCAAAAGAGCCGTGGGGAAGGCCGAGATAGAGTTGAAGGGTGAGATAGGCGCTGGTCAGGAGTCCGGGGATGCCGATCCGCATCGTTTTCATCGTCTCCCGGTCGATCTTCTTTTTTGCAACAAGACAAGGGCCGTAGCCGTTCCCAAAACTGGCACCACAGGGAAGAAGTGCGTATTGGTCGGCAATCCGTGTGTAGGCGTGGAAGGAAACCGCCGAAATATCCAGTTCATTCGCCTGACAGCGCCGGTTGAGGGTTTCGATGTCCTGCAGAATATGGGTGAATTCATGGCCTCGGAGATTCACAAGGTTTTTGGCCATGGCGTAAAACATGAACGCGTCGTCCGCGTCGGGGCTATGGCCTAGGGACAGTTTCATTGTGAAATTGTAGCGGATCAGTGTCGGCAGAACGAGCCGAGAGACTAGTTGTAGTCGTCTTTTGTTACTGAAGCGGCATCGCGAGATCCCAAGATCTCAGCTTGAAGAACAACTCGGGTCACAGCTTCATCGAATCGATAGGCGTGGCAGTTAGGGCAGAGGAGAGCCTTTTTTAAAACAATACTGCCGCAACCCTCGCAGACCTTATATTCTGAGGGGGTAGCTAAAATCTTAGCAGCAGCACTGGCTCGATCCGGGGTCGCTCCCATTGGCGGAAGCTAATCAACCACACGGGTTCGGCAAGTGCTTCGCGAAAAAAAAAGTGGTGGTAGGGTGGGGCTATGTCAGCAAAAGCAAGCCGGATTTCCGAATTGTGGGAGGGAATCGACCCTCGGGGGTGGGATGTTCGATACGCTGCCTATTTTCATCATTTCAACCGTGAGGATTATTACGAGGCCCATGACGTTCTCGAGTCCCTGTGGCTCGAAGGAGGGCGGAAGGTAAGGGGGGCGGCTTTCTATCAGGGGCTGATCCAGTTGGCGGGCGCTTTCGTCCATATGCGAAAGCATTTCGAGCATCCCGGTCACCGGGTGCACCAGCAGCGTCTTGCTCCCGCCTATCGGCTTCTTGGGTTGGCGGAAAAGAATCTGGCCGGATACGGAGAAGAGTGGGAGGGAATCCGACTGGAAGTGATTTCCAAATTAGCGAAGCAGATAAAAAGCGATTTGTCGTCCGGAGAATTTCAAAAAAATCCTTGGAGTCCCAAGCAAGGGCCTAGATTAGAACTGCCGAAGCGACCAAATTAGTCGTCTTTTTTCTTCAGGCCATGGGTTTCCATGGATTCGGTAAATTGTTCGGCCACGCTATCGGCCAGGCGACCGATCTGCATCGATTCCTGCAAGCCTGTGCCTTTTGCGATCATATTGCCGATCTTGGCAAAGGGGCTGAGTCCGGGTCCTGGAGACATCTTGGCTTTGGCAGAACTGTTATAGACGAGGAAAGGTTCGGTCATGGGATGACTGGAATCGGCTACGGAAATGACAATACCAACGACGGGATTGTCGGTTCCAAGGACCTTTTTCCCTGGGTCGAGATTGACCACGTTACCTTCCAGCTTCCATCCATCGGCGGGAACAGGGGAGGAACTGGTCCAGATCTGGGCAGGGAGTTCGGCGTCTTTCATTTTTTCAAGGATAGCGGCCGTGAGATCGGTTTTCAGGTCGGCCAGTTTCTTTTTGGTCTCATCTTCGTCGTCTGAGGGAAGAATGGAAATTCCCTCCGCATTTTTCTTTTTGGCGTCGGTGATCGCAGCAGGGTCGATCTTTACAGGGAGGATGTAAATCTTTGACGTCATCTGGGTTGGCCAGACGATCGTGCTTGGAGTAGCGACTTGAGCGGTTTTGACGGTTTCGTCAGCTGCGTATGTGGACAAGCAACTCAGGAGGAGTGCCAAAAGAATGGTTTTAATCACGAAAGTTATTAAAGGAGAGAGAGACGGGGAAGTCGAGACCACGCAAATGGGCAATCGCTGCTTGGAGGTCATCTCGATTCTTCCCAGAAACGCGTACTTTTCCCCCTTCGATAGCCGCCTGAAGTTTTAGGCCGGAAGAGCGGACCGACTGACTAACTGATTTTGCATTTTCGCCAGAAAGACCTTGTTTTAAGTGCATCTCTTGGCGGGCACGACCTACAGAGGAGAGTTCTGCGTCTTTTGTTTCCAAGTTTTTGAGGGGAATCCCCCGTTTTGCCAGCTTGCCGATAACAATCTCCCGGAGTGCATCCAACTTGAACTGGTCGTTTGCCGCAAAGATGAGCTTATCCTTTTCTTCCGTGATATCCCATTCGACTCCCTTAAAGTCAAAACGGCTCGCCAGCTCTTTACGTGCCATGAGCAGGGCATTGGCCATTTCGGCCATATCGATTTCGGATACTACGTCGAACGAGGGCATAGCAGCTATTTCTTGGGGGAAGTGACCTGAATGTCCAGCTGCCCATCCTTGTAGGCGAGGGTGAGGGCGGAGCCGTCGGGGATGTCTCCTTGAAGAAGTTTTCGGGATAGGCGGGTTTCCACTTCGCGTTGGAGATAGCGCTTCAGGGGTCGGGCTCCGTAGACAGGATCGTAGCCCTCGCGAGCGATATGTTCGCGGGCGGCATCGGATAGGTCGAGCGTCAGGCGCCGTTCGGTCAAGCGCTGCCGAAGTAGATTGAGCAGGAGATCCACAATCTTTTTGATCTCTGCCAACGTAAGGGGTTTAAAGAGTACGATTTCATCGACCCGATTTAGGAATTCAGGGCGGAAATGTTTCCGAAGCTCCCCCATGACCGCCTTGCGGGCTTTTTCGGTAATCTCTCCTTTCGAGTCGAGTCCCTCCATAAGCAGGGGGGAGCCGATGTTCGAGGTCATGATGATCAGAGTATTTTTGAAATCGACGGTTCGACCTTGGCTGTCGGTCAAGCGACCATCATCTAAAATCTGCAGGAAGGTATTAAAGACATCCGGATGTGCTTTCTCGATTTCGTCGAAGAGAATCACGCAGTAAGGGCGACGTCGTACCGCTTCGGTGAGCTGTCCGCCCTCTTCGTAGCCCACATAGCCGGGAGGAGCACCGATGAGGCGTGAGACGGCGTGCTTTTCCATGTATTCCGACATGTCGATCCGAATGACCGCGTCTTCGCTATCAAAAAGGGTTGAGGCTAGGGCTTTGGCGAGTTCGGTTTTTCCGACCCCGGTAGGTCCTAGGAAGAGAAAGGAACCGATAGGGCGTTTCGGATCCTTCAGCCCTGAGCGGGCGCGGACTACGGCGTCGGCTACGGCTTGGACGGCTTCGTCCTGACCGATGACCCGTTCGTGGAGAATCTTGTCGAGACGGAGAAGCTTGTCTTTTTCCCCTTCCAGGAGGCGGGAAACGGGGATTCCAGTCCAGCGGGCGACAACCTGACCGACTTCTTCGGCAGTCACCTCTTCACGGACGAGTCGAGGTTTGGCGTCTTTTTCCTTATCCTTATTTTCGGCGGCGGCTTCCGAGTCTTTCAGCTTTTTTTCAAGTTCGGGGAGTTTCCCGTACTGAAGCTCGGCGACCTTGTTTAGGTCATACGCGCGTTGGGCTGTTTCGATCTGTTGGCGGATCTTTTCAATCTCTTCTCGAATCTTTCGGGAGGATTCCACCCCGCCTCGTTCCGCCTGCCAGCGGGCATGAAGTGCATCCCGCTTCGCTTTTAGGTCGGCCAACTCTTTTTCGAGAACCTTCAACCGCTCCTTGGAGGCCGTATCCTTCTCCTTTTTTAACGCTTCCCGTTCGATTTCAAGTTGGAGAATGCGGCGTTGCAGATTTTCCAGTTCTTCCGGCATCGACTCAATTTCAGTACGGAGCTTGGCGGCGGCTTCATCGATAAGATCGATTGCCTTGTCGGGAAGAAAACGATCGGTGATGTACCGGTTGGATAGGGTGGCTGCTGCTACTAGGGCGGCGTCTTGAATTCGAACTCCGTGGTGAACCTCATACCGTTCTCGAAGGCCGCGGAGGATCGAGACCGTATCCTCGACGGAAGGTTCTTCCACCATGACGGGTTGGAATCGACGTTCGAGGGCGGCATCCTTCTCAATGTATTTGCGGTATTCGTCCAGAGTTGTGGCCCCGATGCAGTGGAGTTCGCCCCGAGCGAGCATGGGTTTAAGCATGTTTCCTGCGTCCATGGAGCCTTCGGCTTTGCCAGCTCCCACGATGGTGTGGATCTCGTCGATGAATAGAACGATTCCCCCCTCGGCTTTGACGACTTCATTGAGGACTGCCTTGAGGCGTTCTTCGAATTCGCCGCGAAACTTAGCTCCTGCGACAAGCGCTCCAAGGTCGAGAGCGACAATTTTCTTTTCCTTTAGGCTTTCGGGGACGTCTCCTGCAACGATTCGGCGGGCTAGACCCTCGACAATGGCAGTTTTTCCGACGCCGGGTTCTCCGATGAGAACGGGGTTATTTTTGGTGCGACGTGAAAGGACCTGAACGGTTCGGCGGATTTCTTGATCGCGCCCGATGACGGGATCCAGTTTGCCCTGACGGGCAAGGCGGGTGAGGTCGCGCCCATATTTTTCGAGAGATTCATATGTGGCCTCGGGGTTGGCAGAGGTAACGCGTTGACCTCCACGAACCGTTTGAAGGGCTGCAAGGAGTTTGTCCTTCGTAATACCGAACTCTTTGAGGACCTTGGCAGCACCCGTGTGGGAATCCTCCTTGATGGCGGCGAGGAGGAGGTGTTCGACGCTGATGTACTCATCCTTAAGTTTCGAAGCTTCCTCCGCGGCTCGTCCCAGAAGGGATTGGAGTCGAGGAGTGATCATGGTGCTTCCTGGGGTGACTCCCGGACCTGAAACTTTCGGAAGGCGGCTGATTTCCGATTCGAGTCGCTCTGCAAATCGTGCGGGTTGTGCCCCCAGCTTTTCGATCAGGCGCGGAATCAGACCATCCTGCTGGGTAGCGAGAGAGTGAAGGAGGTGCTCGACTTCAACTGCTTGGTGGCCTTGCTGGGCGGCAACGGCTTGGGCGGATGCGACAGCTTTTTGAGCATTTTCTGTAAGCTTGTTCAGGTCCACACCTGAATTATCAGTCAAATAGGGGTGTAAGGCGAAAGAAAATTAACGTGTCATCCGGAAGAGAAGGGATGGAAATGACGGGATCAGGCGGGATAGATTCCAGACAAGGCTTTGAGCTAAGGGATCGAACATCGCATGTTGAAGCCAACGTGCGTGGCGCAATCGTGGGGCAAAGGTTTGATCGAGAAGAGCGGCAACTTTTTGTGTAGTGTTGCTCCATCCAAGCTTTCCTCGGGACCAATCTACTAAGGGTTGTATAGACAGGTCCGCACTTTCTATGGCCATCGACATGCCATTTCCAGTCACGGGGGGGATCATGGTGAGAGCATCCCCAATCCGGAGACCGGAGTGGGAAGAGGCTTTTTTAGGGGTGAGCGAGAGTGCAGCAATTGAGCTGAAAGAGGAGTCATCCCACACAGCACTCTTTAATCGGTGTAATAAGAGAGATTCAGGCTGGCCAGAGAGCCACTGTTTCCAGCTGGTCGAGAGATTGGGAACTGGGGATCGGGAACGAAAGAGGCCACAAACGTTGACTTGATCATCTTCTATCCGGCAGAGGCCGATGTAACCCTGTTTGGATAGGTGCATCTCCAGCCCTGCTTCTAGCCTCACATTCCGAGCATGGGCTTTGAGGCCAAACCAGCGCCAACCATCTTCGATAGCAGAGGGTTGGCGACCCGTGGCCAGGACAACTCCCTCAGAGTGTTCGGGTGCAATGCGTTGCCCTGTTTGAATATTGGCTCCTGTCTGTTTGAGTTCATGAAGGAGAAACTGATCCATCTCATAGCGGGAGAGGCAGAGGGCTGGTTGAGGGAGTTGACGTCGAGAGAGAAGAGAGGGACCTGATGCGAAAATCACGTCGGAAGATTCGACTGCGCCTAAGCTATTTAGCTTTCCACGAATCCCTAGGGATTGGATCACGGCAAGGCCGCGTCCGCTTAAATATTCTCCGCACACTCGGTGTCGAGGGTAGGTGCCAGCCTCAAAAAGAGTGACGGGTACGTTTTCCTGTCGGAGGCGAATTCCCAAAGTCAGGCCTGCGAGACCCCCTCCGATAATGGTGACGGGTTTCAATCTATCCTCTCAGCTGAAAAGAAGTGAGTGAAGAGATCCACGCTACGTTCCTGAAAATTCCACGATGAGGGGGAGGGCCAGAGGGTAGAGATTTCATGCCCGCAAAAACCTGCATCCACGCTGACACGGGCATCGTGCTGGGTTACGGGATGGCAACCTAGGATTCCGAGAAGACGTGATCCGATCTTTCCTGGTACTCCACGGTGGGGCTCCGCGGCGGCGAAAAGCGGAGTGCGAGTGGCTAGAGATTGAAAAAGATTCTTTAGTGACTCATCAGCGAAGTGGTGAAGAAAGAGATTCGCGATGATGAGTTCTGCGCGGGTAGCGGATTGAGCCCACTCATGCACGTCGGCCGAAACCAGAGAGGGAAGCCAATTTTGTCTTCGCAGAAAGTCGAGCGTGGAGTCTGAAACGCTGGGTTGCCGATCCACAAAAAAGAGGCGAGCTCCATGGCCGCCATGAGGAAACGCAATGGGGAGGATGGAGGTGAGGAGGTGTCCGTCGCCGCAACCGAGATCGACCAGGCTTGCAGGAGGACGATCGGGATATTTGCTTCGGATCCATTGAAGCCACAATTTCTTTTGGCCGAGAATGGAATGAAGGCGTTGTAGATCTAGACGGCTGGCAAGAGCGGCGGGATCGGACGGGGAGAGAGAGTCGAGTTTTTCGGGAGTTAGGTGACGAAGGCTCATGAACGAACTTCGAGGAGGGCTCCATAACTGGAAAATCCAGCTCCAAAGGAGGCCAGCCACCAGTTTCCGTCTGGTACGCCATTTTCGAGGGCCGATTGAAGTGCAAAAAGGCAGGAGGGGCTGCTCATGTTTCCGTGTCGGCGCAGGACTTCGGTGCTGTGTTGGGTATCTTTCTCTTTGAGGTGAAACTCTTTGCTTAGTGCGGAGAGCACATCGCGCCCACCCGCGTGCCAAACCCAGCCCGTGATATCTTTTTCGTGAAGGCCCGCTCGCTCAAAAACCGTGCGTGCGTGACGTGCTGCGAGGGTGGGGACTTCGGGGGCGAGAAGATTTCGAAGAAGGCCGTTCTTGTGATCGAAACGAAGGTGATCGCGGTGAGCAGGCTCTAAATGAGATGTGCTTTTTACGATCCGGACTTTCCTTTTTGTGTTAGGAGGCTGACTGGAGACGATGGTTGCAGCGGCGCCATCCCCAAAAAGGCAGGCGCTAATGAGGACTCCGGGATCATCGTCGAGGTAAGATGCAGCTGAGCAAATTTCCACGCAAACGACAAGGGCGTGGCGGGCTTGGCCTGAGGCGATGAGAGCGGAGGCTTGTTGGATGGCAGGAAGAGCGGCTCCGCACCCAAGTCCGACGAGATCGAGAAAGGCAAGAGAGGAGGAGAGGCCGAGGCTTTGGGAGAGGTAGCTTGTAAGGCCTGGGCAGATGTAGCCGGTGCAGGTGGCAACGAGGAGGGCATCAATGTCCGCGAGTTTCAGGCCAGAATTTCGCAGGGCTTCACGGGCAGCAGCTTTGGCAAGAGCAGGCGCATGTTTTTGGAACCGGGCCATCATTTTGTCGGGTTCGAAGACAAAGGCGTCTGCCATTTGCTCTAAAGCAAAGTGCCGGGTTTCAATCCCGTTCTGGTTACTGAGGACTTTGCGGAGGATGGCACGGGAGCGGGTGGTGAGTTCCTGGAATTTCGGAGTCGCTTGCAAGGCCGTAAAAACCTCGGTCTGAGAAAAAGCGCGGGGTGGAACAGCTGTGCCGATGGAGTGGAGAAACACGAAACGTAAGGATAAGGTACGTCGCTAAAACCGCAAATGGGAGTTACAGCAGTTTGCGAAGTTGAGCTAGGGTGCGGGTGTTGACGACGTCTTGGGCACGGAGCCAACCTTTGCGGGCAAGTGTGACTCCGAAATCGAGAAAGCGGAGGTGGGATGTTTTATGGGCGTCGGGATTGATGCAGCAAAGAATTCCTAGGTCGCGAGCCTTGTGCCACCAGCGCCAATCAAGATCGAGGCGCCACGGGTTGGCATTCAGTTCAATCCAAGTTCCGTTGGCAGCGGCTGCATCAAGAATTTTAGGAATGTTGACGGGATAGGCCTCGCGCTCGAGAAGAAGCCTGCCCGTAAGATGACCCAGGCAGGTGACGTGGGGGTTTTCGATAGCTCGGAGGATGCGATCGGTCATTTCCTTTTCATCGGAAGTGAACCCGGAGTGAACCGAGGCCACGACGTAATCCAGTTCCTTGAGAAGAGAGTCGGGAAAATCGAGTTTCCCCTCTTTGAGAATGTCACACTCCGTTCCGGATAAGAGAGTGCACTTGGGTTTTTTGGAGTTGAGGGATTGAATCTCTTCGATTTGTTTTTCGAGGCGTTTGACATCAAGGCCGTTGGCTTGGAAAGAGGATTTTGAGTGATCCGCGATGCCAAGCCAATCGAGTCCGAACTCGGTGGCGGCCTGTGCCATGGCGGCGAGAGTATCCTGCCCGTCGCTGGCCAAAGTGTGATTGTGGAGGCATCCGCGGATCTGGTCGCGCGTGAGAAGATCGGGTAGTTCGTCTTTTTCGGCCGCAGCGATTTCTCCGCTGTCTTCACGGAGTTCGGGAGGAATAAAGGCGAGACCCAACGCTTTGTGGAGATCCTTTTCGTCCTTGAGTTTTAGTGGGGTCTTGGATTTTCCTTTTAGAAGGCCCCATTCGCTGAGGTGAAGACCGCGGTCGATGGCCCGTTGGCGGAGTGCGATATTGTGCTCTTTGGATCCCGTGAAGTGGGCCAAGGCGGTTGGCCAAACCTCAGGAGGGACGACACGGAGATCGCAAGGGATGCCTCCAATGAGAATGACGCTGGATTTGGTTTCGCCGTGGGCGATGACTTTTTCCACGTTGGGGGCGGAGATAAAAGCTTTCATGACCTCCTTGGGTTTATTGGAGGAGGCGATCAGATCGAGGTCTTTGACGATCTCCTTTCCGCGTCGGAGGCTGCCTGCGATTTCGGCTTGGCTGACGGATGGGCATTCCCGGAGGTGATTCAGAAGGGCTTGGGCAGCGGGCAGGGCAGTGCCTAAGCGATGGAGTTTACTGTAGGTGGCGCGACGTTGGATGGAGTCGAGAAGGTTTGTGGCGGTTTTTTCGCCGAACCCGTCGAGAGAGGCGAGTCGACCATCTTGGCAGGCTTTCGTTAGGGCTTCGATCGACTCGATCTTGAGTTGATCCCGCAGGATACGGAGTTTTTTCGGGCCTAGGCCTGGAAGATCAAGAAGAGAGAGAAGACCGGACGGGATAGTGGTCCGGAGTTCTTCGAGGTAGGGGAGTTTTCCTGTGTTGACGAGAGTGGTGATTTTTTCGCGGAGGGCATCGCCGATTCCTGGAAGCTCGCCAAGGCGATCAGTTCGGACGAGTTCGGTGAGATCGGTTGGGGAAGTTTCAAGAGTCCTAGCGGCATTGAGATATGCCCGGCATTTGAATGGATTTTCGCCATTGAGCTCAAGAATCGTGCCGATTTCTCGAAGAGAGGCCGCGACTTGGTCCTTGGTCATACGATGAAGTTATCCACAAATCCGCTTGGCGGGCAGGGGAAATGCTTGGTTACGATTGATCGAAAAGGAGAAGCAGGGGATGCTTTGGGACGAACTGATGAGTGCGGCCTATAACGACTATGTACTGACGACCAGTCTGGAGCAGGGATGGATCAAACCCGAGCAGGCCAATCAGGTGCGGGTTCTGATTGCGGCCAATCCGCAAGTCGCGGCTTTGGATTTAATGGAGGAGCAGCAGTTACTGCCTGGAGAGCAGGTGCAGATGTTGCGGGATTTGATTGCACAGGCGGGTGGAGGCGAGGAGGCGCAGGACAGTAGTGTGGTGCGCGCGTATTTGGAGCGGGCAGTAGAGATGGGGGCGAGCGATTTACATTTGGGGCCTGACGCACCTGCACTGGTTCGGATTCATGGTCAGCTTTCTCCTTTGGAGGGGCCAGGGGCGAGGCACTTGAGTAAGGAGGAGACGGAGCAGTTAGCGCGATCTTTCCTTTTGCCCAAGCAGGTGAAGAAGGTGGAGGAGCATGGGTCGGTAGACTACTGTTACGAGGCAGAGGGGTTGGCTCGGTTTCGAACCAGTGTGGTCCGCCAGCGACGCGGATGGGAATCGGTGTTCCGGGTCATTTCCAACAAGATTCGTTCGATGGATGAGTTGGCGTTGCCACCCGTACTTAAAACGCTGACGAGGTATCATAACGGACTGGTGTTAGTGACGGGTGCTGTGGGCAGTGGAAAATCGACGACCTTGGCTTCCATGGTGGACCACATCAACCGGGAGAGAAAGGATCACATCATTACGCTGGAGGATCCGATTGAGTATGTTTTCAATCCTGCGGGATGTCAGGTTTCACAGCGAGAGATTGGAGCCAATTCGGCCAGTTTTTCGAGTGCCTTGCGGGCGGCGTTGCGGGAAGACCCCGACGTGATCATGGTGGGGGAGATGAGGGACTTGGAGACGATCTCACTCGCCATCAGTGCATCGGAAACGGGGCACTTGGTGTTGGGCACCCTGCACACGAGTACGGCGGCTCGGACATTGGATCGCTTGCTGGATGTATTTCCCATTGAGCAGCAGGCGCAAATTCGAACGATGGTGAGTGAATCGTTGCGGGGAATCGTGTGTCAGCAGTTGATTCCAAGAAAAGATGGGCACGGGCGGCTTTTGGCCTTGGAGGTTTTGGTGAACAATCCTGCGGTGGGAAATCTGATTCGGGAGGCAAAAACGTTTATGCTTCCCGGGGTCATGCAGACAGGGAAAAAATTGGGAATGAAGCTGATGGACGACAGCTTGCAGGAGTTGCTGGACAAGGGATTGATCACGGGAGAGGAAGCCTATCGCCGAGCCGAGAATAAAAAGATGTTTGCGACAGCCTTAGCGGGCCAACTGTGATGAAAAACCTCATCGACGAGCTATTTTCAATCTTGGTGGAGAAAGGGGGAAGCGATCTGCACTTGTTGGAAGGGCAACCCGCAAAGATCCGGCGTCACGGCGAGGTATCTAAAATCCAAGAGGAGCCGTTGACTCGGGAGATGATGATCCGTTTGCTTGAGCCGATCTGTTCCCCGCCTGCATGGAAAAAGTTTGTGGAGTTGGGAGATCTGGATTTCGCGTATGAGATGGATGAAAACAATCGGTTCCGTTGCAACTTCTATAAGCAGTTGCACGGGTATGGGGCGGTATTTCGAATTATTCCGACCAAGATCAAAACACTCAAAGAATTGGGGGTGCCGCCTGTGATTGAGAGTTTTGGAAATTACAAATCCGGATTGGTGTTGGTGACGGGTCCGACAGGTTCGGGTAAATCGACCACGTTGGCGGCTGTGGTCGACTCGATTAACACGAATCACTCGCGACATATTGTGACGATCGAGGAGCCTATCGAGTTTGTGCATCCAAATAAAAAATCCGTGATTACTCAGAGGGAGGTTCCGAACGAGACGCCTAGTTTCGCTGCTGGATTGAAGGCTGCTTTGCGCGAGGATGCGGACGTTGTGCTGGTGGGTGAGATGCGGGATCTGGAGACCATTGCGTTGGCTTTAACAGCTGCAGAAACGGGGCTGTTGGTGTTTGGGACGTTGCACACAAACAATGCGAGGAAGACGGTGGATCGAATTATCGATGCATTTCCAAGCAACCAGCAGGAGCAGATTCGAACGATGCTAGCAAATTCCCTACGAGCGGTGTGCGCTCAGTTGTTGCTAAAGCGGTCGGATGGCGGGGGACGACTTGCAGTAAATGAGATTTTGGTCGGAAACAATGCGGTGGCTTCGATTATCCGTGAGGGGGCGACGATGAAGTTGAACGACGTGTTGAAGACGGGAAAAGCGGAGGGCATGCAGTTGATGGATGATGCGATCGATGGACATTTGAAAGCGGGAAGGATTTCTCCCATGGAAGCCTATATGAAAGCGATTGATAAACTTCGGTTTCAAGAGCTTTTGCCGAAGGATGCGGGAATCGGATGAGTTGCGAGAGGGCGACCCCGACCGCACTGACTCGGGCAACAGAGCATTGTCGGTTGGGGCGTGTTTTGAGTGAGCAGGAGGCGGAAAATCTGGTGGGGGGGTTGGCGGATGAGGGCGTGGCGGATTCATTGAAGGTGGATTTTCTGTTGGCTTGGGCAGCGAAGGGTGAGACGGGGGGCGAGTTGGCGGGAATGGCGCGGGCATTTTTGGCGAGGGCAAAGTCAGCAGGGGTGACGGGGAGGTGGGGCGGAAAGGGATTGGCGGATTGTTGTGGTACGGGAGGAGGTGGGAGGCCGATTGTGAATATTTCTACGGCGGCGGGAATCGTGGCGGCGGCGGCTGGATTACCTGTCTCCAAGCATGGGAATCGTGGAATCACTCGGCCGAGTGGAAGTGCGGATGCGTTGACGGTTTTGGGAGTTCGGGGGGCGAGGGATGCGGGGGAGTTGGCTAGCTGCTTGGGGGAGGTGGGTTGTGCTTTTTTATATGCCCCTGATTTTCATCCCGCGTTTCGTGGGGTGGCAGGTGCGAGGAAGATATTATCCACGCAGGGCAAGCGTACTGCGTTTCACTTGTTGGGTCCGCTTGTAAACCCAGCGAGGCCTGAGATCAGGATGGTGGGTGTGTTTCGTGAGGAGGATATGGGCAAGTTGGCGGAGGCCATGGATTGTTTGGGGGTGGAATCGTATGCAATTCTTTATGGGGAAGATGAAAAGGGGGCTCCCTTGGGTGAATTGTCGCCACTCGGCCGCAATCGATTGATGGGGAAAAAGGGTGGGAAAAAATTTGATCTTTTGGAGGAGTCGTCCTCTGGCGATTGGGGTTCTTCGTTGGATTTGGAGGCGCCGAAGGCAGAGGAGAGTGCGGCCAAGATTCAGGCTGTTTTGGCGGGAGATGGGGCTCGGGCGGTGCGAGGAGCTGTGGTTTGGAATGCGGGGGCACTGCTTTGGCTTGGCGGAGTCGCAAAGGATTGGGAGGAGGGACGGAAATTAGCGGAGGAAACAATCGCCAAAGGGGCTGCGAGGGCTCTGTTAGAAAGATGGAGGACGTGGAGTCGGGGCTAAGTCTGAAGAAAAGGGTTTGAGAGTTTTTCGTGACCGACGGTAGTGGTGGGGCCGTGGCCCGGATAGACAGTGGTTTGCGGAGGAAGGGGAAGAATCTTTTTTTGGATGCCTGTGATTAGGAGGTCTCGACTTCCTCCGGGGAGGTCCCAGCGACCAACTCCATCGGCAAAGAGGACATCCCCGCCAAAAAGTTGGTTTGATTGGGGTAGGTAGAGGCAGAGGCTGCCGGGGCAGTGTCCTGGAACATGGAGAAGTTGGGAGTTAGGCCAACAAGCGGGGGGTGGGTTGAGATCGTCAATCGTTTGAGTCGCGCGTATGGGTTTCAGTTTTTGAGGTAGACCAAAGGTGAGCATCGAGTCGGGGTTGAGGCAGAGAAAGGCGGTATCGGGATGGTAGTAGACGGGGCAAGCGGCCCACTCCGCAATAGCTGCGGCCTCCCAGATATGATCCCAGTGGCCGTGGGTGAGAAAGAGGGAGTGAGGCTTGAGTTTTTTTGTTTTAAGGAAGTCGAGAAAGCCCTCGGGCGCATCGATAGCAAGGAGATGGCCGTTGAGATCAAGAACGTAGGCGTTGGTGGCAGCGAGGCCACCCGTATAAGTCAAAGGTTCTTTCATGTATTGTTGGGTAGAGGAAATGAGGGGTTAAGGGATTAAGGGGTTTTTTGCTCTAGGGAAAGGCGAGAATTCGGCCGATGTGGCAAGCTGGATAGGATCAGAAGAATCGTTATAGTGGGGATGTGAAGTATATTCGATATGCGATCGTTGTTTTTCTTGGAATGGCAGGGTTGTGGGCGGAGGAGCCTCCCAAGGAAGAGAAGAAAAAGGATGAGGTAAAGCTGGATGCTGCTGAGGAGGTGAAGTTGGGTAGGGGAATGGCTTTTCAGGGGTTTGCAGCGGAGCAGCAGGAGGCGTGGAGGCCTGCAAAAGATTTGTACACAGCCGCACTGGTCAAAGCCCCAGAGATTCCGTGGATCTGGTTGCGACGAGGCTTTTGTGAAATCAAATTGGAGGATGAGACGGCGGCTCAGCAGGATTTTGCCAAGGCGATTTCATTGGGAATTTCAAAGGAGAAGTCGGATGGCGTGAATGATCTACAGTTTTTGATTACGCTACGGTCGAAGGCGGGCCCGTTGGCGGAGTTTCGAGATCCGAAGGCGGCTGTGGTATTGGCGCGAAAATTGGTTGAGTTGGACAGGACGACGGACAACGTGTTGCTGGAGGCGGCGTGTCTTGCGGAGTCGGAGCAGTATCTCCGGGCGCAGGAGTTGCTTTTAGGGCGAATCCGCGAGGTGGAGAATGCGGAGGAGAAGGGGCGATTACAAACGGCGGTCGAGACGTTTCGAACTCAGTCAAAATTTGGGCCTGCCTTAGAGGGTTTGGAGTTGGAGAAAGAGGGGAAGTATGAGGAGGCGATGGATCGATACACGAATGTACTGGATCAGGCTCCCGAAACGGCCTGGGTTTTAGTAAGAAGAGCATTCTGTTTGGCGAAGACGGGGGATCCTTCGGGGTCAAAGGCGGATTTGCGTCGAGCGATGCGCCTTTTGCCTGAAACGGCAACGGATCGGATCACAGTGGCTTGGGCTAAGGCTAACTGTCCTTTTCTGGAGTTTCGTGATGGAGCCGGGGCGGTGAGTTTGGCCAAGAGAGCGATTCAGGATGAGCCTCTGATTCAGACGTATGGAATTTTAGCTTCGGGCTACGCGGAGATGGGAGATTTTCGAAAAGCGCAGGAGACGGTGATGTTGGCGTTGAGCAAGAGCACGGTGGAATCAGAGAAAAAGGAGTTAAAGAAAAAATTGGAACTGTTTCGAGATAAGAAACCTGAGATGGATGATTGGGCTCCGCGGGCTACACCGCGGGAGGCGAGTTTGTAGGGTTGGGTTGCGCAGGGAACTGGTTTAGAAGTGGAGGATGTTGAAATCATGGATTGGCCAAGCTTTGGGTTTGGGATTTCTAATTTTTGCGGTCTCTTGTGGGGAAAAAAGTAAGGTGGCGAGAGATTTGATCGATCGGGAGCTTTTCTTTGGTAACCCTGCGTTGGCGAGTCCGCAGCTTTCACCCGACGGGCAGTGGGTCGCCTTTTTGAAGGAGAAGGAGGGCATTTTAAATCTGCATTTGGTGAGGTGGGGGGAGAAGTTGGAATTAGCGAGGGCTTTGACGGCGGAGAAGAGTCGGCCTCCTGCAGGATTCAGTTGGACTCGGGATTCGCGTTATCTGTTGGTGGCACAAGATTCGGGTGGGGACGAAAACTATCGTTTAAGGCGTTTGGATTTATCTGAACCTGAAGATCCGCAGACTGGTTTACCTGTGGCTCAGGAGTTACCGATTCGCAAGGGGGCGAGGGCAATGGTGATGGCGTTACCCAAGGGAAAGCCGAACGAGGCTCTTTTGCAGGTGAATGAGAGGGATGAGAAGTACTTCGACATTGAGCGATTGGATATTGCGACCATGCAGCGGACGCCTGTGTGGGAAAATCGGGAGGGTTGTGCGGATCTGGTTGCCGATTTGGATGGGAATTTGCGTTTGGCGACTCGGATGACTCAGGATGGAGGAACGGAGTTGATGCGGGTGGAGGGGAAGAAGTTGTCGAAGCCGATTTTAAAGGTGAGTTGGCAGGAGGCGATGGGGGGATTTACGTTTCGAAAAGGCGGACGAACGCTGTATTTGGAAACCAATGTAGGAGATGGAGATTTATCCTATTTGGCTGAGATGGATCCAAAGAGTGGGAAGGTGACGCGGTTAGAGTCGGATCCATTGGGGCGGGTTGATTTATCGAGGGCAGCTTTCTCGGAGGCAACGGATGAGTTGGTAGGGACGGTGTATTTTGATGATCGAAAGAGGAATTACTGGAAGGACAAGGGGTTTGAGGAGGATTTTCTTTTTCTGAAAAAGAAGTTCCCGAACCTGGAGGTGGGTTTAGCGGATATGTCGGGGGACGATGGAAGGTGGTTGGTTTTGATTTCGGGTGATATGGATCCTGGAACGTACTATCTTTTTGATCGGAAAAGTCGGGAGGTTTCGCTTTTTGGGGCTTTGCGCCCCGATTTACCTAAGGAGAAGTTGGCTCCTATGATGCCGGTACGATACCCGTCCTCTGATGGGATGGAGATTCCTGGATATTTAACGCTGCCCTACGGGGTAGAGGCAAAACAGCTGCCGTTGCTGGTGATGCCTCACGGGGGACCATGGGCGAGGGATTACTGGGGTTACAATGGGACGGCTCAATTTTTTGCGAACCGGGGTTTGGCGGTGTTGCAGCCTAACTTTCGGCAATCGACGGGGTACGGGAAAAAGTTTTATTCGGCGGGGCGGCATGAGTGGGGTGACAAGATGCAGGATGATTTGACGTGGGGTGTGAAGGATCTTGTGGCAAAAGGTGTGGTAGATCCGAAGAGGGTAGCGATTTATGGGGGGAGCTATGGAGGGTATGCGGCGTTGGCGGGGTTGGCCTTTACCCCTGAGGTGTATGCGGCGGGAGCCTCCTTTGTGGGGCCGTCGAATTTATTTACCCTTTTGAATTCAATTCCGCCGTATTGGGAGTCGGTCCGGCAACAATTTGACTACTATGTGGGTGATCCAAAAAATCCGGAGGATGAGGTGAGGATGAGGCGGCAATCGCCTCTGTTTTCGGTTGAGAAAATGAAAGCGCCTTTGATGGTGGTGCAGGGGGCCAATGATCCACGGGTGAAGCAGGCAGAGTCGGATCAGATTGTGGAGGCGTATCGGAAGCGTGGGCAGGCGGTGGAGTATTTGGTCGCGGCGGATGAGGGGCATGGGTTTGCAAGACCGGACAACCGGTTAGCAGCCATGTTGGCTTTGGAGCGGTTTTTACATCGTCATATTGGAAGTGAATTACAGCAGAAAGCCCCCAAGTGGATGGAGGAGAAGTTGACGAAGTTAAAAGCAGGCGGAGCGATACCGCACGGGTCAGAAAAAAAGAGTAAAACGCCTTAATCTAATTGTCTGGTGCCAGCCAAAAGTTAATAAAATCAACACGCCTTTTTTCGAGGTAAAAAGGTGATTTTTGCACAAGTTATTAACACCTAAAAAACCGATAATTGGCTTTGATCTTTGTTGTTAAAATCGGATCGCATATAACGAAAACAGTTCATTGAAAGAACAGAGTCTGATGGGGGAGACGAAAGTTTGCTCCCATTTGAAGGCTCTCAGGATAGCTCCAGGTAACTGGAGAATGGTCGAGGAGGCTTGACTGCCTCGGCCCCCAGGTTGGATCACAAGTCCAGCAAGGGCATGTCTCACCAAATCCCGCGGCTGGGGTCGCACCCAGAAAAACATCGGCAGAGTCGGAGTGAAAGCAAAGGCAATGACGGTGTCCGTAGAATGCGAATTAGGGGTTTGAGAGGTTGGCAGCGATAACTAAAGAAGCCGCATGCTAATCAAGTCACGTTGGGGGGACGGTTTCGGTTCCCTTGGCGGACACAGTCGCT